>NZ_JBIUXN010000003.1:184297-665135 GCF_044744005.1 Streptomyces sp. NPDC087440 | reverse complement strand
CCAGATGTGGAAGCCCGGTAACGGGTGGAGCTGACTGGTACTAATAGGCCGAGGGCTTGTCCTCAGTTGCTCGCGTCCACTGTGTTAGTTCTGAAATAACGAACAGCTGTGAAAACACCAGCGTTCAAATTTCATAGTGTTTCGGTGGTCATAGCGTTAGGGAAACGCCCGGTTACATTCCGAACCCGGAAGCTAAGCCTTTCAGCGCCGATGGTACTGCAGGGGGGACCCTGTGGGAGAGTAGGACGCCGCCGAACAAATTTTGATAACGGGGAAGCCCCGCACCATTGGTGCGGGGCTTTTCTGCGTTTACAGGATCATGCGCGCTTTTTGGGGTGGACGGAGAAGAAGTCCCACATGAGGTCCGTGGCGTTGAGGCCCGCCTCTGGGTCGGCCATTGCACCGGAGGACGCGCCGGGCCAGGAATGGCCCATGTCCGGGAGGCGGTAGATGAACGTCACCATCGAGACAGGGGACTTGGGGGCGTAGGAGGGAGTCGCCGGGGCGGGGCCGGCGAAGGCGCCGCTGACGGAGGCCACCGCGGCGAACAGGTCGTGGAGCTCGACGCCCACCTTGAAAGACATGTCGCCGCCGTTGGAGATGCCCGTCGCGTAGACGCGGCTCGGGTCGGCCTTCCACGTCGTGGTGAGGCGGCCCACCATCGTCTTGAGGAAGCCGATGTCGTCCTCCGCCCCACAGCAGGTCAGGGCGTTGCAGCCGCCGCTGAAACCGTCGGGGTAGGCGACCAGGAAGTTCTTCGCGTCGGCCTTCTTGTTGAGCCCGCTGAGCTCGGCCACGGCGGTGCCCGTACCCGGGAACATGTGCATCGCCACGACCAGGGGCAGCGACTTCGACGGGGTGCAGCCCGGGAACATAACGGGCCTTGCCGGGGCTTGTCCGCATGCGCGCATGGTGGCAGTGGCGACGCGGGCGGTCCAGAGGAATCGGTGGTTCGGAGTTCTGACTTTTTATGGGTATGATCTATCTCGTTGAAGCCGAGCAGAACAGCGAAGCGCAACGAGGCCCCTATAGCTCAGTCGGTAGAGCGTCTCCATGGTAAGGAGAAGGTCTGCGGTTCGATTCCGCATGGGGGCTCAGGAAACGAAAGGCCCCCCGCCATAGGCGGGGGGCCTTTCGTGTATGTGTGTGTCTCACTTCTGGGGGGCCGCGGACTCCGCGCTGTCGTACGGGGAGTTGGGGAGTCCGCGGGGGAGCCGCAGGTCAGTTCTTCAGGGGTTCCGGGACGCGCATCGCGAGGATGGCCATGTCGTCGGAGGCGGGCTCCGCGGCGAAGCGTTCCACAGTGCGCAGGACGCGGGCGGCGATGGCGCCAGCGGTCAGGCCCGTACAACCGGCGAGGACTTCGGCGAGGCCGTCGTCGCCGAGCATGCGGGTGCCCTCGCGGCGTTCCGTGATGCCGTCCGTGACGCAGAGGAGGACGTCGCCCGGGTCGAGGGTGATGGTCTCCTCGTAGAGCTCCAGGTCCTCCATGACGCCCAGGAGGGGCTGGGGTTCGGCGGCGGGGGTGACGGTGCCGTCCTGGCGGAGGCGCAGGGGGAGGGGGTGGCCCGCGCAGACCAGTTTGAGGATGGAGCTGCCGTCCTCCTGGGGCCACAGCTCGCCGTAGAGGAGGGTGAGGAAGCGGCTGCGTTCGCCCTCGTCGAGGATGGCGGCGTTGAGGCGTTCCAGGACCGCCGGGCCGCCGAAGCCCTCGCGGGCCAGGAGGCGCAGGGCGTGCCGGGCGAGGCCCGTGACGGCGGCGGCCTGGGGGCCCGTGCCGCAGACGTCGCCGATGGCGAAGCCGTACACGCCGTCGCGGATCGGGAAGATGTCGTAGAAGTCGCCGCCGACCTCGTTGCCCTCGCCCGCGGCGCGGTAGATGACCTCGACCTCCATGCCCGGGACGTTCGGGCGCTCCGGGGGGAGCAGGCTGCGCTGGAGGGACTGGCTGATGGCCATGCGCTCCGAGTACAGGCGGGCGTTGTCCAGGGCGAGGGCGGCGCGGCGGGAGAGGTCCTCGGCGAGTTCGAGGATCTCCTGGCGGAAGTGGTCGTCGGTGGGCTTGCCGAGGGTCAGCATGCCGATGACGCGGTTGCGGGCGACCAGGGGGAGGACGACCGTCTCGCCGCCGACGGCTGCCGCGGTCGCGAGGGTGGTGCCGATGCCCGAGCCCAGGTGAGGGGTCGAGCCGAGGCCGAGGCTGCGCATGGAGGTGCGCAGGGCGGCCTGGTGGGCGGCCTCGCCGGGGGCGGTCCAGATGCGGGCGCCGGGAGTGGGCACCGGGTCGGGCGGGCTGATGCGGGAGAGGAGGGCCTTGAGGCCGTCGATGCGCTCCTCGTCCTCGTGCAGGACGTAGGAGAGGTACGGGTCGGAGGCCTGGTCGGCGATCGTGTAGACGGCGCACCAGGTGGCCAGGGTGGGGACCGTCATCTGCGCCATGAGGGCGAGGGTCTGGTCGCGGTCCAGGGTGCCGGCGAGGAGGTCGGAGGCCTCGACGAGGAAGGACAGGGAGCCGCGGCGGAGGCGTTCGAGTTCGCCGAGACGGGCGGACTCGACGGCGAGCGCGATGCGGTCGGCGGCGAACTGGAGGCGCAGGGCCTCCTCGTTGGTGTAGCGGCCGGGGGCTTCGGCGGCGACGCCGAGGGAGCCGGTGAGGCGGCCCTCGACCTTGAGGGGGACGGTGACGACGGAGCGCATGCCGGTGCCGCCCAGGAGCGGGACGGCGCCGGGCACGGCGACCAGGTCCTCGTGGACGGCGGGCATGCGGGCCGAGCCGTATCTGCCGGTGCCCGCCTCGACGGGGACGCGGGCGAAGCGCTGGCGGGCGGAGGGCAGGCCGGTGGTGGCCCGTACCTCCAGTTCCGTTTCGTCGTCGGTGGCCAGCAGGAGGAAGGCGGAGTCCGCGTCGAGCATGTCGCGGGCGCGCTCGACGGTGCGCTGGAGGAGGCCGTCCAGGTCGTCGGGGGCGGGGGAGCCGATGAAGACCTCGAACGGGTCGGTGGCCCGGCCGCTCTCGGAGCCGCCCGCGGGGTCCGTGGCGGGGGTGCGCTGGGGGGTCTGGAGGACGGCGCGTTCCACTTCCCGTACGAGAAGGCAGATGGTGGAGGGCTCGCCCTCGTTGTCCCGGACGCGCAGGTGCGAGGCGTACACGGGGACGACGCGGCCGTCCTCGCCGCGGATGCCGTAGCTGCCCTCCCAGCGGGACATCTGCAGGGCCTCGGCGATGCCCGTGCCGATGCCGGGGGTCTGCGGCCAGGCGGTGAGGTCGGTGAGGGGCTTGCCGGTGACCTGCTCGGCGGCGTACCCGAAGAGGTCCTGGGCGTCCTCGTTCCAGGAGGCGATGGAGCCGCTGCGGTCTATCTGCACGACAGCGACGCGGATGCGGCCGTCGGCGACGGGGAGCAGCTGGTCGGGGAGGACCGGGCCCGCGACGCGGGTGCCGACCGGGCGCTGGGGGAGGTCGAGTTGGAACCAGACGTGCTTCTGGGTGGGGGTGTACTCGACGCCCCACTTGGAGGCGAGGGCCGCGCACAGGAGGAGGCCGCGGCCGCCCTCGCGGTCGGGGCCGCCGAGGTTGAAGCCGGTGCCCTGGAGGGGGACCTCGCGCTCGGGGTAGCGGTCGCCGACCTCGACGCGGATGCCGTCCTCGGTGCGCAGGCACAGCACGTCGGCCTGGGTGCCCGCGTGGACGACGGCGTTGGTGACGAGCTCGCTGGTGAGGACGACCGCGTCGTCGACCAGCTCGGAATGCCCCCAGCCCTGGAGGGTGTCGCGTACGAACGCCCGGGCAGTCGCCACCGACCGTCCGACCGGGTCGAAAGTGGCCGCCGCCCGCGCCGTGATCACAGCACTCCCCATGTGGTGTTCGTCGCTTCCCCGAGTCCTGTGCCCGTTTCTCGCGGCTTCGATTCGCCTTTGCCAGGCTAGACGGTCGGCCGCGGCGTTGTGCCACTGCGTCCCGGATACGTACGCGGACGGTGCGCGGGAAGGGAGGAAACGGCGCGGTGACTGTACCCTTCAACGATTTGACGCCGGGGGCGTCACGCATCGACTGTCGAACATGGCGGTGCGGCAAGGTGGAAGACTGGGAAAGCTCCCAGCGAAGACCTGGGAAGTACGGTCGATCCCTGCGGGAGGGACACGGTGGAGTCTGGCGTGGCGGCGCGGGGCAAGAGCACGCGCACACAAGGCGGACGGTCCCGGAGCAATGGGACAACCGAGGTGGACACGGCGGCGCTGAACCGCATGCTGGCGGCCTTGGTGTCGATGCGGGACGGCAACTTCAGGAAGCGGCTGACGGTCTCCGGCGACGGGGTGATGGCCGAGATCGCCGCTGTTTTCAACGAGGTTGCCGACCGGAACCTGCATCTGACGGGCGAGCTGGCGCGGGTACGGCGCATGGTCGGCCGGGAGGGCAAGCTCGCGGAGCGGCTGGAGACCGGGGCCTGCGAGGGGTCCTGGGCGGCGGCGATCGACGCCTCGAACGCGCTGGTGGAGGACCTCGTACGACCGGTGTCCGAGGTCGGGCGGGTGCTGTCCGCGGTCGCGGAGGGCGACCTGGAGCAGCGGATGGAGCTGCGGTCGCAGGCCCGGGAGGACGGCAACGGGCATCCGTTGCGCGGAGAGTTCCTCAAGGTCGGGCGGACGGTCAACAACCTCGTCGACCAGCTGTCGGCGTTCACCGACGAGGTGACGCGCGTCGCGCTGGAGGTCGGCACCGAGGGCAAGCTCGGCGGGCAGGCGCAGGTGCGCGGGATGTCCGGGTCGTGGAAGGACCTGACGGACTCCGTCAATACGATGGCGTACCGGCTGACGGCGCAGGTGCGCGACATCGCGCTGGTGACGACGGCGGTGGCCAAGGGCGATCTGTCGCGCAAGGTCACGGTGCACGTGGCCGGCGAGATGCTCCAGCTGAAGAACACCGTGAACACGATGGTGGACCAGCTGTCGTCGTTCTCCTCCGAGGTCACACGGGTCGCGCGTGAGGTCGGTACCGAGGGTGAGCTGGGCGGGCAGGCGCAGGTGCCCGGGGTGGCGGGGGTGTGGAAGGACCTCACCGACTCCGTGAACCTGATGGCGGGGAACCTCACCTCGCAGGTGCGCGGGATCGCCGAGGTCACCACGGCTGTGGCCAGTGGTGACCTGTCGCGGAAGGTCACGGTGAACGCGCGTGGCGAGGTCGCGCAGCTCGCCGAGACGATCAACCAGATGACCGAGACGCTGCGGACCTTCGCGGACGAGGTGACGCGGGTCGCGAGCGAGGTCGGCGGCGAGGGTCTGCTCGGTGGGCAGGCGCAGGTGCCGGGCGCGGCGGGGACGTGGAAGGACCTGACCGATTCGGTCAACACCGCCTTCCGCAACCTCACGGACCAGGTGCGCAACATCGCGCAGGTGACGACGGCGGTCGCCAACGGCGACATGACGCAGAAGGTCACCGTCGACGTCGCGGGCGAGATGCTGGAGCTGAAGAACACCGTCAACACGATGGTGGAGCAGCTCCAGGCCTTCGGTTCCGAAGTGACGCGCGTGGCCCGAGAGGTCGGCGTCGAGGGGCAGTTGGGTGGGCAGGCGCAGGTGCCCGGGGCGGCGGGGACGTGGAAGGACCTCACGGATTCCGTGAACACGGCCTTCCGCAACCTCACCGGGCAGGTGCGCAACATCGCGCAGGTGACGACGGCGGTCGCCAACGGTGACCTGTCGCAGAAGGTCACGGTGGACGTCTCCGGCGAGATGCTGGAGCTGAAGAACACCGTGAACACGATGGTGGACCAGCTGTCGTCGTTCGCCGACCAGGTCACGCGGATGGCCCGGGACGTGGGCACGGAGGGGCGGCTCGGCGGGCAGGCGCGCGTCGACGGCGTCAGCGGTACGTGGAAGGAACTCACCGACTCCGTCAACTTCATGGCCGGGAACCTGACGTCGCAGGTGCGGCAGATCGCCCAGGTGACGACGGCCGTGGCGCGGGGAGACCTGTCGCAGAAGATCGACGTCGATGCGCGCGGCGAGATCCTGGAGCTGAAGAACACCATCAACACGATGGTCGACCAGCTGTCCGCGTTCGCCGACCAGGTGACGCGGGTCGCGCGCGAGGTGGGTACGGAGGGACGGCTCGGCGGGCAGGCGCAGGTGCCGGGCGTCGCCGGTGTGTGGCGCGACCTGACCGACTCGGTGAACGGCATGGCCGGGAACCTCACCGCCCAGGTGCGCAACATCGCGCAGGTCGCCACGGCGGTCGCGCGCGGTGACCTGTCGCAGAAGATCGACGTGGACGCGCGCGGCGAGATCCTGGAGCTGAAGAACACCCTCAACACCATGGTCGACCAGCTCTCGAACTTCGCGGAGCAGGTGACCCGGGTGGCCCGCGAGGTGGGCACCGAGGGCATCCTCGGCGGCCAGGCCGAGGTCCAGGGGGTGAGCGGCACGTGGAAGGACCTCACCCAGTCCGTGAACTTCATGGCCAACAACCTGACCTCCCAGGTGCGCAACATCGCCGAGGTCACGACGGCCGTCGCCAAGGGCGATCTGTCGAAGAAGATCACCGTCGACGCGAAGGGCGAGATCCTGGATCTCGTCACGACCGTGAACACGATGGTGGACCAGCTCTCCAACTTCGCGGACGAGGTGACGAGGGTCGCCCGTGAGGTGGGCACCGAGGGCATTCTGGGTGGTCAGGCACGGGTGCGCGGGGTCACCGGCATCTGGAAGGACCTCAGCGACAACGTCAATACGATGGCCAACAACCTGACCTCGCAGGTGCGGAACATCTCCCGGGTGTCCTCCGCCGTCGCCAACGGCGACCTGACGAAGAAGGTCACCGTCGAGGCGCGCGGCGAGGTCGCCGAGCTGGCCGACACGGTGAACACCATGGTGACGACCCTGTCGTCGTTCGCCGACGAGGTCACGCGCGTGGCCCGCGAGGTGGGCACGCAGGGCGAACTGGGCGGCCAGGCACGCGTTCCCGGAGTCGCGGGTACGTGGAAGGACCTCACCGAGTCGGTGAACTCGATGGCGTCCAACCTCACCGGCCAGGTGCGGCAGATCGCGACCGTGACGACCGCCATCGCCAAGGGCGACCTCACCAAGAAGATCGACATCGATGCGCGCGGTGAGATCCAGGACCTGAAGGACACCATCAACACGATGGTCGACCAGCTGTCCTCGTTCGCGGAGCAGGTGACCCGGGTGGCCCGCGAGGTGGGCACCGACGGGCAGTTGGGCGGTCAGGCCCGGGTGCGGGACGTCGACGGCACGTGGCGCGACCTCACCCAGTCCGTGAACGAGATGGCCGGGAACCTGACCCGGCAGGTGCGCGCCATGGCGAAGGTCGCCACCGCGGTGACCCGCGGCGACCTCAACCTGAAGATCGACGTGGATGCCGCCGGAGAGATCCAGGAGCTCCAGGACAACATCAACACGATGATCTCCAACCTGCGCGACACCACCCTCGCCAACGAGGAGCAGGACTGGCTCAAGGGCAACCTGGCCCGCATCTCCGGTCTCATGCAGGGCCGCCGGGACCTCGACGACGTCGCCTCGCTGATCATGAGCGAGCTGACGCCGGTCGTCTCGGCGCAGCAGGGGGCGTTCTTCCTGGCGCTGCCGTCGGGCTCGTCGGCGGCGAAGGGCGCGGAGGTCGGCGCGGACGCGGACAGCCCGTACCAGCTGCGGATGCGCGGGAGTTACGGGTACTCGGCGGGGTCGATGCCGACGGTGTTCCGGCCGGGGGAGACCCTGATCGGGACGGCCGCCGAGGAGAAGCGGACCATCCAGGTCAAGGTGCCCGAGGGGTACCTGAAGATCTCCTCGGGGCTCGGGGAGGCTCCGCCGGCGCATGTGATCGTGCTGCCGGTGCTCTTCGAGGGGCAGGTGCTCGGGGTGATCGAGCTGGCGTCGTTCCAGCCGTTCACGCAGATCCAGCGGGACTTCCTGAACCAGATCGCCGACCTGATCGCCACCAGCGTCAACACCATCAGCGTCAATACGAAGACCGAGGTGCTGCTGGAGCAGTCGCAGGAGCTGACCGAGCAACTGCGCGAGCGCTCCGAGGAGTTGGAGAACCGGCAGAAGGCCCTCCAGGAGTCCAACGCCGAACTGGAGGAGAAGGCCGAGCTGCTGGCCCGGCAGAACCGCGACATCGAGGTGAAGAACACCGAGATCGAGGAGGCCCGGCAGGTCCTGGAGGAGCGCGCCGAGCAGTTGGCCGTCTCCATGCGGTACAAGTCGGAGTTCCTGGCGAACATGTCGCACGAGCTGCGCACTCCGCTCAACTCGCTGCTGATCCTCGCCAAGCTGCTCGCCGACAACGCCGACGGGAACCTCTCCCCGAAGCAGGTCGAGTTCGCCGAGACCATTCACGGGGCCGGGTCCGACCTGCTCCAGCTGATCAACGACATCCTCGACCTGTCCAAGGTCGAGGCGGGCAAGATGGACGTCTCGCCGACCCGGATCGCCCTGGTCCAGCTCGTCGACTACGTGGAGGCCACCTTCCGGCCGCTCACCGCGGAGAAGGGCCTCGACTTCTCGGTACGGGTCTCCCCGGAGCTGCCCGCCACCCTGCACACCGACGAACAGCGCCTCCTCCAGGTGCTGCGCAACCTGCTGTCGAACGCGGTGAAGTTCACCGACTCCGGCGCGGTCGAGCTGGTGATCCGGCCCGCCAACGCCGACGTGCCGCACGAGATCCGTGAGCAGCTGCTCGAAGCGGGCTCGCTGCGGGACTCCGACGGGGACCTGATCGCCTTCTCGGTCACCGACACCGGTATTGGCATCGCCGCCAGCAAGATGCGGGTCATCTTCGAGGCCTTCAAGCAGGCCGACGGGACGACCAGCAGGAAGTACGGCGGTACGGGCCTGGGCCTGTCCATCAGCCGGGAGATCGCCCGCCTGCTCGGCGGCGAGATCCACGCGGCGAGCGAGCCCGGCCGCGGCTCGACGTTCACCCTGTACCTGCCGCTGCACCCCAGCGAGCTGCCCCCGCAGGGCTACCCGCAGCTCAGCCCCGGCGGGCTCGAACTGCCGCGCAGGGCGCAGCAGCAGGAAGGCTCCAGGACGCCGGACGCGGCTCTTCCGCCGTACCACCTGGGTGTCGTACGCAACGAACCGCAGACGGGTTCCGCTGGTCTTTTCCGGCGGCGGCGCAAGGCGATCGGGCAGGCCGAGGAGCGGCCCGCGCTGCCCGGCCAGCCGACGGCGGCCAGCAGCGGCAGCACGCCGCAGGATCCGTGGGCGGGACAGTCGCAGGGGCAGGAGAGCGCGCCCGAGGAGCGGCGGACCTTCGGGTTCTCCGGCGAGAAGGTGCTCATCGTCGACGACGACATCCGCAACGTCTTCGCGCTGACGAGCGTGCTGGAGCAGCACGGGCTTGCCGTGCTGTACGCGGAGAACGGGCGCGAGGGCATCGAAGTCCTGGAGCAGCACGACGACGTGACGGTCGTGCTGATGGACATCATGATGCCGGAGATGGACGGCTACGCGACGACGACGGCGATCCGCAGGATGCCGCAGTTCGCCGGACTGCCGATCATCGCGCTCACCGCGAAGGCCATGAAGGGCGACCGGGAGAAGGCCATCGACTCGGGTGCGTCCGACTACGTGACCAAGCCGGTGGACCCGGATCATCTGCTCGGTGTGATGGAACAGTGGATGCGCGGGGAGGAGTGAGCCCCGGCGCCCTGCGGGCGCGTGGGTGACCGTACGGTGGTGCATGTCGCGGTCGGCCGCGGGCAGTCGTGCTGACTGACTGTGGCCGACGGCGTGTGAGAGCACGGTATTCGGGGAACCTTCTGGTCTCCCGATGCGTTTCTGCTACGTGCACAGTGACATCGCGGTGACAGGGTGTGGCGACCGGCAGGGTACGGCTACCATGACCGGCACAAGGACGGGCGACGCAAGGGAGTCGTCCTCCGGGGCGGCGCCCGGTGCACTGCCGGGGCGAGGAGGACGGGCCATGGTGCAGAAGGCCAAGATCCTCCTGGTCGATGACCGGCCGGAGAATCTGTTGGCGCTGGAGGCCATTCTCTCCGCGCTCGATCAGACACTGGTGCGGGCATCGTCAGGGGAGGAAGCGCTCAAAGCACTGCTTACCGATGACTTCGCGGTCATCCTGCTGGACGTACAGATGCCGGGCATGGACGGATTCGAGACCGCCGCGCACATCAAGCGGCGGGAGCGGACGAGGGACATCCCGATCATCTTCCTCACCGCGATCAACCACGGTCCGCATCACACCTTCCGGGGTTATGCGGCCGGCGCGGTGGACTACATCTCGAAGCCGTTCGACCCCTGGGTGCTCCGTGCCAAGGTGTCGGTCTTCGTCGAGCTGTACATGAAGAACTGTCAGCTGCGGGAGCAGGCGGCACTGCTGCGCCTCCAGCTGGAGGGGACGAACCGGGCGGACGCGGGAGCGGTGAAGGAGCCCGCCGGGCTGCTCGCCGAACTGTCCGCGCGGCTCGCGGCGGTCGAGGAGCAGGCGGAGGCACTCTCCAAGCAGCTCGACGACGAGTCCGCGGACGCGGCGGCGGTCGCCACGGCGGCGCACCTGGAGCGCAAGCTCACGGGACTGCGCCGGGCGCTCGACGCGCTGGAGCCGGGGACCGGCGGGGGCACGGGGACGCTGCCTTCGCAGAACTGACGGATCGTCGTCACGTGAGCCCCGTACCTGGTGCTGTGTCAGGTACGGGGCTCACGTGTGGCCGAGTACGACCGACGGGGCGTCAATTCCGCTGCCCGCGAAGGGCGACACGGTCGGGTGAAGCCGTAGGCGCTCCTGTCCGCACGCGTCTCCCCGGGTAACCTCTTGCCCCATGGCCTCACGTACGTCCGGCAAGGGTTCCCAGGGCACGACGGGCACCGCCAAGCCGCGCGCCGGTCGTACGCCGGGCGCTGCGAAGAAGGCGGCACCCGCGAAGGCCGTGGCGAAACCGCCCGCCAAGAAGACCGCCGCCAAGAAGGCTCCGGCGAAGAGGGCGCCCGCCAAGAAGGCGGCCCGTCCCGCGCCGAAGCCTGCTCCGTCACCGACCGGGGGCGTCTACAAGGTGGCCCGCGGCGCCTACCTCGGCGTCGCGCACGGCGTCGGCGCGATGTTCCGCGGCATAGGGCGGGGCGCGAAGGGGCTCGACCCGGCGCACCGCAAGGACGGCCTCGCGCTCCTGCTGCTCGGCCTCGCGCTGATCGTCGCGGCCGGTACCTGGGCGCATCTGCGCGGGCCGGTCGGGGACCTGGTGAAGATGCTGGTCACCGGTGCCTTCGGGCGGCTCGACCTGCTGGTGCCGCTGCTGCTGGGCGCGATCGGCATCCGGCTGATCATGCACCCGGAGCGGCCGGAGGCCAACGGACGCATCGTCATCGGGCTGTCCGCGCTGGTCATCGGCGTGCTCGGCCAGGTGCACATCGCGTGCGGCTCGCCGGGGCGCGGCGACGGGTCCGAGGCGATGCAGGACGCGGGCGGGCTGATCGGCTGGGCGGCGTCGGTGCCGCTGACCTTCACGATGGGCGAGGTGCTGGCCGTACCGCTGCTGCTGCTCCTGACGATCTTCGGGCTGCTGGTGGTGACGGCGACGCCGGTCAACGCGATTCCGCGGCGGCTGCGGCAGCTCGGCATCCGGCTCGGGGTCATCGAGCCGCGGCCCGACGAGGTCGACGCCGGTGTCGCGGAGGACGACGCGCGCTACGACGAACAGTGGCGCGAGGCGCTTCCCGCCGGCGCACGCGGTGCCTCCGCGCGCCGGGGCGAGGCGCAGGAGTACGACCCCGACGCGGCCGAGGAAGAGGCCCTGGGGCGGCGCAGGAGGCCCCGCAGGGCCCCGTCCGTACAGCAGTCCCCGTACGCCAGGCCGCTGGACGCGGTCGACGTGGCGGCAGCGGCGGCGGCCGCGCTGGACGGCGCCGTGATGAACGGGCTGCCGCCGTCGCCGATCGTCGCGGACCTGACCCAGGGCGTCTCGCAGGAGCCCGAGCGGACCTCGTCGGTGCCGCCCGCGCGGGAGGCGGCGAAGTCGCCGTCGGAACCCGTGCGACCCGCCGTGCCCACGGCTTCGCCGACCCCCGGGCCGAAGCCGGAGCCCAGCCGTCCGGCCGGGGCGGCGCCGCCCAAGGTCGCCGACCTCACCAAGGAGCCGCCGAAGGAGCCCTCGATGCTCCCGGCGCGCGCCGAGCAGCTCCAGCTGCGCGGCGACATCACGTACTCGCTGCCCTCCCTGGACCTCCTGGAGCGCGGCGGACCCGGCAAGACCCGCAGCGCGGCGAACGACGCCGTCGTGGAGTCCCTCCAGAACGTCTTCTCGGAGTTCAAGGTCGACGCGGCCGTCACCGGCTTCACCCGCGGTCCGACGGTCACCCGGTACGAGGTCGAGCTCGGCCCGGCCGTGAAGGTCGAGAAGATCACCGCGCTGACCAAGAACATCGCGTACGCGGTGGCCTCCCCGGACGTGCGGATCATCTCGCCGATCCCCGGCAAGTCCGCCGTCGGCATCGAGATCCCCAACAGCGACCGCGAGATGGTCAACCTCGGTGACGTGCTGCGCCTCGCGGACGCCGCCGAGGACGACCACCCGATGCTGGTGGCGCTCGGCAAGAACGTCGAGGGCGGCTACGAGATGGCCAACCTGGCGAAGATGCCGCACGTGCTGGTGGCCGGTGCGACCGGTTCCGGAAAGTCGTCCTGCATCAACTGCCTGATCACCTCGATCATGGTCCGGGCCACCCCCGAGGACGTACGGATGGTCCTCGTCGACCCCAAGCGCGTCGAGCTGACCGCGTACGAGGGCATCCCGCACCTGATCACCCCGATCATCACCAACCCCAAGCGGGCCGCCGAGGCGCTCCAGTGGGTCGTACGGGAAATGGACCTCAGGTACGACGACCTGGCCGCCTTCGGGTACCGGCACATCGACGACTTCAACGCGGCCGTGCGCTCCGGCAAGCTCAAGACGCCGGAGGGCAGCGAGCGGGAGCTCCAGGCGTATCCGTACCTGCTGGTGATCGTGGACGAGCTCGCGGACCTGATGATGGTCGCGCCGCGGGACGTGGAGGACTCGATCGTCCGCATCACCCAGTTGGCCCGCGCCGCCGGTATCCACCTGGTGCTCGCCACGCAGCGGCCCTCGGTGGACGTCGTCACCGGTCTGATCAAGGCGAACGTGCCCTCCCGGCTCGCCTTCGCCACCTCCTCGCTCGCCGACAGCCGGGTCATCCTCGACCAGCCGGGCGCCGAGAAGCTGATCGGCAAGGGCGACGGGCTCTTCCTGCCGATGGGGGCCAACAAGCCGACCCGTATGCAGGGCGCCTTCGTCACCGAGGACGAGGTCGCGGCGATCGTCCAGCACTGCAAGGACCAGATGGCGCCGGTCTTCCGGGACGACGTCGTGGTCGGCACCAAGCAGAAGAAGGAGATCGACGAGGAGATCGGCGACGACCTGGACCTGCTGTGCCAGGCCACCGAGCTGGTCGTCTCCACCCAGTTCGGGTCGACGTCGATGCTCCAGCGCAAGCTGCGGGTGGGCTTCGCCAAGGCGGGCCGGCTGATGGACCTGATGGAGTCGCGGAACATCGTGGGGCCGACCGAGGGGTCCAAGGCGCGTGACGTCCTCGTGAAGCCCGACGAATTGGATGGCGTACTCGACGTGATCCGGGGAGAGTCTCCTTCGTAGGGGTTGTCCGCGGTTCCCCTGCGGGCGACGTGGTCGTAGGGGGCACGCGGCTTCCCGGACGCGTGCGTGTGGCCGAACGCGAGTCACTCGTACGAGTTCGGAAGCAACCGTTTCCCTTGTGGATACGTCCAGTTGAGGGGAGGGAGGCGTCATGGACCGTCAGCGGTGTCACCGTGGACGGCGTCGCGGTGCCTCGGGAGTGCCGGGCTGCAGCGTCGATGTACGCATACGCCGTTCCGATGGCGTACAAAGACGGCTCTCCCGCTTGCCCCACCCTTTCGTCACCCCCCTAGACTGAACCTCCAGCAGGTGGCTCACGCTCGAAAGGCGCCCCCGTGTCCATCGGCAACTCCCCGGACTCTCCCGGCAACTCCCCTGAAGACGACCGGCCCACCATCGGTCGTGCCCTCCAGCAGGCCCGGATCGCCGCAGGTCTGACGGTCGATGAAGTCAGCACGTCGACCCGGGTGCGCATTCCGATCGTCCACGCCATCGAGGCCGACGACTTCACCCGCTGCGGCGGCGACGTCTACGCCCGCGGCCACATCCGTACGCTGGCCGCCGCCGTCGGACTCGACGCCTCCGCGCTCGTCGCGCAGTACGACGGCGAGCACGGCGGACGGCCCGCGCCGACCCCCGCCGCCCCGCTGTTCGAGGCGGAGCGGATCCGTCCCGAGCCGCGCCGGCCCAACTGGACCGCCGCCATGGTCGCCGCGATCGTCGCGGTGGTCGGCTTCGTCGGCTTCACGATGTTCAGCGGGAGCGACCCGTCCGGCGGGACGCGCAGCGTCGCCGAGGGCGCCACCGCCACCGCGCCCGCCCCGAAGCCCAAGCCGGACAAGACGATCAAGCCCGCCCCGCCCAAGACCGACCAGACGCCCGACCCCACGGACGGTGCCATCGCGGCCGCCCCGAAGGACCGGGTCACGGTCAAGATGGTCGCGACCGGCTCCCGGAGCTGGGTCTCGGCCCGCGCCTCCAACAACCGCATCCTCTTCGACGGCTTCCTGAACAAGGGCGACTCCAAGACCTTCACCGACCCGAAGAAGCTGGACCTGGTCCTCGGCGACGCCGACGCCGTGCAGCTGTTCGTGAACGGCAAGGAGGTCGAGGACGACTTCCGGCCCGGCGCGGTGGAGCGGCTCACGTACACGAAGGGCGACCCCGAGGTCGGCTGAGCCCCGTCCCGTACGCGATCTTCCGTTACCCCTCCGAGATCTTCAGCCACCCCCTCCACCTGCGGCGATCCGATGACGTTCGGTACGTCGTCGCAGGTCGGAAGGGGTGGTTCCGTGAGGGGCGGCGGTCGGCCCCCTCGCGGCCCGGGTGCGCGCCGGGACAAAGTAGTCTTGAGTCCATGCCCGAACGCCGCACTGTCGCCCTTGTCACTCTTGGCTGCGCCCGTAACGAGGTGGACTCGGAGGAGCTGGCAGGCCGCTTGGCAGCGGACGGCTGGGACCTCGTCGAGGACGCCTCGGACGCGGACGTCGCCGTCGTCAACACCTGCGGATTCGTCGAAGCCGCCAAGAAGGACTCCGTCGACGCCCTGCTCGAAGCCAATGACCTGAAGGACCACGGCCGCACCCAGGCCGTGGTCGCCGTGGGCTGCATGGCCGAGCGGTACGGCAAGGACCTCGCCGAGGCCCTGCCGGAGGCCGACGGCGTGCTCGGTTTCGACGACTACGCCGACATCTCCAACCGCCTCCAGACCATCCTCGCCGGTGGTTCCGTCGAGGCGCACACCCCGCGCGACCGGCGCAAGCTGCTGCCGATCAGCCCCGCCGAGCGGCAGTCCGCCGACGTCTCGCTGCCGGGACACGCGCAGGAGGCCGTCCCGGCCCCCGAGGACCTGCCCGAGGGCGTCGCCCCGGTCTCGGGGCCGCGTGCGCCGCTGCGCCGCCGCCTGGGCACGAGCCCCGTGGCCTCGGTGAAGCTGGCGTCCGGCTGCGACCGGCGCTGCTCGTTCTGCGCCATCCCGTCCTTCCGCGGCTCCTTCATCTCGCGCCGCCCCAGCGACGTGCTGGGCGAGACGCGCTGGCTGGCCGAGCAGGGCGTCAAGGAGGTCATGCTCGTCTCCGAGAACAACACCTCGTACGGCAAGGACCTGGGCGACATCCGGCTGCTGGAGACGCTGCTTCCCGAGCTGGCGGAGGTCGACGGCATCGAGCGGGTGCGCGTCAGCTACCTCCAGCCCGCCGAGATGCGGCCCGGCCTGATCGACGTGCTCACCTCGACGCCGAAGGTCGCCCCGTACTTCGACCTGTCCTTCCAGCACTCGGCGCCCACGGTGCTGCGCGCGATGCGCCGCTTCGGGTCCACCGAGCAGTTCTGGGAGCTCCTGGAGACCATCCGCGGCAAGGCCCCGCAGGCCGGTGTGCGGTCCAACTTCATCGTCGGCTTCCCCGGCGAGACCGAGGAGGACTTCGCCGAGCTGGAACGCTTCCTCACCGGGGCCCGTCTGGACGCCATCGGCGTGTTCGGCTACTCGGACGAGGAGGGCACGGAAGCCCTGACGTACGAGAACAAGCTGGACGACGACACGATCGCCGCGCGGCTCGCGCACATCTCCCGGCTCGCGGAGGAGCTCACCGCCCAGCGTGCGGAGGAGCGCATCGGCGAGACGCTGGAGGTGCTCGTCGAGGCCGTGAGTCCTGCGGACTCCGACGATGCCGAGGACGAGCCCGCGATCGGCCGTGCCGCCCACCAGGCACCGGAGACGGACGGCCAGGTGGTCTTCACGACCAGCCACGGGTTGACGCCCGGTCGTATGGTCGTGGCAAAGGTGGTCGGCACCGAGGGCGTGGACCTCGTCGCCGAACCACTGCCGAGTGCCTGTGACGAGGTTCCTGAGGAGGCGGCCAGATGAGCGGAATCCCGGCGTCCGCGGCGGGTGGTACCGGCAGGGCCGCGTCGGTGCCCGGCGGACCGGTCACCGCAGGTTCGGTCACCTCCGGTTCGGTGACCGGCGGGAAGCTGGGGGCCGTGGCCGTGAATCAGGCCAGTCTGTGGAACATCGCGAACATCCTGACGATGGTCCGGCTGGTGCTGGTGCCGGGCTTCGTGATGCTGCTGCTCGCCGACGGCGGGTACGACCCGATCTGGCGGGCGTGGGCCTGGGCGGCGTTCGCCGTCGCCATGATCACCGATGTCTTCGACGGCCACCTGGCGCGGACGTACAACCTGGTCACCGACTTCGGCAAGATCGCCGACCCGATCGCCGACAAGGCGATCATGGCGGCGGGGCTCATCTGTCTGTCGGGGCTCGGGGACCTGCCGTGGTGGGTGACGGGCGTCATTCTCTTCCGTGAGCTCGGGATCACGCTGATGCGGTTCTGGGTGATCCGGCACGGGGTCATTCCGGCCAGCCGCGGCGGCAAGATGAAGACCCTCGCGCAGGGCACGGCGGTCGGCATGTACGTACTGGCGCTGACCGGGCCGCTGGCGACCTTCCGGTGGTGGGTGATGGCGGTGGCCGTGGTGCTGACCGTGGTCACCGGTCTCGACTACGTGCGCCAGGCGATCGTGCTGCGCCGCGCGGGGCTGGCCGCGGAGCGCGCTGCGTGACGTCCACGGCTGCTGAGGTGCTGGCGGCGCTGGCCGCGCGGGGGGAGACCCTCGCGGTGGCCGAGTCGCTGACCGGCGGTCTGGTGGCCGCGGAGCTGACCGGCGTGCCCGGGGCCTCCAAGGTCTTTCGCGGTTCTGTCACGGCGTACGCCACGGAACTGAAGCGGGACGTCCTGGGTGTCTCCGGCGATCTCCTGCGGGAGCGCGGGGCGGTCGACGCCGAGGTCGCCCGGCAGATGGCGGCAGGCGTACGGCGGGTTCTCGGGGCCGACTGGGGGATCTCCACGACCGGCGTCGCGGGGCCCGATCCGCAGGACGGGCAGCCCGTGGGCAGGGTGTTTGTGGCCGTCGCGGGTCCCGACGGGAACCGGAAAGTGGCCGCACTTGGGTTGAACGGCAGCCGATCGGACATTCGTAGAGAGAGTGTGCGGGCCGCTTTCGAGCTGCTCTCCGGTGAACTGGTCGAGAATGTGCGGGCACAGGATACGGAACACAACGGGGGGATCTGATGTTTGCAGCCCTGAGTGAACACGACATAGCTCCCCGCACGGCTGCACCGCGAGGCGGTACGGTGGGGCGTGAAGGATGCGGCTACGCGGTCCGAGGAGGGAGCCACCGATGATTCTGCTCCGTCGCCTGTTGGGTGACGTGCTGCGTCGGCAGCGCCAGCGCCAGGGCCGTACTCTGCGCGAAGTCTCCTCGTCCGCCCGGGTCTCGCTCGGCTATCTCTCCGAGGTGGAGCGGGGGCAGAAGGAGGCATCCTCCGAGCTGCTTTCCGCGATCTGCGACGCGCTTGATGTACGGATGTCCGAGCTCATGCGGGAAGTGAGCGACGAACTCTCCCTGGCCGAACTGGCGGCGTCGGCTGCGGCCGGCGAGACGCCGGTGCGCCAGCCGGTACGACCGATGCTCAATTCGGTCTCCGTGACGTCGGTGACCGGTGTGTCCGGTGTGCCGACCGAGCGAGTGACGATCAAGGCACCTGCGGAAGCGGTGGATGTCGTCGCTGCCTAGCGATAGATAAGAGAAGTTCAGTGCGGGACCGGTGCTCCGGTCGCCCCTTGTGGGGGTGACCGGAGCACCGGTCTTTTGCGTTGGTGGGGTTTTTTGGGGGGTGTTTGGGGTTTGTCGGGGTGCCGTGTGGCGGCTTGAGACCCCGAATGACCGGATTGGATCGGTTGTGGCAGGGTTGATGGTGCTGATCCGTATTTCGGTATTTCTGAGGAGGACGCTCCATGTCTGTCGTGAAGAGCACGCTGCCCGAGGCCGATCTCAAGGTCGTCGGTGAGGCGCTGCAGGGCGCGCTGGTGGACCTGGTCGACCTTTCGCTGGTCGCCAAGCAGGTGCACTGGAACGTCGTGGGTCCGCGCTTCCGCTCCGTGCACCTTCAGCTCGACGACGTCGTGGCCTCGGCCCGACTGCACTCCGACTCGGTGGCCGAGCGGGCCTCCGCGCTCGGCGTGAACCCGGACGGGCGGGCCGCCACGGTCGCCGCGTCCAGTGCGATCAAGGAGACGCCGACCGGCTGGATCAAGGACAGCGACGCGGTACGCATCCTGGTCGACGCGCTCGGTGCGGTGATCGTCCGGATGCGCGAGCGGATCGAGACGACCGGCGACCCGGACCCCGTCACGCAGGATCTGATCATCGGACTGACGGCGGATCTGGAGAAGCACGCGTGGATGTTCCAGGCGGAGAGCGCGTGAACGACCGGGTGCCTGAGCGCCTGAGTGCCTGAGGTGTGCGGGCCGGGTGCGCCGGTAGTGCTTCCCGTGCTGCCGGTGCGCCCTCCCGGGCGGGCATGACCGCGCCTAGCGTCGGTCCGAGGAGGTAGCGATGCAGCGACCGCTGGAGGGCAGGCGGCTGGGGCGCAGGGCCGCCCTCGGGGCGCTGGCGGTGCTGCTCGGGGTGCTGTGGTGGTGGGCGGTGCTGCGGCTCGTACTCGTTCCGGAGGGGGCCGGGGCGGTCGAGGGGGCGGTGGCGGCCGGGGGGTGGGGGTTGAGTCTGTTGCCGGTGCATGTCGCGGGGAAGGTGGCGGCCCGGCCGGACCGGGTGGCTCGGACCATCAGGGTCCGGGGTGCTCGGACTATCAGGGTCCGGGTGGCCCGGACTACCAGGGCATGGAGACGCCGCCGTTCGGGCGGAGGATCTGGCCCGTCGTGAAGGCGGAGGCGTCGCAGGCCAGGTGGAGGACGGCCTGTGCCACGTCCTCGGGTTCGCCGACGCGGCCGAGCGGGGTGATGCGGACCATTCTCGACTCGGCGCTCTCCTGGAGGGAGGCGTCGTGCTTGTCCGTCATGGGGGTGCGGATCCAGCCCGGAGCGACCGCGTTGACGCGGATGCCGTGCGGGCCCAGCTCGGTGGCGAGGGTTTTCGTCAGCTGTACGACGGCGGCCTTGCTGGTGCTGTAGGCGAAGAGCCCGGCGTTGGCGGAGTCCATGGCGCCGGAGGCGAGGGTGACGATGCTCCTCGGTCGGGCGGGGCGGCGGAGCATGAGGCGGGCCGCCTCCTGGCAGGCGTGCAGGACGCCCTTGAAATTGACCGCGAGGATCCGGTCGAGGTCTTCGTCGGCGGTCTCCAGGACGCTGCTGAAGTGCATGATTCCGGCTGCGGCGACCAGGACGTCCAGGCCCTCGGTGCTCTCCATGGCGGCTTTGAGGGCGGTGCGGGAGGTCACGTCGAGGGTGTGGGTGGCGACGTGTCGTGCGCCGTCCGTGGACTTGGTGATGAGGGCGGCCGTTTCGGCGAGGCCCGCCGCGTCGCGGTCCGCGCAGTGCACGGTGGCCCCGGCTTCGGCGAGGAGCACGGCGCTGGCGCGGCCGATGCCGCTGGCAGCGCCGGTGACGAAGGCGGTGCGGCCGGTCAGGTCGTACGCGGGGATTCGTACGGGGAGAGGCATGTCGGCGACCGTACGACTGGATCTGACGGGTCGTCAACTGGTGGGACCCGGTTGGCACTTCGGGCACCAGTAGGTGGGGCGCTCGCGGGAGCCGTCGCCCTGGTCGGCCTTGCGGACGGGGGTGCGGCAGCGCAGGCAGGGGCGGGAGCGGCGGCCGTAGACGTAGAGGAGGTCGGGGGCGCTGGTGGTGCGGGTGGTGTGGGTGGCGGGTGAGGTGCGGGCGACGGTGGTGGTGCGGCGGTCGGGGTGGTCCTTGTTGAGGTCCAGGAGGCGGTGGGCGGTGGCGACGAGGCGGGCGGGGACGTCCGGGGCCAGGTCGCCGACGGGGAGCCAGGGGGTGACGCGGGCGAGGAAGCAGAGTTCGGACTTGTAGACGTTGCCGATGCCCGCGAGATTGCGCTGGTCCAGGAGGGCTTCGCCGAGGGGGCGGTCGGGGGCGGCGAGGAGGTTGCGCACGGCCTGGTCCCGGAGGGTGTTGTCCCAGCCGGGGGAGAGGAGGTCCGGGCCCAGGTGGCCGATGACGGTGTGTTCGTCGGCGGTCGGCAGGAGTTCCAGGACGGGGAGGCGGTAGCCGACGGCGGTGGCGTCCGTGTTCTGGAGGACCGCGCGGATCTGGTGCTCGGGGCCGCCGCGCCAGGGGGCGCCGGGGGCGAAGATCCGCCAGGCGCCGTCCATGCGGAGGTGCGAGTGCAGGGTGAGGCCGCCCTCGACGCGGGTGAGCAGGTGCTTTCCGTACGGGGTGACGTCGAGGACCTCGCGGCCGGTCAGGTCGGAGGTGGCGAAGCGGGGGACACGGAGGTCGGCGTGGGTGAGGGTGCGCCCGGCGAGGGCCGCGTGCAGGCGGGCGGCGGCTTGCCAGACGGTGTCTCCTTCGGGCATGTGTCCATGATGGGGGAGGTGGGGGTGGTTGGCGGGGGTTTACGGTGCGGGATGTTTCAGTGTGCGGCTCATCCGTGCCCCGTTAGGGGCGCGGGGAACTGCGCGAGCAGCCACCCACTTACCTGTACGGACCCGTGCAATCGCCGCGCGGCGAGCGCTTTAGGGAAAGGGGCGGGTCCGGGGCCTCTCTGCCTGAGCCGGGCGGGGCCGCATGTCCGGTACGAGGGTGGGCCGGGGCCCCTTGGGACGCGCACCCGGTACGGGGATGGGCCGAGGGGCGGCACCCGGGTGGGCCGGGAGCGGGAGGGGCCGCCCCCTTGCCCGCCCGTTCCGCCCCCTTGGGGCGGCCCCGTCGCCCAAGGGGACGGCGCGGCAAGTGGCGGAGCCAAGGGGGCGGGGCGGCACAGGGCGAAGCCCAAGGGGGCGGGGGAAGGGGAGGGCGGCCTGTCGCTCCAGGGGGCTGGGGGAGGGGAGAGGAGGGGAGCCTTTCGTCCAAGGGGGCTGGGGGAGGAGGCTGCGTTGTTGCAGGGGGTGTGGGTCAGGGGCGGATGCGGAGGCCTTTGGGGGTGGCGTGGAAGCCGGCGGACTCCAGGGTGCGGCCCAGGGGGGAGGTCAGGGCCGGGGTGTTGTTGATGCGTTCGACGGTGACGGTGCCGAGGGCGCCCGCGCGGGCGGAGTCGGTGAGGGCTTCGGCGGCGGCGCGGAGGCTCTCGTCGGGGGCTTCGGCGCGGGCTTCGGCGGGGGTGGGGTTGGCCGTCGGGGTGGTGGAGGCGGGTGCGGGGGCGGCCGCTGGTGCGGACTGGTTCGGCCAGGCGAGGAGGGTCTTGCCGCCGCGTTCCATGTAGAGGGTGAGCTCGCCGTCGACCAGGACGACCAGGGAGCCCGCCTTGCGGCCCGGCTTGTGGGTGACGCCGGTGGGCGGTTCGGGCCAGGGCAGGGCTGCCCCGTACGCGTTGGCGGGGTCGGCGGCGGCCAGGACGACCGCGCGGTTCGGGGCGTCGTTCTCGGAGCGGTCGCGGGCCGTCGCGGCGGCGCGGAGGCGGTCGACCGCGCCGTCCATGGCGAACTGGGCCGCGCCGAGCCCCTCGACGACGTAACCCCGGCGGGCCTGGCCACTGTCCTCGAACGCGGCGAGGATGCGGTAGATCGCCGAGAAGCCGCCCTCGACGCCCTCGGCGGCGACCGCGCCCCGGGTGACGACGCCGTGCCGGTCGAGGAGGGTGCGGGCCAGGGCGTGCGCACGGTGGGTGGGGTCGGGTTCGGGGGCGGGGAGGCGGGACCAGCGGCCGGAGACCGTGGGCGGGCCGGTGCGGGAGACGGGGCGGGCTCCGCCGGTGAGGGAGCCGTACCGGCCGCGGGGGACGGAGCGTTTCGCGCGGTGGGCGGTGGCTCCCGCGGTGCGGCCCGAGCCGAGGACCGCGCGCAGGGGGGCGAGGGTGTCGTTGGTGAGGCGGCCCGACCAGGCCAGGTCCCAGAGGGCGTCGGCCAGTTGGGGGTCGGAGGCGTCGGGGTGGGTGGTGGCGCGGACCTGGTCGGCGATCTGGCGGAAGAAGAGCCCGTAACCGCCGGAGAGGGCGGTCAGGATCGACTCGTGGAGGGCGGAGAGCTCCAGGGGGTGGGGCGGGGGCAGGAGCAGTGGGGCGGCGTCGGCGAGGTAGAGGGAGACCCAGCCGTCCTTGCCGGGGAGTGCGCCCGCGCCCGCCCAGACGACCTCGCCGGTGGTGGTGAGTTCGTCGAGGAGGGCGGGGGTGTAGCCGGAGACGCGGTGCGGGAGGACGAGCTTCTCCAGGGCGGACGCGGGGACCGGAGCGCCCTGCAACTGCTCGACGGCGCGCACCAGTCCGTCGATGCCGCGCAGGCCGCCGCCACCGTAGTGCTGCCACTGGGGGAGGAAGGTGGCCAGGGCGGCGGGGTCGACCGGCTCCAGTTCCTGGCGGAGGGCGGCCAGGGAGCGGCGGCGCAGGCGGCGCAGGACCGTCGCGTCGCACCACTCCTGGCCGATGCCCGCCGGGTGGAACTCGCCCTGCACGACCCGGCCTGCTGCGGCGAGCCGGTGCAGCGCCCCGTCGGTGACGGCCGCGCCGAGGCCGAAGCGGGCGGCGGCGGTGGCGGAGGTGAACGGGCCGTGCGTGCGGGCGAAACGGGAGAGGAGGTCGCCGAGGGGGTCCTTGACCGGCTCGGTGAAGGACTCCGGGACGCCCACCGGGAGCGCCGTGCCCAGCGCGTCGCGCAGGCGTCCGGCGTCCTCGACGGCGGCCCAGTGGTCCGCTCCGGCGATACGGACCTGGATCGCCCGGCGGGCGTCGGCGAGGTCGCGGGGCCACTGGGCGTCCGCGCCCCGCGCGGTCAACTCGGCGGTGGTGAGCGGGCCCAGGACCCGCAGCAGGTCGGCGACGCCCTCCAGGTCCTTGATGCGGCGGTCCTCGGTGAGCCACTGGAGTTCCTGCTCCAGCTGGGTCAGGACGTCGGCGTCGAGCAGTTCGCGCAGCTCGGCCTGGCCGAGGAGCTCGGCGAGGAGACGGGAGTCCAGGGACAGCGCCGCCGCGCGCCGCTCCGCGAGGGGCGAGTCCCCCTCGTACAGGAACTGGGCGACGTACCCGAAGAGGAGGGAGCGGGCGAAGGGGGACGGCTCGGGGGTGGTGACCTCCACCAGGCGCACCCGGCGGGCCTCGATGTCGCCCATCAGCTCGGTCAGGCCGGGCACGTCGAAGACGTCCTGGAGGCATTCGCGGACGGCCTCCAGGACGATCGGGAAGGACCCGAACTCGGATGCCACCTGGAGGAGTTGGGAGGCGCGCTGGCGCTGCTGCCAGAGCGGGGTGCGCTTGCCGGGGCTGCGGCGGGGCAGCAGCAGCGCACGGGCCGCGCACTCGCGGAAGCGGGCGGCGAACAGGGCGGAGCCGCCGACCTGGTCGGTGACGATCTGGGCGACCTCGCCCGCGTCGAAGAGGGTGTCGGCGGCGCTGATCGGAGCCTGGTTGTCGTCGTACTCGGTGCCCAGGGGCTTGGCGGGACCGGGGGCGTCCAGCGGGTCGAGGCCCATGAGGTCGAGCCCCATCAGGTCCGCGTCCGGGAGGCGCAGCACGATGCCGTCGTCGGCGTGCATCACCTGGGCGTCCATGCCGTACTTCTCGGACAGCCGGGCCCCGAGCGCCAGCGCCCACGGCGCGTGCACCTGCGCGCCGAACGGGGAGTGCACGACCACCCGCCAGTCGCCCAGCTCGTCGCGGAACCGCTCGACGACGATGGTGCGGTCGTCGGGGACGTGGCCCGCGGCGCGGCGCTGTTCGTCGAGGTACGACAGGACGTTGTCGGCGGCCCAGTCGTCCAGGCCCGCCTCCTGGAGGCGGGTGCGGGCCTTCTCGGGCTTCAGGTTGCCGATCTCGCGGAGGAACGCGCCGAGCGCACGCCCCAGTTCGAGGGGGCGGCCGAGCTGGTCGCCCTTCCAGAAGGGGAGGCGGCCGGGGACGCCCGGGGCGGGGGAGACTAGGACGCGGTCGCGGGTGATGTCCTCGATGCGCCAGGACGTCGTGCCCAGGGTGAAGACGTCGCCCGCGCGGGACTCGTACACCATCTCCTCGTCCAGCTCGCCGACCCGGCCGCCGCCCTTCTTCGGGTCGGACCCGGCCAGGAAGACGCCGAACAGACCCCGGTCGGGGATGGTGCCGCCCGAGGTGACGGCGAGGCGCTGGGCCCCCGGGCGGCCCGTGACCGTACCGGCGATGCGGTCCCAGACGACGCGCGGGCGCAACTCGGCGAAGGCGTCGGAGGGGTAGCGCCCGGCGAGCATGTCGAGGACGGCGGTGAACGCCGACTCGGGCAGCGAGGCGAAGGGGGCGGCGCGGCGGGTGAGGGCGAGCAGGTCGTCGACCTGCCAGGAGTCCAGCGCGACGATCGCGACGAGCTGCTGGGCCAGGACGTCCAGAGGGTTGGCCGGGACGCGCAGGGACTCGATGGAGCCGGAGCGCATCCGCTCGGTGACCACGGCAGCCTGCACCAGGTCGCCCCGGTACTTGGGGAAGACGACGCCCGTCGACACCGCGCCCACCTGGTGGCCCGCGCGGCCCACGCGCTGGAGGCCGGAGGCGACGGACGGCGGGGACTCGACCTGGATCACCAGGTCCACCGCGCCCATGTCGATGCCCAGTTCGAGGCTGGAGGTGGCGACCACGGCAGGCAGTCGGCCCGCCTTGAGGTCCTCCTCGACCAGGGCGCGCTGCTCCTTGGAGACCGAGCCGTGATGCGCGCGGGCCAGCAGGGGCGGGGCTCCCTGGGCGGCACCGGACTGCCCCATCAGCTCGGCCGGGGAGCCGCCCTCGGGGAGGGCCTCGCCGGTGGCCCTCTCGTACGCGATCTCGTTCAGCCGGTTGCACAGGCGCTCGGCGAGGCGGCGGGAGTTGACGAAGACGATCGTCGAGCGGTGCGCCTGGACGAGGTCGGCGATCTTCTCCTCCACCTGCGGCCAGATGGAGGGCTTGTCGCCCTGGTCGTCGTCCTTGGCGGGGGAGCCGCCCAGCTCGCCCATGTCCTCCACCGGCACCACCACCGACAGGTCGAAGACCTTGCCGGACGGCGGCTGCACGATCTCCACCCGGCGCTGCGGGGACAGGAACCGGGCCACCTCGTCCACGGGGCGGACCGTCGCGGACAGGCCGATCCGGCGGGCGGGCCGGGGCAGCAGCGCGTCGAGGCGCTCCAGGGACAGCGCCAGGTGCGCGCCGCGCTTGGTGCCCGCGACCGCGTGCACCTCGTCCAGGATCACCGTCTCCACGCCTTCCAGGGCGTCGCGCGCGGAGGAGGTGAGCATCAGGAACAGCGATTCGGGGGTCGTGATCAGGATGTCCGGCGGCTTGTTCGCGATCGAGCGGCGGTCGGCCGGGGAGGTGTCGCCGGAACGGATGCCGACCCTGATGTCCGGCTCGGGCAGGCCGAGGCGCACGGATTCCTGGCGGATGCCGGTCAGCGGGCTGCGGAGGTTCCGCTCGACGTCGACGGCCAGGGCCTTCAGCGGGGAGATGTAGAGCACCCGGCAGCGCTTCTTCGCCTCCGCGGGCGGGGGAGTGGAGGCGAGCGCGTCGAGCGAGGCGAGGAAGGCGGCCAGTGTCTTGCCCGAGCCGGTCGGGGCGACGACCAGCACGTCGGAGCCCTCCCCGATCGCCCGCCAGGCCCCGTCCTGCGCGGCCGTGGGCGTCCGGAAGGCCCCCGTGAACCAGCCTCTGGTCGCGGGGGAGAACGAGTCGAGCGCGGTCCTCACCATGGCCCCATCGTGCACCCCGCCACTGACAATTCCCGGTCCGGACCGTGGACTCGCAGGTCAGAAGCCTGGCGAAGGGGCGGAGAATGGTCCGATGGAGCGAGGTTCGACCGCCACCGAGCGCGAGGGCGAGTGGGCGCGGCACTGGAGTTACGCCGGGGTGCCGGGCCTCGATCTGCTGCGGGCCCGCTACGTCCGGCACACCTTCCCGCGCCACAGCCACGAGGGCTTCGTGCTGGGCGCCGTCCGACGCGGCATCGAGGACGTGCGGATGCCGGACGGCACGATCAGCGCGGTGCCCGGCAGCATCGTCATGATCAACCCGGAGGTGCCGCACGCGGCCCACGCCGGAGTCCCCGAGGGCTGGTCGTACGCCACCCTCTACCCGTCGAGGGAACTGGTCGCCGACGTCGCGGCCGAGGTCACCACGCTGCGCGGCACGGCGGGATTCGCCGAGACGATCGTGCACGACCCGGACACCGCGCGACTCGTGCACGAGGTGCACCGGGCCGCCGAGGCGGGCAACGCGCTCGCCGCCGACACCGCCTTCCGCCTCGCCATCGCCCGCATGCTGCGCCGCCACGGGCGCTCCCTGCCCGCTCGGGGCCCGCTCCCCGCCGCCGCCCGGACCGCGGCCCTGGCCAGAGAGATCCTGGTCGACCGGATGACGGAGCCGCCGTCGCTGGAGGGCCTCGCCCAGGAACTCGGCACCAGCCCCTTCGCGCTGCTGCGCGCCTTCAAGGCGGTGTACGGCATGCCCCCGCACACGTGGCTCACCAACGCGCGCGTGCGCCGCGCCCAGCACCTGCTGAACACCGGCAGCACCCCCGCCGACGCCGCCGTCCTGGTCGGGTTCACCGACCAGCCGCACCTCAACCGTCACTTCACCCGCATCGTCGGGGTGCCGCCGGGGGCGTACCGGCGCGAGCGTGCAAGAACGTACAAGACCGGGGGCGCGGGTCCCTCGTAGCGTCCTGGGTGTGGCAGATCAGACAGCGTCCGCGGCCTCCGCGGAGACACGAACAGCGTCCGCGGCCGCCGCGGGCATACGAACAGCAGGGACCGGCGCGCCCGCCGCCGAGCCCAAGCCCGACGCCGCCGTCGTACGGGACGCCCTCGGCGTCGGTGTCGCGGTGGGTCTCTCCGGCTTCGCCTTCGGCGTCACCTCGGCCGGCGCCGGACTCACCCTCGCGCAGACCTGTGCGCTCAGCCTGCTGGTGTTCACCGGGGCCTCGCAGTTCGCCCTCGTGGGGGCGCTCGCTGCCGGGGGCAACCCGCTCACCGCCGCGGCGGGAGCCTTCTTCCTGGGTGTGCGCAACACCTTCTACGGGCTGCGCCTGTCGCAGCTGCTCGCACTGCCGGGACTGGTGCGCCCGTTCGCGGCACAAGGGGTGATCGACGAGACGGCCGCCGTCGCGCTGGCCCAGCCCACCCGGCGCGGCGCCCGGATCGGCTTCACCGTCACCGCCGTCACCCTGTACGTGCTGTGGAACCTCACCACCCTGCTCGGGGCACTGGGCGCCGAAGCCATCGGCGACACCAATGCCTGGGGCCTGGACGCGGCAGGCCCGGCGGTCTTCCTGGCACTGCTCGCCCCCATGCTGCGCTCCGCCACCGAGCGCACCGTCGCCGGTGTCGCGGTGGTGGTGATGCTCGGGCTGCTGCCCGTGCTGCCGGGAGGAGCACCGGTGCTGGTGGCAGCCCTGGCGGCACCGCTGGTGCTCTTCGTCAAGGGGCGCGCGGAGCACCGTGACCACAGGGGCACGGGGGCAGCACAGTGAGCGTCTGGATCGCCATCATCGCCACGGCGGTGGGTTGCTACCTCGTGAAGCTCCTCGGGCTGCTGGTCCCCGCGAACGCCCTGGAGCGCCCGCTCGTGCGCGAGCTGTCCGCGCTGCTGCCCGTCGCCCTGCTGGCGGCGCTCACCGCACAGCAGACCTTCGCCACCGGGCAGACGCTCGTCCTGGACGCCCGGGGTGCGGGGCTCGCGGCGGCGGCCCTCGCACTGGTGCTGCGAGCACCGTTCCTGGTGGTCGTCGGCGCGGCCGTGGTGGTGACCGCGGGAGTGCGTGCGCTGGGCGGCTGACGGGCCCAGGGCCGTCGGCTCAGCCGATCTCCCTGCCGTACGCCCGCAGGGTCAGCAGGGCGTCGACGGTGACCAGGGGGCGCGCCTCCAGCAGGCTCCCGGGCGCCCAGGCCCGCCAACGCACCGGCCACCCGCCGTCCTCCTGCTGCTCGGCGGCCAGGAAGTCGAGGGCACGCCCCATCTCCTCGTCCGTGAACCAGCCGCGCGCCAGCGAATCGGGCTCGCGCGCGTAGTCGTACGCGAAGTGGTGCTCGCCCGGCGCGTACCCGGGCGCCACCGGCACCTCGTCGCGCCGCGCCGGATCGAGTACGACCAGCCCCTGCGCCCGGGTGAGCCGCCCCAGCCGGTCCGCCGCCGCCTGGGCCCGCGAGCGGTCCGGCACGCCGTCCAGGAAGGCGACGGCGGCCTGGATCTCGTACGGATGCGACTCCTGGATCGCCTCGACGGCCGCCCAGCAGAAGTCCGTGGCGCGAAACAGCCAGGCGTGCCACACCTCGTTGCGGTGCAGCATCCCCACCACCGGGCCCGTCGCCAGCAGCTCGCCCGGCGGGTCGTCCACGACGGGCACGAAGGGCGCGACCGGGTAGCCCCGCTGCGAGGGGTGCACCGCGGGCAGCGCGCCCTCCTTGGTGGAGACAGCGGTCAGGTAGCGGCAGATGCGCTCCACGCGCGTGCCGCCGCACCGGCCGACGGACTCCAGTACGCGCAGCGCGTGCGCGGTGTGCAGGGGCTGGCTCACGGGGCCCCGCAGGTCGGGCTCCAGGGCGTGGCCGAATCCGCCGTCCTCGCCGAGGTACGCGTTGAGGGCGGCCTCGACGGGGTCCGCGCCGCCGTCGAGGAAGTGGTACGCGAACCGGCGCTGCTCCAGGACCCGGGCCGTCAGCCAGACGAACTGCGCCGCGCGGGCGAGAGGCGACCCCGCGTGGGGGGAGGGCGTGCGGGGGGTCGCCCCGGGGGTTGATGCTCCATTTCCAGCCATGTGCCGACGGTGAGGGTGCGGAGCGTTCGCCGCAAGGGGTGAGGGCCCGGCTGCACTCTCAGGGGCGCGATACTGGTGTCATGCGGTTGACGATTTTCTGGGAGCGCATGGCGGCGCACTTCGGCGAGGCATATGCCGACTCCTTCGCCCGGGACCACGTGATGTCCGAACTCGGCGGTCGTACGGTGCACGAGGCGCTGGACGCGGGCTGGGACGCGAAGAGCGTGTGGCAGGTCGTCTGCCGGGCGATGGACGTTCCGTACGACAAGCGCTGAGCCGTTTCCTCGCGCGCACGGCACGGGAGGCCGAGCCGTTTCCCTCCGTACGGCGGCACAGGAAGGTGACGCACCCTCTGTACGGCGACACGGGTACGCCGTTGTCGCACTCATGAGTGAGACTGGCCCCGTGTCACCGACTGATGAGACCGCCCAGGACCAGGCGAAAGCCCAGGACTCCGGCGGGGCGACCGTCCCGCCGAGCACCGCGCCCCCGGCGGCGGCGCCCACCGGGCCGGCCCGGATGCCCCGCTGGCTGCCGCGCGCGATGGTGCTCGCGCTCGCCCTGTACGCCTGCTACCAGCTCGGCGACTGGGCGTTCCACCAACTGATCAGCCTGCTGCTGAACATCGTGATCGCCTTCTTCCTGGCGCTCGCGGTGGAGCCCGCGGTCGGACGGATGGCGGCCCGCGGCATGCGGCGTGGCCTCGCCACCTTCCTGGTGTTCTTCGGCGTGATGATCGCGGGCGCCGGTTTCGTGGTGATGCTCGGGTCGATGCTGGCCGGTCAGATCCTGAACATGGTCGACGAGTTCCCGAAGTACCTGGACTCGGTCATCAGTTGGGTCAACCACACCTTCAACACCGAGCTCTCCAGGGTCGAGGTGCAGGACAGCCTGCTGCGTTCGGACTGGCTGCAGAAGTACGTGCAGAACAGTGCGAGCGGCGTCCTGGACGTGTCGACGACCGTACTGGGCGGCCTGTTCAAGCTTCTGACGATCTTTCTGTTCTCGTTCTACTTCGCCGCCGACGGGCCCCGGCTGCGACGCGCACTGTGCTCGGTGCTGCCGCCCGCACGGCAGACGGAGGTGCTGCGCGCCTGGGAGATCGCCGTCGACAAGACCGGCGGCTATCTGTACTCGCGCGGTCTGATGGCGCTGATCTCCGGCATCGCGCACTACATCCTGCTGGTGGTCTTCGACGTGCCGTACGCACCGGCGCTGGCGGTGTGGGTGGGACTGATCTCGCAGTTCGTCCCGACCATCGGCACCTACCTCGCGGGCGCCCTGCCGATGCTGATCGCCTTCACGGTGAACCCCTGGTACGCGCTGTGGGTGCTCGGCTTCGTCGTGGTCTACCAGCAGTTCGAGAACTACCTGCTCCAGCCCAAGCTGACCGCCAAGACGGTCGACATCCACCCCGCCGTCGCCTTCGGTTCGGTCGTCGCGGGGACGGCGCTGATGGGGGCCGTCGGCGCGCTCATCGCCATCCCGGCCGTCGCCACGCTCCAGGCGTTCCTGGGAGCGTACGTGAAGCGGTACGACGTGACCGACGACCCCCGGGTGCACGGTCACCGCAGCCGCCGCGCATCGGTCCTGGCGCGGGTGCGGGGCGCGCTGCGACAGGGCCGGAACGGGACGCCGCCGCCTCCTGCGGGGGACGACGCCTGAGGCGTACGGCCTTCCCGGGGCGCCCTCCGGCCGGGTCGTGAGCCGCCCGGCGGGGGCCGCGAAACCCGTCGGGCGGGTGCCGCGGAGCCGGTCGGAGGGCGCCGCGTGGCTCGCTTGACACGAAAATCGAACATCCATTCTCATTGGTGTTCCGGCCCAGTGACCCCGGGGCTCCCGACCGGGTTATCCACAGGTCAGGGCGACGCCGAGGCCGATTGTCAGTGGCAGGCGTTAGCGTCATTGACGTGAAGCGATCGACTCAAGCAAATCGGGTGGAACCCATGGCAGCAGGCACCGACCGCGAGAAGGCGCTGGACGCCGCTCTCGCGCAGATTGAACGACAATTCGGCAAGGGTGCCGTGATGCGGCTCGGCGACCGGCCGAACGACCCCATCGAGATCATCCCCACCGGGTCGACCGCCCTGGACATCGCGCTCGGCGTCGGCGGTCTCCCGCGCGGCCGTGTGGTGGAGGTGTACGGCCCGGAGTCCTCCGGAAAGACGACGCTGACGCTGCACGCCGTGGCGAACGCGCAGAAGGCCGGCGGCACCGTCGCCTTCGTGGACGCCGAGCACGCGCTCGACCCCGAGTACGCCAAGGCGCTCGGCGTCGACACGGACAACCTGATCCTCTCCCAGCCGGACACCGGCGAGCAGGCGCTGGAAATCGTGGACATGCTGGTCCGCTCCGGCGCGCTCGACCTGATCGTCATCGACTCCGTGGCGGCGCTCGTGCCGCGTGCGGAGATCGAGGGCGAGATGGGCGACTCGCACGTCGGCCTCCAGGCCCGGCTGATGAGCCAGGCGCTCCGGAAGATCACCAGCGCGCTCAACCAGTCCAAGACCACCGCGATCTTCATCAACCAGCTCCGCGAGAAGATCGGCGTGATGTTCGGCTCGCCGGAGACCACGACCGGTGGCCGCGCGCTCAAGTTCTACGCCTCGGTGCGCCTCGACATCCGCCGCATCGAGACCCTCAAGGACGGCACGGACGCGGTCGGCAACCGCACCCGCGTCAAGGTCGTCAAGAACAAGGTCGCGCCGCCCTTCAAGCAGGCCGAGTTCGACATCCTCTACGGCCAGGGCATCAGCCGCGAGGGCGGCCTGATCGACATGGGCGTCGAGCACGGCTTCGTCCGCAAGGCGGGCGCCTGGTACACGTACGAGGGCGACCAGCTCGGCCAGGGCAAGGAGAACGCCCGCAACTTCCTGAAGGACAATCCCGACCTCGCCGACGAGATCGAGAAGAAGATCAAGGAGAAGCTGGGCGTCGGCGTCAAGCCCAAGACGGATGCCCCCGAGGGCGAGCCCGGCGCGGACGCGGCGGGTGCCGCTGCGGCAGCCGACCCGAAGTCCGTACCGGCCCCGGCGACCAAGGCCAAGACGGCCAAGGCCGCGGCGACCAAGAGCTAGTCCGTGACCCGGAGGACGGACTGGCCGGGCAGCAGCGACGACGGACCCGGCGGACACGACGCCCCCGCCGGGTACGGCAGGACCCCCGCGTACGACGGCGGCGCGGGGGGAGCGGGGGAGGCCGACGGGCCTCCCCGGCTTCCCTGGTCCTCCCGGGGAGCCGGGGGGAGCGGAGGAGGTTCGGAGGGGTTCGGGGAGTCCGGGAGGGGCCGCAGAGGCGCCCGGGGTTCCCGGTCCTCGCGGGGCTCGGACGCGCCCGGGGAGACCCGGGAAGCCGCACCGAAGCCTCCGCAGGACCCGGCGGAGCGGGCGCGGAACATCTGTCTGCGCCTGCTCACCGGCACCCCGCGCACCCGCAAGCAACTGGCGGACGCCCTGCACAAGCGGGAGATCCCCCAGGAGGTCAGCGACGAGGTGCTGTCCCGCTTCGAGGAAGTGGGCCTGATCGACGACGCGGCGTTCGCGGACGCCTGGGTCGAGTCCCGCCACCACGGCAAGGGCCTGGCCCGCCGGGCACTCGCCCGCGAGCTGCGCACCAAGGGCGTCGACCCGGCACTGATCGACGAGGCCGTCGGGCAGCTCGACTCCGACCAGGAGGAGGCCACCGCCCGCGAGCTCGTCACCCGCAAGCTGCGCTCCACCCGCGGGCTGGAGCGCGACAAGCGGCTGCGCCGGCTGGCAGGAATGCTGGCCCGCAAGGGTTACCCGGAAGGCCTCGCCATCCGGGTGGTCAGGCAGGCGCTGGAGGAGGAGGGCGAGGACACGGACGGCTTGGACTACGAGCCGTTCTGACCCCGCGCCCCCGGCACCCGGCGCGGAGCCCTTCCGTCGGGCCCCCTGAAGCTCAGGGGGCCCGCGGGTCGGCACCGGTGACCCTGCTCACGTACGCCTGCTCTCGTACGAGAAGGCGCACGTACGAGAAAGCCGACCCTGGCGCTCACGCACGAACACTCAGCAGTCAGCCCCTGCCGGGCAGCACCGGCAGGCCCGCCGCCCGCCAGGCCTGGAAGCCGCCGTCCAGGTCCGTCGCCCGGTACAGCCCGAGCTGGTGCAGCGAAGCCGCGGCCAGGCTCGACGCGTAGCCCTCGTTGCAGATCACCACGACCTGGAGATCGTGCCCGGTGGCCTCGGCCGCCCGGTGACTGCCCTGCGGGTCGAGCCGCCACTCCAGCTCGTTGCGCTCCACCACCAACGCACCCGGAATCAGCCCGTCCCGCTCGCGCAGGGCGGCGTACCGGATGTCCACCAGCAGCGCCCCGGCCTCCGCCGCCGCGTGCGCCTCGGCGGGACCGAGCCGGTCGAGCCCGGTGCGTACCCGCTCCAGGAGTTCGTCGATCCCCACCGGGGCCTGGGCCCGGGTCTCTTCGGCGTCCGTCACTGCCACTCCTCCGGAACTTCCACCTGCTCCAGGCGCAGCACCGCGCCCGTGCGGCTGTAGCGCCGCATCAGCGGCAGCGGCGGGTAGTAGGCGTGCACCGAGATCGCGTGCTCGCGGTCCGACTCGTTGAGCACCTGGTGCACATGGTGCTCCCCGAAGGCGCGCCCCTGCCCCGGCCTCAACTCCCTTTCCCTGTCGATGCCTTCGGCGAGCTCCAGGGTCTTCCACCCCTCGGTGGGCAGCCGCGCGGCGAGCGACTGCTCGGTCAGACCGCCCGCCGCCGTCGCGAACGCACCGCGCGAGCCGCCGTGGTCGTGCCAGCCGGTGCCGGTGCCCGGCGGCCAGCCGATGAGCCACGCCTCGCTGCCTCCCGGCCCGTCGAGGCGCACCCAGGTGCGCCCCTCGGGGTCGAGCGGAAGGGACGCCACCAGTTCGGCGTCGGAAGCGATGTTCCGTACGAAATCGAGGAGTTGGGCGGAGGAGGGCCCGGTGGTCGTGGGGGCAGGGGTGTGCACGGGTGCGGGAAGAGACACGGAGAGACCGTCCTGGGAGAGTTCGCGAGGACGCACGGGCGTCTCACCGGCCGGACCCGGGGGTCGACGGCCGGGAGACGGCACACCGCGCGCGAGGAAGGGCGAATCAGCAGGACGGGCGACAGACGCAGCCCGCGTAGCGGACCAGGTCCATATGGACCCTCCGCCACAGGCTCACATCGGTGTCACTCATGATCCGGAGTACACCATGGGAGCCCGGGCCGGTCAATTGACGTCCGCGGTCCGATCGGTGTGCACGGGGGAGTCCGGAGCCTCTTCGTGCGCCTCCGGGTCCCGGGGAGCGCCGCCGCGCGCCGCGTCCGCCGCCGCGTACAGCTCCGCCGGATGCACACCGTCGAAGGCCGCGACGAGGTGCCCGTCCGGGCGTACGAGAAGGACGGTGTGCGCCGTCGCCCCCGGGTAGCCCTCGGCGACGAGCAGCTCCGCCGGCACCGGCAGCGCGGTCACCGCGGACGCCAGCCGGGGCATCACCCCCGCCGACATCCAGTGCCGGCGGTCCCACACACCGGTGCCGGGCGCCACGAGCACCACCAGCAGGTGCCCCTGGCCGAGCCGTTCCCACAGGCGCACGGCGGTGCCGTCCGGGGCGGTCACCACGACGTCCGTGACCGGGGCACCGACAGCGGTGTCGACATCGGCCCGCACCTCCGGGGACGGCGGCACGGGGGCGAGGGGGGAGTGCGGGTACGCCGGGAGCGCGCCCAGTGCACCGTTGCCGAGGTGGCCGTCGGTGAGCAGGGTGTCGTGGCTCTTGCCCGCTCCGGGGAGGACCGCGCGCAGACCGCCGCCGCCCCGCAGTATCGGCAGCACCTGGTCGGCGGCGCGCAGGCGGGCGGCCACACTGGTGCGCCGTTCCGCCTCGTAACTGTCGAGGAGTTCCTCGGAGGCGTCGTGGTGGAAGGCGTGCGTCAGCTTCCACGCCAGGTTCTCGACGTCCCGCAGGCCCTCGTCGACGCCCTGGGTGCCGAGCGCGCCCAGCAGATGCGCCGCGTCGCCCGCCAGGAACGACCGCCCCTCGCGCCAGCGTTGGGCGAGCCGGTGGTGCAGGGTGTAGACGCCGGTGTCGATCAGATCGTACGGAGGGGTCGTGCCGCACCACCCGGCGAGGGTGTCGCGGATGCGGGTCACCAGGGCGTCCGGCGTCACCAGGTCGCCGCGCGGCGGCAGCAGCCAGTCCAGCCGCCACACATCGTCCGAGAGCGGCCGCGCCGTCACCTCGGGGCCGGCACCCCGCCAGGGCGGCTGACGGTGCAGCAAGGCGGTCTCGGGCCACGGGAGTTCGGCACGCAGGGCGGCCACGGCGTGCCGCTCGACGGCGGTGCGGCCGGCGAAGCGGATGCCGAGCAGCTTGCGGACGGTGGAGCGGGCGCCGTCGCAGCCGACGAGGTAACTGCCGCGCCAGTACAGGTAACCCGGCTCGCGGGTGTGCACGGTGACGCCCTTGGCGTCCTGCTCGATGGTGTCCACGCGCGCGCGGGTCGCCAGCTCGATCAGGGGGTGCGCCTCGGCGGCGGCGTACAGGCCGCGGGTGAGGGTGTGTTGCGGAAGGTGCAGGGGGGCCGGGAACTCCCCGTCGTCACCGAGCGTTAGTTCTCGTACGACCTGCTTGCGCCGCATCGACCGCCACCCGGTCCAGACCGTCCCCTCGGCCGGGGCGTCGGTGCAGCCGAGCCGCTCGACGAGGGACGCCGTGTCCGGGCGCAGGACGACGGTGCGGGCGGTGCGTTCCTCCTGCGTGCCGTCGCCCTCGTCCAGTACGACGGAAGGGACTTGCTGCGCGGCGAGGGACAGGGCGAGCGCGAGCCCGACCGGTCCGGCGCCGACGACGATCACCGGGTCCACGGGGCGGCGCCTCCGCTTCGTACGGACAAGCGGACGGCTGCGCAAGGGGCAGTGGGAACACGGTGCTCGATCACAGAACGTATGCAACCCACTGCAGGTGCTTGCGTCAAGTGACGGAGGCGAGTCCTTCGGGAGTGGGTGGTTTCGTTGGTGAATTGTCCTCGGAAATACGCAAGGGGCCGACCTTTGCGGAGAGGTCGGCCCCTTGCTCGGACGGTGTCGGGATCAGAGGGCGCCGCCGGCGCCACCGCCGCCGCCTGCTTCGATCACGTTCAGGTCGACCGCTGCCCCGCTGCTCTTCTTCGTACGGCGCAGACGCCGTTCCAGCCAGCCCGCGAAGGAGGTGAGGGCGAAGTTCACGGCGATGAACAGGATCGCGACCACGGTGAGGGCCGCGATCGTGTTGGAGCCGTAATTCGCCGTGATGGTGCGCACCTGGGCGAGCAGCTCGTTGAAGCCGAGGAGCGCACCGCCGAGCGCGGTGTCCTTCACGATGACCACCAACTGGCTGACCAGCGCGGGCAGCATCGCGGTGACGGCCTGCGGCACCAGCACGAAGACCATCATCTGGCCCTTGCGCATGCCGATCGCCTTCGCCGCGTCCGTCTGGCCGGTGGGCAGCGACTGGATGCCCGAGCGGACGATCTCGGCGATGACCGAGGCGTTGTAGAGCACCAGGCCCGTCACCACGGACCACAGGGGGCGGACATCGGAGTCCATGCTGGTGAACTGAATGAACAGGGCGCTGGCGAACACCATCATGATCAGCACCGGGATGGACCGGAAGAACTCGACCACGACGCCCACCGGGACACGGACCCACGCGTGGTCCGAGAGACGGCCGATGCCCAGGAGCGCGCCGAGCGGCAGCGCGATCACCAGCGACAGGGCCGCGGCCTTGAGGGTTTCCAGGAGACCGGGCAGCAGGAAGGTGGTCCACACCTTGCCGTCCGTGACGAACGGGCTCCACTTCTCCGCGTCCAGCTGCTTCTTCGCCGCCAGGGCGTCCAGCAGCCACCACGCCACGAGGGCGAAGACGACGACGAAGACGACCGTGTAGATGATGTTGCGCCGCTTGGCACCGGGCCCGGGGGCGTCGTACAGAACGGACGTCATCGCTTCACCGCCACTCGCTTGGACACCCAGCCGAGCAACAAGCCAGTGGGCAGGGTCAGAACGATGAACCCGAGGGCGATCACGCCGAAGACGGCGAAGAGCGCGTCGGTCTCGTTCTCGACCATGTTCTTCATCAGGAACGAGGCTTCGGCGACACCGATCGCCGAGGCCACCGTGGTGTTCTTCGTCAGGGCGATCAGCACGTTCGCCAGCGGAGCGACGACCGATCGGAACGCCTGCGGAAGCACGATGAGGGTCAGCACCTGGGTGAAGCCGAGGCCCATCGCGCGGGCTGCCTCGGCCTGGCCGACCGGGACGGTGTTGATGCCCGAGCGCAGCGCCTCGCAGACGAAGGTCCCGGTGTACGCGACCATCGCGAGGACCGCCAGCCGGAAGCCGATGTCCTCGAAGCGTTCCGCCCCGAGCTGGTAGTTGAGCGTCTGGTTCAGGCCGAGGAGTGCGCCCACCATGATGATCGTCAGCGGTGTGTTGCGGACGAGGTTCACGTACGCCGTACCGAAGCCCCGCATGAGAGGCACGGGGCTGACCCGCATCGCGGCCAGCGCGGTTCCCCATATGAGGGAGCCGACCGCCGAGTAGAGGGTGAGCTGAACCGTCACCCAGAAGGCGCCGAGCAGGTCGTACTGCCCGGAACTAAGAAAATCGAACACGATGCCCCGCGATCTCTCCTTGTTGGATCGTGGCGCGCGCCGCCGACCGGAGCCGGCGGCGCGTCAGTCACTGCTGGCTCAGCCCTTTTCGGTGATGGCCGGCGCGGGGTCGGCCTTGTAGTTGGCCGGGCCGAGGTTGGTCTCCACGGCCTTCTTCCACGAGCCGTCCTTCTGCATCTTCTCCAGCGCGGCGTTGATCTTGCCCTGAAGGTCCTTGTCGCCCTTCTTGAGTCCGATGCCGTAGGGCTCGTCGCTCAGCTTGAGGCCGACGAGCTTGAACTTGCCCTGGTTCTCCTTCTGCGCGGCGTAGCCCGCGAGGATGGTGCCATCGGTCGTCAGGGCGTCGACGGCCTTGTTCTCCAGGCCGTTGAGGCACTCCGAGTAGCCGCCGAGCGTCTGGAGGTTCGCCTTCGGGGCCAGCTTCTCCTTGACGTTCTGCGCGGAGGTGGAGCCGGTGACCGAGCAGAGCTTCTTGGAGTTGAGGTCCTCGGCCTTGGTGATCGAGTTGTCGTCCGCGCGGACCAGCAGGTCCTGGTGGGCCATGAAGTACGGGCCTGCGAAGTCGACCTTCGCCTTGCGCTTGTCGTTGATCGTGTACGTACCGGCAACGAACTTCACGTCACCGTTGCTGATCAGGTTCTCGCGCTCGGCGGTGGGCGCCTGCTTGAACTCGATCTTGTCCTCGGTGTAGCCGAGCTCCTTGGCGACGTAACGGGCCACGTCCACGTCGAAGCCGGTGAACTTGCCGTCCTGCGTCTTCAGACCCATGCCGGGCTGGTCGTACTTGATGCCGATGACGATCTTGTCGCCGTCCTTGCCGCCGCTGCTCTCGCCACCACAGGCCGAGACAGCGAGCGAGAGCGAGGCGACCGCGACAACGGCGGTGCTGACCTTGCGGAGCTTCATCGTGAACATCCCTTACGTCGTGAGAGCGTTGGTCGTCGGAGCCGTATCCCGCCTGGCAACGGTCGTACGGTGAACGGCAGTTGTCAGTGGTGCAGGATCTTCGACAGGAAGTCCTTGGCCCGGTCGCTGCGCGGGTTGTTGAAGAACTGGTCCGGCGTGGCCTCTTCGACGATGCGCCCGTCGGCCATGAAGACGACCCGGTTCGCGGCGGAGCGGGCGAAGCCCATCTCGTGCGTGACGACGACCATGGTCATGCCGTCGCGCGCCAGCTGCTGCATGACCTCCAGGACCTCGTTGATCATCTCCGGGTCGAGCGCCGACGTGGGCTCGTCGAAGAGCATGACCTTCGGCTCCATGGCCAACGCCCGTGCGATCGCGACGCGTTGCTGCTGACCGCCGGAGAGCTGCGCCGGATACTTGTCCGCCTGTGCGCCGACGCCCACCCGGTCCAGCAGGGCGCGGGCCTTGTCCTCCGCGGTCTTCTTGTCCGTCTTGCGGACCTTGATCTGGCCCAGCGTGACGTTCTCCAGGATCGTCTTGTGGGCGAAGAGGTTGAACGACTGGAACACCATGCCGACGTCGGAGCGCAGTCGCGCCAGCTCCTTGCCCTCCTGGGGCAGGGGCTTCCCGTCGATCCTGATGTCGCCCGAGTCGATCGTCTCCAGGCGGTTGATCGTGCGGCACAGCGTGGACTTCCCGGACCCGGAGGGTCCGATGACGACGACGACCTCGCCACGGGCGATGGTCAGGTCGATGTCCTGGAGCACATGCAGCGCGCCGAAGTGCTTGTTGACGTTGCTCAGCACGACCAGATCGCCCGACGCGGGTACCGCGTCCTCGGCGCCCTTGGTCACTGAAACTCCGCTCATCGGCTTTTGCTCCGTCCTCCTCGGTTGGGAGGACCCTAGTCACCCAGTGCTACCAGCGTCATTACATCTGAGCGGAAATTGAGCATAACGATCCGGCCGCAACCGGACACTCTGCGTGAACAGGGCATGGGATGGGGATACCGGCTCCATAACGGAACAAGCCCGTGACGGGAAGGGCCTTGACGGAGCGTGGCCGGATCGGCGTGGATGCCCTGGGGCCACACGTCGGAAACGCTGAGGCCACACACCAGAACAGGGATGCAGGGAGGGGGAGATCCATGAGGCTGCTGCTCGTCGAGGACGACAACCACGTCGCCGCCGCGCTCTCCGCCGTCCTCACCCGGCACGGCTTCCAGGTCGTCCACGCCCGCAACGGCGAAGAGGCCCTCCAGGCGTTCCTGCCCGACGACCGCACCCCCCAGGAGCAGGAGCCCTTCGGCGTCGTCCTGCTCGACCTCGGCCTGCCCGACCAGGACGGCTACGAGGTCTGCGGCAAGATCCGCAAGCGCACCAGCACCCCGGTGATCATGGTGACCGCGCGGGCCGACGTACGCTCCCGCATCCACGGCCTCAACCTCGGTGCCGACGACTACGTCACCAAGCCGTACGACACCGGGGAACTCCTCGCCCGCATCCACGCGGTGAGCAGGCGCACCACCACCGGGGAGGCACCCGCCCCGGCCGCCGACACGGCGGTCTGTCTCGGCCCCGTACGCATCGAACTGCCCACCCGGCGCGTCAGCGTCGACGGCACCGCCGTCCAGCTCACCCGCAAGGAGTTCGACCTCCTGGCGCTCCTGGCCCAGCGGCCCGGCGTGGTCTTCCGCCGGGAACAGATCATCAGCGAGGTGTGGCGCACCAGTTGGGAGGGCACCGGGCGCACCCTGGAGGTCCACGTCGCCTCGCTGCGCTCCAAGTTGCGGATGCCCGCCCTGATAGAGACGGTGCGCGGCGTCGGCTACCGGCTGGTCGCGCCGGGCGGCGCAGCGGCTCCCGACGGCCCCGGCACCCCGGGCGGCACCGACCGCCCCGACGCCCCCAGCGCCCCGGAGTCGCCCGACGCCGGGGCGCCCCGGAACACGTAACTCCTCGTGCGCACCCGCCTCCTCCCGCTCCTGATCATCCTGCTCGCGGGCATGCTGATCGCCTTCGGCTTCCCGCTCGCCGTACGGATGGCGGCCGCACAGCAGCAGCAGGTGGTGGTCGACCGCATCGACGACACCGCGCGCTTCGCCGCCCTCGCCCAGTTCGTCACCGAGCGCCCGCCGCCCACGGGCCGGCAGGCCGTCGCCGAGGACGAGCGCAGGACCACCCTGGAGACCGAACTCCACCGCTACCAGGACGTGTACGGCATCCGGGTCGGCGTCTTCTACCGCGACGGCGACGCCATGGCCGCCGCCCCGCCCGCCTGGACGGTGACCGCGGCGGGCGACCTCGCCAAGGACGCCTTCCAGGAGGCGCTGGCCGGACGCCGCAGCCACGACCCGCCGCAGGTGTGGCCGTGGCAGGACCACACGCTGGTGGTGGCCTCGCCGGTGGTGCGGGACGGCGACGTGGTCGCGGTGGTGGTCACCGACTCGCCCACCGGGCACCTGCGTTCGCGGATCCTGCACGACTGGCTGCTGATCGCGGTGGGCGAGCTCGCCGCGCTGTTCGTGGCCATCGGCGCGGCCTTCCGCCTCACCGGGTGGGTGCTGCGGCCGGTACGGGTCCTGGACGCGGCCACCCACGACATCGCGACCGGCCGGATGAACTCCCGGGTCGCCCCGGCCGGCGGCCCGCCGGAACTGCGCCGCCTGGCCCGTTCGTTCAACGAGATGGCCGACAACGTCGAAGACGTCCTGGAACAGCAGCGCGCCTTCGTCGCCGACGCCTCCCACCAGCTCCGCAACCCGCTCTCCGCACTGCTCCTGCGCATCGAGCTGCTCGCCCTCGAACTCCCCGAGGGCAACGAGGAGATCGCCTCCGTCCGCACTGAGGGCAAGCGCCTCGCCCGTGTCCTCGACGACCTCCTCGACCTGGCCCAGGCCGAGCACGCCCCCGCCGACCTCCGCCTCACCGACCTCGGCGAACTCGCCACCGAACGCGTCGCGGCCTGGGCACCGCTCGCCGACGACAAGGGGGTACGTCTGCTGCGCAGCGGCTCCGAGGCCGTCACCGCGTGGGCGGACCCGGTGGCCCTCTCCAGCGCGCTCGACGCGGTGATCGACAACGCGCTGAAGTTCACGCCGCCCGGCGAGGACGTCACGGTCACCGTCGCCTCGGGCGGCCACACCTGCACCGTCGTCGTCGCGGACGGCGGGCCCGGCCTCACCGAGGACGAGCTGGCCCGGGTCGGCGACCGGTTCTGGCGCAGCAACCGCCACCAGAACATCAAGGGCTCCGGCCTCGGCCTGTCGATCTCCCGGGCGCTGCTCCTCGCGGGCCGCGGCACCATCACGTACGACGCCAACGAACCCCACGGCCTGCGCGTGACGGTGACCGTCCCCCGGACCCAGCCCTGACCGCTACGGCTTCGCCGACCGGTAGTAGCGGGCCGCCCCCTCGTGCAGCGGCAGCGGATCGGTGTAGATGGCCGTCCGCAGGTCCACCAGCTGCGCCGCGTGCACCTGGCGCCCGATCCGGTCCCGGCTGGCGATCACCGTCTGCGTGAACCGCTCGGTCAGTTCCGGATCCGTACGGTCCGTCGTCACCAGCAGGTTGGCCACCGCGACCGTCGGCACCGCCGCCTTGTTGCTGACCTTCGCGTACGCGTCGGCGGGCATCACCGCGGAGCGGTAGTACCGGGTGATGTCACCGGGCCGCTGCAGGGCGTCCACCAGCTCCGGGCCGAGCGGCACCAGCCGTACCGACATGCGCTCCGACAGATCGCGCACCGCGCTGGTGGGCAGTCCGCCCGACCAGAAGAAGGCGTCGATCTCGTCCTTCTCCAGCTGCCCCGGCATCGTGTCGATCCCTATCGACACCGGCCGCACCCCCTGCTCGGGGTCGAGCCCGGCGGCGGCGAGCAGCCGGTTCGACACCAGCCGCACCCCGGAGCCCTCCTGCCCCACCGCAACCCGCTTGCCGCGCAGGTCGGCGACGGTACGGATCGCCGAGTCCGTCGGCACCACCAGCTGCACGTAGTCGTCGTACAGCCGCGCGCAGCCGCGCAGCCGCCGTGCGCCCTCGCTGTGGTCGCGCTGGTACTTCGCGACGGCATCCGCGGTGGCCACCGTGAAGTCGGCCTCGCCGTTCGCCACCCGCTTGAGGTTCTGCTGCGAGCCCTCGCTGGTGCGCAGGGTCACCCCGACCTTCGGCATGTGCTGCCGCAGCGCCTCCTCAAGGAGCACCCCGTACCGCTGGTAGACCCCCGTGGGCACCCCCGTACTGAAGGTGATCCGCCCCTCCGGCGACGGCAGCCGGGACGGCAGCAGCCACCACAGCAGCAGCCCGCACACGGCGAGCAGCGCCACCGCCCCCTGGAGGGCACGACGGCGACCGATGCGGGCGAAGGAGGCGAGCATGCGCGCGATCCTGCCAGCTCACCGCCCCACCCGACCAGAGGCAACCGGCACCGGCCCGCCGCCCGGGCCCCCGGCCACCCCCGCGCGACGCCCCGCACCCGGCGGGCCCCGTACCCTGGTGGGCGAGATGAGCGAGAAGACATACGAGGTGCGCACTTACGGGTGCCAGATGAACGTCCACGACTCCGAGCGCCTGTCGGGCCTCCTGGAGGGCGCGGGATACGTCCGCGCGCCCGAGGGGGCAGACGGTGACGCCGACGTCGTCGTCTTCAACACGTGCGCGGTCCGCGAGAACGCCGACAACAAGCTGTACGGCAATCTCGGGCGGCTCGCGCCGATGAAGACCAAGCGGCCCGGCATGCAGATCGCGGTCGGCGGCTGCCTGGCGCAGAAGGACCGCGACACGATCACCAAGCGGGCCCCCTGGGTGGACGTCGTCTTCGGCACGCACAACATCGGCAAGCTGCCGGTGCTGCTGGAGCGCGCCCGCATCCAGGAAGAGGCGCAGGTCGAGATCGCCGAGTCGCTGGAGGCGTTCCCCTCGACGCTGCCCACGCGCCGCGAGAGCGCCTACGCCGCCTGGGTCTCCATCTCGGTGGGCTGCAACAACACCTGCACCTTCTGCATCGTGCCCGCGCTGCGCGGCAAGGAGAAGGACCGCAGGACCGGCGACATCCTCGCCGAGATCGAGGCCCTGGTCGCCGAGGGCGTCTCCGAGATCACGCTGCTCGGGCAGAACGTCAACGCGTACGGGTCCGACATCGGCGACCGCGAGGCCTTCAGCAAGCTGCTGCGCGCCTGCGGGAAGATCGAGGGCCTGGAGCGCGTCCGCTTCACCTCGCCGCACCCGCGCGACTTCACCGACGACGTCATCGCCGCCATGGCCGAGACGCCGAACGTGATGCCGCAGCTGCACATGCCGCTCCAGTCCGGCTCGGACACGATCCTCAAGGCGATGCGCCGCTCGTACCGCCAGGAGCGCTTCCTCGGGATCATCGAGCGGGTGCGCGCCGCGATGCCGGACGCCGCCATCTCCACCGACATCATCGTGGGCTTCCCCGGCGAGACCGAGGAGGACTTCGAGCAGACGATGCACACGGTCCGCGAGGCCCGCTTCACCAACGCCTTCACCTTCCAGTACTCCATCCGCCCCGGCACCCCCGCCGCCACGATGGACAACCAGATCCCCAAGGAGGTCGTCCAGGAGCGCTACCTGCGTCTGGTCGCCCTCCAGGAGGAGATCTCCTGGGAGGAGAACAAGAAGCAGGTCGGCCGCACCCTGGACGTCATGGTCGCCGAGGGCGAGGGCCGCAAGGACGGCGCCACCCTGCGCCTGTCGGGGCGCGCCCCCGACAACCGCCTGGTGCACTTCACCAAGCCCGACCAGGAGGTGCGCCCCGGCGACGTGGTGACCGTCGAGATCACCTACGCCGCCCCGCACCACCTGCTCGCCGAGGGCGAGGCCAAGGCCGTGCGCCGCACCCGGGCCGGTGACGCCTGGGAGAAGCGCAACGCCGAACCCCAGCAGGGCCCCGGCGTCATGCTCGGCCTGCCGAAGATCGGCGTGCCCGAGCCCTTGCCCGCGGCCGCCGGAGGATGCAGCATCGCCTGATGATCACGGGGGACGCGACGCCGGGCACCGGTCCTGGAGGGCCGGTGGCCCGCTGGGCACTTCTGGTGCACAAGCCGGTCGTCAACGGGCGCAGCGAGCCCGTGCCGCTGGAACTGCTCGGCACCTTCGACGGCACGTACCAGGACGCGCTGCAGCACCTGCGGGGGCTCGTCCTGGAGTACCGGCCCCGGCTGCCCCTGCGCGCCCAGCGGGTGCGCCGCTACCGGACGTCGGACGGGTGGCTGCTGGTCGGCGAGGGCAGTTTCGGCCAGTCCTATCCGTACCGCTTCGTGGTGCACGAGCTGGAGTGGGACTCCGGGCCCCTTTAGCGTCCGGGCCCCTCTGGCGGCCGGGCCCCGCGTTAGGCTGCCGCTCATGCTCGTAGCCGCCGCCGTATGCCCCTGTCCGCCGCTGCTCGTCCCCGAGGTCGCCGCCGGTGCCTCGGCGGAACTGGACGCCGCCCGGGACGCCTGCGCGGACGCCCTGGGAGTCCTCGCCGCCTCCCGGCCCGACCTGCTCGTCGTGATCGGACCCGCCGGGCAGGACCGGCGCGGACCGCACCCCCAGGGCGCCCGGGGGAGCTTCGCGGGCTTCGGCGTCGACCTGGAGGTCCGCCTCGGCGCGGACACCCCGGAGGGAGCCGCCGCCAGGCCCCTCCCGGACTCGCTCGCGGTGGGCGCCTGGCTGCTCGGGCGTACGGGGTGGAACGGCGCCCCCGTCGAGGGCCTGGGCGTCGGCGAACCCCTGGAGGGGGAGCGCTGCGCCGAGGCGGGCCGGGAGCTCGCCCGGCGGGCGGACCGGGTCGCGCTCCTGGTGATGGGCGACGGCAGCGCCTGCCGCACCCTCAAGGCCCCCGGCTACCTGGACGAGCGGGCCGAGGGCTTCGACGCCGACGCCGCCCGTGCGCTGGGTGACGCCGACACCGAGGCCCTGCTCGCGCTGGACGAGGATCTGGCGTACGTCCTGAAGGTGTCCGGCCGGGCCCCCTGGCAGGTGCTCGCGGGCGCGGCGGAGGGGACGGGCCTGGGCGGGCGCCTGCTGTACGAGGAGGCTCCGTACGGCGTGGGCTACTTCGTGGCGGCCTGGTCCTGAGGGCGGTCGGGACCTGAGAGCGGTCGGGACTTGAGGGCGGTCGGGACTTGAGAGCTGCCCGGTCCTGACCGGGACTCGCCGCCTGTTGCCTTCTGGAGTTGCCAAGGTGCGCTTCGTACCACGGGAACGGCCGCGGAACCGAAATGGTTCCGCGGCCGTTCCCGTGAGCGCGCCGACGTGTCAGGAGGCCGGCGGCGGAGGCGGCGGAGTGCCGCCGTCGTCCTTGGTCGAGAGACGGTCCAGGGCGTCCTTGGCCTTGCCCGTGCCCGACTGGATCTGGCTGCTGTACTTGCCCTTGGTCTTGGAGTCGACCGCCTGAGCGGCCTTGTCGAGGCCCTGCTCGATCTTGCCCCCGTGCTGTTGCGCGAGGTCCGCGGCCTTCTCCTTGGCCGGAGCCAGCTTGGCCTTCAGATTGTCCAGGAAGCCCATGGGTTCACCTTCCCTCGTGGGGATCGTTCGGTTCACGCCCGGGCCGGTCCGTGGTGGCGGAGCCGATTCCGGGCTACTTGCGGGCGCTTTCGCCGACCTCATTGTCCGCGGCCTCGTCGGCGGACTGCTGCTTGGGGATCTCCATCCCCTCCGCGTCGTCCGCCCCGGTCTCCGCGTCGGCGGCCTCCGGAGCGTCCTGCACGGCCGGGGAGGAGACGTCCGCCGAAGCACCGTCCGAAGCCTCGGCTCCGGTCTTCGCCTCGTCGGCCTTCTCCGTGGTCGCAGCGGCCGTGGCGGCGTCGGCCGACGGAGTGGCGGTCTGCCCCTCCTCGGTTGACACCTCCGCGGCGTCCTTGGACTTGCGGCGGAACATTGCAAAAACGCCCATAACTACTCCATAACGTACTCGTGTGGGCGAAATACCGCGCTTTCCGGTGCGTCCCATTGCGCCGCCCGGAGAAACCGGTGCGTCAACCGGCGTGCGGAACCTCGCAACAGGCAACGAACCCACACGCGTGCCGTCACGTCGCTCGTTCGGGGACAGTGCCCGGTGTTTGCGAGACTGGGGCAGTGAGAACAGCAGCTCCCGCACCGCGGGTCATCGCCGTCGTCGGTCCCACCGCGGCCGGAAAGTCCGATCTGGGCGTCGCCCTCGCCCGGCATTTCGGCGGCGAGGTCGTCAACGCCGACTCCATGCAGCTCTACCGGGGGATGGACATCGGCACCGCGAAGCTGACGCCCGAGGAGCGCGGCGGCATCCCGCACCACCTCCTCGACATCTGGGACGTCACCGTCACGGCGAACGTCGCCGAGTACCAGCGCCTCGCCCGCAAGGAGATCGACCGCCTCCTCGCCGAGGGCCGCACGCCCGTACTCGTCGGAGGGTCCGGCCTGTACGTCAAGGGCGCCATCGACGTCATGGAGTTCCCCGGCACCGACCCCGAGGTGCGCGCCCGCCTGGAGGCGGAACTGGCCGCCGAGGGGCCCGGCGCGCTCCATCTGAGGCTCGCCGCCGCCGACCCCGACGCGGCCCGCGCGATCCTCGCCAGCAACGGCCGCCGCATCGTCCGCGCCCTCGAAGTGATCGAGATCACCGGCCGCCCCTTCACCGCCAACCTCCCCGGTCACGAGTCGGTGTACGACACCGTGCAGATCGGCGTCGACGTGGCCCGCCCCGAACTCGACGAACGCATCGCCACCCGCGTGGACCGGATGTGGGAGGCGGGGCTCGTCGAGGAGGTGCGCACCCTGGAGGCGCAGGGGCTGCGCGAGGGCATCACGGCCTCGCGCGCGCTCGGGTACCAACAGGTGCTCGACGCGCTCGCGGGGGAGTGCACCGAGGACGAGGCGCGGGCCGAGACCGTGCGCGCCACCAAGCGGTTCGCGCGCCGCCAGGACTCCTGGTTCCGCCGCGACCCGCGGGTCCACTGGCTGAGCGGCGCCGCCGAGCACCGTGCGGAACTCCCGCACCAGGCGCTGGCGTTGCTCGAACGAGCGGTCACAGCCTGATCACGTGATGGCATCGGGACGCTCAGCGCGTCAATGGGGTGCCCGTGCGCGTGCCATCATCGAGCTTCGATCGACCGTTGGAGTCCGAGTGGGGAGGGCGCGTGGCGATGGAGGCCGGCCCTCGCGACAGAGCACAGGAAGAACCGGAGCGGTTGAGTCCTGACGGGCCCGAAGAACTGAGTCCCGACGGACCGGAGAACGCGTCCCGGCTGCCGGGCGAGCACTCCGACGTGCCGGAGCTGCCCGAGGTCCCCGGGTTGCCCGCCCCCGAGGCGGAGGTCGAGGTCGAGCTGCGCCCGCAGCGTCGCCTGCGGATCTGGCAGCTCGCCCCCATCGTCGGGCTCGCGGCCGTCGGCTCGCTGATGTTCGCCTTCCCGCTCGCCTTCGAGATCGGCGACGGCGGTGCGGTCGTCGCCATGCTCGGACTGCTGATCAGCTGCTGTGCGGCGGGCTGGGGCATGATGGCCGCCCGCCGCGTCGGCTACACCTGGCCGGGACTGCCCGCCAAGGGCGCGGGCGGCCGTGCGAACTGGCGCGTCGCGCTCCTGTACGCGGCGGTGTGCGTCGCGCTCGTCGCGCTGGCGGTCTGGCGCGTGGCCCGACTCCGCTGATCCCACCGGGCCCGGAGGATCTCCCCGGAAGCGGACGGTGGCCCCACCGGGTGCGGCACGGGCGGCCGAAGATCAGTTGTCGGAGCCTCCCCGTACGATGGACCGCGTGACCACCGCATCCGCCGCACCTGCCCCGATCGCCTTCCTCAAGGGCCACGGAACCGAGAACGACTTCGTGATCGTTCCGGACTTCCAGAACGCCCTGGAGCTGCCGCCGGCCGTCGTCGCCAGGCTGTGCGACCGCCGCGCCGGAATCGGCGGCGACGGACTGCTGCACGTCGTGCGCTCCGCCGCGCACCCCGAGGCGCGGGCGATGGCCGACGAGGCCGAGTGGTTCATGGACTACCGCAACGCCGACGGCTCCGTCGCCGAGATGTGCGGCAACGGCGTGCGCGTCTTCGCCCGCTACCTCCAGCACGCCGGACTGACCGACGGCGGCGACCTCGCGGTGGCCACCCGGGGCGGCGTCAAGCACGTCCACCTCGACAAGAACGGCGACGTCACCGTCTCCATGGGCCGCGCGGTGCTCCCCGAGGACACCGCCACCGTCACCGTGGACGGCCGCTCCTGGCCCGCCACCAACGTCAACATGGGCAACCCGCACGCGGTCGCCTTCGTCGAGGACCTGGCACACGCCGGGACCCTGTACGACCCTCCGCCGTTCCGTCCCGCGAGCGTCTACCCCGAAGGCGTCAACGTGGAGTTCGTCGTCGACCGGGGCCCGCGCCACGTCGCGATGCGGGTGCACGAGCGCGGCGCCGCCGAGACCCGCTCCTGCGGCACCGGCGCGTGCGCCGTCGCGGTGGCCGCCGCCCGCCGCGACGGGGCCGACCCGGCCGTCACCGGCGCCCCCGTGACGTACACCGTGGACGTGCTCGGCGGACGTCTGGTGATCACCGAACGACCGGACGGCGCCGTCGAGATGACCGGCCCCGCAGTGATCGTCGCGGAGGGGCAGATCGACCCGTCCTGGCTCGAAGCAGTACAAAACGGCCTCGCGTAAACCTTCGCTCGAATGGGTGATCCGGTTCACGCCGGGCGGGACCCGGTCAGCACCGCATGGTGGGCTCGATAGCATCAAGCACCGGCCCGGACGGGACACTCCCGACGAAGGCAGGGGGAGTCACCACCCGCCCACCGCCGGTCGAGGCTGCCGGAGGTGCCCATGAGTGCAGAGGCCACCAACCCCAACGGTGTGTCCCCGGAGTTCCGCCCGCTGACCCAGCCGGCGGCACTCCCGAGGGCCGCGCAGGGTCGCAGGCGCGGCCGTCCCAGGATCGACCTGCGGCGGCTGGGCCGGGCCGCGCTGCTCGGTCCCACCGCGCGCGGCCGGACCCCGGACGCGATCGCCCATGTGGCCGAGGCCCATCGCGCCCACCATCCGGACGCCGACCTGACCATCCTCAGCCGGGCCTACGTCCTCGCCGAGTCCTCGCACCGCGGCCAGATGCGCAAGAGCGGTGAGCCGTACATCACACACCCGCTGGCCGTCACCCTGATCCTGGCCGAACTGGGCGCCGAGACCACCACCCTGACCGCCTCCCTCCTCCACGACACCGTCGAGGACACCGAGGTGACGCTGGACCAGGTGCGCGAGGAGTTCGGCAACGAGGTCTGCTTCCTCGTCGACGGCGTCACCAAGCTGGAGAAGGTCGACTACGGGGCCGCCGCCGAGCCCGAGACCTTCCGCAAGATGCTCGTCGCCACCGGCAACGACGTACGCGTGATGTCGATCAAACTCGCCGACCGACTGCACAACATGCGCACCCTCGGTGTGATGCGTCCCGAGAAACAGGCCCGCATCGCCAAGGTCACCCACGACGTCCTCATCCCGCTCGCCGAGCGGCTCGGCGTCCAGGCGCTCAAGACCGAACTCGAAGACCTCGTCTTCGCCATCCTGGAGCCCGACGACTACGCGCGCACCCGTGCGCTCATCGACGGCAACGCCGCCGACGGCGACCCGCTCGCCCCCATCGCGGAGAACGTACGCGGCGTCCTCAAAGAGGCGGGCATCTCCGCCGAAGTCGTCGTCCGGCCCCGGCACTCGGTTTCGGTGCACAGGGTGTCGCGCAAGCGCGGCGAACTGCGCGGCACGGACTTCGGACGGCTGCTGGTGCTGGTCGGCGAGGACGCCGACTGTTATGCGGTGCTGGGCGAACTGCACACCTGTTTCACCCCGGTGATCTCCGAGTTCAAGGACTTCATCGCGTCGCCCAAGTTCAACCTGTACCAGTCGCTGCACACCGCCGTCGCGGGCGCCGACGGTGCGGTCGCCGAAATCCTCATCCGTACGCACCAGATGCACAAGGTCGCCGAAGCGGGCGTCGTCGCCCTCGGCAACCCGTACGCACAGCCCGACGGCAGCGACACCGCGGCCGACGGCGAACGGATCGACCCCACCAGGCCCGGCTGGCTGTCGCGGCTCCTGGAGTGGCAGGAGTCCACCCCCGACCCCGACGCCTTCTGGACGTCCCTGCGCGCCGACCTCGCCCAGGACCGCGAGATCACCGTGTTCCGCTCCGACGGCGGCACGCTGGGGCTGCCCGCAGGGGCGAGCTGTGTCGACGCCGCGTACGCCCAGTACGGCGAGGCCGCGCACGCCTGCATCGGCGCCCGCGTCAACGGCCGCCTGGCCACCCTCAGCACCGTGCTGCGCGACGGCGACAGCGTGCAGCTGCTCCTCGCGCACGACGCCGCGTCGGAACCCTCGCCCGACTGGCTGGACCACGCCCGGACGCCCGCCGCGCGCATCGCCATCGCGGGCTGGCTCGCCGATCCGGACAGCGCGCACGACGCGGGGCCGCCACAGGCCGCCGAACCGGACGCGGAGACCGCCCGGGCCACCGGGGCGGCCCCCGCGCTGCCGGGCGCTCCAGTGGCCCCCGAGGGCGCTCCGCGGCCCGTCGTGGAGAACGCGGTGACGGACCTGCCGGACGCCACCGTGCGGCTCGCCGGATGCTGTACGCCCGTACCGCCCGACCAGGTGCTCGGCTTCGTCGTCCGCGGCGGCGTCGTCACCGTGCACCGCGAGGGCTGTGCCGCCGTCGCCCGGATGCGGGCGCTGGGGCGGGAACCGGTCGGGGTGCGCTGGCAGCAGGGCACCGCCGATCTGCGCGTCACCCTCGTCGCGGAGTCCTTCGGCCGCCCGCACCTGCTGGCCGACCTCACCGAGGCGATCGCCACGGCCGGTGCCGAAGTCGTCTCCGCCACCGTGGAGCCGCCCTCCGAGCAGCGGGTACGGCACACGTACACCCTGCAGCTCACCGACGCGGCCCGGCTCCCGGCACTCATGCGGGCCATGCGCGAGGTCGCGGGCGTGTACGACGTCAGCCGCGCCCAGCACCCGGCGACGGCCTGACACCACGGCCGGAGGCATGCGAGGGGGGCGCTGCGACCGGGTCACCCGCGCGCAGGAGTCCGACCCCGTTCGAGTGGTGCGGTGCGTGCCGTCCCCGCCTGCGGACTGCGGCGCTGATAGCGGTAGTTCATGCTGCTCACCTCCCGGCGCCTGCGTGCCGCCCTGCTGGCCGTCGCGTCCGCCTCCCTCGTCGGCGCCGTCCTGCCCGCGCCCGTCCCCCTGGGGATCGGCGACAGCCTCTTCCCGCACCTGGGCAATCCCGGGTACGACGTCCTCTCGTACGACATCGGGCTCACCTACGGCGGCGACAACAGCAAGCCGCTGAACGCGGTGACCAGGATCGAGGCGCGGGCGACCCAGACCCTGGAGCACGTCAACCTCGACTTCGCGCACGGCACCGTGCAGTCCGTCGAGGTGAACGGCACACGCGCGCGGTACGCCACGTCCGGCGAGGACCTGGTGATCACCCCGGCGAAACCCGTGCACAGGGGGAGCCGCACGATCATCACCGTCCGGCACACCAGCAACCCCGTCGGCAACGCCTCCGACGGCGGCTGGGTACGCACCGGCGACGGGCTCGCCATGGCCAACCAGGCCGACGCCGCGCACCGCGTCTTCCCGTCCAACGACCACCCCTCCGACAAGGCGTACTTCACCTTCCGGGTGACCGCGCCCAAGGAGCACACCGTCGTCGCCAACGGACTGCCCTCCGCGAAGCCCCGCGCGGTGAAGGGGGCGCAGGAGGCCGTGGTCTGGACGTACCGCACCCAGCACCCCATGGCGACCGAGCTCGCCCAGGTGTCGATCGGGAAGTCGGCCGTCCTGCACCGCACGGGGCCGCACGGACTGCCGGTGCGGGACGTGGTTCCGGCCGCCGACGCGCAGAGGCTGGAACCGTGGCTGAAGAAGACCCCGGCACACCTGGAGTGGATGGAGGAGCGCGTCGGGCGCTACCCCTTCGAGACGTACGGAGTGCTGATCGCCGAGGCCGACACCGGCTTCGAGCTGGAGACGCAGACGCTGTCGCTCTTCGAGCGGTCCCTGTTCACCGGCACCGGATACCCGGAGTGGTACGTCGACTCGATCATGGTGCACGAGCTGGCGCACCACTGGTTCGGCAACAGCGTCTCGCCGCGGTCCTGGTCCGACCTGTGGCTCAACGAGGGGCACGCCACCTGGTACGAGGCGCTGTACGCCGAGAAGGAGCGCCCTCTTGAGGAGCGCATGAAGGCGGCGTACACCAACTCCGACGGCTGGCGGAAGGCGGGCGGCCCGCCGGCCGCGCCGAAGCCCTCCCGGCCCGGCCAGAAGATCAGCATCTTCCGTCCCGTCGTCTACGACGGCAGCGCGCTCGTCCTGTACGCACTGCGCCAGGAGATCGGCGAGAAGGCCTTCGACACGGTCGAGCGGCGCTGGGTGAGCGAGCACCGTGACGCGGTGGCCACCACGGCGGACTTCGTGAAGCTCTCCTCGGACGTCGCCGGACGCGATCTCTCCGGATTCTTCCAGGCGTGGCTGTACGGGCAGAGGACGCCGCCGATGCCCGGGCACCCGCAGTGGCGCAGCGCGGCGACGGATGGCCCGGAGGTCCACCGCTGAGCACGTGCGGGACGGATGGTGCGGCGGGCGATAAACCCGTGTGACGACAGGGCCGTGCCGTGCGACCATCGACGGGTCGACGGCACGGCCGGACGGAACGTGCGGATGGGGGAATCATCCGGGACCGTTACGCGTTGTGACTGTCGACGGGGCCTTTCGGTCTCCCCGCGAGGGGAGGCGGCAGGGCTCCACCACACATCGACACCACGACGTTAGGACCCAATGACCCCCTCCACTTCTTCCCCTTCCAAGAACGACAACATCACAGACAGCCTGCGGGCCGATGCCCTGATGGAAGAGGACGTCGCCTGGAGCCACGAGATCGACGGAGAGCGGGACGGCGACCAGTTCGACCGCTCCGAGCGTGCCGCGCTGCGCCGCGTCGCCGGACTCTCCACCGAGCTCGAGGACGTCACCGAGGTCGAGTACCGGCAGCTGCGCCTGGAGCGCGTCGTGCTGGTCGGTGTGTGGACCTCGGGGACCGCGCAGGACGCGGACAACTCCCTCGCAGAGCTGGCGGCGCTCGCCGAGACCGCCGGAGCCCTCGTGCTCGACGGTGTCGTGCAGCGGCGCGACAAGCCGGACCCGGCGACGTACATCGGCTCGGGCAAGGCGCAGGAACTGCGGGACATCGTCCTGGAGACCGGCGCCGACACCGTCGTCTGCGACGGTGAGCTCAGCCCCGGCCAGCTCATCCATCTCGAAGACGTCGTCAAGGTCAAGGTGGTCGACCGGACCGCGCTGATCCTCGACATCTTCGCCCAGCACGCCAAGTCCCGTGAGGGCAAGGCACAGGTCGCCCTCGCGCAGATGCAGTACATGCTGCCGAGGCTCCGGGGCTGGGGCCAGTCGCTCTCCCGTCAGATGGGTGGCGGCGGCGGTGGCGGCATGGCCACGCGTGGTCCCGGTGAGACCAAGATCGAGACCGACCGGCGTCGCATTCGCGAGAAGATGGCGAAGATGCGCCGGGAGATCGCGGAGATGAAGACCGGCCGCGACCTCAAGCGCCAGGAGCGCAGGCGCAACAAGGTGCCCTCGGTCGCCATCGCCGGGTACACCAACGCGGGCAAGTCCTCGCTGCTCAACCGCCTCACGGGCGCGGGCGTGCTGGTGGAGAACGCGCTGTTCGCCACCCTCGACCCGACCGTGCGCCGGGCCGAGACGCCCAGCGGGCGGCTCTACACGCTGGCGGACACCGTCGGATTCGTCCGGCACCTCCCGCACCACATCGTCGAGGCGTTCCGCTCCACCATGGAGGAGGTCGGCGACTCCGACCTCATCCTGCACGTGGTGGACGGCTCGCACCCGGCGCCGGAGGAGCAGTTGGCCGCCGTGCGCGAGGTGATCCGTGACGTCGGCGCGCTCGACGTGCCGGAGATCGTCGTGATCAACAAGGCGGACGCGGCCGACCCGGTCGTCCTCCAGCGGCTGCTGCGCATCGAGAAGCGCGCCATCGCGGTCTCGGCCCGCACGGGCCAGGGCTTCGAGGAACTCCTGGAGATCATCGACCGCGAACTGCCGCGCCCCTCGGTCGAGGTCGAGGTGCTCGTGCCGTACATCCAGGGCGCCCTGGTCTCGCGGGCGCACGCCGAGGGCGAGGTGATCTCCGAGGAGCACACCGAGGAGGGCACGCTGCTCAAGGCGCGGGTGCACGAGGAACTGGCGGCGGAGTTCGCCACGTTCACCCCCACCGCGCACTGAGGCACCGCGGCTTCGTACGCAGCACACAGGCCGGTGAACAGCACACAGGCCGGTGAACAGCACACAGGCCGGTGGGCAGCACACAAGTCGGTGAGCAGCACAAAGGCCGGTGGCCGGCACCCTCGTCATGAGGGTGCCGGCCACCGGCCTTTCGCGTGCGGGTCAGCTGCTGCCGAACCGCTTGCTCATCATCGTGTAGATCTGCTCCGCGCCCTTGCCGAGGCGCGGGCCGGCCAGCCAGCCGTGCGTCACCGGGCCGATCGAGGTGTTGGAGACCAGGCTGAGGCCGCCGCCCGCGCGGTTCATGAACCAGCCGCCGCCGGACGAACCGCCGGTCATGGTGCAGCCGATGCGGTGCATCGCGGGCGTGGACGGGCTCAGCGACAGGCGGCCCGGACGGTCCACGCACTTGTGCATGACGTAGCCGTCGTAGGGCGGGCCCGCCGGGTAGCCCCACGCGCCCATCGCGCTGATCCGCCGGGTGTCGGGCGCGTTGAAGTCGACCGGCACCGCGGTGCCGACGGTCTCCTCCAGCGACTTGCGGCCCTTCTCGGGCTTCACGTGCATGACCGCGTAGTCGTACGGAGCGCCGTTGCCGCCGGTCGGGCCGCCGCCCCTGATCCACTCGCCGGAGGTCGAGATCCAGTCCGCCCAGTAGGCGCCGTACGGAGCCTCCTCCTGCGGCGGTGCCGCCTGGAGGGCGGTCGGCGACAGGGCGTTGTTGTTGTACGCGGGGACGAAGATGAGGTTGCGGTACCACCCGCCCGCGCCGCCCGCGTGCACGCAGTGCCCGGCCGTCCAGACGAGGTTGGACTTCCCGGGGTTGTTCACGTCCTTGACCACGGTGCCGGAGCAGACCATGTGGCCCTTGGGGGAGTCGAAGAAGAGCTTCCCGACCGGGGCGCCGTGCTTGGTGTACGGGGTCTTCTCGCGCTGGGCCTGCACCGGGCGCGGGACGGGGTCGCTGACGTTCTGTCCGCCGGAGAGGTCACTCGCGGACGCCGTCTTGATCGGGTCCTTGGCGCTCCGCATCCGCTCGGGCTTCCACAGGCCCTCGATGACCGGGTTGACGAAGTCCTTGGCCTCGCGCAGCCACTTGTCCTTGTCCCAGTTCTGCCACTCCCCGTTCTTCCACTTCTCGGGGTCGACGCCGTGCTCCTTGAGCTTGTCGGCGATGTCCTTGGGCAGGGTGACGTCGCCGTTCCCGGCGGACGCGCCTCCCGCGGAGGCGTCCCCCGCGGGAGTCGAGGCTGCCGGAGCCGACGCCTTGTCGCCGCCGGAGGCCTTGTCCTCGGTGGGGCCGCAGGCCGTGGCGGTCAGCGCGAGTGCCGCGGCGAGGCCGGTGGCGGCCAGCAGCGGACGTATGGATCGCATGGAAATGTTTCCCCCTGGATGTACCGGATGTGCAGAAGTGTCATGACCGCGTCATGCAAAGAAGTGTCTTGCGGAGAGGCGTCATGTACGGAACTGCCGTGCGGGAAGGTAGCAGAAGGGCCCGGGCGCTGTGCCGCGGACCCGTGCGGGCGCACCGTCGAGGGTGCGCCCGCGGCGGGACATTTAGCGTGAACCGGCCTTCTCGTAGATGGCCTTGGCCTCGGGACCGAGACGCGGACCGGCCAGCCAGCCCGCGGTGACCGGGCCGATCGAGGTGTTGGAGACCAGTGCGGGCTTGCCGTCCTGGCCCTGCGCCACCCAGCCGCCGCCGGACGAACCGCCGGTCATGCTGCAGCCGATGCGGTACATCGTGGGCTGCGCGGGCTTGATCGCGAGGCGGCCCGGCTTGTCCTTGCACTGGTACAGGCGCTCGCCGTCGAACGGCGGGGCGGCCGGGTAACCGGTCGCCTCCATGCTCGCGATCTTCGGCACGGCCGGTGCGTTGAACTCCACCGGGAGGGCCGAACCGACCGTCTCCTCCAGGGACTTGCCCGAACCCTTCTCCGAGGTGACGTTCAGCACCGCGAAGTCGTACGGGGCGCCCTCGCCGCCGGTCGGGCCGCCCTGGGAGATCCACTGGGCGGAGGTGTAGGCGCTCTTGGCCCACCACACGCCGTACGGTGCGATCTGCTCGCGGGTCGTCTCCTGGGAGACCGGGCGGGCCTGGTCGTTGTACGAGGGGACGAAGGCGACGTTGCGGTACCAGCCGCCCTTCGCGCCCGCGTGCACGCAGTGACCCGCGGTCCACACCAGGTTGGACTTGCCCGGGTGCGCCGGGTCCTTCACGACCGTGGCGGAACAGGACATCGACCCCTCGGGACCGTCGAACAGCAGCCGCCCGGACTCGGGGGCGGCGGAGTGGTACGGAGCCTTGGCGGCCTTCGCCGGAAGGCGGACCGGGATCGGGTCCGTGACGCCCTCGTCGCCCGAGATGTCGTTGTCGACGGGCTTCTGCGGCTGCTTGTCCGCGTCCTTCATGCGGTCCGGGTTCCACAGGTCCGCGATGATCGGGTTGACGAAGTCCTCGGCCTCGCGCAGCCAGTCGTCCTTGTTCCAGTTCTTCCAGTCGCCGTTCTTCCACTTGTCCAGGTCGATCCCGTGCTCCTTGAGCCGGTCCTTGAGATCGTCCGGGATCTGGATCTTGTCGTCGCCCGAACCGCCCGTCGCGGCCGCGGAACCGGTCGCCGGCGTGCTCGGCGTACCGGCGGCGCCGTCCTCGGTCGGCCCGCAGGCCGTGACCGTCAGCGCGAGCGCGGCAACGAGTCCTGCGGCGGACATCAGGGGCGCACTTCTGCGACGCGCGCTCCTCCCCTGACGAACGGCGCGGGTCGGGCGTATGGGTCGCATCTCTTGATCCCCCTGGGACTTCGAACGTGACGGACGAGGCGGTACGGCGGCGGGTGCGCGGCACCGGTGCGGTGGCGGGCGGTGTCCACGGGTGCCGGAGACCGCCACCACTATGCCGGTGCCGATGGGGACGGCCAACGGCAGGGCCGCGGTTCCCCCGCCGGAAGGATCTTCTGATTGCCCGTGATCCTTCGGGGTCACTGTCGTTGGTACGTACGAGGGATAACCGGTCGGCGTTCAACCCTGCGGGGCAAGGTGCGCCATTCCGTACAAAAGGCACACCTGGGGGAGGACCAGCAGTCGTGGCCGTGACCGAACCTGCTCCGGCAGTCGTCGCACAACAGGGCGCGCCGCTCGGCGGTCCGCCCGCCGCCGACCGGTCGGCGGTCGCCCACGAGGGCATCCTGCGGCGGCAGTCGCTGCGCGAGTCCGCCGCCCGGACGTACGCGCGCTCGCTGCCGATCGTGCCCGTACGCGCGCGCGGGCTCACCATCGAGGGGGCGGACGGGCGGCGCTACCTCGACTGCCTCTCCGGGGCCGGGACCCTGGCGCTCGGGCACAACCACCCGGTGGTCCTCGAAGCGATCAAGAAGGTCATCGACTCCGGTGCCCCGCTGCACGTCCTGGACCTGGCCACCCCGGTCAAGGACGCCTTCACCACCGAGCTCTTCGCCACCCTGCCGCCGGGACTGGCCGCCGACGCACGGGTGCAGTTCTGCGGACCGGCCGGGACCGACGCCGTCGAGGCCGCGCTGAAACTGGTGCGCACCGCCACCGGCCGCAGCGGACTGCTGACGTTCACCGGGGCGTACCACGGGATGACCGCAGGGGCGCTCGACGCGTCCGGCGGGGCGCGGGACGTCCGCGTGACGCGGCTGCCGTATCCGTACGACTACCGCTGCCCGTTCGGGACCGGCGGCGAGCGGGGGGCCGCGCTCGGCGCGCGCTGGACGCAGAGCCTGCTGGACGACCCCAAGGGCGGGGTGCCGCAGCCCGCCGGGATGATCCTCGAACCCGTGCAGGGCGAGGGCGGCGTGATTCCGGCACCGGACGGCTGGCTGCGGAGGATGCGGGAGATCACCGCGGCCCGCGACATCCCGCTGATCGTGGACGAGGTGCAGACCGGCGTCGGCAGGACGGGCGCGTTCTGGGCGGTCGAGCACAGCGGGATCACGCCGGACGTCATGGTCATGTCGAAGGCGATCGGCGGCAGTCTGCCGCTCGCCGTCATCGTCTACCGGGCCGAACTCGACGCCTGGGAGCCCGGCGCGCACGCGGGCACCTTCCGGGGCAACCAGCTCGCCATGGCCGCCGGTGCCGCGACGCTGCGCCACGTGCGGGAGAACGGGCTCGCGGAGCGGGCGGGGACACTCGGCGCGCGCCTGCTCGCGCAGCTGCGCACGCTGGCCGCCGGGCATCCGGTGATCGGCGACGTCCGGGGCCGGGGGCTGATGATCGGCGTCGAGCTGGTCGATCCCGAGAGCGGCTCCTCCGTCGAGTGGGGCGAGGACGGAACGGAGCCCGGACCGGGCGCCGCCGCGCCCGCGCTCGCCTCCGCCGTGCAACAGGAGTGCCTGCGGCGCGGGTTGATCGTCGAGGTCGGCGGGCGGCACTCGGCGGTCGTACGGCTGCTGCCCCCGCTCACCCTCACCGACGAACAGGCCGACGCGGTACTGGACCGGTTCGCCGACGCTCTGGCCGCCGCCGAGCGCGCGCACCACCGCAACGGGCCGCGCGGCCCCGAATCGTACGGCCAGGAGCAGTACCGCCAGGAACCCACCGGCACATCGTGCTGACACCGGCCGACGCCGGAACAACCTCACAAGGAAGCCCTCCGTGAACCCCACTCCCGCACCCGACACCTATGAGGACACCGCAGTCGAAGCCGGCGACGCAGCAGCAGTCGGCGATGCAGTGGCAGCCGGTGATGCAGCAGCAGACCGGGAAGCCGGGGCGGTCACGTCCGTGACGGCCGCCCCCGGCGCGTGCGCGGCGTCGGACCGGCCTCGTGCGGACCAGCCTCGTGCGGACCGGCCCGTTGCGGCCGGGCCCGTGCTGGACCGGCCCGTGCCCGACGAGCCCGTGACCGTCCCCCGGCAGCTGTCCAAGGCGCACGGCTCCCGGCCCGGCCCCCTGCGGCCGCGCCCCGACCTCCTCGACCACCCCGACCCGCGGACGGCGGCGGACGCGGCGGCGGTCGAGAACCTCCTGCGCTGCTGGGTACGGGAAACCGGCCTGCCCCGGCCCCAGGGCAGCACCCTGCGCATCCCGCTGTCCCACACCGGCACCTCCCTCCTGGTCCCGGTCCGCTACTGGTCGGCCGCGGGGTGGCACCGTTTCGGGATGCCGGTGCTGGCGAGCGGTCCCGGACACGCCCCGACCGTCGACGCGGTGACCCTCGCGGCGCTCCTCGGGCGGGAGACCGCGCCGGAGGCCTCCGACTCCGGCGACACCGCGCAGTCCCACCCCTCGGAAGGCGCCGACCTGGTCGGCCGGGTCGCCGACTCGGTGCGCAGGACCGCCGACTTCCTCGCCGACCGGCGCGCCGACCCCGGGCCGCGGGGCGGGGCCGACCTCTTCCTCACCGCCGAACAGTCCCTGCTGCTCGGACACCCCACGCACCCCACGCCCAAGAGCAGGGAAGGGCTCTCCGAAGCCGAAGCGCGGCGCTACTCACCGGAGTTGCGGGGGTCCTTCCCCCTGCACTGGATGGCCGTCGACCGCTCCGTGCTCGCCCAGGACTCCGCCTGGACGGAGCGCGGCCGCACCCTCCAGGCCGAGCAGCTCGCCGCACGGCTGGCCGGTGACCCACGGTTGCCGGACGGGACGGTGCCGCTTCCGCTGCATCCGTGGCAGGCTCGCGAGGTGGCCCTGCGGCCCGCCGTCGCCGCGCTCCTCGACGCAGGACTGCTGCACGACCTCGGGCCCCGGGGAGACGCCTGGCACCCGACCTCCTCCGTGCGCACCGTGCACCGGCCTGGCACGGCGGCCATGCTCAAGCTCTCGCTGGGCGTACGCATCACCAACTCCCGCCGGGAGAACCTCCGCAAGGAACTCCACCGGGGCGTCGAAGTGCACCGGCTGCTGCGCGGCGGCCTCGCCGAGCAGTGGCACGCCGCCCACCCCGGCTTCGACATCGTCCGCGACCCGGCCTGGCTCGCCGTCGACACCCCCGACGGGGAACCCGTCCCCGGCCTGGACGTCGTGCTCCGGCACAACCCCTTCGGACCCGACGACGACGCCGTCTGCATCGCGGGCCTCACCGCGCCCCGCCCCTGGCCCGGCCGGACGGGAATGCACTCCCGGCTCGCGGACTGCGTGGCGCGACTGGCCTCCCGTACCGGAAAGCCCGCGGGAGCGGTGTCCGCCGAGTGGTTCCTGCGCTACCTCGACCAGGTCGTACGTCCCGTGCTCTGGCTCGACGGGCAGGCGGGCATCGCCCTGGAGGCCCACCAGCAGAACACCCTGGTCCTGCTCGACCAGGACGGCTGGCCGGTCGGCGGCCGTTACCGCGACAACCAGGGCTACTACTTCCGCGAGTCCCACCGCGACGCCCTCGAAGCACGCCTCGGCGGCGTCGGGCAGCAGAGCGACACCTTCGTCAGCGACGCCGTCACCGACGAACGCTTCGCCTACTACCTCGGCATCAACAACATCCTCGGCCTGATCGGCGCGTTCGGCGCCCAGCGTCTCGCCGACGAACGCGTGCTGATCGCCGCGCTGCGCCAGTTCCTCGGCAAGTCCACCGGGCTCGGCTCGGCACTGCCCGCCCAGCTCCTGGAGAAGCCCACGCTCCGCTGCAAGGCCAACCTGCTCACCCGGCTGCACGGCCTGGACGAGCTCGTGGGCCCCGTCGACACCCAGTCCGTCTACGTCACCATCGCCAACCCCCTCCGCCCCTGACCCGCAGGCCCCCCGGGCCTCGTCTGCTCAACGCCCCGCCACCACAGGAAAGTTCCCCCACTTCGCACCCATTTCAGCCGCGGGCCGGCCACCCCATCGGCCCGCCGAGAGGAGCGCGCCGCCGTGTCCCCCAACGAAGCGAGCACCGACGCGGGAGCCGACCCGGCTCCCCGCAGCACCTCACCGGCCGACACCGGCCCCCTCGGTCCCCAGGACCCCCTCGGTCCCCAGGCCCCCCTCGGTCCCGTCGCCAGACCCGGCAACGAGGACACCCTGGAGCTCCGGCTGCCCGACGAGTTCGTCGCCCGGTTCGGGACGGCGCAGCCGGAAGACCTCCTGGACTCCGTCGCGGACTGGCCCGCGGCCGCCACCCCCGTGGGCAAGTTCCGGCTGCGGCCCGTGGACCCGGCGACCGATCTGCCGCTCCTCACCCGGTGGATGAACGACCCCGCCGTCGCCGCCTACTGGGAACTCGCGGGACCCGAGGAGACCACCGTCGCCCACCTGCGCCCCCAACAGGAGGGCGACGGACGCAGCGTGCCCTGCCTGGGCGTCCTCGACGGCGTCCCGATGAGCTACTGGGAGATCTACCGGGCGGACCTCGACCCGCTGGCCCGCCACTTTCCGGCCCGCCCGCACGACACCGGCGTGCACCTTCTGCTCGGCGCGGACGCCGACCGCGGGCGGGGCCTGGGCACGGCACTCCTGCGGGCCGTCGCCGGACTCGTCCTGGACCACCGGCCCGCGTGCACGCGCGTCGTCGCCGAACCCGACGTCCGCAACACCGCGTCCGTCAAGGCCTTCCTCGGCGCGGGCTTCCGCCGGGCCGCCGAGCTCGACCTCCCCGACAAGAGGGCCGCGCTCATGATCCGCGACCGGGGGCACGACAGCGCCCTCGACCGGGTCCACCCGCCACAGACGTAACCCTCACCCCCCCTGCGGCGCGCGCCCCCGCCGTCCCGGACGCGCGCCGCCCCCCCCGACGCTTTCGCCGCACCGCTCGTCCCGCATCGGTCCCACCCCGAGGAGTCACCGTGTCGAAGCCCACGCCCGTCCCGACACCCACCCCGATCCCGGCGCAGGCCGGACCGCCGCCCGGCACCGGAGCAACGGATTCCGCCGCTCCGGCGCTGCTCGCCCCGCCCGAACTGACCAGCGCCCTCTGGGAGCGCGCGGCCGGCCGCCTGCTCGCCAAGACGCTCAGCGAATTCGCGTACGAGGACATCATCGAGCCGATCCCGGACGGCGACGCGGGCACGCATCTTTCGGCTCCCGCGGGCACGCACCCCTCAGCACCCGCGCACACACCCCCCTCAGCACCCGCGGGCGCCACCGGCGCGACACCCCACACCCTCCGCCTCGACAACGGCGAAATACTGTCCTTCCGCGCCCGCCGCGGCTCCTACGGCAGCTGGCGCGTCGACCCGGACACCATCGAGCTCCAGGACCACGACCACGCCGAGCGCCACCCCTTCCGCGACCCCGTGCGCTTCATGGTCCTCGCCCGCCGCCTCCTCGACCTCGACGGCGCCACCCTCGGCCACCTCGTCCGCGAACTGACCGCCACCCTCGCCGCCGACGCCCGGCTCGACCACACGGCCGTCAGCTCCGCCCGCCTCGCCGAGCTCTCCTACGCCGAACTGGAGGGCCATCAGACCGGACACCCCTGGCTCGTCCTCAACAAGGGCCGCGTCGGCTTCTCCGCCGAGGACACCGACGCCTGGGCCCCGGAGGGCCGCACCCCGGTCAGACTCCCGTGGATCGCCGTCAGCACCGCCCTCGCCCGCTACCAGGGCATCCCCTCGCTCGCCGACCCCCAGCAGCTGTACGCCCAGGAGCTCGACGCCACCACGCGCGCGTGCTTCGAGGAGGCCCTGCGCGACAGGGGCCTGAATCCGCGGACGTACCTCTTCCTGCCCGTACACCCCTGGCAGTGGGACGAGGCGGTCCTGCCGCTCTTCGCACCGGCCGTGGCGCACGGCGAGATCGTCCCGCTGCCCGCCGACGGCGACCTCCGGCTGCCGCAGCAGTCCATCCGTACGTTCCTCAACGTCAGCCGCCCCGACCGGCACACCGTCAAGCTGCCGCTGTCCGTCCTCAACACCCTCGTCTGGCGCGGCCTGCCCACCGAACGGACCGTCGCCGCGCCCGCCGTCACCGCCTGGATGCAGGGGCTGTACGACACGGACGCGTACCTCAAGGAGGAGTGCAGGGTCGTGCTGCTCGGCGAGGTCGCCTCGGTCGCCGTCGAGCACCCCGTGTACGACCACCTGCCGGAGGCCCCGTACCAGTACAAGGAACTCCTCGGCGCGATCTGGCGCGAACCCCTCGAAGGCCGCCTCGACCCCGGCGAGCGGGCCCGCACCCTGGCCGCGCTGCTGCACACCGACCCCGACGGGCGGGCGTTCGTCGCGGAACTCGTCGACCGCTCGGGGCTGCCCGCCGAGAGCTGGCTGCGCCGCCTCTTCGCGGCGACCCTGCCGCCGCTGCTGCACTTCCTCTACCGGTACGGCACGGTGTTCTCCCCGCACGGCGAGAACGCCATCGTCGTCTACGACGCGCACGACGTCCCGGTCCGCCTCGCGATCAAGGACTTCGTCGACGACGTCAACGTCAGCGAGGAACCGTTGCCGGAGCGCGACACCATGCCCGACGACGTACGCGCCACCCTGCTCACCGAACCGGCCTCCTTCCTGCCGCAGTTCATCCAGTCCGGGCTGTTCATCGGCGTGTACCGCTACCTCGCGCCGCTGTGCGAGGAGCAACTCGGCGTCCCCGAGGACGCGTTCTGGTCACTCGTACGAGCTGAAGTCCTCCGGTACCAGGGGCGCTTCCCCGAACTCAAGGAGCGCTTCGAGATGTTCGACCTGCTCGCGCCCCGGCTGGAGCGGCTCTGTCTCAACCGCAACCGGCTCCACACCGACGGCTACCGCGACCGCCCGCACCGCCCGCACGCCACCGTGCACGGCACCGTGCCCAACCCGCTGCACCGGCTGTGAGGCCCGTCCGGGCGGCGGCCGGGAAACCGGCCGTGACCGCCGTTGTCAGTGGTGCGTCGTAGGGTGGTCGGGCTATGACGAAGCCCTCACTCCCCGAGCTCCTCCACGCCGCCGTCGCCTCCGTCGGCGGTGTGGAACGGCCTGGCCAGGTCACCATGGCCCAGGCCGTCGCCGACGCGGTCGACGACAACTCCCACCTGCTCGTCCAGGCGGGCACCGGCACCGGAAAGTCCCTGGGCTACCTGGTGCCGGCCCTCGCCCACGGCGAGCGCGTCGTGGTCGCCACGGCGACGCTGGCCCTCCAGCGCCAGCTCGTGGAGCGCGACCTGCCGCGCACGGTGGAGGCGCTGAAGCCGCTGCTGCGCCGCACCCCGCAGTTCGCGATGCTCAAGGGCCGGTCGAACTACCTCTGCCTGCACCGCCTGCACGAGGGCGCCCCGCAGGACGAGGAGGACGGCCTCTTCAACCCGATCGAGAGCTACGAGGCCTCCGGCCCCAGCAGCAAGCTGGGCAAGGACCTGCTGAGGATGCGCGACTGGGCCGACGAGACCGAGACGGGCGACCGCGACGACCTCACCCCCGGCGTCTCCGACAAGGCATGGGGGCAGGTCTCCGTCTCCTCGCGCGAGTGCCTGGGCGCCAGCAAGTGCGCGTACGGCGCGGAGTGCTTCGCCGAGGCCGCCCGCGAGCGGTCCAAGCTGGCGGACGTCGTCGTCACCAACCACGCGCTGCTGGCCATCGACGCCATCGAGGGCGCGCCCGTGCTGCCGCAGCACGAGGTGCTGATCGTCGACGAGGCGCACGAACTGGTCTCCCGGGTCACCGGCGTGGCCACCGGCGAGCTGACCCCGACGCAGGTCACCCGGGCCGTCAAGCGCGCCGCGAAGATCGTCAACGAGAAGGCGGCGGACGCCCTCCTCACCGCCTCCGACAGCTTCGAGCGGGTCATGGAGCTGGCCCTGCCCGGCCGCCTGGAGGAGATCCCCGAGGATCTCGGCTACGCGCTGATGGCGCTGCGCGACGCCGCCCGCACGGTGATCTCCGCGCTCGGCTCCACCAAGGACCGGTCCGTCACCGACGAGGACGCCGTCCGCAAGCAGGCCCTCGCCATGGTCGAGAACATCCACGGCGTCGCGGAACGCATCGCCAACGGCTCCGAGTACGACGTCGTCTGGTTCGAGCGCAACGAGCGCTACGGCACCGCGTCCCTGCGCGTCGCCCCGCTCTCCGTCTCCGGGCTGCTGCGCGAGAAGCTCTTCACCGAGCGCTCCGTGATCCTCACCTCCGCCACCCTCAAGCTGGGCGGCGACTTCAACGGCGTCGGCGCCTCGCTGGGCCTGGCCCCCGAGGGGCAGCACGGCGAGGACTTCCCGGAGTGGAAGGGCCTCGACGTCGGCTCGCCCTTCGACTACCCCAAGCAGGGCATCCTGTACGTCGCCAAGCACCTGGCCCGTCCCACCCGGGACGCCGGGCGCGAGGACATGCTCGACGAACTGGCAGAGCTGATCGAGGCGGCGGGCGGGCGCACGCTCGGCCTCTTCTCCTCGATGAAGGCCGCCCAGACCGCTGCCGAGGCACTGCGCGAGCGGCTCGACATGCCGATCCTGCTCCAGGGCGAGGACACCCTCGGCGAGCTGATCAAGGGCTTCGCGGCCGACCCGCAGACCTGCCTGTTCGGCACGCTGTCGCTGTGGCAGGGCGTGGACGTGCCCGGGCCGAGCTGCCAGCTCGTGGTGATGGACAAAATCCCGTTCCCGCGCCCGGACGACCCGCTGATGAGCGCCCGCCAGAAGGCGGTCGAGGACAACGGCGGCAACGGCTTCATGGCGGTCGCCGCGACCCACGCGGCGCTGCTGATGGCCCAGGGCGCGGGCCGCCTCGTCCGGGCCACGGGCGACAAGGGCGTCGTGGCCGTCCTGGACCAGCGGCTGGCCACGGCCCGGTACGGCAGCTACCTCAAGGCCTCCATGCCGGACTTCTGGTACACCGTGGACCGCAACCAGGTGCGGCGCTCGCTGGCCGCGATCGACGCGGCGGCCAAGGCGGACGGCACGTAGCCCGCACCGGAGCAGCCCGCACAGGAGAGGGCCCCGGCAACCACCCTTCGTGGTTCCCGGGGCCCTCTCACATCACCGCGGCGGGCGTCAGACACGCCGCAGCACCGCGACGACCTTGCCCAGGATGGTCGCGTCGTCGCCGGGGATCGGCTGGTACGCGGCGTTGTGCGGAAGCAGCCAGATGTGGTTGTCCTCCCGCTTGAAGCGCTTCACGGTGGCCTCGCCGTCCAGCATCGCGGCCACGATGTCGCCGTTCTCCGCGACGGGCTGGCGGCGGACCGTCACCCAGTCGCCGTCACAGATCGCGGCCTCGACCATCGAGTCGCCGACGACCTTGAGGACGAAGAGCTCGCCGTCACCCACCAGCTGGCGGGGGAGCGGGAAGACGTCCTCCACCGACTCCTCGGCCAGGATCGGGCCGCCCGCCGCGATCCGGCCGACCAGCGGGACGTACGACGCCGCGGGCTTGCCCGCCGTGTCGGTGGGCTGGGTGCTCGGCTGGTCGGAGCCGCGCACCTCGTAGGCACGGGGGCGGTGCGGGTCGCGGCGCAGGAAGCCCTTCCGTTCGAGAGCCATCAGCTGGTGGGCGACGGAGGACGTGCTGGAGAGCCCGACCGCCTGCCCGATCTCGCGCATGGACGGCGGGTAGCCCCGGCGCTGCACGGAGTCCCGGATCACCTCGATCACCCGGCGCTGCCGGTCGGTGAGGCCCGAGCTGTCCGCCCTGATGCCCGGAGGTCGGCCGGGCAGCGAGCGGGCGGGCTTGGCGCCCTCGGAGTTCGTGGTCGCGTCATTCATGGCATGCACCGGCTCAAGTCGGCCCTGGGAGCGGTCCTGGGCGGCGATCGTTGCGCTGTCCGCGGTGGTGGTCATGGTCGGCCCCTCTCGAATGGTCTCCCTGACCGGACAACGGTAGTAGCTTTCGAAAGGTTGCGCCAAACACACGTTCGAGTGAAAAACCGCAGAATGGCTGCCCTATTCGTACGGATGGGTGTATGGAACGAGGGTTCAGCGGTGATCGCCGACCGACGGCCCGAACGGCAATTCGGCTCATTACGGTAGCCTTCCTCCGTGGACGTCGCGCGCTCGAACATCGCGTCCCGAGGTGTCGCACCTCTCCCCGCTGAGCCGTCCGAGGGAGCGGAATCCCGTTCCGCGCCGCGCGTCCCGTACCCTCGTGGGCGGTCGACGCCCCTGCCCTCTCCGGCGCCCCCTCCCGTGGCTTTCCGCCGCTTTGCGGTGCGACACGCGCGTAGGGGCGAAGAGTCGCCGAAACCCCAGATCTAGTGGTTGGATCGCTCCAGCTGCCCACAAGTTGTGGTCCGTGGTCCTTCCGGGACTCCGGATCGTCTATGCTGGGAGCTGCTTCGAGGGTCCGCCAAGCGACCTGGCGAAGCTCTTCAGACGTGCCGCGAAGGAGGCCTTGGAACCATGCACTGCCCCTTCTGCAGGCACCCCGACAGCCGAGTGGTCGACAGCCGCACCACGGACGACGGGACGTCGATCCGCAGGCGCCGTCAGTGCCCCGACTGTTCCCGCCGTTTCACGACGGTCGAGACGGCCTCGCTGATGGTGATCAAGCGCAGCGGGGTGACCGAGCCCTTCAGCCGTACGAAGGTCATCTCCGGTGTGCGCAAGGCGTGCCAGGGTCGCCCGGTCACCGAGGACGCCCTCGCCAAGCTGGGTCAGCGGGTCGAAGAGGCGGTGCGCGCCACTGGCAGCGCCGAGCTGACCACCCACGACGTGGGTCTGGCCATCCTCGGTCCGCTCCAGGAGCTCGACGTCGTCGCCTACCTGCGCTTCGCGTCTGTCTACCGGGCGTTCGACTCGCTGGAGGACTTCGAGGCGGCCATCACGGAACTCCGTGACCAGCAGCCTTCCGCTCAGCAGGACGGGGCGGGCGGGAATCCGTCGGTTCCCGTGCCCGCGGCGGCCGCCGACTAGTTCGGCCCCCTGCCGACACCCTTCGACGCACAGTCGAGAAGACGGCACTCCAAGAACTTCAAGACCAGTCACGGCCGCCGTGCGCGACGGCCGGGACGACACGACACACACCGTGCCCTGGGAAGAACTGGGTACTTCTGGGCGTTTTAGCCCGATATGGGAGGCGGCATGACCGAGACGACGAGCGGCCCGGCACGAGGTTCCCGCAACAAGGGTTCCAAGGCCAGCAAGGGTCTGCGTATCGAGCGCATCCACACCACTCCGGGCGTGCACCCGTACGACGAGGTGGTCTGGGAGCATCGTGACGTCGTCATGACCAACTGGCGCGACGGCTCGATCAACTTCGAGCAGCGTGGCGTCGAGTTCCCCGACTTCTGGTCGGTGAACGCGGTCAACATCGTCACCAGCAAGTACTTCCGCGGCGCGGTCGGCACCCCGCAGCGCGAGACCGGTCTCAAGCAGCTCATCGACCGGATCGTGAAGACGTACCGCAAGGCCGGCGAGGACTACGGCTACTTCGCCTCCCCGGCGGACGCCGAGATCTTCGAGCACGAGCTCGCGTACGCCCTCCTGCACCAGATCTTCAGCTTCAACAGCCCGGTCTGGTTCAACGTCGGCACCCCGCAGCCGCAGCAGGTCTCCGCCTGCTTCATCCTGGCCGTCGACGACTCCATGGAGTCGATCCTCGACTGGTACAAGGAAGAGGGCATGATCTTCAAGGGCGGCTCCGGCGCCGGCCTGAACCTCTCCCGCATCCGCTCCTCCAAGGAGCTCCTGTCCTCCGGCGGCAACGCCTCCGGTCCGGTCTCCTTCATGCGCGGCGCCGACGCCTCCGCCGGAACCATCAAGTCCGGCGGCGCCACCCGCCGCGCGGCCAAGATGGTCATCCTCGACGTCGACCACCCCGACATCGAGAACTTCATCGAGACCAAGGTGAAGGAAGAAGAGAAGATCCGCGCCCTGCGCGACGCGGGCTTCGACATGGACCTGGGCGGCGACGACATCACGTCCGTCCAGTACCAGAACGCCAACAACTCGGTCCGCGTGAACGACGAGTTCATGCGCGCCGTCGAGTCCGGCGGCAAGTTCGGCCTGCGTGCCCGCATGACCGGCGACGTCATCGAAGAGGTCGAGGCCAAGTCCCTCTTCCGCAAGATGGCCGAGGCCGCCTGGGCCTGCGCCGACCCCGGCATCCAGTACGACGACACCATCAACAAGTGGCACACCTGCCCGGAGTCCGGCCGCATCAACGGCTCGAACCCGTGCAGCGAGTACATGCACCTGGACAACACCTCGTGCAACCTCGCCTCCCTGAACCTGATGAAGTTCCTCAAGGACGACGGCAAGGGCAACCAGTCCTTCGAGTCCGAGCGCTTCGCCAAGGTCGTCGAGCTGGTCATCACCGCGATGGACATCTCCATCTGCTTCGCGGACTTCCCCACCGAGAAGATCGGCGAGAACACCCGCGCCTTCCGCCAGCTGGGCATCGGCTACGCCAACCTGGGCGCCCTGCTCATGGCGACCGGCCACGCCTACGACTCCGACGGCGGCCGCGCCCTCGCCGGCGCCATCACCTCGCTGATGACGGGTACGTCGTACAAGCGCAGCGCCGAGCTGGCCGCGGTCGTCGGCCCGTACGACGGCTACGCCCGCAACGCCCAGCCGCACCAGCAGGTCATGAAGCAGCACGCCGACGCCAACGCGTCCGCCGTGCACGTCGACGACCTGGACAACCCGATCTGGGCCGCCGCCACGGAGGCCTGGCAGGACGTCATCCGCCTCGGCGCGAAGAACGGCTTCCGCAACGCGCAGGCCTCGGTCATCGCCCCCACCGGCACCATCGGTCTCGCGATGTCCTGCGACACCACCGGTCTTGAGCCCGACCTCGCGCTGGTCAAGTTCAAGAAGCTCGTCGGCGGCGGCTCGATGCAGATCGTCAACGGCACCGTCCCGCAGGCCCTGCGCCGCCTGGGCTACCAGGAGGAGCAGATCGAGGCGATCGTCGCCCACATCGCCGAGAACGGCAATGTGATCGACGCCCCCGGCCTGAAGACCGAGCACTACGAGGTCTTCGACTGCGCCATGGGCGAGCGTTCCATCTCCGCGATGGGCCACGTCCGCATGATGGCCGCCATCCAGCCCTGGATCTCCGGCGCGCTGTCCAAGACGGTCAACCTCCCCGAGACGGCGACCGTCGAGGACGTCGAAGAGGTCTACTTCGAGGCGTGGAAGATGGGCGTCAAGGCGCTCGCCATCTACCGCGACAACTGCAAGGTCGGCCAGCCCCTCTCCGCCAAGACCAAGGAGAAGGAGAAGGAGGCGGTCACGGCCAAGGCCGAGGACACCATCCGTACGGCCGTCGAGAAGGTCATCGAGTACCGCCCCGTCCGCAAGCGCCTCCCCAAGGGCCGCCCGGGCATCACCACCTCCTTCACCGTGGGTGGCGCCGAGGGCTACATGACCGCCAACTCCTACCCGGACGACGGTCTCGGCGAGGTCTTCCTCAAGATGTCCAAGCAGGGCTCGACCCTCGCGGGCATGATGGACGCCTTCTCCATCGCCGTCTCGGTGGGCCTCCAGTACGGCGTCCCGCTGGAGACGTACGTCGCGAAGTTCGTCAACATGCGCTTCGAGCCGGCCGGCATGACGGACGACCCGGACGTGCGGATGGCGCAGTCGATCGTCGACTACATCTTCCGCCGCCTGGCGCTGGACTTCCTGCCCTTCGAGACGCGTTCCGCGCTCGGCATCCACTCCGCCGAGGAGCGTCAGCGCCACCTCGACACCGGTTCGTACGAGCCGGCGCTGGAGGAGGACGAGCTGGACGTGGAGGGCCTGTCGCAGTCCGCGCCGCTGGCCCCGGTCGCCGCCGCCCCCAAGGTGGAGGCCCCGGCTCCGGCCCCGAAGCAGAACGCCCCGCACACCTCGGCCGAACTGGTCGAGATGCAGCTGGGCATCAGCGCCGACGCCCCGCTGTGCTTCTCCTGCGGTACGAAGATGCAGCGTGCCGGTTCCTGCTACATCTGCGAGGGCTGCGGCTCGACCAGCGGTTGCAGCTGAACCACGGCTGACACCCGGAACGGGTAGCACCAGGGCGGCACTCCTCGTACGAGGAGTGCCGCCCTTCCTGCTGTCCCTGTGTCAGCGCTGCCGCACTCCCATCAGCCGGGTGAACTCCTCCGGTTCGGCGTCAAAACCGCGCACTGTCTCGTGCATGTCCCAGCTCCCGTCGGCCTCGCGCACGAACTCCGCGACAGTGGCCGCAGTGGCCCGCGCAACAGTGACGAAGTCGCTGGTCAGCAGCTCGGTGTAGCCCTCGGTCACGCGCATCGACGTGCTCTGTATGTCGCCGAACTCCATGCGCCCGTCGCGCTGTTGGATCGCCACCCCGAGCACCACCCGCCCGTACTCCTGCGACAGGCGCTCCAGCTCGATCGTCATCTGCTCGTCCGCGCCGAAGCCCTGACCCGTCTTGCTGTCCCGGTGCAGGGTGATCGTGCCGTCGGGGGAGCGGCTGCCGAAGTGCACCAGGTAGGCGGGGCTCTCGTACAGGCTCGCCGTCCCGTACACGGCGGCGACGATGTCGAGGTCGGCGGCGGGCGCGCCGAGTGGGTTGGGGTCCCACTTGAGGGCGACCTCGGCCTTCCGGATGCCCTTGTTGAAGCTGCTCACCGTGTGTCCCTCCGCTTCCAGTCGTGCGCCGATCCTCACAGGGTGGACGGGGCGCGACAAGTCGGCCTGGGTGCGCCGATCATGGGGGACATGACGACATGGGGTGGGGAACAGATCGACCTGGACGCCTACGTGGCGAGGATCGGGTACGCAGGGGAGCGCGCGGCCACGACGGAGGTGCTGCACGCGCTGCACCGGGCGCATGTGACGGCGATCCCCTTCGAGAACGTGGAAGTCGCCCTGGGGCGCCGTGTGCCCCTCGACCTCAAGCGGCTCCAGCAGAAGATGGTCGCGGGGGCGCGCGGCGGCTACTGCTACGAGCAGAACTCGCTGCTGGCCGCGGTGCTGGAGCGGCTCGGGTTCGCGGTCGCCGGGCGTGGTGCGCGCAACCGCACACGCGGAGACGCCCGACACACGCCGTGCTGGTGGTGACGGTGGAGGGCGAACAGTGGCTGGTGGACGCCGGATTCGGGTGGCAGGGGCTGCTGGAGCCGGTGCCGCTGCGCACCGGCGTGCAGGTGCGGCAGAGCGACGGGTGGAGCTTCGCGATCGCGGAGGAGGACGAGGGGGTCCTCGTACTGCGGTCGCTGCGGGCACAGGGGTGGGTCGACCTGTACGCCTTCGCGCCGCAGACGCTCCACCCGGTCGATTTCGAGCTGATGAACCACTACAGCTCCACCCATCCCCGCTCCAGCTTCGTGGGCAAGGTCGTCGCCCACCGCATCGCCTCCGACGCCCGGTACGGCTTCGTCGCCGACACCCTGCGGACGGGGAGGGCCGACGGCAGCTTCGACGAACGCTCCGTCGCGCCGGGCGAGTTGGCAGACCTCCTCGCCGGGGTGTTCGGGATCGAACTGGGGGCCGACGATGCGTCGGGCGTATGCCGAGTGCACCCCGCCGCGGGGTGACCTGCGCAACCCTCCTGGCCGTACGATGGCGCGGTGCTGGTCAAGTGGATTCGCTGCTCTGTCGTGGACCGTCGAGGTTTTGAACAGGGGCAGCGGAAATGGGCGGGGCTGCTCGGCGAACCCGGATTCCGGGGCCAGGGCGGCGGCTGGAGCAGAGGGCGGGACGGGGTGGCCCACGTCATCGCCTTCTGGGAGAGCCGCGCCTTCTACGACTCCTTCATGGCCCGCTCGCACGACAAGCTCGCCGCCGGGCAGTCCGGAACGTACAAGGACATCCAGGTCAAGCTGTTCGAGTACCGCTTCGACGTGAAGACGGGCTTCGAGCCGCGCTTCACCGACGCCGACGTGGTGCGCATCGCGCACTGCACGGTGCGGGAGGACCGGGTCGAGCACTTCGCGCTGATGCAGCAGAAGGTGTGGAACCCGGCGATGGCGGGTTCGCCCGGCATGCTGCGGGGGGTGTTCGGGGAGGCCCCCGGCAACGAGTTCCTGGTGCTGTCGATGTGGCAGTCGGCCGCCGAGCACGGTAAGTACCGTGCCGACCGGGTGGAGCGGCTGTCGCTGCGGGCGCAGACCGAGGCCGACGTGGCGGAGCTGACGGGGGACGTCGTGGAACTGGACCCGTACTGGACGGTGTGACGGTGAGCCCCCTGGGTGACCGTCGGACGGCGTACGGTACGGGGCCTTCGTACGCCGGATGGGGGCCCAGGGGGAGGCCGGTCGAGCCCGCCCCGCGCCTTCGAACTAGGGTTTCGGCATGGCACGACCGCGACGCATCGTCCTCGTCCGGCACGGCGAATCCGAGGGCAACGCCGATGACACCGTCTACGAGCGCGAGCCCGACCATGCCCTGAGACTGACCGACACCGGCTGGCAGCAGGCCCGCAAGGCGGGCGAGCGGCTGCGCGAGCTGTTCGGCGACGAGCGGATCAGCGCCTACGTCTCGCCCTACCGGCGCACCCACGAGACCTTCCGTGCCTTCGACCTCGACCCCGAGCGGGTCAGGGTCCGCGAGGAGCCGAGACTGCGCGAGCAGGACTGGGGCAACTGGCAGGACCGCGACGACGTACGCCTCCAGAAGGCCTACCGGGACGCCTACGGGCACTTCTTCTACCGCTTCGCCCAGGGGGAGTCCGGAGCGGACGTCTACGACCGTGTGGGGGCCTTCCTGGAGAGCCTCTACCGCAGCTTCGAGGCCGAGGACCACCCGGAGAACGTCCTGATCGTCACGCACGGGCTGACCATGCGGCTGTTCTGCATGCGCTGGTTCCACTGGCCGGTCGCCGAATTCGAGTCGCTGTCCAACCCCGGCAACGCCGAGATGCGGGTGCTGGAGCTGGGCGACGACGGGCGGTACACCCTGGACCGGCCGTTCGAGCACTGGTGCACACCGGAGTCCTACGGGGCCACCGGTTAGAGTGCACAGCGATGACCGCTGACTCCGATTCCGACCCGCGCTTCGTACGCGCGCTCGACAGCCTGCGCGGGCTGTCCGTGGGAGACGCACTGGGCTCCCAGTTCTTCGTACCCGCCAACTATCCCCTGCTCAAGCGCCGGGAACTGCCCGAAGGACCGTGGCAGTGGACCGACGACACCGAGATGGCCGCCTCCGTGCTGGCCGTCCTCGCCGGGCACGGACGGATCGACCAGGACGCCCTCGCGCGCTCCTTCGCCGACCACCACGACTTCGACCGCGGCTACGGGCCCGCGGTCAACCGCATGCTCCGGCTGGTCCGCGAGGGCGGCGACTGGCGGGAACTGGCCGCCGCCCTGTTCGACGGACGCGGCTCCTGGGGCAACGGCGCCGCGATGCGGATCGCACCCCTGGGCGCCTGGTACGCGGACGACCCGGAGCAGGCCACCCACCAGGCCGAGATCTCCGCGTACGTCACCCACCAGCACCGGGAGGCGGTCATGGGCGCCATGGCGGTCGCCGCCGCTGCCGCCTTCGCCGCCGACCCGGCCGGCCCGCCGACGCCGGCGGCACTGCTCGACGGAGTGATCGCGCTCATCCCGCGCAGCGCCGTGGGGGCGGGACTGCGCAGGGCACGCGACATGCTCGACTACGACGACGCGAGCACGGTCGCGGCGGTCCTCGGCTGCGGCAGGCGCACCAGTGCGCACGACACCGTGCCGTTCGCCCTGTGGGCCGCCGCGCGAGGGCTGGGCGACTTCGAGGGTGCCTTCTGGCGGACCGCGCAGGTGGGCGGCGACGTCGACACGAACTGCGCCATCGTCGCAGGGGTGCTCGCGAGCACCAGTGCCGGTGCTCCGCCGGAGCGCTGGCTGAAGCAGACGGAGGCGCTGCCGCAGTGGCTGCCGGAGCGGGTGGCCTGAGGCGTTCTTCTCGTACGTGCGTCTCGTACGGCTTTCGTACGGGTAAGGGGTCGCCGGACGTTGTCCGTGCGGCCCCTTCCGCGTGGGCGGCCGCTGTCACGGTTTCGTCCGCATCCCCGGGGGCGGCGGGGGAAGTCCGGTGGCCCCGGGCTACTCTGACGGCCACGCCGCCGCGTTGATCATCACCGGTGTGCGTTCACAGAGACACCGGGGGAACCGCCCACCGCGTACCGCGCGGGTGCGAGGCACCCGGTCGGGAGGGGGTCCCGTGCCTGACGACGTACCACCGTCGATACCGTCACCGTCCGCATCACCGTCGCCGCCCGCAGCGATGTCGCCGTCCGGATCACCGTCGCCGTCCGCGTCACCGTCGCCGTCCGCGCCGTCGGAGGGGGAGGCCGCAGCGCCCCGCGCACGCGCCGGTGAGACGCCCGGTGCCGGTCCGCAGGACGCCGTACCGGAGCCCCCTGCCACCCCTGCGTACATGCGCCCGCACCCGCCGCAGACGGCTGCCTACATGCAGCCGCAGTCCGCGCTCCAGCAGCGGCAACAGCAGCAGTGGCAGCAGTGGCAGGCGCAGCAGCACTGGCAGCAGCAGCGTCGGCAGAAGGCGATGGAGCCGCCCGCCTGGCGGGCCGGCGTCCGTCCCGCGCCCCCGGCCCGGATACGTACGGCGTCCCTGTGGGCGGTGCTGGCCACCGCGCTGCTGAGCGCCCTGTTCCTCGGCGACGGGCTCGGCCTGAACCTCCTGATCGTCTCCGTTCCGGCCGCCCTCGCCGCGTTCTTCGCCGCGCAGGCCGCCGGGCGGCGACCGCGCCCCTGGACGCTGCTCTGGGGGCTCGGCGGGCTGGCGCTCCTGGCGGTCCCCGCACTGCGCGACGCGGGCTGGCCCACCTTCCTGGCGGTCCTGTCCGCGCTCGCGCTCGGCTCGCTGGCGCTGCACGGCAGCCGCTCCTGGGCCGGGGTGCTGATCGGCTCCGTGGGCATCGTCGGGTCGCTGGTCCCGGGTGTGGCCTGGGGCTGGCGCGGGATGCGCGAGCGGGCGAACGGCTCGCGAGACCGCTGGGGGCCCGTGATCCGTACTGCGGCGATCGCCGTCGGCCTGCTGGTGGTCTTCGGGGCGCTGTTCGTCAGCGCCGACGCCGCCTTCGCCGAACTCCTCGGCAAACTGGTGCCGGACGTCTCCGTCGGCGACGGGCCGTGGCGGTTCCTGCTCTTCCTGCTCGGGCTGATCGGCGCGCTGGCCGCCGCCCGCACGGCCGCGGCCCCGCACCAGTGGGACAAGGCCAGGATCAAGCCCGGCCGTGCCCGCAAGCGTCTGGAATGGGCCGTTCCGCTGATCGTGCTCAACCTGCTGTTCGCCGCCTTCATCGGCGTGCAGCTCGCGGTGCTGCTGCGCGGCTACGCAGCGGTGCTCGACGAGACGGACCTGCCGATCGCCGAGTACGCCCGGCAGGGCTTCTGGCAGCTCCTTTGGGCCACCCTGCTGACCATCGTCGTGATTGCCTTCGCGAAGCGCTGGGCCCCGCGCGGCGGTGCGCGCGACCAGCTGCTGGTGCGCTGCGTGCTCGGTGTGCTGTGCCTGCTGACGCTGGTGGTCGTCGCGTCGGCGCTCGGCCGGATGAACATGTACGTCGACGAGTACGGGCTCACCCGGCTGCGCATCTCGGTGGCCGCGATGGAACTGTGGCTCGGCGTGGTGGTCGCCCTGATCATGGTCGCCGGTGTCTTCGGGGCGCGCTGGCTGCCCCGCGCGGTGGCCGCGAGCGCCGGTGCCGCCGTGCTCGCCTTCGGGCTCGCTTCCCCGGACGCCCTGGTGGCGGAGCGCAACGTCGCCCGGTACGAGAAGCACGGGACCATCGACGTCGAATACCTCCAGGACCTGTCGGCGGACGCCGTGCCCGCCCTGGACACGCTGCCCGAACCCCTGCGCAGCTGTGCGCTCGACGCCGTCAGGGAGGGGCTCGACGAGGACGACCCCTGGTACGCCACCAGCCGCGGCGAACAGCGCGCGCTCGACCTGCTGAAGCGGCGGCCGCTCGACGAACAGGCGGCGCAGTGCCGCCACCTTCCCCCGGACGACAACGGCGACGACTACCGCTGACCTCTCCCGGGACGTACTGCTGACCACTCCCCGGGACGTACCGCTGACACTCTCCGGAAAGTGTGCGCGAGCGAATCGGGAAGACGCGGGTCGGTGCGGTGGCGGAGGCAGCCCCTCCCGCCCTCCGCCCCGGCCCGCAGCACGCCGGGACCGGGGTGTCGCGGGCCGGGTCCGGCGGCGTACTCTGGCTGGCGCCATGCCGTACGAACCACCCACACACACCGTCGAGCGCTCGCTGCGCGCCACCACCGGTGCCCGCACCGTCGCCGGAGTCGACGAGGTCGGGCGCGGAGCGTGGGCCGGACCGGTCACCGTGTGCGCCGCCGTCACCGGCCTGCGCCGCCCGCCCGCCGGGCTCACCGACTCCAAACTCCTGAGCGCCAAGCGCCGTGACGAACTCCTGCCGGTGCTCCAGGACTGGGTCACCGCGTACGGCCTCGGCCATGCCACGCCCGAGGAGATCGACGCCCTCGGCATGACGGCGGCACTGCGGCTCGCCGCCGAACGTGCGCTAAATGCCTTGCCGGTACGGCCGGATGCGGTCATCCTCGACGGGAAACACGACTATCTCGGGGCTCCCTGGAAGGTTCGTACGGTGATCAAGGGCGACCAGTCCTGCATCGCGGTGGCGGCGGCCTCCGTGATCGCCAAGGTCAGCCGGGACGCCATGATGGCCGAGCTGGAATCGGAGGCCGGCGGCTGCGCGCCGTACGGATTCGCGGCCAACGCGGGCTATCCGTCCCCCGTGCACCAGGCGGCCCTGGCCGAACTCGGGCCGACCGCGCACCACCGCCTCTCCTGGTCCTATCTCGACGGACTCCCGCAGTGGCGGCACCTCAAGAAGCACCGGCCCTCGGCAGAGGCCGCAGCACTGGAAAGCGGGGGCCAACTCGGCTTCGACTTCTGATTGCCTGCGCCGCCGGGCAGGCAGCCGCCCAGGCTCCGTCCGCCCCGCGCGTCGCACTGATGTACTACCCGCCGATGTCTTCTCGCACCGGCGTTTGATAGATGTCCCACTCATGCCTCTCATCCCCCAGGAGCCCCAGATTCACGAGAGCGCCCAGGGTCCCCGCGCCACCCCGGCTGCCAGCCGTACCGCGCCGACCCCTCGCCCCGTACCCGGCCCGCGTCCCGCGGCGGTGCCGCGCCCCGGTCCCGCCGTCCGTCCCGGCCCTCCGGCGCAGCGGACGCACACCCCCCGACCCCCGGCCCCGCCCACTGCTCCGCAGGCGGCCGCCGGAACCCAGATCCAGCTGATCCCTTCCCCCGTGAACGGCGCGCTCGACGCCGCGGGGGAGGCGGTGGACCTGCTGCTCGACTCCGGCCGTGCGCCGGGCGAGGTGCTGGTGCTCACCACCGGTGACCAACACCCCTGGGCCGCCCACGAGTTGTCCTTCGGTGAGGCGTCCTACTGGGCGCAGCACGACGCCGGGGACGACGTCTTCTACGCGGACGCCAAGTCCGCCGAGCGGGCCGCGCGGCGGCCCGTGGTCGTCGTGGCGGTCAATGACGCGTCCGGCGACGACCTGGGCCGCACGCTGGCCGTGGCCCGCGAGCGCGCGGTCGCGCTGCTGATCGTCTGCGGCGACCCGCAGCGCGTCAACTCCGCGCTGGGCGCGGGCGTCTGACGCCTGCGAACGTGAAAGGTCCCGCCCGTGAGCCCACGGGCGGGACCTTCGCGTCGTACGGTTCCGGGCTCCGGCTCTAGCGGGCCGCGGCCCGGCGCAGGGCGGCCGCGGCGCCGCCGCCGGTGCTCTGCGGCGTGGGATCGGGTTCGGCCAGCGACTCCGCGAGGCCCGAGGGCCGGGACCCCGCGAAGGGCCGGCGGCCGCCGCGGCCCTCGCCCAGCACCTGCCAGCCGCCGCGGGTCAGCGTGATGTACGCCCCGCAGCGCAGCCCGTGCAGGGTGCAGGCGTCCCGCAGTCCCCACATCCAGGCCCCGTCCTCCTCCGTCCACCGCTCGTCGCCGTCACGGCAGTAGAGCAGTACGGCCGTACGGACCGGGGTGCGGCGGCGCAGGTCGTGCGGGACGACGCGGCGCAGGTGGGCGAGGAGCGCGTTGCGCAGTTCCCAGCCGTCCGCCGGGGTGGAGCGGCGGGCGAACGAGGCGCTGGCGGTGAGACGTTCCTCCGTGTCCAGCACGGCGACGACGGCGGTGGACGGGCCCGGGAGGTGGCGGGCGTGCAGACCGCTCACGACCTCACGGGGGTTGCGCAGCAGGGGGATTCCCGCCGAGGCCCACTCGGCCGGCTCCAGTGTGCGGCCCAGGCGACCGGCCGGATCGGCGGACGACGGGCTGAGCGAACTCGGGGACGGAGCGAATCCGAAGGTCACGGTCCTCCCTTCGCGTACGCGCCCACGACTGCGGGCAAGGGCGGGTGGGGGCGCACCACGGCACAGCCCTTGCGGACCACATCGAAGCCGTGCGGGAGCGCTTCCAATTCTTCCTGGCGCGAGGGGATGCGGCAACGAGCAATTGGGACGGCCGACCGGATTCTATGGATATGGCACTGATATCCCTGCCCAGCGCGGCCGCTCCCGACTCCTCGGTCACCCCTGAACGGCGAGGACCAGCGGAAACACCCCCTCCGCTCCGGACCGGCGCAGCATCCGCGCCGCCACGGCGAGCGTCCACCCGGTGTCCGACGCGTCGTCCACCAGCAGCACCGGGCCCCCGGCCGCGCTCAACGCCCGGGCCAACTCCGGCGGAACCACCAGCGCCTGGTGCAGCGACCGCACCCGCTGGGCGCTGTTGGCCTGCGGCAGCGGCGCTCCGGCCGACTCCGGGGCGTACTCCAGCGAACCGAGGAAGGGCATCCGGCCCACTTCGGCGATCCGGCCGCCCAGCGACCGTACGAGAGCGGGCCTGCGGTACGACGGGACCGTGACCACCCCCACCGGTCGCGGCGGCGCGTCCGCGGCTCCCGACGCCCAGCCGCCGGGACCCTTCGCCCAGTCGGCGAGGACCGTCACCACCGCGTTGAGCACATCGTCCGGAACCGGCCCGTCCGGGGCCTGCGCGGCCAGCATCGGCCGCAGCCGGTTGCCCCAGCCGATGTCCGAAAGACGGCCCAACGCCCGCCCGGGGAAGGCGATTTCGTTCTGCGGGATGCGGCCCTTCAGGTCGACGCCGACCGCCGGGAGACCGGTCGGCCACATCTTGCGGGGCTCCACCTCCACGCCGGGGCGGCCCAGCTCGCCGCGCGCCGCGTCCAGGGCCGCTTCGGAGACCTCCGCCGCGAATCGGGTGCCCGCGCAGTTGTCGCACCGGCCGCACGGGGCGGCCTGCTCGTCGTCCAGCTGGCGGCGCAGGAACTCCATGCGGCAGCCCGTCGTCGCCGCGTACTCGCGCATCGCCTGCTGCTCGGCCTGGCGCTGGCGGGCGACCCACGCGTAGCGCTCGGCGTCGTACACCCACGGCGCTCCGGTGGAGGTCCAGCCTCCCTTGGTGCGGTGCACCGCACCGTCCACGTCGAGGACCTTGAGCATCGCCTCCAGCCGGGTGCGCCGCAGGTCCACCATGGGCTCCAGGGCGGGCAGGGACAGCGGTTTGGGGGAGTGCGCGAGGGCGTCGAGCGTGCGCCGCACCAGCTCCTCGGGAGGGAAGGACACCGAGGCGAAGTACTTCCAGATCGCCTCGTCCTCCTTGCCCGGGAGCAGCAGCACCTCCGCGTGCTCCACGCCGCGGCCCGCGCGGCCGACCTGCTGGTAGTAGGCGATCGGGGACGACGGGGAGCCCAGGTGCACCACGAACCCGAGGTCGGGCTTGTCGAAGCCCATGCCCAGCGCGGAGGTCGCCACCAGCGCCTTGACCCGGTTGGCGAGCAGGTCCTCCTCGGCCTGCATCCGGTCGGCGTTCTCCGTGCGTCCGGTGTACGAGGCGACCGTGTGCCCGCGCTGGCGCAGGTAGGCGGTGACCTCCTCGGCGGCGGCGACGGTCAGCGTGTAGATGATCCCGGAGCCCGGAAGCTCGTGCAGGTGGTCGGCGAGCCAGGCCAACCGGCTCGCCGCGTCCGGGAGTTGGAGGACGGCGAGACTCAGGCTCTCCCGGTCGAGCGGGCCGCGCAGCACCAGCGCGTCCGTGCCCGCACCCGTACCGAGCTGCTCGGCGACGTCGGCGGTCACCCGGGAGTTGGCGGTGGCGGTGGTGGCCAGCACCGGGACGCCCGGCGGCAGTTCGGCCAGCATGGTGCGCAGCCGCCGGTAGTCGGGGCGGAAGTCGTGGCCCCAGTCGGAGATGCAGTGCGCCTCGTCGACCACCAGGAGGCCCGTGGCGGCGGACAGCTTGGGCAGGACGTGGTCGCGGAAATCCGGATTGTTCAGGCGTTCGGGAGACACCAGGAGAACGTCGACGGTGCCGTCGGCGATCTCGGCCTGGACGGTGTCCCACTCCTCGGGGTTGGAGGAGTTGATCGTGCGCGCCCGGACGCCCGCACGGGCGGCGGCCTCGACCTGGTTGCGCATCAGGGCCAGCAGCGGCGAGACGATCACGGTCGGCCCGCTGCCCTGCGCGCGCAGCAGCGAGGTCGCCACGAAGTACACCGCGGACTTGCCCCAGCCCGTCCGCTGCACCACCAGCGCCCTGCGCTTGTCCGCGACGAGCGCCTCGATGGCCCGCCACTGGTCCTCGCGCAACCGGGCCGTGCCGCTCGGGTCCCCGACGAGGCGGGCGAGCACGGAATCGGCGGCGGCCCTCAGGTCGGCGCGGTCGGTGGGGGCGGTGAGGTGCGAGGTGGCGTCGGGGGAGTCCGTGGCGTCTGGATGGGTCATGGGCCCATGCAACCCGATGGGACCGACAAAGCGCGAACGCTCCGCCCGGGCCTGTGGAAAAGCTTGCCGGCGGGGAGTTATCCACAGGGGTTGTCGAGATCGGACCCACCGTCGGAAAGTAACGCCATGAACACGAACAGTGACGCAAGCGGCAATCGCGATCTCTCCCACGGCCCCACCGCGGACCTGTCCACGAATGCGGCGAAGGGCTCTCTGCGGGCGGGCCCTGCCGAGGACGGTGTCGCGGAGCAGCAGGTCACGCTCCGCGGTCCCGCCCAACTCGCCGACTCCCTGCCCTACTTGCTCGGCTTCCACCCCTCCGACTCCGTGGTCCTGGTGGCCCTGCACGGCCCGCGCGGCCGGTTCGGCGGCCGCCTGCGGGTGGGCATCCCGAAGTCGCCCCAGGAATGGGCGCCGGTCGCCGCCCACCTCGCCGAATGCCTGGTGACCAACAGCGAACGGCGCGGCGAGAGGCCCGACGGCATCGTCGTCTTCCTCTGCCAGGACCCTGGGGAGGGGCAGACCGGCCGACAGGTCATGGAACGGCTGCGCGCCTTCGCCCAACGCCTGCGCCTGGCCTGCGGGGCCCTGGACGTGCCCGTCCTCGAGGCACTCTGCATCTCCGACGGCCGCTTCTGGTCGTACTGCTGCCCCGACCGCCGCTGCTGCCCGCCCGAGGGAGCGGTCCTCGCCCTGCCCGGCACCTCGGTGATGGCCGCGGCCGCCGCCTACGCGGGAATCCAGGTCCGCGGGACGCTGCACGAGATGAAGGCCAGGTTCGCCTCCCGCACGAAGTCCCCGGCGTGTATCCGCAAGACGGTCGGCGCCCTCGACGACGCGGGCAGCGCGGTGATGCCCCGCATGATCACCCAGGCCTCCCGCGAACAGGTCGGCAAGGAGACCCTCGCCCTGGCCAGGACCCTGCTGCGCCGCCTGGGACGGGCCGCGCCGTCCAGGGGGTCCTGGGAGGACGCCGACAGCGCCGACGACGCCCTGATCGACGACGCCGAAGCGGGCACCGTCCTCCACGGACTCCAGGACCGCGAGACCCGCGACCTGCTGGCGGAGTGGATGGAGGGCCCCGAAGCGGCCCACGCGCTGAGGCTGTGGCGACTGCTCGCCCGCCGGTGCGTCGGCCCGTACGCCACGTACGCGGCCCCGCCGCTCACCCTCGCGGGCTGGGTCGCCTGGTCCACCGGCGACGAACCAGAGGCCCGGGTCGCGCTCGGCCTCGCCCTGGAGGTCGACCGGAACTACACCTTCGCCCAACTCCTCCACCAGGCCTGCAACGACGGCTTCGACCCGGAGAAACTGCGCGCCTGCCTGCGCCGGGAACGCGCGGGACGCCGCGGCGGACCGGCACCCGGCTCCCCACAGGGCGCCCACAGCGGCACCGGCAGGCGTATGCGTCGTACATCCACCACACGGCGTACGGCCGGCACGGATCGTGCCTCCGTCACGCGTCGCGCAACCACCGCTCGTCGTACGTCCCTCACGCGCCGTACGTCCCTCCCGCGTCCCGCGTCCGTCCCGGGCGGCGGACTGCCGTCCCGCATGGGAGGCGCACGCACCGCAGACCGGCAGGTCGCAGGCCCGCCCGGCCGTTCCACCGGGTCCACCGGGGCGGGACGGCGCGGGACCGCGCACCGCATGCGGCGCGGTACGCGGAGCGGGCGATGACGGGCCGGTGCCCGGTCGGCCGTGACCCCGCCGCCCGCAGCGCCGTTCACCTGAGTGGCGGCACCGCTCTCACCGCGTCGCCACATCCCTCGCCACCTCCCGGAGCGCAGAGAAGGCACCGCATGGCCCTCACCGTCCCGCCGTCCTCCGCCGCCCGAGGCACGCCCCCCGCGCCCCGGCGCACCGTTCCGGCCCCCGGCGGCGCGCCCGCCGCCGGGCCGCCCGCCGCACTGCCCGCCGCGCACGGGATGATCGTCTGCGCCGACCTGCCCTCGCTGGCGCTCTCCGCCGACCACGGGCAGCTCACCGGGCACGGACTCGACGGCTTCTACCAGTCGGGCCGCCGGCTGCTCTCCCGCTGCGTGCTGCGGGTCGCGGGCCGCGAACCGGTCGCCGTGCAGGGGCGGTCGGTCGCGGCGGACCGGGCCAGGTTCGTGGCCGTGGTCCGCACCCAGGGCGACGGCGGACCCGACCCCGGGATCATGGTGGAGCGGGTGCGGACCGCCGACGGCTGCGAGCGGATCACCCTGCGCAGCTCCGCCCCCCGCCCGTTGCGCATCCCGGTGGAGATCACCCTCGGCACCGACCTCGCCGACCTGGGCGCCATCGGGGCGGGCCGCCCCGGGCCCGAACTGCCCGCCAGCGTCCACGACTCGGGCATGCGCTGGACGGCGGGCCCCGTGCACTCCGTGGTGACGGCCGAGCCGCCGCCCGGTGACGCCCTCGCCTCGGCCGGACTGCTGCGCTGGGAGATGGAACTGCCGCCGGGCGGCTCCCGCACCGTCGAGCTGCGCGTGCGCAGCGAGCGGCCGGTCCGCTCGGCGGGCAAGACCGGAGGCTGCCCGCTGCCCGAGGTGAGCGCGGAGGGCGACGACCCCCGGGTTCGGGATCTGCTGCGCACCGGCGTCGACGACCTCAGGTCCCTCCTGATGCGCGACCCCGCCCACCCTTCCGACGTCTACCCGGCGGCGGGCATCCCCTGGCGCTGCGGGCTCGCCCCCGCCGACGCCCTGTGGGCGGTCCGGATGGCGCTCCCGCTGGGCACCCGGCTGGCCGCGGCCACCCTGCGCACCCTCGCCCACACCCAGGCGGGCGGCAACGGCCGCATCCCCGGCCCCTTCCGCGACGCGGGACCCCACCTGCCGCCGGGCTGCACCGGCCTGGAGGCCACGCTCGCCTTCCCCGCGGTGCTCGCGGAGGCCCGGCGCTGGGGCCTGCCGGAACCGGACCTGGCGGAGCTGCTGCCCGCCGCCGAACGCTGCCTCGACTGGCTGCGCACCACGCTGGGCGACGACGTGCACCTCCGCGATCCCGGCCCCGTGGGCCTGCGCCGGGCCGAGACCCAGGCCCACGCCCACCGGGCGGCACTGCTCGGCGCCGACCTCCTGGAGGCCTGCGGCCGCCCCGGGGCCGCCCACTGGCGGGACTGGGCCACCGCGCTGCGGCGTTCCTTCCGGGAGGACTTCTGGATCGAGGACCGCGCGGGCGGCCGCCCCGCCGCCGCCCTGGCCCCCGACGGCCGCCCCGTTCCGCACCTGGGGGCAGGCACCGCGCACCTCCTGGACACCGGTCTGCTGGGCGCGGGCCGCACGGCCCCGGGCCTGCTCGACAAGGTGCAGACCGAGCAGCTGGCCCGCCTGCTCGGCAGCCCCTCCATGGACTCGGGCTGGGGGCTGCGCGGACTCGGCGCGAAGGAGGCCGGGCACAACCCGTTCGGCCACCGCAGCGGCGCGGTGCGGGTGCACGAGACGGCGGTCGCGGTCTCCGGACTGGCCGCCGCCGGATACGAGAAGGAAGCGGGTTCCCTGCTGCGCGGACTGCTCGACGCGGCCCAGACCTTCGGCTACCGGCTGCCGGAGATGTACGCGGGGGAGCAGCGCACCGCCGACAGCTCCCCCCTGCCGCACCCGGCGGCGTGCCGTCCGGCGGCGGTGTCCGCGGCCGCCGTGGTCCACCTGCTCGCCACCCTCGTGGGCATCCGCCCCGACGCGCCCGCCGGAACGGTCCGGCTGACCCCGCTCAACAGCGCCCCGCTGGGTGCCCTCCAGCTCTCCGGGCTGCGGGTCGCGGGCGAACCGTTCGCCGCCAGGGTCAGCAGGCTGGGCCTCGGCATGGTCGAGGAGGCCGCCGACGGCCTCCAGCTCGGGGTGTGACCGTGACCGACGCAGCGCGAGCCACCGCGCGAGGGGCGGACGAGGCGAGGAGCTGGGACGAGGCGACGACCCGAGGCGAGGCGAAGCCGCAGGACGAGGCGAAGCCCCAGAACGGAGCGACGCCCCGGGACGGGACGACCGGCGAAGGGACTGTTTATCGTCAGGCAGACGACTATGATCGCCGCATGTCGCCCTACGATCCGTCGGCCTTCCCGCCCTTCGCCGTCACCGTGGATCTGGCCGTGCTCACCGTGCGCCGACACGCGCTCTGCGCGCTGGTCGTCCGTCGTGGCGAGCCGCCGTTCCAGGGCCGGTGGGCGCTGCCCGGCGGCTTCGTCCGCGAGGACGAGGACCTCGCGACGGCGGCGGCCCGCGAACTGGTCGAGGAGACCGGCCTGATCGCCCTGTCCACCCGGACGGCCCCCTCCGCCCCCGCGGGGCATCCCGCCGCGACGGCCGGAACCGCGACGCACGCCCCCACCACGCCGTCGGTGACCGCGTCGTCCAAGCCCGCACCGTCCGCTTCGTCCGCGACCGCGTCGGCCGGGCCCGCATCCTCCGCGACCGCCCCCGCCGGGCCGCCCGCCCAGGACCCCCCGGCCGCCCTCGGCAAGGGCGCCCACCTGGAACAGCTCGCCACCTACGGCGCCCCCACGCGTGATCCCCGCATGCGGGTCGTCAGCGTCGCCCATCTCGCCCTCGCCCCCGACCTCCCCGCGCCCCGCGCGGGCGGCGACGCCCACAGCGCCCGCTGGGCCCCGGTCGACGCGCTGCTCGGCCACGAGGACGCGTTCGGCCGGGACGAGGAGGCGGTTCCGCTCGCCTTCGACCACGCACAGATCCTCGCCGACGGCGTCGAGCGCGCCCGCTCGAAGATCGAGTACTCCTCGCTGGCCACGGCCTTCTGCCCGCCCGAGTTCACCGTCGGCGAGCTGCGCCGGGTGTACGAGGCGGTGTGGGGAGTGGTCCTGGACCCCCGCAACTTCCACCGCAAGGTGACCGGCACCCCCGGCTTCCTCGTCCCCTCCGGCGGGACGACGACCCGTCAGGGAGGCCGCCCCGCACAGCTGTTCAGGGCGGGCGGTGCGACCGTACTCAATCCGCCGATGCTGCGCCCCGAGGTCTGACGGACACCGGGGCGCGGACCGCAGCCCCTGGGCCGGTCCACGCCTCCCCGGGCCTGGGCTTCCACAAAAAGTCCGAAATGTCGCGTTATCTTGCTGCGGTACCCGCCTCGGCCGCCGAGCGTTCCCTCCACCGCGGGGAGCCGCGGGCGTCGCGGGAGACGCACGAGACGCGAGGGAAGCGATGCTCCAGGCCATCGGACTCACCAGCACGCCGCGCCGGGCCCGCCCGCCCGCCGTGGACGACCTGACCTTCGAGGCCCGCCCAGGCACCGTCACCGCCCTCCTCGGCGCCCCCGGTTCGGGAAAGACCACCGCCCTGCGCCTCATGCTCGGCCTCGAACAGGGCCGTGGCATCACCTACTTCCGCGGCCGTCCCCTGCACCGCGTCGCCCACCCGGCCCGCGAAGTGGGCGCCCTCCTCGGCGACGTACCCGGCAACCCCTCCCGCACCGCGCGCGGCCAGCTCCGGATGCTCTGCGCCGCCGCCGGAGTGCCCGCATCCCGCGCCGACTCCCTGCTGGACGTCGTCGGCCTGACAGGGCTCGGCGGTCAGCGCCTCGGCAGCCTCTCCCTCGGCATGGACCGCCGCCTCGGCCTGGCCTCCGCTCTCCTCGCCGACCCGCACACCCTCCTCCTCGACGAACCCGCCGCCGGGCTCTCGCCCCGGGACAGCAGCTGGCTGTACGGACTCCTGCGCGCCCACGCCGCCCACGGCGGCACCGTGCTCTACACCACCGACGACGCCAAGGAGGCCGCCCGCACCGCCGACCGGGTCGTCACCCTGGACGAGGGCCGACTCGTCGCCGACCAGGCCGCCGCCGACTTCGCCCGCACCCGCCTGCGCCCCCGCGTCGCCGTCCGCACCCCGCAGGCCGTCCGGCTCGGCGCCCTCCTCAACAAGGAGGCCCGGGTGGCGCGCCGCTCCGTGGAAGTGGTCCCCGAAGAGGGCAACCGCCTCTCCGTGTACGGCAGCACCTGCGCGGAGGTCGGCGACACCGCCTTCCGGCACCAGGTCCTCCTGCACCAACTCGCCGACGAGGTCGGCGACATGGGCCCCCGGCGTACCCCCGCGCAGACCCCGCCGCCCACACCCCCCGGCGAGAGCCGTGCGCCGCTCACTTCGGAAGCCGCAACTCCCGCTCCTGCCGGCCCCGTTGCGGCGAAACCCGGCGGCACCATCCCCCTCCGCCCTCTCCGCAGTCCCCTGCGCCCCTTCCGCTACGAAGTGCGCCGCACCTTCAGCACCCGCAGCACCGCTCTCGTCGCCCTCACGGCCGTCGTCGTCTCCGCCGCCCTCGCGGCCCTCCTCGTGCACCGGGGCGGCACCCCGCTCCCCGCCGCGCTCGCCGCCTGGCCCGTGCTGCTGCCCCTGCCGCCCGCGGCCTTCGCGGCGGGACTGCTCGGGGCGCTCTCCTTCGGCGACGAGTTCCGCTACCCGGCGCTCGCCGCATCCCGCGGCACCTCGCCCCGTCGCCTGGGGCTCCTCCTCGCCAAACTCACCGTCTCCGCGGGCCTCGCCCTGCTCCTCGCCGCCCTGACGGTCGCGGTGAACCTGCTTCTTGTACGCCTTCTGTACGGAACCGGGGCGACGCCGCTGCCCGCCGCGGGTCTGCCCGCCAAGGCGGCGAGTTGGGCGGCGCTCAGCGTCGGGTGCGCCTGGGCGGGGCTGCTGGGGGCCGGGGTGTTCCGGGTGGCCGCGGCAGGGCTGGCGGCCGTGCTCGCGGTGCCGGTGGCCGTCGCCCCCGCCGTGCAGCACCTGCTCAGCGGTCCGGCAGCGCGTTCGATGGTCGGACTCCCGAGCAGGTTGCGGGAGCTGTTGTGGATCGGGATTCCGGCGGAGGCGGACCAGTGGCTGCGGGCCGCGATGCGCATCCTCGCCCAACCCGTCGGCGCCGCCCTGGTGTTGTCGATCCCTGTGCTCCTGTGCACGTATCTGCTCACGGGCCTTCGCCGCAAGGCCCGTTGGTGACCGCATCCTGACGTCGATGCGTCGCATCGCCCACAACTCCCCCTAGGACGCCCATTTCTTTCCGATAAGGCGTCAATTGGAGAGAGGGCGGTGATCACCCTTTCGTGTGCTTTTCACCAAAGACCTCAAGGGGCAGGAGCCGGACGCCGACAACTCATCCGTGAGTACCCTTGCGCACACCATGATGACCGCCGCCCGCTCCGTCGACTCAGGTCTCGCCGGTTCCGGCGACCTCGACCGCTACCCCTATGCGGAGGTGTCCGGCGCCGATCGCGTCGGTCCCCTCGGCTGGGACAGTCCCGAATCCGACCTGGGCCGGGTCGGCCGCCGCGCGGCCGGAAACCGCGGCCGCGGACTGCACGGCCAACTCGTCCAGCAGCTCGGCCAGATGATCGTCTCCGGCGACCTCGGCGCCGACCGCCCGCTCGTGCCCGAGGAGATCGGCCAGCGATTCGAGGTGTCCCGCACCGTCGTCCGCGAGTCCCTCCGCGTCCTTGAGGCCAAGGGCCTGGTCAGCGCCCGTCCCAACGTGGGTACCCGGGTCCGCCCGGTCAGCGACTGGAACCTGCTCGACCCCGACATCATCGAATGGCGCGCCTTCGGCCCGCAGCGCGACGACCAGCGGCGCGAACTGGCCGAACTGCGCTGGACCATCGAACCCCTCGCAGCCCGGCTCGCCGCCGGACACGGGCGCGACGACGTGCAGCAGCGCCTGGGCGACATGGTCGAGATCATGGGGCACGCCCTCGCCCAGGGCGACTCCCTGACCTTCTCCCGGGCCGATGCCGAATACCACTCCCTGCTCATCCAGCTCGCCGGCAACCGCATGCTGGAGCACCTCTCCGGCATCGTCTCGGCCGCCCTTCAGGTGTCCGGCGGACCGATCGTCGGCTGCGACCGCCCCACCGACGCCTCCCTCTCCCACCACGCCCGGATCGCCGACGCCCTTGCCGCGGGCGACGGTTCGGGGGCCGAGGCCGCGATGCGTCAACTCCTCACCGTTCACCCGGAGGTGGAGCGCGTCGTTCCGGCTCCGCGCGAGCACTGAGGACCACCGCCACCGGTCGGTTCTTACCCGTACCACCGTCATACCCGGTACCACCGACAGCAGTTCCCCCCGCCGTGCCCCTCGCGGCCGTACACCCTCCGTGTCGCCGGACCCCTCGGGTTCGGCGACACGGTTGTGGGCAGCCGCAGTCGCGGGTGCGCAACGCCCGTGCGCCGCATGCCGCCTGTGACTCGGGCCACGAAGATTGAGGCGTAACGCTCCGTCGAATCCCGCGATGACCTAAGAGGTGACAGCCGAGGAGTGAATGCGGAGGCCGCTCGCGGCAGCGCAGACGGTCCCCGGTTCTCGCCCGGTCCGCCGGTGCACCATCCCCAGCCGGTGGTCGTCGGCTCAGGCCCTTCAGCGGGCGGGGCCGGACGCCATTTCCATCGTTCCGAGAGGTTGTTCGTGTCGGCCAGCACATCCCGTACGCTCCCGCCGGAGATCGTCGAGTCCGAGTCTGTGTTGGCGCTCATCGAGCGGGGAAAGGCTGAGGGGCAGATCGCCGGCGACGACGTGCGTCGGGCATTCGAGGCTGACCGGATTCCGCCGACCCAGTGGAAGAACGTCCTGCGCAGCCTCAACCAGATCCTTGAGGAAGAGGGTGTGATGCTGATGGTCACTGCCGCGGAGCCGCCCAAGCGCGCCCGCAAGACCGTTGCCGCGAAGAACCCGGTGCCCAGGAGTCCGGTCCAGCGGACCGTCCCCCGGACCTTCGCGGCAAGTACCGCCGCACCCAAGACAGTTGCCGCCGCCGCTCCCGTGGCGGACTCCGTGGACGTCGCCGCCGACGAGACGGCGGCCGCCGCCCCCGCGAAGAAGACGGCGGCGAAGAAGGCCACCGCCAAGAAGGCCGTGGCGAAGAAGACCACCGCCAGGAAGACGGCGGCGAAGAAGACCGCCGCGAAGAAGGACGACGCCGCGGACGGCGACGAGCCGGTCGAGGAGACCCGGGCCAAGGGCGAGGACGAGGAGGGCGGCGAGGGAGCGGAGGGCGGCGAGTCGAAGGGCTTCGTCCTCTCCGACGACGACGAGGACGACGCCCCCGCACAGCAGGTCGCGGTCGCGGGCGCCACCGCCGACCCGGTCAAGGACTACCTGAAGCAGATCGGCAAGGTCCCCCTCCTCAACGCCGAGCAGGAGGTCGAGCTCGCCAAGCGCATCGAGGCCGGTCTCTTCGCCGAGGACAAGCTCGCCAACTCCGACAAGCTGGCCCCCAAGCTCAAGCGCGAGCTGGAGATCATCGCCCAGGACGGCGGCCGCGCCAAGAACCACCTCCTGGAGGCCAACCTCCGCCTGGTCGTCTCCCTCGCCAAGCGCTACACCGGCCGCGGCATGCTGTTCCTGGACCTCATCCAGGAGGGCAACCTCGGTCTGATCCGTGCGGTCGAGAAGTTCGACTACACCAAGGGCTACAAGTTCTCGACGTACGCGACCTGGTGGATCCGCCAGGCGATCACCCGCGCGATGGCCGACCAGGCCCGCACCATCCGCATCCCGGTGCACATGGTCGAGGTCATCAACAAGCTGGCCCGCGTCCAGCGCCAGATGCTCCAGGACCTGGGCCGCGAGCCCACCCCGGAGGAGCTGGCCAAGGAACTCGACATGACCCCCGAGAAGGTCATCGAGGTCCAGAAGTACGGCCGCGAGCCCATCTCCCTGCACACCCCGCTCGGCGAGGACGGCGACAGCGAGTTCGGCGACCTCATCGAGGACTCGGAAGCGGTCGTTCCGGCCGACGCGGTGAGCTTCACGCTCCTCCAGGAGCAGCTGCACTCGGTCCTGGACACCCTCTCCGAGCGCGAGGCCGGTGTCGTGTCCATGCGCTTCGGTCTCACCGACGGCCAGCCCAAGACCCTTGACGAGATCGGCAAGGTCTACGGCGTGACGCGTGAGCGCATCCGCCAGATCGAGTCCAAGACCATGTCCAAGCTGCGTCACCCGTCGCGCTCGCAGGTCCTGCGCGACTACCTCGACTGAGCTGTTCGAGTTCGGCTGAGCTGTTCGAGTCGGCCGTCGGGCCCGGGTTCCACCCCTTACCTGTCGTACGGGAGGACCCGGGCCCGAGGCATGCCCGCGCGGGTGCGCGGGAGGGGGCGCTGGATGACTCTGGGTGTGCGGTGTTCACCCCTGAGTCAGGAGGACCTATGCGTCGACCCTTCACCAGATCGCTGACCGGGGCCCTCGCCCTGACCGCCGCCGTGGCCGTGCTGCCGCTCGCGGCGCCCGGCCCGGCGGCCGCCGACGGCGTGGTCATAGGGGGCCAGACCGTGAAGGCGGCGGACAGCCCGTGGGCGGTGGCGGTGGCCAGCCGTGACCGATTCGGAGGTATGCGGGCCGGACAGTTCTGCGGGGGAGTGGTGGTGGCCCCGACCAAGGTGGTGACGGCGGCGCACTGCCTGGGCCGGGACGTGCTGGGCGTACCGCTGAACGAGGTGCGCGACCTGAAGGTCATCGCTGGGCGCGGGGAGCTGCGCGGCACCGGCGGTCGGGAGATCGCCGTCCGCGGGACCTGGGTGAACCCGTCGTACGACCCGCTGTCGAACTCCGGGGACATGGCGGTGCTGACCCTGGCGGCCGCACTCCCCGAGGAGTACGTCATCCGGCTGGCCCCGGCGGCCGGCGGCCTGACCGACCCGGGGACCGGGGCGACGGTCTACGGCTGGGGCGACACCACGGGCGGCGGCGCGTACGCCAGCTCCCTGCGCTCGGCCAAGGTGCGGGTGCTGCCCGACGCGGAGTGCACCCGGGCGTACCCCGGCAATCTCGACGGAACGTATCTCCCGGCGACGATGCTGTGCGCGGGCGACCCGGAGGGCGGCCACGACGCCTGCCAGGGCGACAGCGGGGGGCCGCTGGTGGCGCGGGGACGGCTGATCGGGCTGGTGTCCTGGGGGAGCGGCTGCGGGCAGGCGGGCAGCCCGGGGGTGTACACGCGGATCTCGGCGCTGGTGCGGGCGCTGGAGGGGCAGGTCTGATCGCCGTGCACGTCTGATCGCCGTGCGGGTGTGACGCCGACGAGGTCCGACGCCACGGGGACCGTGGGGCGGGCAGAGGGCCGATCGGGTCCGGTACGGGTCCGGAAGGACCGGGCAGAGCCGAACGGGCGGTCGTCGCCCGCACGGCGGACGGCCCCGGCGCTCCCCGCGCCGGGGCCGTCCGTCTGAGCAGTGGCCAGGGGCCCGCCGGACCCCGGGCGCCGGGAGGGCGTGCGCGGGCGCGAGAGGGGCCCCTGAACGCCCTGCGGCACGATGCGCGGCCCGGGCGGGCGGCCGCCGGACGAGGTCCGTACGTACGAGAACGGGCGGCTTCCCCCGCACACCCGGGGGAAGCCGCCCGTCGACCGGTGGGAACCCGGTCCTTGGCTCGTCGTGGACGCTCTCAGGGCGTCAGCGTTCGTCGTCCTCGGACGACGGAGGCGTGACCGTCAGCCGGTCCGTCTCGTCCTGTATTTCCGCTGCGATCTTCTTGAGCTCGGGCTCGAACTTGCGACCGTGGTGGGCGCAGAAGAGCAGTTCGCCGCCGCTGGCCAGGAGAACGCGCAGGTATGCCTGGGCGCCGCAGCGGTCGCATCGGTCAGCGGCCGTCAGGGGGCTCGCGGGGGTCAGAACAGTAGTCACGTCGCCTCTTCTCTAGCTCGACGAGCTGTCGTACCAGGGTCAACATCCAACCAGGCCGAAAACGTTCCCGCTCGTGGCTTTTTCTTGAAACTTCTTCCGAAGGTCTTCCGGAGTGGTTGTCTGTTGCCGGTTGGCGGCGAATGAGCCGTATTGCGTCGCTTTACGGTTTCGCGTTGCTGGCTTGTCTTGGTGGGACGTCCCACCGGCTGGATTGCCGGGTTGTTCATGAGGACGTGCCCGGAGCCTAAATGGTTCATGCCCGGAAGGGAACGTGACATGTGCTTCACTCCATCGAGGGATCGAACATGTGTACGCCCCTGGACTAGCATGAGTTTTCCCGAGGGTGGCGTTACACCCGCTCTACCAGGCCCCGTTACCCTCTGAGCGGCGACCGACGCCGACCCCGTACCCCATCGGGGCCCATTTGAAATTCAGCGAGGAGCGAACCGCGTGACCGCCGATACGACCGTCCCGTCCACCGCACTGCTGAGCGGCGCGGACCGTGACGGTTCCAACTACACCGCGCGGCACCTGCTCGTCCTCGAAGGTCTTGAGGCGGTCCGCAAGCGCCCCGGCATGTACATCGGGTCCACCGACAGCCGCGGCCTGATGCACTGCCTCTGGGAGATCATCGACAACTCCGTCGACGAGGCCCTCGGCGGCTACTGCGACCGCATCGAGGTGATCCTCCACGAGGACGGCTCCGTCGAGGTCCAGGACAACGGCCGGGGCATCCCGGTCGACGTCGAGCCCAAGACCGGCCTGTCCGGCGTCGAGGTCGTCATGACCAAGCTGCACGCCGGCGGCAAGTTCGGCGGCGGCTCCTACGCCGCCTCCGGCGGCCTGCACGGCGTCGGCGCCTCCGTGGTGAACGCGCTCTCCGCCCGCCTGGACATCGAGGTCGACCGCAGCGTCACGCACTCGATCAGCTTCCGCCGCGGCGTGCCCGGCATCTTCACCGAGTCCGGCCCCGACGCCCCCTTCGACCCGGGCAACGGGCTGCGCAAGGGCAAGCGGGTCCCCAAGGGCCGCACCGGCACCCGCGTGCGGTACTGGGCGGACCGGCAGATCTTCCTCAAGGACGCCAAGCTCTCCCTGGACACGCTCTACCAGCGCGCCCGGCAGACGGCCTTCCTGGTGCCCGGCCTGACCATCGTGGTCCGCGACGAGCGGGACCTGGAGGGTGTGGGCAAGAGCGAGGAGACGTTCCGCTTCGACGGCGGCATCAGCGAGTTCTGCGAGTACCTCGCGCAGGACAAGGCGATCTGCGACGTCCTGCGGCTCAGCGGCACGGGCACCTTCAAGGAGACCGTCCCGGTCCTCGACGACCGCGGCCACATGACGCCCACCGAGGTCACCCGCGAACTGGCCGTGGACATCGCGCTGCGCTGGGGCACCGGGTACGACACCACGCTCAAGTCCTTCGTGAACATCATCGCCACCCCCAAGGGCGGTACCCACGTCTCCGGCTTCGAGCGCTCCCTCACCAAGACGGTGAACGAGGCGCTCCGCTCCGCCAAGCTGCTGCGCGTCGCCGAGGACGACGTCGTCAAGGACGACGCCATGGAGGGGCTCACCGCGGTCGTCACCGTGCGCCTGGCCGAGCCGCAGTTCGAGGGCCAGACCAAGGAAGTGCTGGGCACCTCTGCCGCCAACCGCATCGTCGCGGCCGTGGTCGCCAAGGAGCTCAAGGGCTTCCTGACCTCCACCAAGCGCGACGCCAAGGCGCAGGCCCGCTCGGTGATGGACAAGGTCGTCGCCGCCGCCCGGACCCGTATCGCCGCCCGCCAGCACAAGGACGCCCAGCGCCGGAAGACGGCCCTGGAGTCCTCCTCGCTGCCGGCGAAGCTCGCGGACTGCCGCAGCGACGACGTGGAGCGCAGCGAGCTCTTCATCGTCGAGGGAGACTCCGCGCTCGGTACGGCGAAGCTCGCCCGGAACTCCGAGTTCCAGGCGCTCCTGCCGATCCGCGGCAAGATCCTCAACGTTCAGAAGGCGTCCGTCTCGGACATGCTGAAGAACGCCGAGTGCGGCGCGATCATCCAGGTCATAGGAGCGGGGTCCGGCCGGACCTTCGACATCGACGCCGCCCGCTACGGCAAGATCGTGCTCCTTGTCGACGCCGACGTCGACGGCGCGCACATCCGCATCCTGCTGCTGACGCTGTTCCAGCGGTACATGCGTCCGATGGTGGAGGCGGGGCGCGTGTTCGCGGCGGTTCCGCCGCTGCACCGGATCGAGCTGGTCCAGCCCAAGAAGGGCCAGGACAAGTACGTCTACACGTACTCGGACAACGAACTGCGCCAGACCCTCCTGGAGTTCCAGCGCAAGAACGTCCGGTACAAGGACGACATCCAGCGCTACAAGGGCCTCGGCGAGATGGACGCCGACCAGCTCGCGGAGACCACGCTCGACCCGCGCTTCCGCACGCTGCGCCGGATCAACATCGGCGACCTGGAGTCCGCCGAGGGCGTGTTCGACCTGCTCATGGGCAACGAGGTGGCGCCGCGCAAGGAGTTCATCACCAGCGCGGCGGCGACGCTGGACAGGTCGCGCATCGACGCCTGACCGGCTGTGGTGAAGGTGCCCGACCGGCCGTGGTGAAGGCCGGGTCGACCCGTGGGTGGAGCCGAAAGCTCCACCCACGCTCCGATTCGCGGCACCCGTCCGCTCCGTACCGTCGAGGCATGGACACGCAGACGACGCCGTCGGCACGGTGGGGCGGCGCCTTCGCCGCCTGGCCCGCCAGGGAGGCCATGACGCGGATCGGGGTGCCCCGGGTGCGGATGGCCATCGATCTGGCCATGTGGCTGGGCATCGGCGTCTGGATTCTCCTGGAGGCATACGCGTCGAAGGCCTTCGGCGGTCTCGGCGTCGTGGTGCCGCCGCTCGCGCTGGCCGTGACCGTCGGCGCCGCCGAGCTCTACGACCGGCTGACCCTGCGGCACCGGCTGCTGCCGTCGCTGGCCGTGCTCGCCACCGTCGCGCTGCTGGGCGTGGGGGCGTACGCGGTGGACGCGCAGACGTCCGGGGCGATCCTGCTGGTGGTCTGCGTGGTGCAGGCCATGGTCCGGCTGCCGCTGGCGGTCGGCATCCCCATGGGCGCGGTGCTCGTGACCGGCATGGCACGGCTGGGGGACGTGAGCCTGCGGGAGCAGCTGGTGGTCAGCTTCGGCGTCCTGGTCACCGGGTACATGCTGCGGCTGGACGCGCAGGCGCGGGGCTCCGGGTTCCTGCTGCTGGCGCAGGAACGGGCGGCCCGGGTGGCCGAGGCCGAGACCGCCGCGCTCGCCGAACGGGCCAGGATCGCCCGGGAGATGCACGACGTCCTCGCCCACAGCCTCTCCGCGCAGGTGGTCCACCTGGAGGCGGCCCGCCTGCTCGTCGAGCGGGAGCCGCCGGGGCCGTTCCGGGACGGCGTGCTGGAACGGGTCGTCGCCGCCCGCAGGATGGCCCGCGAGGGTCTGGCCGAGACCCGCCAGGCGCTCTCGGCGCTGCGCGGGGACAGGGCGCCCGTCGAGGACTACCTGCGGGAGATGGCGGCCATGGACCGGGCCGACGTCCAGGTCGTCGGCGCCCGGCGGGAGTTGACCGCCGACGCCTGCCAGGCGCTGCGCAGAGTCGCCCAGGAGGCCCTGACCAACGTACGCAAACACGCGCCCGGGGCCGTGCCGAGCATCCTGCTGGAGTACGGGAAGGACGACATCACCCTGGAGGTACGGGACCGGGGGCGGCGGGACGGGAAGGGGCCGGGTGGACGGGCGGGCCCCGTGGTGGTGGCGCGGCGGGACGAGGACCCGGGGCTCCGGAAGCCGGACGTACGGCGGGAGTTGGCCGCCACCGGAGGCGGGTACGGTCTGCTCGGAATGCGGGAGCGGGCGGAACTGCTCGGGGGCACGCTGGAGGCGGGGCCCGCGGGGGAGGGGTTCGTGGTGAGACTGCGGATGCCGGTATGAGCACGGCGGATTCCGGCCGGAGCGGGGACGCGGCCGAGGGGCGCGCCGTGCGGGTGCTGGTCGTCGACGACCAGGCGATGGTGCGCGAGGGCATCGTGCTGCTGCTGGGGCTGCTGCCCGGCATCGAGGTCGTCGGTTCGGCGGGGGACGGCGAGGAGGCCGTCGACCTGGTCGCCGCGCACGCCCCGGACGTCGTCCTGATGGACCTGCGGATGCCCCGCTGCGACGGGGTGGAGGCGACCCGGCGCATCCGGGCCCGGCACCCCGCGACGCAGGTGGTCGTGCTCACCACGTACGCCGACGACGACTGGCTCTTCCCCGCGCTGCGGGCCGGGGCGCGCGGCTACCTCACCAAGGACGCGGACGGCGAGGAGATCGTCCGCGCGGTGCGGGACGTGATGTCCGGGCAGGCCAGGCTCTCGCCCGCGGTGCAGCGCAGGCTCCTGGAGCAGGTCACCGCCCCCGCGCCCCCGGCACCCGGCCACGGCGGACTCCCGGACGGGCTCACCCCGCGCGAGGCCGAGGTGCTGGAGCTGATCGCCGACGGCCTGCCCAACGCCGAGATCGCCCGGCGGCTGCGGATCGGGTCGGCGACCGTGAAGACCCACATCAACAACCTCTTCGCGAAGACCGGCGTGCGCGACCGCGCACAGGCCGTCCGGTACGCCTACCGCCAGGGCATCGCCCGGCCGCCCCGCACGGACCTGCCGGGTGCAGACGTCACCTAATGGGGTGAAGGAAGGGGATTGCCGAGCCGGGGATCTCTCCGGTCTGCCCATCCTGGGGCGCGCGGACCATCCCGGGGCGCGCGGGCCCATACAGGCCGCGGACAAGGAGAGTTGTTCGGTGGAGAAGCACGAAGGGCGCGACGCCGCAGCGATGCGGTTCGACGACCCGTGGTACGACGCGCTCGCCTCCGGCTGGGGGGAACTCGACGGCACGGGAGCCCGGTCCCCCGCCGAGCCGCACCGGCCCGCCGCCCCCGAGCCGGGCCCCAGCGCCGCCGAGATCTACCTGGAAGTGCAGGCCAGCCCCGCCTTCCAGCAAGTGCGCAGCCGCTACCGGCGGTTCGTCGTCCCCGCGACCCTCGCCTTCCTCGCCTGGTACGTCGCGTACGTCGTCGCCGCCACCGCCGCACCCGGCCTGATGGCCAGGCCGGTGGCCGGCGCGGTCAACGTCGCCATGGTCGCGGGCCTCGGCCAGTTCCTCTCCACCTTCCTGCTGACCTGGGCGTACGCCCGGCACGCCAGGCTGCGTCGGGACCGGGCCGCGCTCGAACTGCGCTGGGACACCCAGGAGCTGACCCGGCTGACCGAGGCGCAGGCCGACGCTCGGGGAGCTGCTCGGTGAACCACGGCCACGAGACCCTGGCACTGCTGCTGTTCAGCGCCTTCGTCGCGACGACGCTCGCCATCACCACCTGGGTCAGCCGCAACCGGCACGGCTCGGCCGAGGAGTTCTACGTCGGCGGACGCCTCTTCAGCCCCATGGAGAACGGTTTCGCCATCGCGGGCGACTACATGTCCGCCGCCTCCTTCCTCGGCATCTCCGGCCTCATCGCCCTCTACGGGTACGACGGGATGCTCTACTCCGTCGGCTTCCTGGTGGCCTGGCTCGTCGTGCTCCTCCTCGTCGCCGAACTGGTCCGCAACTGCGGCCGGTTCACCCTCGCCGACGTGGTCGCCTCCCGGATGAGCGAGCGTCCGGTGCGGATCGCGGCGGGCACGTCCTCGGTGACGGTGTCCGTGCTGTACCTCGTCGCGCAGATGGTCGGCGCGGGTTCCCTCGTCGGGCTGCTGCTCGGCGGCAGCAGCGGGGCCGCGCAGACCTGGACGGTCGTCGGGGTCGGCGCGCTGATGGTCGTCTACGTGACGCTGGGCGGGATGCGGGCCACCACCTGGATCCAGATCGTCAAGGCCGTCCTGCTCATGGCGGGCGCGCTGGCGCTCACCGTGCTCGTCCTGGTGCGCTTCGGGGGCGACTTCAACGCGTTGCTGACCGCCGCCGCCGCACGCAGCGGGCACGGGTCGGACTTCCTCGCGCCCGGCCTCAAGTACGGCGGGGACTGGACCGCGCGGCTCGACTTCATCAGCCTCGGGCTCGCCCTCGTCCTCGGCACGGCGGGCCTGCCGCACATCCTGTCGCGCTTCTACACCGTGCCCACCGCGCGGGCCGCCCGGCGTTCCGTGGTCTGGTCGATCGGGCTCATCGGCAGCTTCTACCTGATGACGATCGTCCTCGGCTTCGGGGCTGCGGCGCTGCTCGGCTCCGACACGGTGCGGGCGTCGAACGCCGCGGGCAACACGGCGGTTCCGCTGCTGGCCCACGAGGTGGGCGGAGGTGCGGGTTCCGCAGGCGGAACGGTTCTGTTCGCGGTCGTCGCTGCCATCGCCTTCGCCACGATCCTCGCCGTCGTCGCCGGTATCACCCTCGCTTCCTCGGCCTCCGTCGCGCACGACCTGTACGCGTCGCTGCGCAGCCGCAGCAAGCGCGGCAAGCCGTACAGCGAGGTGGCCGTCGCCCGGGTGGCGGCGGGCGGGATCGGTGTGGCGGCCATCGCGCTGGGGCTGCTGGCGAAGGACCTGAACGTGGCGTTCCTGGTCGGTCTCGCCTTCGCGGTGGCCGCCTCCGCGAACCTGCCGGTGCTGCTGTTCTCGCTGTTCTGGCGCGGGTTCACCACGCGCGGGGCGGTCTGGTCGGTGTACGGGGGACTCGTGCCTGCGGTGCTGCTGGTGATCGTTTCGCCGGTGGTCTCGGGCAGTCCGGAGTCACTGTTCCCCGGTGCCGACTTCCAGTTCTTCCCGCTGCAGAACCCGGGGCTGGTGTCGATCCCGCTGGGCTTCCTGGCGGGGTGGCTGGGGACGATCACCTCGCACGAGGTGCCGGACGCGGCGAAGCACGCGGAGACGGAGGTGCGGTCGCTCACGGGGGCGGGGGCGGCCTGAGGGGCCCTCAGGCGGGAGCGGACAGCGCCTCCGGGAGGACGACCGTGAACTCCGCGCCGCCGCACGGGGCCTGACCCACCCGCGCGCTGCCGCCGTGCCGCTCGGCCAGACGTCGTACGAGAGCGAGACCCAGCCCCCGCTTCCCGTGCGACGGGAGTTCCTTGGTCGTCCAGCCCTCCGTGAAGATCGACTCACGCTCCTCGGCCGGTACTCCGGGCCCGCTGTCCGTCACCCGCAGCACCACCTCCCGGCCCCGGGCGTACAGCGCCACCTCCACGAAGGCACCGGGTGAACCGGCCGCCGCGTCCAGGGCGTTGTCCACCAGATTGCCGACCACCGTGACGAGCCCGCGCGGGTCCACCAGCCGGTCCGGCAGCATCGTCTCCGCCGCCGGGCGCAGCACCACCGCGCGCTCCGCCGCGACCGTCGCCTTGCCGACCAGCAGGGCGGCGAGGAGCGGGTCATGGACGCGCTCGGTGAATTCCTCCGCCGTCGCACGGTGCACTCCCGCAACTTCCGTCACGAAGTCCATCGCCTCCTCGTGCATGCCCAGTTCGAGGAGGCCGAGGAGGGTGTGCATGCGGTTGGCGTGCTCGTGGTCCTGGGCGCGCAGGGCGTCGATCAGGCCCCGGGTGGAGTCCAGTTCGCGGCCCAACTGCTCCAGTTCGGTCCGGTCGCGCAGGGTGGCCACGGCGCCGCCGTCGTCGGTGGGCATGCGGTTGGCGACCAGCACCCTGGGTCCTCGTACGGTCAACAGGTCCTCGCCCGACACCCGCCCCGCGAGCACGTCCGCGGTACGTCCCTCTCCCAGCACCTCGTCCAGGGGCCGCCCGGTGGCCTCGTCGCCGATGCCCAGCAGCCGCCGCGCCTCGTCGTTGACCAGCCGCACCCGGCCCGCCGGGTCCAGGGCCACCACCCCCTCCCGGATGCCGTGCAGCATGGCCTCGCGCTCGTCGAGGAGGGCGGCGATGTCGGAGAAGGCCAGGTCGTGGACCTGCCGTTGCAGCCTGCGCGAGATGAGGTACGCGGCCAGGGCGCCGACCGCGAGCGCGCCGCCCGCGTAGGCCAGCAGCCCGGGGATCGCGGCGAGGAGACGGGCGCGGACGCTGTCGTACTCGATGCCGACCGAGACCGCGCCGACGATCCGTCCGGCCGCGTCGCGCAGCGGGACCTTGCCCCGGGCGGAGGGGCCCAGCGTGCCGCTGTCGATCTCCATGACCTCGCGTCCGGCGAGGGCGCCGCTGGGGTCGGTCGACACCGTCTGCCCGATGCGCGCTGCTGCGGTGTGCGACCACCGCACCCCCCGCCGATCCATGATCACGACGTACTCGGCACCGGTCGCCCGCCGAATCCGCTCGGCCTCGGCCTGCACGGGCCCGCCGGGGGCGGCCGGCGAGCGGAGGAGGGTCTGCGCGACCTGGGGCGAGGCGGTGGTCTGCGCGATGGCGAGCGCCCGCCGCATGGCCTGATCGTCGAGCTGGGCGCCGAGGGGGGCGAGGAAGAGCCCGGTGGCGAGAACGGTGATGCCGGCGGCGATCGCCAGCTGCAGCAGCAGGAACTGGGAGACGACGCGCTGGGGCCAGGTGATGCGCATGAGTACGCACCGTAGACGCAGGACGCAGCATTGGCTGCGGCGCATCCGGTACGGAGGTTCCCACGGCCTCCGTACCGAATGGGTGTCACGCGTCCGGGATGTCGGCCTTCGCTCTGATGAGGGTTTCGCGGGTGATCACGACGATCCGCTCGTAGTCCGCGCGGCCTGCGTCGGAAGGGAGGGCCCCGTCGAGGGTGGCGGTGGCATCGGTGCCGATGACGGCGAAGTTTCCGTCGTTCAATTCGAAGATGTCCGGGCACGTCTGGCCGGACATACTGCCTCGTTCACGAGGGGATGCACCGATCCTGCGCTTGATCATTGGTGGGGCTCATCTCTTTATTTGCGACGGAAGTGTTCAACCCCCCACAAAAACGAACGAGTTGGTGGAAAGTTCCGCAACGTTCGCAAATGACAGAAAATGAACCTATTTCGTGCCACGGTTTTCAGGTGACCCACCAGCGGTCCCGTTCGTCACTCGCTCGAGCGACGACCGTGTCCGCCATCCGTGCGAGCTGTCGCTCCGTCGAATCGGCGGGCAGCGTTTCCCGGTGATGGCGGGTGGCGTCCCAGTAATCACGGAAGAGGGCACTCTGGGAGATGCCCCTGAGGTGCGCGAGGGTTTCGGCCGTACTGATGGTGCCGAGGCGATAGGCGTGCAGGAGGTTGCCGTAGAGCGCGTTGGCGAACAGGAACTGACGTTGTTTGTCGACCGATATGTCCTCGTCGTACGTGTCGAGTACGGCGGCGAGTTCCGGATCGTCCATCGCCTTGCAGAGAAGGTCGAATTGGAGCCGGTGCTTGTCGGCGAGTTCCTTACGGCGTTGCATATATCTATGCTGGGCAATTTGTGCGACAAGGGCCGCGAATGCTGCGGCCGACGTCGCGGCGTATGCGATTCCGGTTACCGGCACCCTGTGCCGACGGCATCCGTGCACGTGCATGACCCACCCCACCCCCGAACTCCGGCTTCCAGGGTGGCGGGCGGTCCCGTCCAGTGGGAGGCGGAGAGACGGCGCACAGAAGGAACGATCCCTCGAACAAAAGCGCGCCATATCGAATGTGTGCCCGGTGTGCGCCGCCGACAACCGCTCACCGCCCGGCAGGGCCTTGACCGGGCTCCTTTACGATCGAGGGATGTCCAGGCAACAGATTCCCGTCGTCGTCCTCGCCGGATTCCTGGGATCGGGGAAGACGACCCTGCTCAATCATCTGCTCAAGCGGAGTCGTGGGACCCGGATCGGGGCGATCGTCAATGATTTCGGGGCGATCGAGATCGATGCCATGGCGGTGGCGGGGCAGCTGGGCGACTCGACGGTTTCGCTCGGGGACGGGTGTCTGTGCTGTGCGGTGGATGCCAGTGAGCTTGATCTGTACCTGGAGAAACTGACCGATCCCGCGGCCGGGATGGACGTCATCGTCATCGAGGCGAGCGGGCTGGCGGAGCCGCAGGAGCTGGTGCGGATGCTGCTGGCGAGCGAGAACCCGCACGCCGTGTACGGGGGGCTCGTCGAGGTGGTGGACGCGGCCGAGTTCGCGGCGACCAAGGTGCGGCACCCGGAGATCGTGCGGCATCTGGCGATCGCCGATCTGGTCGTGCTGAACAAGACGGACCGGGTGGGGGAGACGGAGCTGGCCGCGCTCCGGGAGGAACTGGGCGGGATCGGGAGCGGGGCGGTGATCTGCTCCGCGTACGGGCGGATCGACCCGGACGTGCTCTTCAACCGGCGGACCGATGCTCAGCACCGCGAAGACGGCTGGCAGTTGAGCTTCGAGGACCTGCGCGCGGAGATCGAGGGCGGCCGGGAGGAGGATCACGGTGGGCATCTGCACGCCGCGTACGAGAGCGTGGACTTCGTGTCGGACGTGCCCATGGACCCGGGGCGGCTCATGGGATTTCTGGATGCGCGGCCCGAGGGGCTGTACCGGATCAAGGGGTACGTCGACTTCGGTGCCGCCGACGCGCGGAACCGGTATGCCGTGCACGCAGTGGGGCGGTTCCTGCGGTTCTACCCGGAGCCCTGGGCGCCTGGCGAGGAGCGGCTCACGCAGCTGGTGCTGATCGGGTCCGGGACGGACAGCCAGGTGCTGCGGGAGCGGCTCGCCGGGTGCGTGGGGGAGCCGAGCGCACGGGATGTGGCGCCCGGTGAGGACACTCCGGCGGAGCGCGCCATGTGGGGTGTGCTGAGGTACGTACAGGCGGAAGAGTCTGGCGAGGGGTCCGCAGAAGGGTCTGCAGAGGGGTCCGCAGAGGGGGCCTCCGAGGAGTTTTAGGGGCGGGTACGGGGCGGGGGTGCGGGGCACGACCGCCCCGCACCCCCGACCCGTACCGGACAGTGCGTCTACACCGACCCTGCCAGCGCCGCCACCGGCTTCTCCAGCGGGGTGCCCGAGCCGTCGCGGCGCGGGTCGAGGTCGGGGAGGTCGGCCGGGGTGCCGTTCTTCTGGGCGGCACGGGCCGGGGCGGCCCCCGCCCACGCCAGCATCAGGACGTCCTCCCCGCGCAGGAAGCGCTGGCAGCGGACGCCGCCCGTGGCGCGGCCCTTGCGCGGGTACTGGTCGAACGGGGTGAGCTTGGCGGAGGACTCCGCGTCGCCCAGGAGGGTGCCCTGGGAGCCCGCCACCGTGAAGACCACCGCGTCGGCTGCCGGGTCGACGGCGCTGAAGGAGATCACCTTGGCGCCCGCGGCGAGCTTGATGCCCGCCATGCCGCCCGCCGGACGGCCCTGCGGGCGTACCTGCGCGGCCTGGTAGCGCAGGAGTTGGGCGTCGTCGGTGATGAAGACCAGGTCCTCCTCGCCGGTGCGCAGCTCCTGGGCGCCCACGATGCGGTCGCCGTCCTTGAGGGTGATGACCTCCAACTCGTCCTTGTTGGACGGGTAGTCGGGGACCACCCGCTTCACGACGCCCTGCTCCGTACCGATCGCGAGGCCGGGGGAGGACTCGTCGAGGGTGGTCAGGCAGATCAGCGTCTCGTCGCCCTCCAGGGAGAGGAACTCGGCGACCGGGGCCCCGCCCGAGAGGTTCGGCGCGGAGGCCGTGTCCGGGAGCTGGGGCAGGTCGATGACGGCCAGCCGCAGCAGGCGGCCCGACGAGGTCACCGCGCCGACGGTGCCGCGCGCGGTCGCGGGGACCGCGGAGACGATCACGTCGTGCTTGGTGCGGCGGGCGTCGTCCAGGGCGAGGGGCTCGCCGTTGGGCGTACGGGCCAGAAGACCGGTGGAGGAGAGCAGGACGCGGCACGGGTCGTCCGGGACCTCCAGCGGCACGGTGGCGACGGCCGAGGCGCCCGACTCCAGCAGCACCGTACGGCGCTCGGTGCCGAACTTCTTCGCCACGGCGGCCAGTTCGGCCGAGACCAGCTTGCGCAGCTCCGCGTCGGACTCCAGGATGCCGGTCAGCTCGTCGATCTCGCCGTTGAGGCGGTCGCGCTCCGACTCCAGCTCGATCCGGTCGAACTTGGTCAGGCGGCGCAGCGGGGTGTCCAGGATGTACTGGGTCTGGACCTCGGAGAGACCGAAGCGCTCGATCAGGCGCTCCTTGGCCTGCGCCGAGTTCTCGCTGGAGCGGATGAGGCGGATGACCTCGTCGATGTCGATGAGCGCGACCAGCAGGCCCTCGACCAGGTGCAGCCGGTCCCGGCGCTTGGTGCGGCGGAACTCGCTGCGCCGTCGTACGACCTCGAAGCGGTGGTCGAGGTAGACCTCAAGGAGTTCCTTGAGGCCGAGGGTCAGGGGCTGGCCGTCGACCAGGGCGACGTTGTTGATGCCGAAGGACTCCTCCATCGGCGTCAGCTTGTAGAGCTGTTCCAGGACGGCCTCCGGGACGAAGCCGTTCTTGATCTCGATGACCAGGCGCAGGCCGTGCGAGCGGTCGGTGAGGTCCTTGACGTCCGCGATGCCCTGGATCTTCTTCGCGCCGACCAGGTCCTTGATCTTCGCGATGACCTTCTCCGGGCCGACCGTGAAGGGCAGTTCCGTGACGACCAGGCCCTTGCGGCGCGCCGTCACGTTCTCCACGGCGGCCGTGGCGCGGATCTTGAAGGTGCCGCGGCCCTTCTCGTACGCGTCCTTGATGCCCGCGAGACCGACGATCCGGCCGCCGGTCGGCAGGTCGGGGCCCGGTACGAAACGCATCAGCGTCTCCAGGTCGGCGCCCGGGTGCTTGATCAGGTGGCGGGCGGCCGCCACGACCTCGCCCAGGTTGTGCGGCGGCATGTTGGTGGCCATGCCGACCGCGATGCCGGTGGCGCCGTTGACCAGCAGGTTCGGGTACGCGGCCGGGAGCGCGACGGGCTCGCGCTCCTTGCCGTCGTAGTTCGGGTTGAAGTCGACCGTGTTCTCGTCGATCGACTCCGTCATCAGCGACGTGGCGTCGGCCATCTTGCACTCGGTGTACCGCATGGCGGCCGGCGGGTCGTCGTTGCCCAGCGAGCCGAAGTTGCCGTGCCCGTCGACCAGCGGCAGCCGCATCGAGAACGGCTGCGCCATGCGCACCAGCGCGTCGTAGATGGACGCGTCGCCGTGCGGGTGCAGCTTTCCCATCACCTCGCCGACGACGCGGGCGCACTTCACGTACCCCCGGTCGGGGCGCAGGCCCATCTCGTTCATCTGGTAGACGATGCGCCGGTGTACGGGCTTGAGGCCGTCCCGCGCGTCCGGCAGGGCGCGCGAGTAGATCACCGAGTAGGCGTACTCAAGGAAGGAGCCCTGCATCTCGTCGACGACGTCGACGTCGAGGATCTTCTCCTCGAACGCCTCGTCAGGCTGCGGGGTCTTCGTGCTGCGGCGGGCCATCGCGGGCGCGGCTCCTTCTCACTGTTCAACGGGCGGTTGCTGGACTGATTCGTGCGGACGCGGGGGTTCCTGACGCGGACCATTGTGGACCGCCCCACTGACAACGCCGACCTCGACCCGTCCGTAGCGGCCGTGCGGCCGTACGGGAGCGGAGTCGGCAGGAGAACAACGAAGACTCGGCAGGAGAAGAACGAAGACTCCGGGAAACGGGAACTTCGCGGACTGTCAGTGCGCTTGCATACAGTGGCAGGACTTAATTGCAGGACTTGTCTCATACGCGATCGAAGGGACGTACATGCCCATGGGTCACACGGCCACAGCGCAGGCCGGCTCCGGCGGCCTGAGCGCGACCGAGCACCGGCTTGCCAACGGTCTGAGGGTGATCCTCTCCGAGGACCACCTGACCCCGGTCGCCGCGGTCTGCCTCTGGTACGACGTCGGCTCGCGCCACGAGGTCAAGGGCCGCACCGGCCTGGCGCACCTCTTCGAGCACCTCATGTTCCAGGGTTCCGCCCAGGTCAAGGGCAACGGCCACTTCGAACTGGTGCAGGGTGCGGGCGGTTCGCTCAACGGCACCACCAGCTTCGAGCGCACCAACTACTTCGAGACCATGCCCGCGCACCAGCTGGAGCTGGCGCTGTGGCTGGAAGCCGACCGGATGGGCTCGCTGCTCACCGCGCTCGACGACGAGTCGATGGAGAACCAGCGCGACGTCGTCAAGAACGAGCGCCGCCAGCGCTACGACAACGTGCCCTACGGCACCGCGTTCGAGAAGCTGACCGCGCTGATGTACCCCGAGGGCCACCCGTACCACCACACCCCGATCGGCTCCATGGCCGACCTGGACGCGGCCACCCTCGAAGACGCCCGCGCCTTCTTCCGTACGTACTACGCACCCAACAACGCGGTGCTGTCGATCGTCGGCGACATCGACCCCGAGCAGACGCTCGCCTGGGTGGAGAAGTACTTCGGCTCCATCCCCGGCCACGACGGCAAGCAGCCGCCCCGCGACGGCTCGCTGCCCGACGTCATCGGCGGCGAACTGCGCGAGGTCGTCGAGGAGGAGGTCCCGGCGCGTGCGCTGATGGCCGCCTACCGGCTGCCCAGCGACGGCACCCGCGAGGCCGACGCCGCCGACCTGGCGCTCACCGTCCTCGGCGGCGGCGAGTCCTCCCGGCTGCACAACCGTCTCGTACGTCGCGACCAGACGGCCGTGGCGGCGGGCTTCGGCCTGCTGCGCCTGGCCGGTGCCCCCTCGCTGGGCTGGCTGGACGTCAAGACCTCGGGCGGCGTGGAGGTTGTGGCCATCGAGGCCGCCGTCGACGAGGAGCTCGCCCGGTTCGCCGCGGAGGGCCCCACGGCCGAGGAGATGGAGCGCGCCCAGGCCCAGCTGGAGCGCGAATGGCTGGACCGCCTCGGCACGGTCGCCGGCCGCGCCGACGAACTGTGCCGGTACGCCGTCCTGTTCGGCGACCCGCAGCTCGCGCTCACCGCGGTGAACCGCGTGCTGGAGGTCACCGCCGAAGAGGTCCGGGTCGTCGCCGAGGCCCGGCTGCGCCCGGACAACCGCGCGGTCCTGGTGTACGAACCGCTGGCCGCCTCCGACGACGTACAGGAAGGCGTGCAGGACGAAGACGAGCAGGAAGGGGCGGACAAGTGACGGAGACCGCAGCCACCACCGGCGAGAGCGCAGCCGTGACCAGCGAGATGCAGTTCCACCCGCAGCCGCAGCCGGGTCCCGCCACCCCGTGGGCCTTCCCGGCCCCCGAGCGCGGCGCCCTGCCCAACGGCCTGACCGTGCTGCGCTGCGACCGCCCCGGCCAGCAGCTGGTGGCCGTCGAGGTCTTCCTCGCCGCGCCCCTGGAGGCCGAGCCCCAGGGTCTCGACGGCGTCGCCACGATCATGTCGCGCGCCTTCACCGAGGGCACCGACAAGCACTCCGCCGAGGAGTTCGCCGCCGAGCTGGAGCGCTGCGGTGCCACCCTCGACGCGTTCGCCGACCACCCGGGCGTGCGGGTCTCCCTCGAAGTCCCGGTCTCCCGGCTGCCGAAGGCGCTCGGACTGCTCGCCGACGCTCTGCGCGCACCGGCGTTCGCCGACGGCGAGATCGAGCGTCTCGTCCGCAACCGGCTCGACGAGCTGCCGCACGAGGCGGCCAACCCGCAGCGGCGGGCCGCCAAGCAGCTCTCCCACGAGCTCTTCCCGGCCGACCTGCGCATGTCGCGCCCGCGCCAGGGCACCGAGGAGACGGTTCGGAACATCGACTCCGCGGCCGTGCGCGCCTTCTACGAGGCGCACGTCCGCCCGGCCACCGCCACCGCGGTCGTCGTCGGCGACCTCACCGGCATCGACCTGGACGCCGTCCTGGCCGACACCCTGGGCGCCTGGACGGGCAACACGGCGGCCCCGCGCCCCCTCGCGCCGATCACCGCCGACGACTCGGGCCGGGTGGTCGTCGTGGACCGGCCCGGCGCCGTCCAGACGCAGCTGTTGATCGGCCGCATCGGCGCCGACCGGCACGACCGCGTCTGGCCCGCCCAGGTGCTCGGCACGTACTGCCTCGGCGGCACCCTCACCTCCCGCCTGGACCGCGTCCTGCGCGAGGAGAAGGGCTACACCTACGGCGTGCGCGCCTTCGGCCAGGTGCTGCGCTCCGCCGAGGACGGCACGGGAGCGGCCATGCTGGCCATCAGCGGCTCCGTGGACACCGAGTCGACCGGGCCCGCCCTGGACGACCTCTGGAAGGTCCTGCGGACGCTCGCGGCCGAGGGCCTCACCGACGCCGAGCGCGACGTCGCCGTGCAGAACCTGGTCGGGGTCGCCCCGCTCAAGTACGAGACGGCTTCGGCCGTCGCGGGCACGCTGGCCGACCAGGTCGAGCAGCAGCTGCCGGACGACTTCCAGGCCCAGTTGTACGCACGGCTCGCCGCGACCGGCACCGTGGAGGCCACCGCCGCCGTGGTGAACGCCTTCCCGGTGGACAAGCTGGTCACGGTCCTGGTCGGCGACGCCTCGCGGATCGCCGATCCGGTGCGCGCGCTGAACATCGGCGAGGTCACGGTGGTCAGCTGACCGGTCTGCCGACCGGCTGGCTGACCGATCAAAGGTCATCCGCAGGAGCACCACAAAGCATGACAAGAAGGACCCCGACGACTTCCGAGTCGTCGGGGTCCTCCCTTATGTCCGAATTATTGCGGAGGTTGCCTGTCTGCCGTGTGGGCTCCTTCACAAAAACGGCCGTCTGTTTGGAGATTGAAAGTACGGCCGTTTAGCGTCGACCCGGCTGTCCGTCAGAGTGCGCCGCAACCGCGGCACCGGGCAGTCATCGCCGAGTCCCCGTCAGGCGCGAGCCTGGGGAGCCGGGGACCCATACGAAGTCCCTGGGGTGAATCGGACGCCATCGCCCTTCACGGGTGGGTGGAGTCCGTAGGAGACCTTCCTGCTCCGAACCCGTCAGCTAACCCGGTAGGCGAGAAGGAAGGAAAGGACACAGCCACTCCATGGCGTTCACCCGTGCCGCCGGGAAGCACCGGCGTCCCTCCGTGCTGTCGCGCAAGAGCGCCAACATCGCCGGAGTCGCCGCCCTCACCACGACCGGTGTCATCGGAACCCTGGCCCCGCAGGCCATCGCCGCCGAGCAGGACCTGGCCGCGGAGGACACCGGCACCATCCGCGCCGTCGCCCTGGACCACTCCGCCGCGACCGTGGCCCAGCGGATCGAGGAGCAGGCCCACGCGCAGCAGAAGGCGCTGGACGAGGCCGAGGCCGCCCGCAAGGCGGAGGCCGAGCGCAAGGCCGAGATCAAGCGCAAGGCCGAGGCCAGGGCCAAGAAGGAGCGCGAGGAGCGCGAGCGCGCCGCCCGCGAGGCCGAGCGCAAGCGCCTCAACACCTTCCGCCTGCCGGTGGCCGGTTCGTACGTCTCCACCAGCTACAAGTCCGGCGGCTCCCTGTGGTCCTCCGGCAGCCACTCCGGCGTCGACTTCCACGCCTCCTCCGGCTCCTCCGTCGTCGCCGTCGGTTCCGGCACGGTCGTCGAGGCCGGCTGGGGCGGCGCGTACGGCAACAACATCGTGATCAGGATGAACGACGGCTCGTACACCCAGTACGGCCACCTCTCCTCGATCGGCGTCTCGGTCGGCCAGTCCGTCGGCTCCGGCGACCAGATCGGCCTGTCCGGCTCGACCGGCAACTCCACCGGCCCGCACCTGCACTTCGAGGCCCGCACCTCGCCCGAGTACGGCTCGGACATCGACCCGGTCGCGTACCTGCGCGAGCACGGCGTCAGCGTCTGACCCGCACACCCCGCAGCGAGCGCCCCGCTTGAGGCCTTCGTGAAAATGCCCCGGCTCCCCGCGAGCCGGGGCATTTTTCGTGCCCGGAGGCCATCGGTCGCGGATTTCCTTCCGTAATTCCCCGCCACTGCAATACAGTTGACGGAAACAATTCGGCGGGCGGACGGAGATCCGGGCATGCGTATTCCCGCGCATTCGGTGTGTACGGCGATCCGCGACGACATCGTCTCCGGCGTCCTGCCACGCGGCAGCCGCCTCACGGAGGAGGTGCTGGCCCGCCGGTACGGCGTCTCGCGCGTCCCTGTCCGCGAGGCGCTGCGCACGCTCCAGGCCGAGGGCTTCGTCGTCACCCGGCGGCACGCGGGCGCCTGTGTGGCCGAGCCGAGCGCACAGGAGGCCGCCGACCTGCTGGAGATGCGGGCGCTGCTGGAGCCACTGGGTGCGGCACGGGCGGCCGCCCGGCGCACCGACGCCCACCTCAAGGTGCTCCGGGGCCTGGTCAGGCTGGGGCAGGAGCGGGTCAGGCGGCCCGAGACCGCGGATCTGGGGGCGCTCGGCGGCTGGTTCCAGGAGACGCTCGCCCAGGCGTCCGGCAGCCCCGGGCTGATCGCCCTGCTCACCCAGCTCAAGCATAAGATCGCCTGGATATACGTCGTCGAGCGTCCGGAGCGGCCCGTGGAGCTCTGGGCCGAACGGGGGGCGATCGTGGACGCGGTGGCCCGCCGCGACGCCGAACGGGCGAGGGCGCTGACCGCGCGGCACGCGGAGCGGGCGGTGGCCGCGCACCGCATGAGGATTCCGCAACATGCCGTCAACGTTGCAGGCGGCCGGAATTAACATGCGGGCCCTATAAAGGGGAGCACGGCAATTCACGTACTCCTGGAATTCCCCGGCAACGGCAGAAGCCGCAGCCCCCGAATTCGGGATGCCGCGGCTTCTGCGCGAAGAATTCGCCCGTACGGGCGCGACCTTCGGAGGTCTTCAGCAGACCTCAAGCGGACCTCACGGGGGCCGCAGGGGTTCAGACGGTCTCGGGGAGCTCGTCCAGGCCCTCGGCGACCAGCTTCGCGAGACGGTCCAGGGCGGCGTCCGCGCCCTCGGCCTCGGACGCCAGCACGATCTCCTCGCCGCCCTGCGCGCCCAGGCCCAGCAGCGCCAGCATCGACGCGGCGTTGACCGGGTTGCCGCCCGCCTTGGCGATGGTGACGGGGACGCCGGTGGCCGTGACGGCGCGGACGAAGATGGAGGCGGGGCGGGCGTGCAGGCCCTCGGCCCAGCCGACGGTGACGCGGCGCTCAACCATGGTGTTGCCCTTCATGTGCTTATTGGTTGTCTAGACCAGTCTCTCACGTGGTGCGGGCTGCTCTGCCCGGCGAAAGTCCCGAACAGGACGGGCCGGACAGGACCAGACTGCCCCGCTCTCCGGGTGCCCGCGAGTCGTAGGCTGCACCCATGGCCAAGGCTGCGGACGATGCGGATCAGGTGAACGGTGCGCGCCGGCACGCGCACTCCGACCAGGCGGAGCGCTCGCACCCCCACCGGCCGGAGCACGCGTACCCCGACCACTGGGAGGCCGACGTCGTGCTCCGCGACGGCGGCACGGCGCGCATCCGGCCCATCACCACGGACGACGCCGACCGGCTGGTCAGCTTCTACGAGCAGGTCTCGGACGAGTCGAAGTACTACCGCTTCTTCGCGCCCTACCCCCGGCTGTCCGCCAAGGACGTCCACCGATTCACCCACCACGACTACGTCGACCGGGTGGGCCTGGCCGTCACCGTCGGCGGAGAGTTCATCGCCACGGTCCGGTACGACCGCATCAACGCCCAGGGCCTGCCCGCCTCCGGCCCCGACGCCGACCAGGCCGAGGTCGCCTTCCTGGTCCAGGACGCCCACCAGGGCCGGGGCGTCGCCTCCGCCGTCCTCGAACACATCGGGGCGGTCGCCCGCGAGCGCGGCATCCGGCGCTTCGTCGCCGAGGTGCTCCCCGCCAACTCCAAGATGATCAAGGTCTTCACGGACGCGGGCTACCAGCAGAAGCGTTCCTTCGAGGACGGCGTCGTCCGCCTCGAATTCGACCTGGAGCCCACCGACCGCTCGCTCGCCGTGCAGCGCGCCCGCGAGCACCGCGCCGAGGCCCGCTCCGTGCAGCGGCTCCTCGCGCCCGGCTCCGTCGTGGTCGTCGGCGCGGGCCGCTCCCCGCAGTCCGTGGGGCGCACGGTCCTGCGCAACCTCCTCGGAGCGGGCTTCACGGGTCGTACGTACGCGGTCAACGCGGCCCTGGACGCGGGCGTGAGCGAACTCGAAGGCGTCCCGGCGTACCGCTCCGTCGCGGAGATCGGCGTCCCGGTGGACCTCGCGGTCGTCGTCGTCCCGGCGGACAAGGTCCTCGACGTCGTCGCCGACTGCGGCGCGAGCGGGGTGCAGGGGCTGGTCGTGCTGGCCGCCGGGTACGCCGAGAGCGGGGCCGAAGGGCGGGAGCGGCAGCGGGAGTTGGTGCGCCGGGCCCGTTCGTACGGGATGCGGATCATCGGGCCCAACGCCTTCGGCATCATCAACACCTCGGAGTCCGTACGCCTCAACGCCTCCCTGGCGCCCCGCTCGCCGGACCGGGGGCGGATCGGCCTGTTCGCCCAGTCCGGTGCGATCGGCATCGCGCTGCTGTCCGGGCTGCACCGGCGCGGCGCGGGCGTCTCCGCCTTCATCTCCGCGGGCAACCGCGCCGACGTCTCCGGCAACGACTTCCTCCAGTACTGTCACGAGGACCCGGACACCGACGCGGTCCTCCTCTACCTCGAATCCATCGGCAACCCCCGCAAGTTCACCCGCCTGGCCCGCCGCACCGCCGCCTCGAAGCCGGTCGTGGTCGTCAAGGGGGCGCGCCACAGCGGGAGTACGCCGCCCGGGCACGCGGTACCGGTGGCGCGCATTCCGGATGCCACGGTCTCGGCGCTCTTCCGCCAGGCGGGGGTCGTCCGCGTGGACACCGTCACCGAACTCGTCGACGCGGGGCTCATGCTGACCGGCCAGCCCCTCCCGCGCGGTCCGCGCACCGCCATCCTCGGCAACTCCGAGTCCCTCGGCCTCCTCACGTACGACGCCTGCCTGGCGGAAGGGCTGCGTCCGCTCCCGCCGCGCGACCTGACCACGGCCGCCACCCCGGCCGACTTCCGCCGGGCCCTGGCCGGCGCCCTGGCCGACTCGGCCTGCGACGCGGTGATCGTCACGGCCATCCCCTGGGTGGGGGAGTCCGGAACCACGGAGTCCGGCGACGGCGAGGTCCTGGCCGCGGCCCTGCGCGAGGCGGCCTCGACGGCCCCGGCGAAGCCGGTCGCGGTGGTCCACGTGGAGATGGGCGAACTCGCGGAGGCCCTGGCGGCGGCGACGAGCACGGCACCGGGCAGGACGGACTCGGGTACGGGTTCAGCCGGTGCCGCTGCGGCGGGGTCGTCGGGTGCGGGCTCAGCCGGTGCCGTTGCGGCGGGGGCGTCGGGCGTGGGCTTGGGGGCACCGGGTGCGGGCTCCGCCACCCCGCCCGCCACAGGTGCCGGTCCTGCCACCCCGGCGCCCGGCGCAACGCCTCCGCCCCCGCCGCCCGGCTCCGGCGGAGCCTCCGCCCCGAGCCCCGCCACGCCCGCCGGGCAAGCCGGTCCGGAAGCGGGTCCGGACGCCGGTCCGGGGGCCGGTCCGGGAGCCGCCCTGCCCCCCGATTGGACCCCCGCCCCCCGCCGCATCCCCGCCTACCCCGCCGCCGAACGGGCCGTGCGGGCGCTGGCCGAAGCCGTTCGGTACGCGCAGTGGCGGCGGGATGCCGCCGAGCCGGGGAAGGTGCCCGCGTACGAGGACATCGACGAGGGCGGGGCCGCCGCCCAGATCGACGCCCTGCTCGCCGCCGACGGCGACCCGCGCGGGCTGCCGCTCAAGCCCGACGCCGCCCGCGAGCTGCTCGGCCGGTACGGGATCGACGTACGGGACGCCCTGCCCGCGCCCGGCCCGGACGCCGCCGTCGCGGCGGCGGAGCGGCTCGGCTACCCCGTCGCCCTGAAGACCACCGCCCCGCACCTGCGCCACCGCCCCGACCTCGGCGGCGTACGCCTGGACCTGGCGGACGAGGACGACCTGCGACGGGCGTACACCGAGCTGACGGACGCCCTCGGCAAGCCCGAGGAACTGCTCCTGGTCGTGCAGGCCATGGCCCCGCGCGGGGTGGACACCGTGGTGCGGGCCGCCATCGACCCTGCGGTCGGCGCGGTGCTGTCCTTCGGGCTCGCCGGAGCCGCGTCCGAACTGCTCGGGGACACCGCGCACCGGCTCGTCCCGGCCACCGACCGGGACGCCGCCGAACTGATCCGGTCCATCCGGACCGCCCCCCTCCTCTTCGGCTGGCGGGGCTCCGCGCCCGTGGACACCGCCGCCCTGGAGGAACTGCTGCTGCGCGTCTCGCGGCTGGTCGACGACCACCCCGAGGTGGTCGGCGTCGCCCTCGAACCCGTGGTCGTGGCCCCCGACGGACTGTCCGTGCTGAGCGCGACCGTACGACTGGCCCCTCCGGCGGTACGGGACGACCTCGGCCCGCGCAGCCTCCCGAGCTACTGAGCCCCCAGGTCCCACCCCCGGCGCAAGGGACATCCGCCCTCCCGGGCCCCGTAGGATGGAAGGCATGGCGAAGACCGGTACGACGACCCAGGGGCTGCGGGCAGCGATCGAGCGCAGCGGCTACTACCCGGCTCTGGTGGCCGAGGCGGTGGAGGCCGCCGTCGGCGCGGAGCCCATCTCGTCGTACCTGGTGCACCAGGAGACCACGTTCGACTCGAACGAGGTCCGCCGTCACGTCACTGTCCTGGTCCTCACCGGCACCCGCTTCATCGTCAGCCACACCGACGAGCAGAACGCGGACACCAGCTCCCCGACGCCGTACGCCACCACCTCCACCGAGTCCGTGAAGATCGGCCGGATCTCCTCGGTCGTGGTCAGCCGGGTCGTGGCCAATCCGGAGAAGTACGTTCCGGGGACGCTGCCCCGCGAGGTTGTCCTCACCATCGGCTGGGGCGCCGTCGCCCGCCTGGACCTGGAGCCCGCCGCCTGCGGCGACCCCAACTGCGACGCCGACCACGGCTACACCGGCAGCTCCACCGCCGACGACCTGAGCCTGCGCGTCAGCGAGGCCGGGGACGGCCCGGACACGGTCAAGCAGACCCTCGTCTTCGCGCAGGCCCTGTCCGAGGCGACGGCCGCGACCGGCTCCGCCGCCCGCTGATGGCGCTGCCCGCCGCCTGGCAGGACCCCGTCCCGCTCGCGCTCGACACCGCACCGGTCCCGGAGTACGGCTCCGGCTCCCTCGCGGACCTGCTGCCGACGCTGGCGGCAGGCATGGACGTACCCGGAATGACCGCCGCCATCGGCGAGTTGACGCCCGCCGACCGCAACTGCGTCTTCCTGATCGACGGCCTCGGCTGGGAGCAGATCAAGGCACACCCGGACGAGGCCCCGTACCTGCACTCCTTGCTGTCCTCCTCGCGCGGCGGCACCGGACGGCCGATCACCGCGGGCTTCCCCGCCACCACCGCGACCTCGCTCGCCTCGGTCGGCACGGGCCTGACCCCCGGCGTGCACGGCCTGGCGGGCTACACGGTCCGCGACCCGGACACGAACGCGCTGATGAACCAGCTGCGCTGGCGCCCCTGGACCGACCCGCACGTCTGGCAGCCGTACCCCACGGTCTTCCAGCTCGCGGACGCGGCGGGCGTGCACACCGCGCAGGTCTCCTCCCCGGACTTCCAGCACACCCCCCTCACCAAGATCGCGCTGAGCGGCGGCACCTTCCAGGGCCGCCTCACCGGCGAGGACCGGATGGACCTCGCCGCGCGGCACCTGGCGGCGGGGGACCGCTCCCTCGTCTACACGTACTACAGCGAGGTCGACGGCGCGGGCCACCGCTTCGGCGTCGACTCCGACGCCTGGCGCGGCCAGCTGATGCACGTCGACCGGCTCGCCCAGCGCCTGGCGGAGCAACTTCCGCCGCGCAGCGCCCTGTACGTCACCGCCGACCACGGCATGATCGACATCCCCTTCGACGAGCAGTCGCGCATCGACTTCGACGAGGACTGGGAACTGAGCGCGGGCGTCGCCCTGCTCGGCGGCGAGGGTCGCGCCCGCCACGTGTACGCGGTCCCCGGCGCGACCGGCGACGTGCTCGCCGTGTGGCGCGAGGTGCTCGGCGAGCAGTTCTGGGTGGCGAGCCGCGACGAGGCGATCGCCCTCGGCTGGTTCGGACGTGACGTCGACGAGCGCGTCCACGGCCGGATCGGCGACGTGGTCGCCGCCGCCCACGACGACGTGGTGATCACCGCCTCGCGCAACGAGCCCGGCGAGTCCTCGATGGTCGGCATGCACGGCTCGATGACCCCGGTGGAGCAGCACGTCCCGCTCCTCGAAGTCCGCGTCTAATCCCACTTCTCCCTCCTCTTACTGCCCGAAAGGCTCAACTCCTCATGTCCGAGCTGGTGTTCTTCTCTGGAACGATGGATTGCGGGAAGAGCACCCTGGCACTCCAGATCGGCCACAACCGTTCCGCGCGCGGGCTCCAGGGCGTCATCTTCACGCGGGACGACCGGGCGGGCGAGGGCAAGCTGTCGTCGCGGCTGGGGTTGGTGACGGATGCCGTCGAGGCGGGGCCCGGGCTGGATCTGTACGGGTACGTGGTGGACCAGGTGTCGCGCGGCGGCAAGGTGGACTACGTGATCGTGGACGAGGCGCAGTTCCTGGCGCCGGAGCAGATCGACCAGTTGGCGCGGATCGTGGACGACCTGGACCTGGACGTGTTCGCGTTCGGGATCACGACGGATTTCCGGACGCGGTTGTTCCCGGGTTCGCAGCGGTTGATCGAGTTGGCGGACCGGCTGGAGACCTTGCAGGTCGAGGCGATGTGCTGGTGCGGGGCGCGGGCGACGCACAACGCGCGCACTGTGGGCGGCGCGATGGTCGTCGAGGGCGAGCAGGTCGTCGTGGGCGACGTGAACCAGCCCGCCGAGGACATCGGGTACGAGGTGCTGTGCCGCCGTCACCATCGCAGGCACATGACGAGCGCGTCGGCGCAGGCCGGGGTGCTGTCGCCGGATGTGCTTCCGGTCGGTGCGGGATGAGTGCCGTGATGGTTTTGGTGGGGTGGGGCAGGGTTACTCGCCCTTGAGGTGGGTCAGTAGCCGGGCGAGGTCCTGCCAGTCGGACAGGTCGGCGGGGTCGCCCCGGAAGGGGTAGTAGAGGCCGGGGCGGGTCGCCGGTCCCAGGGTGAGGGGGGTGGTGGCGAGCGGTGTGCGGCGGGCTCGGTCGCCGGGCATCGCGCGGACCTCGTCGGGGCCGACGGCGAAGCCGGCCGGGGCGCCGGGCGGCTCGAAGCGGGGGCGGACGGCCAGGTCGCGGGGGGCCTTGCGGATCTGGGCCAGCAGCGAGACCAGGTGGTGGCGGGTGGCCAGGGTCTCGGCGGCAGTGGGCAGGGCGCCCAGCGGCGGGTGCTCGTCGGCGCCGTAGCCGAAGGTGACCGTCATGTCCTGCTCGACGCCCGCGGTGGTGCGGTGGACGCGCAGCGTGGCCAGGGCGGGCCGGTCGGGAGCGCCGGTCACCACGAACCAGGTCGGCTCGGGCGCCCGGCTGCGAGCCAGGTCCGTCAACTGCCGCAGCGACCAGGGAGAGTTGGCGGGTTCCGCGGTTCCCCAGCCCGCCGGGGGCCGGCCGGTGAGTGCGTGGAAGACCGCCTCCAGAGGACCGCCGAGGACGAGCCGGTCGTCGGCGGGGTGGACCGTCCGGAAGGAGAGTGTGAGCTGTCGTTCGCCGGTTTCGGCGACCTGCCGGAAGGCGTTCGCGACGGGGGCCGACCCTGCGGTCCCGGGGGCCTCGTGCGTGTCCTGCGGGGCCTCGGGCCCCTCCACGCCGGGCACCGGCCGGAACATGCCCTTCCGCCAGCTCAGTACCGCCCCGGTCAGCCCGTCGTAGTACCCGCACTCCTCGTCCTGGACCACCCAGCGCGACGGTGCGCGGCTCACCGAAGGGCGGACCGTCGGGGAGAGGGCGGTGCCCGGCGGGGTGACGATCTGCAGACCGAGCCCCTGGGCGGCGGTGGCGGTCAGGGCGCCGGAGAGCCACGCGGTCATGGCGATCACCGGGCGGTCCTGGATGACCACGGCCACCTGATCGGTCAGCACGTCCACGGCGGGCTGCGCGTCGGCAGGAGCCAGCGCCGGTCCCGAGTCCGCGTTCGAGGCCCCGTCGGGTTCGACCACGTCGAGGGAGCGGGCGGCCTCCGGGGGCCACACGCTGCCCCGGTTGAGGGCGGCGATGCGCGAGGCGAAGGTTCCGGCGAGGTCCTCAGCCTCCGGGACCCCGGTGGTGGCGCGGGCCTCCGTCCACCAGAACGGCACCGGCGGCGCGTCGGCGCCCAGCAGCCGTTCCGCCTCGCCCTCGACCTGGATGAGCAGGGGCGCCTCGACGGACAGGAGGGGCCGGCCCCGCTCGTCGCAGAGCTGGACGACGGCCCCGTCCGCACGGGGCCGCACCTCTCGGTCCGGGCCGCCGGAGAGCAGCCCCGCGAGCACGCTCCAGGGGTCGGGCATCTTCGGGGTGAGGGCGACGACGTCCGTGGTCATGGGGGCGAAGTTCCTTGTCGTGCGGGTGCGGGGGTGTGCGAGTACGGGTGCGGGTGCGGGCAGGAGTGGCGGCTGCCGGTGTACGGGGCGGCGGGGGCGTACACCGGCAGCCGCCCCGTACACCCGCTCACCCACCCGTCACCCGCTCACCCGCCCGTCCACACCGTCTGGATCAGCCGCTGCGGCTCTCCCCGCCGCACCAGCACCCCGCGCCCCGCCGGCTGCTGCGACGCGTACACGCCGGAGAACAGCTGGCCCTCGGCGCGGTCGCCGGACATCACCAGGGCGGCGGCGCCGCTCTCGCGCAGGCTCTGCACCACCGGTTCGTACAGGCCCCGGGAGGCGCCCGCGACCCGGCGGGTCAGGACGAAGTGCAGGCCGATGTCGGCTGCGGAGGGCAGGTAGGGGAGGAAGGGGGCCAACGGCTGCTGGCCGGCCGTGGTGAGGATGTCGTAGTCGTCCACGAGGACGACGATGCGCGGGCCCGAGCCCCAACTGCCCGGCTCCGTCTCCTCGTCGCCGGCCGCATCGTCGGGCATCCGCTTGGCGAGCTCGGTGGCGATGCCGGCGGACAGGGCTGTGCAGAGCTTGGTGTTGTACGCGTAGCCGCCCCGGTACTCCTCCGGGATCGCCCCGCGCAGCGAGCGCCGCGGGTCCATCACGGCGAACACCAGGTCGTCCTCGCCGTGCCGCTCGATCAGCCCCTGGGCGACGGCGCGCAGCAGGTTGGTCTTGCCGCACTCGCTGTCGCCCATGACCAGCAGGTGCTGGTCGCGGCCGAACAGGTCCAGGTGCACGGGCGAGAGCGAGCTCTGGTCCAGGGCGAACGGCACCCGCCGCGGCTCGGCGGCCGGCCCCGGCAGCAGCTGCGGCTCCAGCAGGTGCGGCAACACCCTCACCGGACGGGCGACTTCACCCGGCCAGGTGGCCCGCAGGGTGTGCGCGGTGCGTTCCAGTACGGCGCCCAGCCCGGCGGTGTCGGCGACGGCGTCCGCGCGGGGCAGGGCGGTCTGGGCGAAGAGCTTGCCGTCGGTGAGGACGCGGCCCGGCTCCTCGGGGGAGAGGGTCTCGGCGAGCTTGCGGTCGACGCTCGACTCGGAGGGGTCGTTGAGCCGCAGCTCCAGACGGGTGCCGAAGGTCGACTGGGTGGCGATCCGCACGTCGTTCCAGCGCAGCATTCCGGCCACCACGTGGATGCCGTACCCGCTGCCCCGCTTGAGGAGGTCGGTGACCGCATCGTCGAGCGCCTCGAAGTCGTCGCGCAGCGCGCCGAAGCCGTCGATGAGCAGCACCACGTCGGTGCAGGGCAGCTCCGGGTGGCGGCCGGCCGCGCGCAGGTCGCGCAACTGCTCCACGGAGTCGATGCCGTGCTCCCGGAAGAGCTCCTCGCGCTCGGCCAGCATGGTGCGGACCTCCTCGACCGTGCGGGCGGCCCGCTCGCGGTCGGCGCGGCCCGCGATGCCGCCGACGTGCGGCAGCCCGCCCAGCGCCGTCAGCCCGCCGCCGACCAGGTCGAGGCCGTAGACGCCGACCTCCTGCGGGGTGTGCGTCAGCGCCAGGGACAGGGCCAGGGTGCGCAGCCAGGTGGTCTTGCCGGACTGGGGGCCGCCGATGAGCGCGGCATGGCCGCCCGCGACGGTCAGGTCCACGTACCACGGGCCCTGCCACTGCCTGGCCGGGTCGTCCAGCAGCCCCATCGGGACCCGGAGCGGTCCGCGGCGCTGCGCGAGCCGGGTGCCGTCGGCGCCGGTTTCGAGCGGGCCCGCGATCGTGTCGAGGGCGACCGCCTCGGGCAGCGGGGGCAGCCAGATACGTCGTACCGGAGCGGCGGCGCCCGTCAACTGGCCGACCATCACCGCCAGTTCGGTGGGACCGCTCTCCCGGCGGCGCGCCGGGGGCTCCTGCGGCGTGGCGTCCGAGCCGGCGCCGGGCCCGTCGAGCGTGTTGAAGGCCCCGTACCCCAGCGCGAGCGGCCCCGTCTCCTCGCTCTCCCGCAGCACCGGGCCCCGGTAGGCGCCCGAGACGTAACCCGCCTTGAAGCGTTCGTACGCCGAGGTGTCGACCTTGAGGTAGCCGAATCCGGGCAGCGGCGGCAGGTGGAAGGCGTCGGTGGTGTCCAGTACGGTGCGCGACTCCTCCGCGGAGAAGGTGCGCAGGCCCAGGCGGTAGGAGAGGTAGGTGTCCAGGCCCTTGAGCCTGCCGCCCTCGATGCGCTGGCTGGAGAGCAGCAGATGGACGCCGATGGAGCGGCCGATCCGCCCGATGGAGAGGAAGAGGTCGATGAAGTCCGGCTTGGCGGTGAGGAGTTCGCCGAACTCGTCGATCACCACGAACAGGTGCGGCAGCGGATCGAGGTCCGGGCGCCCGCCCGCGCGCAGCGCCGCGTAGTCACCGATGTCGGCGACGTTGCCCGCGTCCTTGAGGACCTGCTGACGGCGCTTGACCTCGCCGGCGAGCGAGGCGTGCACCCGCTCGACCAGGCCGGCCTGGTTCTCCAGGTTGGTGATCACCCCGGCCACGTGCGGGAGTTCGGCGAACGGGGCGAAGGTGGCACCGCCCTTGTAGTCGATCAGGACCAGCGCCAGGTCCTCCGGCGGATGCGTGGCGGCCAGCGCGAGCACCAGGGTGCGCAGCAGCTCCGACTTGCCGGAGCCGGTGGCACCCACGCACAGCCCGTGCGGGCCCATGCCCAGCTCGGAGGACTCCTTCAGGTCGAGCAGCACCGGCTCGTGGGAGTCGCCGACGCCGATGGGCACCCGCAGGAAGGCGCGCTCGCCACGCGGCGCCCACAGCCGGTCCAGGTCCAGGTCGGCCACGTCGTCGACGCCCAGCAGTCCGGCGAAGTCCACCGGGCCCGACAGCGGGGCGTCCGCCAGGGACTCGGCGGACAGCCGCAGCGGGGCGAGCATCCGGGCCAGGCCCTCGGCGGCGGGCAGGGGCATCTCGTCGGCGGTGCCGTGCGCGAGGACCGGCTCCGGGCCGCGCAGGTCCTCGATGCTCACCCGGTCGCCGTCCACGGTGATCCGTACCGACACCTGTCCCGGCTCCTGGACCCGCTCCGCGAGCAGATGCAGCACGCTCACGCCCATCTCGCGCAGGCCCACCGCCTCGTCCGGGCGCGGCAGTTCGACGGCGTCCTCGCCGTACCCGTCGCACACCACCAGCATCCGCGGGCTCATCGCCAGGGCGTCCTTGCCGGACAGCCCCCGGCGCACCTCGGCCGCGTAGGAGGCACGGCGGCGCAGCCAGTGGGCGGTCAGCCGGGCCAGCCGCTGCGGGGAGGACGCGATCCGGCGGGCGGCCACCGGGCCGTCCCAGCTCTCCGCGTCCAGTACGTGCGGCAGCCACTTGACCCACTCCCAGTCCGCCACCCGCTCGTCGGGCACCGCGAGTGCGAGCGCCACGTCGTCGGGCGCGTGGGTGACGGCGGTCTGCACGAGCAGGGTGCGCACCACGCGCAGACAGTCCTCGCGCGGGCCGATCACGCTGACGTTCCCGGCCCGGTCCAGCGGGGCGGTGAGCGGGAGTTCGGTGCCGGAGGAGAAGCGGGCCATCAGCGCCGAGGCCTCGTTCAGCATGAAACGGTCGGGCGGGGTGAGCACCGAGGACCCCTGCTCGGTCAGCGTGAGGTCCCGTACCGGCATCTCCCCGGTGCCCAGGCGCACCTGGAGGAAGTCGCTGTCGACCCGGCGCCGCTCCCACAGCCGGGCCGGATCGCGCAGGAGGTCGTAGAGGGCGTCCGGCGGCGGGTTCAGCACCCGGGCCCGCTCCCGGCGCTCGCGCTCCTCGCCCGCCAGCTCCTCGCGGAGGTCCTCCAGGTACTCCAGGTACGCCTCGCGCTGGGTGCGCCGGGTGCGCTGGGCCTTGCCCTTCTGCGAGAAGACCAGGGCGACCGAGCCGATCACGGTGACCACCAGGATCAGGGCGCCTATCGCCGCGAACTGGCTGTTGCGCAGCACCGTCATCATCACCACGGACGACATCACGCCCGCCACCGGCAGCAGTGAGGTGGCGATGTTGCCCATCTTGCCCTCGGGCAGGTTGGGCGGGGCCTCGATGCTGCGGGAGGGGGCCGCGACGGGCGGGCGGGTGGTTCTGGCGGGGCGGTGGATCAGGCGGGTGGTCATCGTGGTCCGGTCCTGGTCGTCGTCGTCATCGTCGGTGCCGGGGGCGGTCCGGCCGTGGTCGTCGAAGGGCGGTCCGGTCCCGGCTCAGCGCCGGCTCCGGGAGAGCCGCAGGACGTCGGCGGCGATGCGGGTGGCGGCCTCGCGGGTGGAGCGGGCGAGCAGCTCGGTGCGGATCGCGCCGCCGCCCGCCAGGTGCCGGTCGTGGGGCAGAAGACGGACCTGCACGCCGAGCTGCTCCAGTTCCCCGGCGGCCCGGCCGGTGTCGACGCCGGAGCGCGGGGTCTGCTCGGTGAGGACGACGACGGTGCCCGCCACCACGTGCGGGGGCAGCGTCGCCATCCACTGGAGCACCGCGTGGGTACTGGCCACGCCTTCGAGGGTGGCGGGCACCACCACGACGCGCGCCTGGGCGGCGGAGAGCGCGGTACGGGCCACCTCGGCGGGCAGCGTCTCGCAGTCCACCACCGTGACCCCGAAGTAGCGGCGCAGCGAGACCATGATCTTCTCGTACGCCGGTGTGTCCAGCATCGCCCCGACCTGGCCCCGGCTGCCCGGCAGCAGCCAGGCGTTGTCCGGCAGCTGCACCAGGTAACCCGTCACGTCCAGCAGCGACATCTGCGGCTGCACGATCCGCGCCATGTCCCCGGCGGTCCAGCGCAGCGACTCCACCCCGAGCCGCAACGGCAGCGTGCCGAGCGCCGGATCGGCCTCCAGGAGCAGCACCGGGTCCTGCCGGTAGTGCGCGTACGCCTTGCCCAGCAGCGCCGCGACGGTGGTCTTGCCCGCGCCGCCCCGGATCGAGGTCACCATGATCTGCCGCCCGGTGATCACCGGCTGCTGCAACTCCTGTGCCGTCCGCCCGGCCGCCGCGACCTCGGCCGCCGCCGAGGACGCCACGGTCCGCCGCACCGCTCGCAGGGCCCGCCCGAACAGGGGCTCACCGCGCTGCGGCTTGCGCCCGGCGGCGGCCAGCGCCCGGTCCACGGCGGGCCGGGACTCGGGGGTCGGGGGGTGCGGCTGGGGTACGAAACGGGTGGCCTGGTTCTGGGCGTGCGCCAGGGGGCTCTGGGCGGGGACGTCCCGGGGCGGAGGGCCGAGCGGTCCGGGCCCTCGGGCGGGCTCGCGGTCCTGGGCCGAGGGATCCCGCGCGGGCTCGTCGTCCCGCGTCCCGGCCGCCCGCGCGCCCGCCGGGGGAGTGGCGGGGTGCGCGTGCGGGTGGTCCCGGGGAGCCGGTCCCGGTGTTTCGCGCGGGCCGGGCGGGGCCTCGTCCGTACGCGTACCTCTCAGGTCGCGCAGCACATCGCCCTGCCAGTTGGTGCCGTTCGGCATGTCCGTCCCTCTCCCCGCTGCCGCTGGTGTTCTGCCGCCACTGTGACGTCGTACGAAACCGGCCCCGACGAGGCCGGTCAGAACCTGTCGAGCAACTGCCCGTAGATCCCGAAGGCGCCGACGGCCAGCGGGAAGAGCGCCACCACCCCGATCGACTCGACCAGGTCCGCGACCCTGCGCAGCCGCACCCGTACGTGCTCCGGCGGCTGCACCGTCAGTACGAGCAGCGGCAGCACCGTGCCCGCGCACAGGACCAGCAGCGGAGCGAAGCCCTGCGTGTGCCGCATCCAGAGCATCACCAGCCGCACGGCCAGCACCCCGGCGGCGACGAAGAGCACCACCACCTCCGCGACCAGCGGGAAGGCGCGGGCCCTGGAGAGCAGCACCACGGTGGTGCACACCGCCAGAAGCACCGTCCAGTACGTCGGCGTGGCCAGCGTGAGCAGCCAGCCGGCCCCGGCGGCCGAACACGCCAGCACCACGGTCGCCAGCGCCAGACCCCGGTGGGTGGCGGCCAGCGCACCGGCCACCTGGTGACGGCTGACCGAACTGCCCGCCGAGCGCCGGTCGTCCAGACCGGTCAGCCCCGAACCCATCAGCGCCAGCCGCGGCAGCATCCCGAGCAGCACCACCGACAGCACGGCCATGACCGCGCCCGTCTTCGCCGGATCGTCCTGCACGGCGGCCACAGCCTGCCAGAGGCCGGTCAGCGCCGCGGCCGCCCCCGCCCCGACGAGCCCGCCCCGGCCCAGCGGGGAGAACATCCCGAGCAGCAACAGCACCACGACCAGCGCGGAGGCGACCGCCGCGAGCCGGGCCGGGGCGCCCCAGGCGTACGCGTCCGCCGCCGTCCAGGCCGCCAGTACCCCGAGTACCCCGGAGGTGACGAGCAGCGCGGTCACCAGCCCCTTGCCGCCCCTGCCCGTCCGGCCGACTACCGCACCCACCACCGCGAACACCACTGCCACGCCGACCAGCACCCGGGCCACCTGGCCGGGGTCGAACTCGCCCCGGGCGAGCAGTGCCGTGATCACCGCGAAGACGACCGTGGCCACCCCCGCACTGAACCGCCGCGCCGCGGGCCGCCACCGCCAGGCCCGCAGATCCAGGTCGTCGGCGACCTCGTCGGTGACGTCGTGCACGATCGGCGCCGGCGGCGCGGCATGCGCACGCACCAGCCGCAGCACCGCCCCGTCGGAGATCCGGGCCGAGGCCAGGGTGCTGTCGGAGGGCAGCACCCCGCCGTCGGAGGTGACCAGCTGCCGGGTCATCGGCCGGGAGGCGGCCCGGTCGTCGAGCAGCTGGAGGATGTCGGGCAGCAGCTGGCCGATCGGAGTGTCGGAGGGCAGGACGGTGTCCGCCCGCCCACCAGGGTCACCCGGCTCAGCTGCGCGCGGGAGGTCATTGCCGTGTTCGTCACCTGAACTGCCGCTCCTGCCGCTGCTGTTGCTTCTGCTGCTCGGCCTTCTGCTGGGCGAGGGTGTGCTGAAGGAAGGACCAGCCGATGCAGCCCGCGCAGAGCACGGCCGCGACGGCGATCCCGGCGAACACCTTGCCGAGCCGCTCGTCGGCACTGCGCCGGGCGCGCTGCGCACCGAAGAGCAGGGCGTCCCGCAGCCGGCGCCGGCGTACCGACACGGACTCCAGCAGCTGACTGTCGTAATCCCTGGCCATGCAGCTGCTCCGCCCCGTCGCAGAATCCCTTCACTTCGCCTCTGCAACATAAGTCATCCGTGAGGACGCCGTACAACGCGGGTGCGGTGGACCGCGCAAGACCGTATGCAGTCAGGACGTTTCACCTCACTTCGGCCTCCCGGAACCTTTACGTAGCATCCACAATCCCGTGGTATTGGGCATCAACTTCCGTTCTGCAAGCGGTCGGTACGAGCTTGCACGGGCGGCGACGGCATGCGAGCGTGATCGCCGGTGATGGTGGTGCGAGAGGCGCATGGGGTACGTGGGTCCTGAGTGCCACCGGTGATGAAGAGCAGCGAGTGCACGGGGGTTGGCCGGATGAAGTTCGACATGGGATCGACGGTTCTCTCGGGTCTGACGACCCAGTCGCAGGGGTCCAGCCGTGATCTCGGCGGCCTGATCCAGCAGTTGATCGCCGCCGCGGAACCGCTGGAGGGCAGGTTCAACGGCGCGGGCAAGGCCGCCTTCGACCGGTTCAAGGCCGACTCGGACGAGATCACGGCAGCGCTCAACAGCGCGCTCTCCTCGATCCTGGGCGGCCAGGCCGGCATGGACGGAGCCTTCACCGCGGGCGAGGGCGAGCACGCGGACAACGCGAGCTCCACCATGGCCGCCGCCAACTTCGACGCCGCCCGCTTCGGCGGCCGCTGACCGACGCACCGACGGGGAGAAGAGACTCAGCATGGCCGGCAACGCAGACCGCAACAGTTACGACACCACCGCGTCCTCCGACACGCAGCTCAACATCCAGGCGGTCATCGGCCGCCTGGAACAGGTCATCAGCGACCGCGACCGGCAGGTGAAGGCGGCGATGTCCGACTTCCAGGCCGACGGCGTCTCGGACGAGTACCACGGCAAGGAACTGCGCTGGAACCGCGCTTCCAACGAGGTCCGCTCCATCATCCGGCTGCTGAAGTCGACGCTGGAGAAGAACGACGGCACCGCCCAGCAGACCCTCTCCAGGGCCAAGACGGCCGTCGACAACATCGGCTGACGCCATCGGCTGGGCCACCACGGGAGGGCCGCAGCCACGGCCACCGCCTTCGCTGCCGCCGCGCGGAGAGTGCGGCGCGCATCAACGTATCGGCAGATCGGGCGGCGGGAATCCGCTGCCACAGGGGGTTGTGGGGCAATGACGGCGTGGGACATCAAGCCCTCGGGCGTGCGGACGGTGCTGGAGAACACCCGTAAGGCCGCCGAGTCGATGGGCAAGACGAGCGTGGCGATCGGTACGGCGATGGAAGAGGCGGGCCAGGCCGCCGGGACCGTGCGGGAGGACGCGCTCCCGGGCGAGAAGGCCGCCCCGGGGCAGCAGGCCGCAAGCGGTCTGGTGGCGTCAGCCCTGAACGAGTTCATGGCCAAACGCCAGAAGGACTTCTTCTACCTGGCACTGCGCTCCCAGGACTCCATCGCCGGCGCGCTCCAGGCCACCCAGGCGTACAACCACGGGCAGTTGCAGATGGCCGCGACCAAGCAGCGCGAGGCGTTCGACGACCCGGACGTGCAGGCCGCACTGGACAAGGCCAGGAAGGACGCCGCCAAGTGAGCGACTCCACTCCCGTCTCCGCGTCCGGCATCCCGCAGTTCACCGGAAACCTGGCCACCCTGGAACGCCAGGTCACCGCCCTGCGCAAGGACGGCACGCAGCTGGCCGCCCAGGGCAAGAGCACGCACACCGCCTTCCAGGGGCTGTCCGCCTACTACCAGGCCCCCGAGGCGGACCGGCTGTTCGCCACCACCGCGCCGGTCTCCACCACCGCCCACGACATCGGCACCGACCTGGGCACCGTCGCCGACGCCCTGGACACGTACGCCACAGAGGTACGGCCGCTGGCCAAGCGTCTGGCCGAGCTCAAGGCCGACGCCCAGGCGTTCGCGAATGCGGCGGCGGCCGACGACACCTGGCGCGAGGACGGCGACAAGGTCGAGGAGAACAACGACCGGCGCGACGAGATCGCCCGCACCCTCGAAGCGTTCTGGACCGCCGAGATCGAGTGTCACTCCAAGATCGTCAACCTGGTCGGCGGCGAGACGTACAAGCTCAACGACGGCTCCAAGAGCGACCATCTGTACGGTTTCCGGGCCGATGACCTCAAGGGCGCCAAGGGGCTTCCCTGGGGCGACCCGGTCGTCGAGTCCGTCCGCTGGTACCAGTCCTACGAGTACGTGGCGGACTTCGCCACCGGTGTCGTCGTCGACGGCGTCTGGGGCACCATCAAGGGCCTGGGCACCCTGGTCGGCGTGGACGGCTGGGACAAGGCGGGGGAGGCCTGGACCGGCCTGGCCAAGCTCGCCACCGGTATCTCCATGCTCGTGGTGCCGGGCGGCGCGATCGTCCCGGCCCTGGTCGGCGGCGACAAGACCCGCAAGTGGCTGAGCGACTCGCAGACCGCGCTGAAGGAGACCGGCAAGGCCCTGGTCGCCTGGGACCAGTGGGGCTCGAACCCGGGACGCGCGGCGGGCGCGGTCACCTTCAACGTGGTCACCACGGTCTTCACCGGCGGCGTGGGTGCGGGCGTGAGCGGGGCGGGCAAGGCGGGCGCGGTCGCCAAGGCCCTCTCCGTCGCGGGCAAGGCCGGCCGCATCATCGACCCCGCCACGTACGTCTTCAAGGCGGGGGTCTACGGCGGCACCAAGATCCGCGACCTCTTCGCGGGCTTCAAGGGCCTGGGCCGCGCCGACGCCGCCCTTCCGCCGGGCGTCATCGAACTCCCCGAAGGCGCCCTCCGCAACGCCGACGGCACGGTCACCCTCCCCGCCGACGCGACACCTCCTCCGGGCGCCGTCGAACAGCCCAACGGCACGTACGCCCTCACGGACGACGCGGTCCCCGCCGGCTCCATCAAGGCCACCGACGGATCCGACGCCTACCTGACCCCCAAGGGCGACGTCGTCAACGGCAAGGGCGAGGTCCTCTCCGAGGCCAAGAACGCCCCCGTCGACGTCGTCGACAACGCGGCGGCGCGCACGGACACCCCGGCCGCGACGTCCCGCACGGAGCCGACCGGCGACACGGCGCGCGCGGAGGCCCCGGAGGCGCGCGCGGAGGTGCCCGACCCCGAGCGCGTACTGGTCTCGGTCGGCGCGGACACGACGCGCGCCGTCCCCGAGGGCAGTGGGCAGCTCGGCGACACGGCGCGTACGGGCGGCAACGTGCCCGACCACTCGCCCCGCATGGGGCATGACGGCACCGGCGGCGCGGGAGGCACGGGAAGTACCTCTCCGGGCGACACCCTTATCAGGGGAGGTGCCCGCGATCTCCCGGGCAACGGCGCCGGCGACCTGCCCCGTGGCGGGTCCACCGGCCCCGACGCTCCCGGCGGGCCGCACGGCGACGGCCCGGGCAGCGGTGGTTCCGGCGGCTGGAACGCGGACGATCTGGGGCGCGCGGACGACGCCGCACCGGAGGGCGCCGCATCGGACGGTGCTGCGGACCTGCCCCGGAACGGCGAGAACCGGGCGGACGACGGCGCCGCGACGGGGGACCGCAGCGGCACCGCGGAGCGAAGGCTGACTCCGGCCGAGCTCAAGGCGCTTCAGGACAAGCACGTGTGGCTGGCCAACAACGATCCGGCGTGGCGGCGGGCGCACTATCACACGGACGGTCACCGGGTGTCCAGGCAGGCGAAGGTGGACGGAGTCCATCTCCCCATCCTGCGGAAGCTGGACGATGGAACCTTCGTGGCCAAGTCCGAGATTCCGCACGGACCCACCGAATTCAAGTACGACCGGAAGCCGCTCGCGCCGAGCACCGCCGATGCCCGCCACCTCCCCAAGCTCCATGAGCTCGCGAAGGGGCGGCGGTTGAGCCTCGAACTCACCAATGCCGAGCTTGCCCTCAAGTCGGAGAATCCGCCGGCGACGGCGCACAGTGATCTCGTGTCCGCGCGCGAGGATTACGTCGAGCATTTCAAGGACACTCCGAACAACAGTCAGCACGCCGAAAGGCTGGGTGAGGGAGCGGCCAGGCTCCATGCCATTCCCACATTGTTCAAGGATGCGGAATGGATTGACCTCCCCAAGACGGCCAACGGTGCCGATGCCCTGGACGCGCTGTACAAACTGAAATCCGACGGAAGTTATCTGGTCGTTGAGGAGAAGGGGCCGGCCGCGACGCTGAATCCTCCTCGTCACGGTGCTGGTCCGGCGGCTGGCATGATGGTGCAACAGGGCACCCATCCCTACCTCCAGACGATCTTCCAGAAGATGTGGGACCGGGGCGGCGCGGAAAGGCTCCTGGCGGATGACCTCTTTGACGCACTGGAGAACAAAAAGGTGAAGTACGTCCTGGTCACGGCCAGGGAAAAGAACGGATCGTACGATGGTGCCGTGCTGGACCATCTCAAGATCTACTAGGGGAGACAGTCAGTGGTAACGAGCGTTCCTCGTCACGACTTTCCTGCGGAAGCCGGGAGCGCGGACCTCGCTGGGCTCACGCAGAGCGTCCGCCGGATCATCGACCGGCTCGGCGAGTCCGAGATGTCGCGCTCCCGGGCGCTGGCCAGCACGTTGACGGTCGCCAAACTGCGGTGCGCCGTCGATCCCGAGGTGGAGAAGTTCGAGACGTGGGAGGCGTGGATCACGGCGATGCAGGTCGGCTCCGCGCTGTTCGACGCGGCCGTTTCCACGGAGAGCACCGTCACCTGCCGTATCGGGGTCAACGGGGAGGAGCAGACTCTTCCTTCCACCGGACCGACGGGTTACACCCATGCGGGAGCGTGGGTGACGTCCGTCTACCTGGCCACCATTTGCCGGGAAAATGAACGCCTCGACCGGCTGATGCGTGTTCCGGTGGAACTCCTCCGGGATTCGGGTGCAGTTTTCGACGAGTACATTTATGCCTGGGTGGAAGCCCTCCAGAGTTACTGGTTCCGTCGTTCCGATGAAATGTGGGGCAAGCTGGTCACGGCAGTTGAGGGAACCGAACCCGCAACCGCGCAGTACGCCGACGCGGACCTGCTGTTGAAGATCGCGTATCCGCCGCTGGAATTGTTTCAGCTCTTCAACCGCAGGGAGACGGAGCAGTTCAACACCGTTCTGTCCGAGTCGCTCACGTGGCACAAGCAGTATTGGACGAGTGACGAGGCGCGCTCTCTCGACAGCGATGGACTGGTGGCCCTCGGTCCCCTCGCCCTCGCCTGCATGGCCCACGACAATGACTTCCCCGTCGAAGTGAATTCCGAGTACCTGCCCAAGGGGCTGCTGGAATTCGGCTGGGTGGGCGAGGTCGACGCCTAGCGGATGCGCATCCGCCCTCAGACCCGGGCGAGCAGCCCGTCGATCACGGTCTCCAGGCCGCGCCGGTGGTCGTCCGTTGACGTCACCTCGTTCCACCGGGACCCGAAGGCGGCGAGCCTCGGGTACTCCCGGGCGTCCAGCGACGCCATGGTGAGGTCGAGCCGCGTGGGCGCGGTCCGCTCGGGCCGCCTGCGGTGGCGCAGGGTCAACTCGCCCACGGTGTAGGTCCAGATGACGCGATAGCCCTGCGCCGCGTCCTGCGGGGTGAGCCCGCACTCGACCAGTGAGTCGATCACGCCCTCCACGATCCACAGCGCGGAGACGCTCGCGAAGGCGTCGGAGGACAGCACCTCCACGATCCACGGGCGGTCCGCCAGGATGTCGTGGAACATGTGCGCGCAGTACGACAGCCTCTCGCGCGGATCCCCCGGCAGCTCGGGGCGCGGAATGGCGTCGGCGTACACGTCCAGGAGCAGCATCAGCAGCTCGTCCTTGTCCTGTACGTGGTGGTACAGGGCCATCGGCGTGCTGTTGAGCTCCCGGGCCAGACGGCGCATGGACAGCGCCGCGGCCCCCTCCGTAATCGTCCCGGCCGGCGGCCAGGTCTACCCGTAAGGAAGGCATCATGTCGAAACTCCTCAGAGCCCCTAGGGAATGTGCGTCCTGGACCCTGGCGAAGCCACGTACTTCGGTCGGGCCCAGGGCTACGGAATCGGAGAACCTGACGTCATCGACGGTCGGGGCCCCGACCTCACTGACCAGTTGTAGATCTATGTTGACGGCAGGGACGGCGGTGGAGACGTGGGAGGCGGTGGTCGGCTGCCAGTGCAGGGGATTATCGAGTTGGCGGACCGGCTGGAGACCTTGCAGGTCGAGGCGATGTGCTGGTGCGGGGCGCGGGCGACGCACAACGCGCGCACGGTCGGCGGCGAGCAGGTCGTCGTGGGCGACGTGAACCAGCCCGCCGAGGACATCGGGTACGAGGTGCTGTGCCGCCGTCATCACCGCAGGCACATGACCAGCGCGTCGGCCCACGCGGGCGCGCTGTCCCCGGACGTGCTGCCGGTCAGCGCGAGCTGAGCCGACGAACCCCGGACCGGGGCCTTGCGGTGACCGGTGGTTGAGCGCCGCCCGCCAGCAGGGCGGCACCCCGTACCCACCCGGTGCGCTCACCGCCACGGCGGTGTGCGCCTCACCCGCCGTTCGACTTCACGATCGTGAACACCGCCCCCTCGGGGTCCGCGACCACCGCCGCCCGGCCGTTTGTCGTCTCGCGGGGCTGCTGGAGGACGTGGCCGCCCAGGTCGCGCACCAGCAGTGCCGCCGCGTCCGTGTCCTCGACCTCGAAGTACGTCATCCAGTGCGCGCCCCGGTCGCGCGGCAGCGCGTTGCCCACCCCGTGCAGGGAGGCCACCGGCTTCTTGTCCAGGAGCAGCGTCGTGAAGTCGAAGTCGGCCGAGACGACCGCCTCCGCGTCGTAGCCGAACACCGCCTGGTAGAACTTCACGATGCTGGACGTCTCCCGCGTCACCAGCTCGTTCCAGACCGGCGTCCCCGGCGCCCCGGCGAGCGCCGCGCCCCGGTGGTCCGCCGCCTGCCAGAGGCCGAACACCGCGCCCGCAGGGTCGGAGGCGATCGCCATCCGGCCCGCGTCGCCCGCGTCCAGCGGGCCGACCGCGACCGTGCCGCCGCTGCTGTTGACCGCCTGTGCGGTCGCCCCCGCGTCGTCGGTCGCCAGGTACGGCGTCCACGCGGTGGGCAGGTGCCGGTCGGGCGGCAGCTGGCCGAGGCCCGCGACCTCCCGTCCGTCCAGCAGGGCCCTGACGTACGGGCCGAGCTGCTGGGGGCCCGGCCGGAACTCCCAGCCGAACAGTGCTCCGTAGAACTCCTGGGTGGTGGGCAGTTGGTGCACCATCAGACTCACCCAGCAGGGGGTGCCGGGCGTGTGCCGTGCGGCAGCCTCGGTCATTCACTTCTCCTCGGACCATTCGTGGTGGCCGTACAGGATCGGGGCGTGCACGCCGTTGTGCGGTACGGATTCGTGCCCCGCGCGTCGCGGTACGGATTCGTGCCCCGTGCAGATGCTTGCACCACCCGGCGCGGAGCGCGCCCCGGCCGCGCCGCGCGTCTCGTTTCCACCTCGTTACGAGAGGGCCCCGGGACGGGGGAGTGGCGGGGGAGTGACGGCCCGGCGCTGCGCTGCGCGAGGATGGCCCCCATGAACGCCATCATCTCCGCAGCCGACCTCGCGAGCGAGTCGGCAGGCCCCCGTCCGCCCGTCCTCCTCGACGTCCGCTGGCAGCTCGGCGGCCCGAACCTGCGCCCCGAGTACGAGGCCGGGCACCTGCCCGGCGCCGTCTTCGTCGACCTCGACGCGGAGCTGGCCGGACCGCCCGGCACCGGCGGCCGCCACCCGCTGCCGGACCCGGAGGCCTTCGGTGCGGTCATGCGCCGCGCGGGCGTCTCGGCGCACACTCCCGTCGTCGTGTACGACGGCGGGCTCGGCTGGGCCGCGGCCCGCGCCTGGTGGCTGCTGCGCTGGACGGGCCACCAGGACGTACGGGTCCTGGACGGCGGCCTCGCGGCCTGGGCGGGGGAGCTGAGCACCGAGACCCCGGCGCCCGCCGAGGGCGATTTCCGGCCGAAGCCCGGCGGCATCGGCCTGCTGGACGCGGACGCCGCCGCCGACCTCGCACGCACCGGCCTGCTTCTCGACGCCCGCGCCGCCGAGCGCTACCGGGGCGACGTCGAGCCCATCGACCGTGTCGGCGGCCACATCCCGGGCGCCGTCTCGGCCCCGACCAGCGAGAACGCCGCCGCCGACGGCCGCTTCCGGCCCGCCGCCGAGCTGGCCGGGCGGTTCGCCGGACTCGGGACGGGCGAGGCGAGTGCCGTCGGCGTGTACTGCGGCTCCGGGGTGTCCGGGGCGCACCAGGTGCTGGCCCTGGAGCTCGCGGGCGTCGAGGCGGCGCTGTACGTGGGGTCCTGGTCCGAGTGGTCCTGCGACGAGTCCCGCCCGGTCGCCACGGGCGCGGACCCGCAGTAGGCACACCGACGAGGAGGGGCCCGTACGCAGAACGTACGGGCCCCTCCTCACGACGACGTACTGCCGTCCACTCCTGCTCGTACTGCCGCTCCCGCTACTCCTGCTTCTTGCGGCGCGTGCCGAAGACGATCTCGTCCCAGCTCGGCACCGCGGCCCGGCGGCCCGGACGTACGCCGTCCGCCTCCGCCTGCCGGTCCGTCGTACCGACCAGCCGGTCGCGGTGACCCGCCACGGCACGCGGCATCAGCACGTCCGCGTACGCCGCTCCCGCCCCGGCGGCCGCGGGCGGCTCCTCCGGTACGGATTCGCTCTCGTCCGCGTCGAGCGCGTTCGGCGGCTCCGGCGGAGGCGGCGGAACCTGACGCTCCGGCACCACCATGTCGCCGCGGAAGCTGGGCACGGCCTCCAGCAGGCTGGTCAGCGAGTCGCGCTCGGACCCACCGTCGTCCGCCTCCATGGCGGGCGGCGGCGCGGGCCGATCCAACTGCCGGTCCAGGGCCCGGTCCAGCGGCCGCTCCAGGGAACGGTCGAGGGCCCGGTCCAGCGGCCGGTCGCGCGGCAGGCGGGCGATCCGGGGCACGAACGGGAAGCTGGGCTCGGGAGCCGCGGGCAGGTCGTCGCTCTCGCCGATCAGCGAGCGCGCCTCGTCGTCCACGGCCGCGACCAGCCGGCGCGGCGGGTCGTACGTCCAGCTCGCCGAGTGCGGTTCGCCCGCGACCCGGTAGACGAGCAGGACCTCCCAGGTGCCGTCGTCGCGACGCCAGGAGTCCCAGAGGACGGTCTCCTTGTCGGCGCCGCGCAGCAGCAGTCGCTCCTGCACCGCCTCGCCCAGCTGCGGACCGGCGTTCTCACCGGGCCTGCGGACGGGGGTCTTGCGGGCGCGCTCGGCCATGAAGGCGCGCTCGGCGAGCACGGGCCCCTCGAAGCGGCGCACCCGGTCGACCGGAATACCGGCCATCTGGGCGACCTCTTCGGCAGAGGCTCCTGCTCGTATCCGCGCCTGGATGTCGCGAGGGCGGAGGTGACTCTCCACCTCGATCTCGATCTGGCCGAGTCGGGCGCGGTCGTTGCGGACGGCGGCACGCAGTCGCTCGTCGATCGGAAGCGTGTACTCCGTGCTGTCCGCAGCCTTCAAAACCAGCCGTGTGCCGTCGTTGCTGACGGCCACGACACGCAGTTCGGGCATGGGGACCTCCCGGGTGGTGCCTGCCGACGTCACGTGCGTCGCTGCTTCCGCTAGTCGAGTGTGGCCTGCCCGGGTGCAGCCTGCCACTACCTTGCCGTGTTGCCCGGCGTGTCGGGCGTTGCGCCCTCGCTCGCCGTTATGGCACGGTGACCTGTTGTCGACGCAAAGTAACCATTGGTCACCCTGTGTAGCAGGTACCCGTTCGATGCCGCGGCGCCGCCGGTTACGAGTGCCGTTCGGCCCCCTCCCGAAGGGTCCGGACGCCCAGGGGGAGACCGGTTCCAGGGCTCGCCACACTACTCCATTCGGGCCACATGGGTGGACCGGCGCGCCGTCGAAGTTCTCCCCCGGTACGGGAGTTGTCACACCCCCGAAGGGGTCGTCCCCCGTCAACGTTCACGAGCGCGCTCCTGCCCCGTGAGTGACGGGCTGACGCCCTTGAGTGTCCTGATTCACAGAAAGATCAGAAGCGGAACTTTTCACTTCGCCCAAATGTCCCTTCCTGTAGCAAGGTGGAACGGAAGGGCAAACAGAGGTTGGGGATGGACAAGAAGCCGGATACCGGTGAAGAACCGGCAAAGCGCCGCATCGATCTGAGCGTGGCGCAGGTCGCGGGCAGTGCCGTGGCCGCGGTGGTCGCGGCCGTGCTGGCGTCCAAGCTGGGCGTGTACGGAACGGTCATCGGCGCGGGCGTGGTCAGCGTCGTCGCCACCAGTGGCGGAACGATTTTCCAGCACTTCTTCAAGCGCACCGGCGAGCAGTTGCGCGAGGTCACCGTCCACGCGAAGCCGAAGAACCGGCAGCCGTACGTGGACGGCGCGACGCGCGTGCTGCGCCAGGTGGAGGTGCCGACGGGACTGGGCGACGGCCAGGTTCCGGGCGACGGCGAGTTCAGCGAGGCGACCGTGCACGGCACGCGCGTACGGGGCTGGAAGCGCTCGGCGATCGGGGCCGCGGTGGTGTTCGCGGTCGCGATGGGCGGGATCACGGTGTACGAACTGGTCGCATCGCCCCTCAGCGGCAACAGCAGGCCCGCGATCGAGAGCGTCTTCACCGGCAACCAGGAGAAGCGGACCCCGCCCGCCGAACAGCCCCCCGCCTCCCAGGACCCGGACAAGGGCACCACCGGCACCACCGGCGAGACCCCCGACAAGGGAACCGGCGGCAAGCAGACCCCCGACCCCGGCACCAGCACCACCGGCGGCAACGAGACCCCCGACCCGGACCCCACTCCGACCCCCGACCCCACCACCGGCACCGGTGGCACCACGGGCACCGGCGGCACCACCGGTGGCCAGACCCCGCCGCCCACCAAGGACCCGGAGACCGGGGCCGACCAGGGCGCCAAGACCGACCAGGGCGCCGCGGAGGGCACTCAGGGGCGCCAGCAGGCACCCGCACCGCCCGCCGGGGCGGGTGCGGACACCCCGGAGTCCTGAGGGCCCCTGCGGGCGTCCCGGGGCCTCGGCGGGCCGGCCCCGGACCCGTCGCGCCCGGGTCCCCGTCCCGGGCCCCGGCACGCCCCGCCCGGCAGCCCATGCGGGGCGTGCCCGGCTCCGTAACGCCTCGTCAGCGGCCGCCGAAGGGGCCTCAGTCGCCCAGCACGCGCCGCAGGTAGTCGTTGCCGAAGAGGCGGTCGGGGTCGAGACGGTCGCGGAGGGCGGTGAACTCGGCGAAACGGGGGTAGGCCGCCGCCAGGTACTCGGCGTCGCGGGTGTGCATCTTGCCCCAGTGCGGCCGTCCGCCATGCGCCGTCATGATGCGTTCGACGGCGGTGAAGTACGCCTGGTAGGGCGTGCCCTTGTACATGTGGACCGCGATGTAGGCGGTCTCCCGGCCGGACGCGGTGGACAGCGGGATGTCGTCGGCGGGGGCGGTGCGCACCTCCACCGGGAAGCTGACCTTGAGCGGCGAGCGCTCGACCATCGCCTTCACCGCGCGCAGCGCCTCCACCGCCGCCTCGCGCGGAAGGGCGTACTCCATCTCCACGAAGCGCACCCGGCGCGGGCTCGTGTAGACCTTGTACGGAATGTCCGTGTACGTACGGGCGGACAGGGCGCGGCTGGAGACCTTGGCGATGGCCGGGACGGTGCGCGGCACCGCCCTGCCGAGCGAACAGACCACCTGGAAGAGCCCGTTGGACATGAACTCGTCCTCGATCCACCCGGCGAGCCTTCCGGGCGGGGCGACCGGGCCCAGGGTGCGGTTGTTGCGCTTGGTGTTGCAGTTGTCGGTGTGCGGGAACCAGTAGAACTCGAAGTGCTCGTTCTCGGCCACGAGCGCGTCGAAGTCCGCGGTGACCCGGTCGAAGCCCATCGGCTCCTCGCGGGCCGTCAGGTGGAAGACCGGCTCCACGGCGAAGGTGATCGCGGTGATGACGCCGAGCGCGCCCAGACCGATGCGGGCGGCCGAGAAGATCTCGGGGTTCTCCTTCTCGGAGCAGGTCAGGACCCGGCCGTCGGCCGTGATGAGCTCAAGGGCCTTGATCTGGGCGGCCAGTGAAGCGGACTCCCGGCCGGTGCCGTGGGTGCCGGTGCTGGTGGCGCCCGCGACCGTCTGCTCCATGATGTCGCCCATGTTCGTGAGCGACAGGCCCTCGCGGGCCAGCGCCACGTTGAGGCGCTTGAGCGGAGTGCCCGCCTCCACGGTGACCGTGCCCGCCTCGCGGTCGATGTCCCGGATGCCGGTCAGCAGGTCGGGACGGACGTGCACGCCGTCGGTGGCCCCTATGGCGGTGAAGGAGTGGCCGGTGCCCACCGGCTTGACCTTCAGACCCTCGGCTGCGGCAGTACGTACCGCGTCGGCCAGCTCCTCGACGGACGAGGGGGTCACCGCCCGCGCGGGGCGGGCGGTGACGGTGCCCGACCAGTTACGCCAGGCGGTGCTCGTCTTCGTGGTGTCGCTCATCGGCGCCGTGCCCTCCCCGAGTCGGTGCCGGCCTGCCCAGCCGGCGGTACCCCAGGAACGCCACCGCGGCCGCGACGGCTCCCGCCACGACGGGCACCACGTACGCCGCGTCCGCGCCCATCCCGTCGACGGCCCACCCTGCGGCGGACGAGCCGAGCGAGACGCCGACGGCGAGCCCGGTACTGGTCCAGGTCATGCCCTCGGTCAGTTTGGTGCGGGGTACGTGCTGCTCGACGAGGGCCATCGTGGTCACCATCGTCGGTGCGACGGAGAGGCCCGCGACAAAGAGCGCCACGGCCAGAAACGGAAGGTTCCCGGCCAGTTGGAGGGGGATCATACTCACGGCCATCGCACACACGCCCAGCAGCCACCTCTTCGTGGGCGAGCCCTTGAGGTGCAGCAGCCCGAACACCGCGCCCGCCAGGCACGATCCGAGCGCGTACGTCGCCAGCACGAGGCTGGCGGCGGCCTTGTGGCCCTGCTCCTCGGCGAAGGCCACGGTGACCACGTCGACCGACCCGAAGATGGCACCGGTGGCGACGAAGGTGGCCACCAGCACCTGAAGGCCCCGGGACGTGAGCGCGGAGCCGCCCCTGGCGCCCGGCGCGCGCGGATGCGGCACCGGCTCGGTGGCACGCTGCGCGGTCAGCCAGAAGACGCCCACCAGCAGGAACACACCCGCGATCAGCGGGCCCGCCTCGGGGAACCAGGCGGTGGACAGGCCGATCGAGGCGATCGGCCCGAAGATGAAGCAGATCTCGTCGGCGATCGACTCCCAGGAGTACGCGGTGTGCAGTTCGCGCGGGGAGTCGCGGTAGATCGCCGCCCAGCGGGCCCGGATCATCGACCCGACGCTGGGTACGGTGCCCGCGCCCGCCGCGAACACGAACAGCGTCCAGTCGGGGGCGCCCTGCTGGGCGCAGACGAGCAGGCCCGCGACGGCGACGGCGGCCACCAGCGTCGCCGGGCGCAGCACCCTGCTCTGGCCGTGCCGGTCGACCAGCCGGGAGATCTGCGGGCCGAAGACGGCGGCCGACATCGCGAGGGTGGCGGAGAGGGCGCCCGCCAGGCCGTAACGGCCGGTGAGCTGGGAAATCATCGTGACGATGCCGATGCCCATCATGGACAGCGGCATCCGGCCGAGCAGCCCCGCCACCGAGAAGCTCGTGGTGCCGGGGGCGGCGAATATGGCGCGGTAGGGACTGGACAACTGAGGTTCCGCCGATCAGGCGCGCTCTGGGGGCCGGCGCCGTTAACACGTGTAAATGGTTCGTACAGGTTTTCGTACAGATTACGTACCGGATCGCCGCACCGGCAGTGTGATCTGTGTCGGGTGCGGGCCTGTCAGAGGCGGGTGGCAGGATCGAGGTATGCCTGATCAGCCCGATGCGGTCCTCGGTGACACGCTCCTCGCAGCGTCCGACGCGACCCCCTACGACGCCCTGCTGCTGCTCTCCTTCGGCGGCCCCGAGGGCCCCGACGACGTGGTCCCGTTCCTCCAGAACGTCACCCGCGGCCGCGGCATCCCCGAGGAGCGCCTCAAGGAGGTGGGGCAGCACTACTTCCTCTTCGACGGCATCAGCCCGATCAACGAGCAGAACCGCAAGCTCCTGGACGCCCTCCGCAAGGACTTCGCCGAGCACGGCCTGGCGGACCTCCCGGTCTACTGGGGCAACCGCAACTGGGCCCCGTACCTGACCGACACCCTGCGGGAGATCACCCGCGACGGGCACCGCCGCATCGCGGTCCTGGCGACCAGCGCGTACGCCTCGTACTCGGGCTGCCGCCAGTACCGCGAGAACCTGGCCGAGTCGATCGAGGCACTGCGGGCGGAGGGTCTTCAGCCGCCGCGCGTCGACAAGCTGCGGCACTACTTCAACCACCCCGGTTTTGTACGGCCGATGGTGGACGGCGTGCTCATGTCCCTGGCCGAGCTGCCCGAGGAGGTGCGGGACGGCGCCCACCTGGCCTTCACCACGCACTCCATCCCGAACGCGGCGGCCGACACGTCCGGTCCCGTGGAGGCGCACGGGGAGGGCGGTGCGTACGTCGCCGAGCACCTGGACGTGGCGCGGCTGATCGTGGACGAGGTGCGGGAGGCGACCGGGGTCGCCGAGCGGCCGTGGGAGCTGGTGTACCAGTCGCGGTCCGGCGCGCCGCACATCCCGTGGCTGGAGCCGGACATCTGCGACCACCTGGAGGCGCTGCACGGGGCGGGGGCTCCGGCCGTCGTCATGGTGCCGATCGGTTTCGTGTCGGACCACATGGAGGTGCTGTACGACCTGGACACGGAGGCGACGGCGAAGGCGGCCGAGCTGGGGCTGCCGGTGGGGCGGTCGGCCACCGTCGGCGCCGACCCGCGGTTCGCGGCTGCGGTGCGGGAGTTGGTGCTGGAGCGGGCTGCTGCCGAGCGGGGTGTGGTGGTTCGCCCCTGTGCGCTGGGGGCGCTCGGGGCGAGTCATGACGTGTGCCCGGTGGGGTGCTGCCCGTCGCGGGCGCCGAAGCCTGCGGCGGCGGGGGCGGACAGTCCCTTCGGGTGAGGGGGTGTGCGGGGTGGTGAGGTGTTCTCCTCCCCGCCCCGCCCCTTCCCGTAACCCTGCGGGGCGGGGACCGGTTCCGTGCGGGTTCGTTGTGGCTGGTCGCGCCCACGCGGCGGAGCCGCACATCGGCAGAGCCCCGCGCCCCTGAATGCCTGCCCTTCGGGCGGCATATCAGCCCGTCCGGCGTTTGAGGACGCGCGGGCGGAGCCCGTGCAGGGGGCAAGGGGCGTAGCCCCATCAGGAACAGCAACCCGCCGCAGCAGGCCCCCGGCGCCACACACCACCACCCATGGGAGAACCGTGAACGACGAGAATCTGAAGGCCGAACTGCTCCGTGTCGCCCTCGAAGTGGCCCGGCGGGCCGGTGAGCTGCTCCGGGACGGGCGGCCCGACGACCTCGCAGTGGCGGCGACCAAGTCCAGTTCGGTGGATGTCGTCACCGAGATGGATCTCGCGGCCGAGAAGCTGATCACCCAGATCCTCGCCGAGCGGCGGCCCGAGGACGGCGTGCTCGGGGAGGAGGGCGCCGCGACCGAGGGCAGCAGCGGGGTGCGGTGGGTGGTCGATCCGCTCGACGGGACCGTCAACTACCTGTACGGGCTGCCCACCTGGGCCGTCTCCGTCGCCGCCGAGTACCGGGGCGAGACCCTCGTCGGCGTCGTCGAGGCGCCGATGCGCCGGGAGACGTACCGCGCGGTGCTCGGCGGCGGCGCGTACGTGGACGGTCCGGCGGGGCCGGAGCGCAGGCTCGCCGTCCGTTCTTCTCCCTCCCTCGACCAGGCGCTGATCGGCACCGGCTTCGGCTACCTCGCCGAGCGCCGCAGGCGGCAGGCGGAGATCGCCGGGCAACTGATCCCGGGCTTCAGGGACATCCGGCGCGGCGGCTCGGCGGCCGTCGACCTGTGCGACGTCGCCGCCGGGCGGCTCGACGGCTACTACGAGCGCGGGCTCAACCCCTGGGACTACGCGGCCGGTGACCTGATCGCCCGCGAGGCGGGCGCCCTGACCGGCGGCAGGCCCGGCAGCCCGGCCTCGCCCGAGCTGACGGTCGCCGCCTCCCCGGGCGTCTTCCCCCCGCTCCAGGGGCTGCTGGAGGACTTGGGCGCCTGGCACGACTGACGCGCCGCCCGGACATGACGGAGGGGCTCGACCCGGCGACGTACCGGATCGAGCCCCTCCGCTCGTGGGCGTACCGCTTACGCGGCCACGTCGATCTCCACGCCGTGTTCGGCGGCGAGCTGGTGCAGGTCGTTGAGCTCTTCCTGCTCGACGTCCACGAGGAAGTCGTCGCCGGCCTCCCGGGCACGGGAGAGGTCCGACTCGGTGTCCTTTATGCGCTTCAGGAGACTGGTGGTGAAAGCGTCCATGGGTGCGCCCCCTCGTCATGGGTCGGTGGCACGGGGGTGTGCCGAGGGTGGTTCGATCACACGCACCCCCGGCAGCGTCGGCGCATGCCCTCTGGACCGTCCCGGGGGGACAGAGCGGGCTGTGGCGCGCCACATACGGGGCGTGATCGCGGGTGTTTGAATGTCCTCCCCGCCAGGTGCCGGGGAGAAACCTCAACTGCCCCAAGAATCATGGAAGTCGTCGCTGCGCCCGGCCGTCCGTGCCCCGCCGGGAGCGCCCCGCAAGCCGCCTTACAGCCGGTTTACGGCCGAAACGGGCAGGATGGGGGTCCACACACCATGCACCGTGAGCCGTCTCACGGTGCCCGAGGGAAGGACCCGACGTGCGCGTACTCGTCGTCGAGGACGAGCAGCTGCTCGCCGATGCGGTGGCCACCGGACTGCGCCGGGAGGCCATGGCCGTCGACGTCGTGTACGACGGCGCCGCCGCCCTGGAACGGATCGGCGTCAACGACTACGACGTCGTGGTCCTGGACCGCGACCTCCCGCTCGTGCACGGCGACGACGTCTGCCGCAAGATCGTCGAGCTGGGCATGCCCACCCGGGTCCTGATGCTCACCGCCTCCGGCGACGTCAGCGACCGCGTGGAGGGCCTGGAGATCGGCGCGGACGACTACCTGCCCAAGCCCTTCGCGTTCACCGAGCTGACCGCCCGCGTGCGTGCGCTGGGCCGTCGCACCACCGTCGCGCTGCCGCCCGTACTGGAGCGCTCCGGCATCAAGCTCGACCCCAACCGGCGCGAGGTCTTCCGCGACGGCCGGGAGATCCAGCTCGCGCCGAAGGAGTTCGCGGTGCTGGAGGTGCTGATGCGCAGCGAGGGCGCCGTGGTGTCGGCGGAACAGCTCCTGGAGAAGGCGTGGGACGAGAACACCGACCCCTTCACCAACGTCGTACGGGTGACCGTCATGACCCTGCGCCGCAAGCTGGGCGAGCCGCCCGTCATCGTCACGGTGCCCGGCTCGGGCTACCGGATCTGAGGCGGCGGTGAAGACGGCCCCCGCCCCACCAGCAACACCGCCCAAGCCCTCCTGGGACCCCCGCCAGCCGGAACCGGCCTTCCCCTGGATCCGCTCCACGATCCGGATACGGCTCACCCTGCTCTACGGCGGCATGTTCCTGATCGCGGGCATCCTGCTGCTGTCGATCATCTACCTGCTGACCGCGCAGGCGCTGCGGGACGGCACGGCCTACCCCGACTTCCAGATCTCGGGCCCGGCCAGGCTCTCCAGCCACAGCTGTCCCTCCATCGTCGACGCGCAGAACAACGGCCAGCTGAACACGATGCTGCGCGAGTGCATGAGCGGCCAGCGGCAGGACGCCCTCAACGACCTGCTGAACCGCTCCCTGCTCGCCCTGGTCGGCCTCAGCGTCATCGCCTTCGCCTTCGGGTACGCGATGGCGGGCCGCGTCCTGTCGCCGCTGGGCCGGATCACCCGCACCGCCCGACGCGTCGCCGGTACGGACCTGACCCGGCGCATCGAGATGGACGGCCCGGACGACGAGCTGAAGGAGCTGGCGGACACCTTCGACGAGATGCTGGACCGGCTGGAGCGTGCCTTCACCGCCCAGCAGCGCTTCGTCGCCAACGCCTCCCACGAGCTGCGCACGCCGCTCGCGATCAACCGGACCCTCCTGGAGGTCCACCTCTCCGATCCCGGGGCCCCGGTGGAGCTCCAGCAGCTCGGCAAGACCCTGCTGGCCACCAACGAGCGCAGCGAGCAGCTGGTGGAGGGTCTGCTGCTGCTGGCCCGCAGCGACAACCAGATCGTCGAGCGCAAGCCCGTCGACATCGCCGAGGTCGCCACCCGGGCCCTCGACCAGGCCCGTGGCGAGGCCCAGGACAAGGGCGTGGAGCTGCGCGGGGAGCAGAAGCCCGCGGTGGTCCAGGGCAACGGCGTGCTGCTGGAGCGGATCGCGCTGAACCTCGTTCAGAACGCGGTCCGGTACAACGTGGCCGACAATGGCTGGGTCGAGGTCACCACCGAGATCCAGCACGGACAGGCGGTGCTGGTGGTTTCGAACACGGGTCCAGTGGTTCCCGCGTACGAGATCGACAACCTCTTCGAGCCGTTCAGACGGCTGCGTACGGAGCGAACGGGCAGCGACAAGGGCGTAGGCCTGGGGCTGTCCATCGCGCGCAGCGTCGCGAGGGCTCACGGAGGCCGTATCATCGCGGAGCCTCGCGAGGGCGGCGGCCTCGTCATGCGCGTGATGCTTCCGGTCTGAGTTCCTTCGGACACGGCAGTGTGACGTCTGGTGAAGCCGTCAATGTGTTCGCTTTAAGCGGAATTTTCGGGACGGAAACCCGGGAGCTCCGTGTGTGATCGATCACAGGTCGCATTTCCCGGCCACCTACTCTCCGTGATCACCAACCCTCCTCAAAACCCGGAAAAGTCCGGGTTTCCGGGGGGTGGGATCACGGGAAGTACACGGGGTGGTGCACGGGCGGTGCGACATTCGGACCGTGTACGGTCCCGATCGCCATCCAAGACGATCACTCCGCGGAGTGCGTCTGAGGTGTCGATTGAGTAACAGACCTTGATGTGAGGCAAAATCTCCGCCTCAGGTCGGGCACAAGTCCGGCCTCTCACGCGTTACTGCGCTGGAGACACCGCAACCACCCAGAGGGGGAGAGCGACATGGCAACGGATTACGACACCCCACGTAAGACCGATGACGACCTCAACGAGGACAGCATCGAAGAACTCAAGGCACGGCGGAACGACAAGTCGAACACGACCGTCGACGTCGACGAGTTCGAGCAGGCTGAAGGCCTGGAGCTGCCCGGCGCGGACCTTTCCAACGAGGAACTGTCCGTCCGCGTGCTGCCCCGTCAGGCCGACGAGTTCACCTGCATGAGCTGCTTCCTGGTCCACCACCGCAGCCAGCTGGCCCGCGAGAAGAACGGCCAGCCGATCTGCCGCGACTGCGACTAGGACGGGGTCGGCCGTGACTGGCGCGACACCGTTCAGGAAGCGGCCTTTCCGGCGCAAGAACGCGTCGGAGGCACAACAACCGGGCGGGAACGGCCCGACGGACGCCACGGAGGCGTCCGCCGAGTCCTCCGCCCTCGTGCCGTCCTCCGCCGGGGAATCTCCCGACGCGGACGGCACACCCGGAGAAGCCGCCGGCGTACAGAGCGGCGGGCAGGACCTCGCGGTCCCGTCCGACGGTTCGAAGGGGTCCGTGACCGGGACCCGGCGCCTGGCGGCTCTCAAAAAGGGCGTCCCCGCCCTCAAGAAGGGCGTTCCCGCCCTCAAGAACAGCGTCCCCGCCCTCCGGCAGGGCGTCCGCAAGGGCGGCGAAGGAGCGAAGGCCGCCCTCGCCCACCTCACCGACCGCGTCATCGACAACGCCCCCCGCGTGCCCGTGCGCGACCTGGCGACCCTGCGCAAGCAGTTCCCCGGGCTCACCCCCGAGGAGCTCGCCGACAAGCTGGTCGCGGGCGCCGCCAACGGCACCTCCACCGTGGGCGCGGGCATCGGCGCGGCCGCCATGATGCCCGTACCGCCCGCCATGCCGGCCGAGCTGGCCGCCGAGATCACCGGCGTCGCCGCGATCGAGCTCAAGCTCATCGCGGAACTCCACGAGGTCTACGGTCAGCGCCCGCCCGGCAACCTCAAGCAGCGCACCATCGCCTACCTGGGCTCCTGGGCCGAGGAACGCGGCGTCGACATCACCAAGCCCACCACGCTGAACGCGGCGCTCGGCGGACAGATGAAGCGCGAGCTGCGCCAGCAGATCATGAAGCGCATGGTCCGCAACCTGCCGAACCTGATGCCGTTCATGGTCGGCGCGGCCGTGGGCGCGGTCATGAACCGCCGCGACACCCAGAAGCTCGCCGAACACATCCGCCGTGACCTGCGCACCCGGCAGGTCCCCTGGGACGCGCTCCCCGAGCTGCCGCCCCTGGACCACGCCCGCGAGCTCAGGGAGCTGGAGGCGGGCGGCAAGGAGTCGGAGGGCTAGCCCGCCGCCCGTACGGACTTCAGGAAGTCGGCCAGGGCCTGGGGGTGCCTCGTGGAGAGGTAGACGTACGGAGTCGGGTCGTCCGGGTCCGTGACCGGAATGCGGACCGCCGTCGGGATGTAGCTGCGCAGCAGCATGAAGGCGCGCAGATCCGCCTTGTACGTGCGCCAGGCGCGCGCCTCCTCGGCGTCCAGCACCTCGACGTCGCCCAGCGCGGACACCGGAATCCGGGCGTCACCGGCGACCAGCGAGTCCGCGACCACCCTGATCCGCACCGATCCGTAACTGCTGACCAGCGCACCCGTCAGCAGGATGCCGACGACCACCGCGCCCAGCATCGGCAGCGTGCCCAGCGGCAGCAGCATCAACCCGCACGCGATGCCCACCCCCACGGTGATGAGCCACCAGGAGCGGGGCGCGGTCAGGCGTTCTTCGTAGGACTGCATACCGCTTAGCTTGGCACGGCGCGACCTGCGTATCCGTACGCGGGTAAGGTCTGCGCCTGTGAGTACTGACAACCCCCGGGAGGCCACTCCCGGACGCCCGGCCGCGTCCGCGGCCCTGACGCCCCCGGCCGACGCCATAGCCCCCCTCCGGCACCCCGAAGCCCCGGCCCCCGGGGAGCTGCTCGGCGCGCACTACGAGCACTGTTTCGGGTGCGGCGAGGGACAGCCGCACGGGCTGCACCTGGCGGCGCGGGCGGGCGAGGGGCCCGGCGTGCGGGTCAGCGCGGAGTTCACCGTCAAGCCCGCCCACCAGGGTGCCCCCGGCCTCGCGCACGGCGGCGTCCTGGCCACCGCGCTGGACGAGACGCTCGGGTCGTTGCAGTGGCTGCTGCGGGTCATCGCGGTGACGGGACGGCTGGAGACGGATTTTGTCCGTCCCGTGCCCGTCGGCACGGTGCTGCACCTCGACGCCGAGGTGACCGCCGTGCACGGCCGCAAGATCTACTCCACGGCGACCGGACGGATCGGCGGCCCCACCGGGCCCGTCGCGGTCCGCGCGGACGCCCTCTTCATCGAAGTCAAGGTCGACCACTTCATCGACAACGGCCGCCCGGAGGAGATCCAGGCGGCCATGGCCGACCCCGATCAGGTCAGGCGCGCCCGCGCCTTCGAGGTGAACCCATGAGCCGTAACCCTGTAGATGTGCTGATTCGGCGCGTGGACCCGGACGTACCGCTTCCGTCGTACGGACACCCCGGGGACGCCGGGGCCGACCTGGTCACCACCGAGGCCTGCGAACTGGCCCCCGGCGAGCGGACCGTGCTGCCCACCGGCATCTCCATCGCGCTGCCCGACGGGTACGCCGCGTTCGTGCACCCGCGCTCCGGGCTCGCCGCCCGCTGCGGTCTGGCGCTCGTGAATGCCCCGGGGACGGTGGACGCCGGGTACCGTGGGGAGATCAAGGTGATCGTGGTCAACCTGGACCCGCGCGAGAGCGTGCGGTTCGAGCGTTTCGACCGGATTGCCCAACTGGTCGTCCAGCAGGTCGAGAAGGTCCGCTTCCACGAGGTCGCGGAACTCCCCGGCTCGGCGCGGGCCGAAGGGGGCTTCGGGTCCACCGGCGGCCACGCCGCGGTGGGTGCACCGGAGGGTGGCCCGGCGGACGACACGAGTGATTCAGTGGGTCGGAACTCCTACGCTTCGGTCGTTGCCGACCGGGAAGGAAAGTGACGTGTTCGGACGTCGCAAGAAGAGCGAATCCGCCGAGGACGAGGCGGGCGTGACCGAGCAGGTCGCCGAAGAGGTCGAGGCCGGGGACGGCGAGGGGCAGCGGGTCAACCTGCCGCCGGCCCCCCGCCCCGACGGCCCGTGGGACGTCTCCGAGGTCTCCTCGCCCGGCGAGGGCCGGGTCGACCTGGGCGGCATCTTCGTGCCCGGGGTCGAGGGCATGGAGCTGCGCGTGGAGGTCGCGGGCGACGCGATCGTGGCCGCGACGGTCGTCCTGCGCGACAGCGCGGTGCAGTTGCAGGCCTTCGCCGCGCCCAAGAAGGAGGGCATCTGGGGCGAGGTCCGCGAGGAGATCGCCACCGGCATCACCTCCCAGGGCGGCCACATCGACGAGGTCGAGGGCCCGCTCGGCTGGGAGCTGCGCGCGCAGGTCCCCGTACAGCTGCCGGACGGCAACAGCGGTGTGCAGCTGGTGCGTTTCGTCGGTGTCGACGGCCCCCGCTGGTTCCTGCGCGGAGTGATCTCCGGGCAGGGCGCGGTGCAGCCCGAGGCCGCGGGCGTGCTGGAGCAGATCTTCCTGGACACCGTGGTCGTCCGGGGCGAGGGGCCGATGGCTCCCCGCGACCCGATCGTCCTGAAGCTGCCCGACGACGCGCAGATGGTCGCCGAGGGCGTCCAGCAGGAGGAGCAGGCGGAGTCCCGCTTCTCCGGCGGCATGGGGCAGTTGCAGCGCGGCCCGGAGATCACCGAGGTGCGCTGAGTCCCCACGGAGGGGATCGCCCGGCTCGGCTGAGCCCGCTTTCGTTCGTACGGCCGGTGGCCCGCACTCCCGCAAGGGGTGCGGGCCACCGGCCGTTTCACCGCAACTCCTTTTCCGAGAGCGGCAGTTGGGGTGTCGGAAGCATTGCCCGCCGCCCGGTGGGCCTCTCATACTGTGGCGGTCACACGGGGGAGGAATGCGGCTGTGGGGGACAAGAAGCCGCGGACCGGGCGCGCCAGGACGCCCGTTCTGCTGCGCTGGGGGCGGCACCACGCCCTGGTGCTCTGTGCGGCGGCGCTCGCCGTGCTGCTGGCCGCGACCGTGCTCGCCGCGCTCGCCGCCCTCACCGAGAAGGCCGTCGAGGGAGGCATCCAGCGCCGCCTGGCCGCCGACCAGGCCGCGTCGCTGCGGGTCCTGGGCGACCACCCCAAGGGCAGTGCCGTCGCCGCCGACTACGCCCGTACGGACGCCGGGGTGCGGGCCGCGTTCACCCGGGCCTTCGGCGACGTCCCGCACCGCACCGTGCCGGTCCTGCGGTCGCCGTCGTCGTTCGCCGGCGGGTTCGGCGTGACCGACACGGGCGGGCGCGAACTGGACGACCTCACCGTCAGCGTGGTCGCCGTCGGCGGCCCGGGGGCCGCCGCACGACCGGCCAAGGACCAGGACGCCCGGCTGGTCGCGGGCGCGTGGCCGCGTGCGGGCGCGGCCGGAGGACGGATGGAGGCCGCACTGCCCGTGGCGCTCGCCGCCCGGCTGGCGCTGCGCCCCGGTGACGCCTTCACCGTCGTGCTGGCCGACGGAAGCCGGGTACGGGCCCGGATGACCGGCAGCTTCGACACCGGCGGCGGCAACCCGGCGCTGTGGCGTGCGGCGGCCGGTTCCTTCGGCGTCAGCACGAGCCTGGTCCTCGTGGCGCACGAGGCGTTCGTCGCCGAACCCCGGTTGGTCCGCGACACCCGGGACCTGTGGGTCGGTCTGCCCCGGGCCGAGCGGATACGGCTCGGCGACATCGAACCGCTCCGCGACCGGCTCCTCGGATTCACCGGGAGCGACACCAACCTCTCCGTCTTCCGGGGCGCCGAACCGCCCCCCGGGCCGAAGATCACCGTGGACGGATCGCTGGCCTCCGCCCTCGACCAGCTCACCACGCCCATCGCCGTCAGCCGGGCCGGTCTCTACATCCCGGCCAGCCTGCTGGCCGCCCTGGCCGCCGCAGCGCTCGTCCTCACCGCCCGCCAGCTCGCCGAACACCGCAGACCCGAACTCGCCCTGCTCGCCGCGCGCGGAGCGGGCACGCCCCGCATCGCCGGGTCGGCCGTCGCACACTGGATCGCCGTCGCGGTGCCCGCCGGACTCGCCGCGCCCTTCCTGGCGGGGCCGCTGCTCGGGGTGCTCGGCCGGGCCGGGTTCCTCCCCGGCGACGTACCGCAGTCGGCGCTGCTCGCCGTCGGCTGGGCGATGGCGCTGCTGGCCGTGCTGGTGCACGGGGCGGCGATGCTCGCGCCCGCCGTCCGCGCCGCGGGCGACGGGGAGGCCGTCGCCAAACTCCGCCGCCGGATGGGGCGTTGGGCGGGTGCGCAGCGGGCGGGCACCGACCTGGCGCTGGCCGTCGTCGCCGTCCTGGGCTGGCTCCAGCTCCAGCAGTACCGCACCCCGGTCGGCGACGCGGGCGTCGACCCCGTCCTCGTCCTCGCGCCCGTCACCATGACCTGCGCGTCCGCGCTGCTCGTCCTGCGGCTGCTGCCGCTCGTCGCCCGGATCACCGAACCCCTCGCCGGACGCGGCCGCGGGCTCGTCCTGCCGCTGGGCGGCTGGCAGGTCGGCCGCCGGGCCACCGGGCACGCGGGCCCCACCCTGGTGGTGGCGCTCGCCCTCGCGGTCGGGGCGCTGAGCAGCACCTCGCTGGCCATGCTCGACCGGGGCGACCACGACCAGGCGGTGTTCCAGGTCGGCGCCGATCTGACGATCAGCCCCAGCCCCACCGGGGGAGTGCCGTCGGGGGAGCGGCGCGCCGCCTTCCAGGCGCTGCCCGGCGTGCGCTCCGTCACGCCCGTCTTCGACACCCGGGGCACCCTGGACCAGGCGTCGGTGGGGATCACCGCCCTGAACACCAGCACCGGTCCTGCCCCCGCCGTCCGCCCCGACCTCGTGCGGCGGCCGGTGGCCGAACTGCTCGCCCCGCTGGGCAAGAACATCCCCGACCACGGCATCGTCCTGGGCCCGCAGGCCCACCGGGGCGGCCGGGACCGGCTGCCGCTGCGGGTGCGTCTGTCGGCGGACGGACCCGGCAAGCCGGCGCCCGTACGGCTCGCCGTGGACTTCGCGGACGGCGACGGCCTCGTCAGCCAGAGCGCGGTCCTCCTGCCGGTCGACGCGGGACGAGCCCGGACCGTACGGCTGCCGCTGCCCGTCCACGCCGACGACACCGCGCCCGTACGCATCGTCCGGGTGGCCCTGAGCATGCAGGGCGAGACGGTGCAGCGCACCTACCGGCTGACGGTCGACGGGCTGCCGGGGCTCGGCGAGCGCCCGCTGTGGCTGGACTACGAGCTGGGGAACCGCGTTCCGCGCGCGGCGGCGGGCTGCCCCGGCGCCGGGCCGCCGCTGCCCGGATCGCCGACACCGTCCGGCCCGGTGCTGTGCACCGACACCGGGAAACCGGGAACGCTGCTGGACTCGGTGGTACGGGGGCCCGTGCTGCCCGCCGAATTCCCCAAGTGGGGCGTCTCCCTGGTGCCGACCCCCGCGCAGGAGGCGGCCGCGCCGATGCCCGCGCTCGCCACCGACGCCCTGTTCGACTCCCAGAACCTCCGCGAGGGCAGCGTCCTCAAGGCCACCGTCTCCGGGCGCCTGCTGCGTTTTCGGATCGTCGGCCGGATCGCCGCCGTCCCGGGCACCGAACGCGCCGAGCCACGGCTGCTGGCCGACTCCCGGGCCTTCACCGCCCAACTCGTCCTGGCCGGTGGGCTGAGCGAGGACGAGCGGACGTGGTGGGTGTCGGTGCGCGACGGCGACTCGGCGGCCGCCCTGCGCACCGCCCGGCAGAAGCAGTACGGCACCGTCGTCGACGTGCCGCAGGTGCAGCGCGCACTGGCCGACGACCCGCTGCGGGAAGGGTCCCGCGGTGCGCTCACCCTGTGCCTGATGCTCGCCCCGGCCTTCGCGGTCGTCGCCTTCACCCTGCACACCGCGCTCTCCGCGCGGGCCAGGCAGCGGGAGTTCGCGCTGCTGCGGGCGCTGGGGGTGCGGCGCGGACAGCTCGCCGCCTACCTGTGGACCGAGCAGCTGGTCATCGCCGCCGTCGCGGCGGTGCTCGGCACCTGCCTCGGTACGGTGCTCGCCTCGGCGATCATGCCGCTGGTCACCGTCGACGCGGGAGGCAGCCCCGTCTTCCCGTGGCTGCGCACCGAGATCCCCTGGGGGAAGGTCGGGCTGACCGTCGGGGCGACCACCGCCCTGATCTGCGGGGTGGTCACCCTGGCGGCGCGCTTCCTGGCGCGCACCGACCTGGCCCGGGTGCTGCGCGCGGGGGAGGACCGATGAGCGGCGACCGCAGGACACCGGACGGCCCGGACGAGGGCCGCGGGCCCGAGGACCGTACGCGTACGACATCGGACGGGTCCGGTACGGATTCCGGCGCGGCGAGGAAGAGGTCCGGGGCGTCCGGCGGTGCGGTCAGCGGGGCGTCCGGCGGGGCGCGGCCGGGTGGCGTCGGCCGGCTGCTGCGGCACTCCGGTCTGCGCCGGGCCCGCGCGCAGGCGCCGCTGCTGCTGTGCCTCACCCTGCTCACCGCGCTGCTCGCGCTCGTCGCCTCGGCGGGCCCCGGCGTCGTCGACAGCCTCGCCGGGAAGGCACTGGCCGGCCGGCTGACCGAGGCCCAACGCGCCGCGCCCGGGCTGGAGTTCTTCACCGTCTTCGCCCCGCTCGGCACGAAGGAGACGCCCACCGGGGCGATGGCGGGCGACCTGGAGGCGACCCGCAACCTGATCACCGGATCGGTGCCCCGACAGCTGGCCGGCAAGGTGGTCCACGACTCCACCCGCATCGAGATCCGCGGCGGCTACACCCCGACGCCCGGGGGCGAGACCGGCTTCACACTGGTCCTGCCCGACGACGCGCCGAGCGCACAGACGTACGCCGAAGGCCGCCCTCCCGCCCCCGTCTCCACCGGCAGGGAACTGGAGGTCGCGGTCTCCACCCGTGCGCGCGACACGCTCAAACTGCGCCTCGGCCAGCGACTGGTCATGACGCCCCGCCCCCTGTTCAAACAGGCGGGCGGTCCCGTGCGCGTCGTCGGGTTCTTCACCCCGAAGGACACCAGGCTCCAGCGCGAAGTGCCGCCGCTGGCCACCCCGTTGCGGACCTCCGCCCCCAACGCGGCCCCGGCCTGGCAGACGTACGCGATCATCGGCGTCTCGGGCGCCGAGCGCATCCAGGAGGAGCAGGGCTTCGACCTGATGGCCGTCTGGCGGCTGCGGCTGAACCTCGACGCCGCCGACGCCACCCCCCTGGCGACCCAGCAGGGACTCATCAGCCTGCGGCAGAGCTTCACGGCGTACACGGACAACGCGGCGACACAGTTCTGCGGCGAGCCCAGCTTCGGGTCCGGCGGCTACGAATGCGCGCTGGGCCGGCACGGCAGCACCAGGCTGCTGAGCGTCGGCCCGCTCCTGAAGGCCGTCGACACCTTCGAGAAGGACTGGGCCCGCGTCCGGGTGCTCATCGCCTTCGCCCCCGCCTCGCTGTTCTGCGTGGGCCTCGCCGCCTGCGCCGTCGCCAGCCTGCTCGCGCTCCGGCGCCGCCTGCCCGAACTGCGGCTGCGCCGGGCCCGCGGCGCCTCCGCGCTGCGCCTCGCGTGCGCCGCCGGGGCGGGCACCGCACCCCTGGTGCTGGCCGGCTGTGCGGCGGGAGTGCTGCTCGCGCACCGGTACGCCCCCGCCGGGGCGCCGCCCCCCGGCATCGCGACCCCGCTGTACCTCGCCGTCGCCGTCTGGCTGCTGCTGCCCCTGCTCACCTGGCACGCCCTGCGCGACGGCGCCCTGCACGCCCCGATCCGCACCCGGTCCCGGCGCACCCGCAGCGCCGCCCTGCGCCGCCTCACGCTGGAGGGCGGGCTGCTGCTGCTCACCGGCACCGGTGTGTTCCTCCTGCGCTCGCGCACCCCCGCCGCCGAACCCGACCTCCAGCTCGCCGTCGTCCCCGCACTGCTGGGCGTCGCCGCGGTCATCGTGCTGGTGCGCTGCTATCCGGCCCCGGTGCGCGCGGCGGCCCGCTGGTCGGCCCGCCGCAGGGGCACCGTGCCGATGCTCGCACTGTCGAGGGCCGCCCAGGACGCCCCCTCGCGCGCCCTGGCACTGCTGGTCCTGGTCACCACCCTGGGCACCGCCGTCTTCGGCGGCCTCGTCGCGCAGACCCTCGCCGAGGGGCGCCGCGACGCCGTCCGGTGGCAGACCGGGGCGGACGCCTCCTACGTCGTCGACACCCTCGACCCGGGAGCCGTCCGCAGCCTCTCGACCGCACCCGGAGTGCGGCACCACATCGTCATCACCCAGCGCTCGGCCGACCTGCGGGACGGCCGCAACGGCACCACCGTCGGCAACGTCGCCCTGCAGTCCCTGGACGCCGCCGCCCTGCGCAGGGCCGCCCCGCACTCCGCCGTCGCCCGCGCACTGACGGGCGTCCGGCCGGGACCGGGCAAGGAGATACCGGTGCTGGCCGCCCCGCCGCTGCGCCAGGGCGGCGTCTACCAGGCACAGGTGCGCGGCACCGACACCCGGGTCAAGGTGGTCGGCCCCCTGCCGGACGACGTCGCCCGCGACGACGTCCTGGGCCCGCTGCACAGCACCTCGGACACCCCCGTGGTGCTGGCGGACGCCTCCGCCGTCCAGAACCTCGACCCGTCCACCGTGACCAGGTCGGCGCTGCTGCTGTACGGGACCGACATCGACGCCGCGGCACTGCGCACCCTGGTGCCGCGCGGCGGGAAGAGCTCCAACGTCGGCACCCTGAGCATCCTCGCCGACGAACAGGCCGCGATCGCCGACGACCAGGTGCTGGCCGCGCTGACGACGGCGTACCGGCTGTGCACCGTACTCACAGTGCTCCTCGCACTGGTCGCGCTCGTCCTCGACCTGCTGCTGTCCGCACCCGAACGCGGGCGCACCGCCGCCCGGCTGCGCACCATGGGGCTCGGCGACCGCGCCACCGGGGCGCTCAACCTGGTGCAACTGCTGCCGGTGGTGGCCGCCGCCGCGCTCGGCGGCAGCGCGCTGGGGCTCCTGCTGCCCGGACTGCTGGGCGACGCCCTGGACCTGCGCGGCTTCACCGGCGGCCCGCTCGACCCCGTACCGCGCACCGACTACGCGGCCTTCGCCGTCCTGGGCGGCGGGTTCCTGCTGCTGGTGGCGGCGGCCGTGGCCGTGGAGACCGCCCTGGCCAGACGCCGCAGGCTGGGCACCGTACTGCGACTGGGAGAACAGACATGACCGGCACCGTGGCCGACCTGAGCGCCCTGGAGGAGCGCGCCCGCTCGGGTGCGGAACCCGTCACCGACGAAGGACTGATCGTCTGCGACAACGTCGTCCGGGTCTACCGCACCGAGGACGTCGAAGTGCAGGCCCTCCAGGGCCTCGACCTCGTCGTCGACGACGGCGAGTGCGTGGCCCTGGTCGGCGCGTCCGGCTCCGGCAAGTCCACGCTCCTGTCGATCCTCTCCGGCCTCGACCTGCCCACCGCCGGACGTGCCCGGGTGGCCGGCCACGACCTGCTGTCCATGGGCCGCACCGAGCGCCTCGGCTACCGGCGCAGCACCGTCGGCTTCGTCTGGCAGCAGACCGGCCGCAACCTGCTGCCGTACCTCACCGCCCTGGAGAACGTCACCCTGCCGATGAAGTACGCGCGCGTGCCGCGCCGCAAGCGCGCCCCGCAGGCACAGGAACTGCTGGACGCGCTCGGCGTCGGATACTGCCGCGACCGCCGCCCGCAGCAGATGTCCGGCGGCGAACAGCAGCGCGTCGCCGTCGCCGTGGCGAGCGCCAACAGCCCGCGGGTGCTGTTCGCCGACGAACCCACCGGCGAACTCGACACCGCCAGCGGCGAGGAGGTCTTCGCCGCGCTGCGCCGCGCCAACGAGGAACTCGGCATGACCGTCCTGGTGGTCACCCACGACCCCCTGGTCTCCGACCAGGTCCGGCGCACCGTGCGGATCCGGGACGGCCGGACCGCCACCGAGACGCTGCGGGCCCACGGGGCGGCGGCAGGCGAGGAGTTCGCCGTGCTCGACCGGGTGGGGCGGCTGCAACTGCCGCGCGAGCACATCGAGCGGTACGGGCTGCGCGGCCGGGTCCGCCTGAGCGCCGAGAGCGACCACGTCGGCGTGTGGGCGGACGGGACGCGGCGCCCGGCGGATCCCGGAGAGGGGCCGAATCCCGCACCCGATCAAGGAGATTGACCGGCGGCGGGCCGAATGTCGGACCCATGGGCAACAATGAGCGCACGGACAGCAGTACGAACGTCAGCGGTACGAGCGGGGGAGCGGGCGATGACCGACAGCACGGAGACCACCACCGGCACGGGCACGGGCACGGCACTGGCGGAGGACCCCATGGTCCGCGTCCGGGACCTGCACCGCTCCTTCGGCTCCGGAGCTGCCGCCGTGCACGCCCTGCGCGGTGTCTCCTTCGACGTGCCGCGCGGTGAACTGGTCGCCCTCAAGGGCCGCTCGGGCTCCGGCAAGACCACCCTGCTCAACCTCGTCGGCGGCCTCGACAAGGCGGACGGCGGCAGCATCGTCGTCGACGGCACCGACGTGGGCGCCCTCGGCGAGAACGGCCTGCTGGAAATGCGCCGCGACCGCATCGGCTTCGTCTTCCAGTCCTTCGGCCTGATCCCCATCCTCAGCGCCGCCGAGAACGTCGGGGTGCCGCTGCGGCTGCGCAAGACCGACCCCAAGGAGCGCGAGGAGCGGGTCGCCCTGCTGCTCTCCCTGGTCGGCCTCGCCGACCACGCCGCCCAGCGCCCCACCGAGCTCTCCGGCGGCCAGCAGCAGCGCGTCGCCATCGCCCGCGCGCTCGCCAACCGGCCCTCCCTGCTGATCGCCGACGAGCCCACCGGACAGCTCGACGCGGAGACCGGCCTCGCGGTCATGGAACTGCTCCGCGCGGTGGTCCGCAGCGAGAACGTGACGGCGCTGGTCGCCACGCACGACGCCCAGCTGCTGGGCCTCGCGGACCGGGTCATGGAACTGCGCGACGGGCACATCGTCGACGCCGACTGACCGGGGCGCCCGACCTGCGGGAGGACCGGGGCGCCAGCCGTACGGGAGGGACGTGCGGCCCCGGCGAGGGGCCGCACCCCCGCCGCGTACGGACGCATCAGAATCGCGTCAAGGCACCCCTCCCGCCTGCACCCTGTCCGAAACGTCCCCTTCGCTGGCCTTAAGGTCGACAGCAGTGCACGCTGCTGCTTTCGAAAGACAATGGGGCCATGGGACGCGGGACACTCCGGATCTACCTCGGTGCGGCACCGGGCGTCGGCAAGACCTACGCCATGCTCTCCGAGGCCCACCGACGGGTGGAGCGCGGCACCGACTGCGTCGTCGCCTTCGTGGAGCACCACGGCCGCCCGCGCACCGAGGTCATGCTGCACGGCCTCGAAGAGGTGCCCCGGCGCACCCTCGAATACCGGGGCGCCACCTTCACCGAGATGGACGTCGACGCCGTCCTGGAGCGGGCCCCCGCCGTCGCCCTCGTCGACGAACTGCCCCACACCAACGTCCCCGGCTCCCGCCACGCCAAGCGCTGGCAGGACGTCGAAGCCCTCCTCCAGGCGGGCATCGACGTCATCTCCACGGTCAACATCCAGCACCTGGAATCGCTGGGCGACGTGGTCGAGTCGATAACCGGCGTGCGCCAGCGCGAGACCGTCCCCGACGAGGTGGTCCGCAGGGCCGACCAGATCGAACTGGTCGACATGTCGCCCCAGGCGCTGCGCCGCCGCATGGCGCACGGCAACATCTACCAGCCCGACAAGATCGACGCCTCCCTCTCCAACTACTTCCGCCCCGGCAACCTCACCGCCCTGCGCGAGCTGGCCCTGCTGTGGGTCGCCGACCGGGTCGACGAGTACCTCCAGCAGTACCGGGGCGAGCACAACATCCGCTCCACCTGGCAGGCCCGCGAACGCATCGTCATCGGCCTCACCGGCGGCCCCGAGGGCCGCACCCTCATACGCCGCGCCTCGCGCATGGCCGCCAAGGGCTCCGGCAGCGAGATCCTCGCCGTCTACGTCGCCCGCAGCGACGGCCTCACCGCCGCCTCCCCCAAGGAGCTGGCCGTCCAGCGCACCCTGGTCGAGGACCTGGGCGGCAGCTTCCACCACGTCATAGGGGACGACGTACCCAGCTCCCTGCTGGAGTTCGCCCGGGGCGTCAACGCCACCCAGATCGTGCTGGGCTCCAGCCGCCGCAAGACCTGGCAGTACATCCTGGGCCCCGGCGTCGGCCAGACCGTCGCCCGCGACTCCGGCCCCGACCTCGACGTCCACATCGTCACCCACGAGGAGGTCGCCAAGGGGCGCGGACTGCCCGTCGCCCGGGGCGCCCGGCTCGGCGCCACCCGCATCCTCGCGGGCTGGCTGGTCGGCGTCCTCGGCCCGGTCCTGATGACCCTGCTGCTGACCAGCATCAACAACGGCCCCGGTCTCGCCAACGACGTCCTGCTCTACCTCTTCCTCACCGTCGTCGCCGCCCTCCTCGGCGGGCTGCTGCCCGCCCTGGCCGCCGCCGCCGCGGGCTCGCTGCTGCTCAACTACTTCTTCACCCCGCCCACCCGCACCCTCACCATCGACGACCCGAAGAACATCGTCGCCATCGCGATCTTCTTCGCGGTCGGCGTCTCGGTGGCCTCCGTCGTGGACCTCGCCGCCCGCCGCACCCACCAGGCCGCCAGGCTGCGCGCCGAGTCCGAGATCCTGTCCTTCCTCGCGGGCAGCGTCCTGCGCGGCGAGACCACCCTCGACGCCCTCCTGGAACGGGTCCGCGAGACCTTCTCCATGGAGTCCGTGGCCCTGCTGGAGCGGGCCAACGACGTCGAGCCGTGGACCTGCGCGGGCAGCCTCGGCCCCAACCCGGCCGAACGACCCGAGGACGCCGACGTCGACATGCCCGTCGGCGACCACATGGCGCTCGCCCTGTCCGGCCGCCCGCTGCCCGCCGAGGACCGCCGCGTGCTGGCCGCGTTCGCCGCCCAGGCCGCCGTCGTACTGGACCGCCAGCGCCTGGTCGGCGAGGCCGAGGAGGCCCGCCGCCTCGCCGAGGGCAACCGGATACGCACCGCGCTGCTCGCCGCCGTCAGCCACGACCTGCGCACCCCGCTCGCCTCCATCAAGGCCGCCGTCACCTCCCTGCGCAGCGACGACGTCTCCTGGTCCGAGGCCGACGAGGCGGAACTCCTCGCCGGTATCGAGGAGGGCGCCGACCGCCTCGACCACCTCGTCGGCAACCTCCTGGACATGTCCCGCCTCCAGACCGGCACCGTCACCCCCCTCATCCGGGTCACCGACCTGGACGAGGTCATCCCCATGGCGCTCGTCGGCGTCCCCGACGACAGCGTGCAGCTCGACATCCCCGAAACCCTCCCCATGGTCGACGTCGACCGCGGCCTCCTGGAGCGGGCCGCCGCGAACATCGTGGAGAACGCCGTCAAATACAGCCCGCCGGGCATCCCCGTCGCGGTGGCCGCCAGTGCGCTCGGCGACCGCGTCGAGGTCCGCGTCACCGACCGCGGCCCCGGCGTCCCCGACGACAGCAAGGGCCGCATCTTCGAACCCTTCCAGCGGTACGGGGACGCCCCCCGCGGCGCCGGAGTCGGCCTCGGCCTCGCGGTCGCCCGGGGCTTCGTGGAGGCCATGGGCGGCACCCTCACCGCCGAGGACACCCCCGGCGGCGGCATGACCATGGTGCTCACCCTCAAGGTCGCCCCCGGCCAGGCCCCGGTCCAGCCCGACTTCCCGGCGCAGGTCCTGTCATGACCGTACGCACGAACTCTTCGAATGCCCCGACAGCAGTGAGGAAGACCCCCATGACCCGGGTGCTCGTGGTCGACGACGAGCCGCAGATCGTCCGCGCGCTCGTGATCAACCTGAAGGCGCGCAAGTACGAGGTGGACGCCGCCCCCGACGGCGCCACCGCCCTCCAGCTGGCCGCCGCCCGCCACCCCGACGTGGTGGTGCTCGACCTCGGCCTGCCCGACATGGACGGCGTCGAGGTCATCAAGGGCCTGCGCGGCTGGACCCGGGTGCCGATCCTGGTGCTCTCCGCCCGGCACACCTCCGACGAGAAGGTCGAGGCGCTCGACGCGGGCGCCGACGACTACGTCACCAAGCCCTTCGGCATGGACGAACTCCTGGCCCGCCTGCGCGCCGCCGTCCGCAGGGCGGAACCCGTCGGCACCGCCGAGGAGGGCGACGTACTCATCGAGACCGAGGGCTTCGCCGTCGACCTCGCCGCGAAGAAGGTGCACCGGGAGGGCCGCGACGTACGCCTCACCCCCACCGAGTGGCACCTGCTGGAGGTGCTGGTGCGCAACACCGGCCGCCTGGTCAGCCAGAAGCAGCTCCTCCAGGAGGTCTGGGGCCCCTCGTACGGCACCGAGACCAACTACCTGCGGGTCTACATGGCCCAGCTCCGCCGCAAGCTGGAGGCGGACCCGGCACACCCTCGGCACTTCATCACGGAGCCGGGGATGGGGTACCGCTTCGAGCGGTAGGCACGCGGCCGGGGGTCCGGGGGTTGCCCCCGGGGGACACAGCATCACGGAGCCGGGGATGGGGTACCGCTTCGAGCGGTGATCCCTCCCGGGGCCGGTCGCGGAAGATCGTGACTACGGCGGGTGACCCCACCGGTCCACTCCCCGGTACGCTTCCGGTATGAGTGCCGTACCTCGCCCCGAGAAGCCGACCGGGCGGTTCCGCAGGATGCTCGACCGACTGTCCAGCTCCCAGGAGGACCTGCACTGCACGGAGCTCCAGGAGGACACCCACGCCGTCGGCTGCACCCCCATATCGGCCTGCGACGACCGCCAGATCGTCAAGGTGACCGGTACGTTGCGCACGGTCACCCTGCGCCCGCGCGCCGGTGTGCCCGCCCTGGAGGCCGAGCTGTTCGACGGCACCGCGCCCCTGGACGTCGTCTGGCTGGGCCGCCGCTCCATCGTGGGCATAGAGCCCGGCCGCAAGCTCATCGCCTCCGGCCGGATCTCCATGAGCCACGGCCGCCGGGTGCTCTTCAACCCCAAATACGAACTCCGACCGCTCGGACAGGAGTAGCCGGTGACGTCTTTCGACAAGCCGACCACACCCCACCATCCCGCCGACCCCGCACAGCCGTACGTGGTCCCCGAGGACGCGCCCCCGCAGAACGCCGCGGACAAGGCCGTCACCGAGGCGGCCCTCTTCGACGCCTTCGGCGGCGTGCGCGGCATGGTGGAGACGGTCCTGCCGGGCCTGCTCTTCGTGACCATCTTCACGATCAACAAGAATCTCCAGGTCTCGGCGATCGCGGCCGCCGCGGTGTCGCTGCTGCTGGTCGCCGTCCGGCTGATCCGCAAGGACACCGTGAAGCACGCCTTCAGCGGCGTCTTCGGGGTCGCCTTCGGCATCGCCTTCGCGCTGATCACGGGCAACGCCAAGGACTTCATGCTGCCCGGCATGCTCTACACGCTGGGCCTCTCGCTCGCGTACCTGATCTCGGCGGCCGTGGGCTTCCCGCTGATCGGCGTGATGCTGGGCCCGGTGTTCAAGGAGAACCTCTCCTGGCGCACCCGCAACCCCGGCCGCAAGAAGGCGTACACGAAGTCCAGTTACGCCTGGGGCCTGATCCTGCTCACCAAGTGCGCGATCCTCTTCCCGCTGTACTGGTGGGCCGACACCACCAAGTTCGGCTGGGTGGCCATCGCGCTCAAGATCCCGCCGTTCCTGCTGGCGGTCTGGCTGACCTGGGTCTTCCTGGCGAAGGCTCCCGCGCCCATCGACGTGTTCGCCGAGATGGAGGCGGAGGAGAAGGCCGAGGAGGCCCGCAAGGCCGCCGCCGCGGCCCAGCGCCGCGAGGCCTGAGCACCACCGCGCGAAGGGGCCCGAGCACCACCGCGTGAAGGGGCCCGAGGACCACCGCGTGAAGGGGCCCGAGGACCACCGCGTGAAGGGGCCCGAGGACCACCGCGTGAAGGGGCCCGAGGACCACCGCGCGAAGGGGGCGCCCCGCACTGATCAGTGCGGGGCGCCCCCTTTCACGTACCGGAAGAACCTCCCGTACGACCGGACCTCAGCCCTTCGGCGCATCCTCCCGGCGCACCGACAGCAGGTCCTCCAACTGCTCCTCGCGCGCCTGGGCCGCCACGAACAAAAGCTCGTCGCCCGGCTCCAGCGTCTCCTCCGGCGTCGGCGTGAGCACCCGCGTGCCACGGATGATCGTCACCAGCGAGGTGTCGATCGGCCACTCCACCTCGGAGATCTGCGTGCCCGCGATCGCCGACTCCGGCGGCAGCGTCAGCTCGACCAGGTTGGCGTCGCCGTGGCTGAAGCGCATGAGGCGGACGAGATCGCCGACGCTCACCGCCTCCTCGACCAGCGCCGACATCAGACGCGGCGTGGACACGGCGACATCGACACCCCAGGACTCGTTGAACAGCCACTCGTTCTTGGGGTTGTTCACCCGGGCCACCACGCGCGGCACCCCGTACTCGGTCTTGGCGAGCAGGGAGACGACCAGGTTGACCTTGTCGTCGCCGGTCGCGGCGATCACGACGTTGCAGCGCTGGAGCGCCGCCTCGTCCAGCGAGGTGATCTCACAGGCGTCGGCCAGCAGCCACTCCGCCATCGGCACCCGCTCCACCGAGATGGCGGTCGGCGCCTTGTCGATCAGGAGCACCTCGTGCCCGTTCTCCAGCAGCTCGCCCGCGATGGAACGCCCCACCGCACCGGCCCCGGCAATCGCGACCCTCATCAGTGACCTTCCTCGGGGCCGAGCGAGCAGGCCGCCTCGACCTTCTCGATCTCGTCCGTGCGCATCATCACGTGCACGAGGTCGCCCTCCTGCAGCACCGTCTGGGAGGTCGGCAGCACCGCTTCGCCCAGTCGGGTGAGGAACGCGACACGCACGCCGGTCTCCTCCTGCAACTTGCTGATCTTGTGCCCGATCCAGGCCGGCGAGGTGTGCACCTCCGCGAGCTGCACACCGCCGCTCGGGTCCCGCCACAGCGGCTCCGCGCCCGAGGGCAGCAGCCGCCGCAGCATCTGGTCGGCGGTCCAGCGGACCGTGGCGACCGTGGGGATGCCCAGGCGCTGGTAGACCTCCGCCCGGCGCGGGTCGTAGATGCGCGCCGCGACGTTCTCGATGCCGAACATCTCGCGGGCCACCCGGGCCGCGATGATGTTCGAGTTGTCGCCGCTGCTGACGGCGGCGAACGCACCGGCGTCCTCGATGCCCGCCTCGCGGAGGGTGTCCTGGTCGAAACCGACCCCGGTGACCCTGCGGCCGCCGAACCCGGAACCCAGACGGCGGAAGGCCGTGGGGTCCTGGTCGATCACGGCGACCGTGTGCCCCTGCTGCTCCAGAGTCTGCGCGAGAGCGGCTCCCACTCGCCCGCAGCCCATGATGACGACGTGCACGTCCGTCCTTCCGCCCGTTAAGAGTCCATCAATTGTTTCGTGTGTTTTTCGTCCGGCTCACAAGAGTCGCAGACCGCCGCCAAAGCTACACACGCGCGGTGTGCCGCGGGGACCCCCGGTCAGAGGCCGGTCGAAGAAGTTCAAGGGCCGGCAAAGGAGCTTTCGGAGAATCCGTGGAGCCCGGCGGGGGCGGGTGGGCCACGCCCGTTCGACCGCTTACGATCCTCGACGTGTCCAAACTGACCGACGTGCCCAAACGGATCCTGATCGGCCGGGCCCTGCGCAGCGACAAGCTGGGAGAAACGCTCCTCCCCAAGCGCATCGCACTTCCCGTCTTCGCCTCAGACCCCCTCTCCTCCGTGGCCTACGCGCCCGGCGAAGTCCTGCTCGTGCTCTCCATCGCGGGTGTCTCGGCGTACCACTTCAGCCCGTGGATCGCACTCGCGGTCGTCGTCCTGATGTTCACGGTCGTCGCCTCCTACCGGCAGAACGTCCACGCGTACCCGAGCGGCGGCGGCGACTACGAGGTCGCCAACACCAACCTCGGTCCCAAGGCCGGTCTCACCGTCGCCAGCGCCCTGCTGGTCGACTACGTCCTGACCGTCGCGGTGTCGATCTCCTCGGGCATCGAGAACCTGGGCTCGGCCATCCCGTTCGTCGTCGAGCACAAGGTGCTCTGCGCGGTCGCGGTCATCGTCCTGCTGACCGTGCTCAACCTGCGCGGCATGAAGGAATCCGGGAAGCTCTTCGCGATCCCCACCTACGTCTTCGTGGTCGGCGTCTTCATCATGCTGGCCTGGGGCGCCTACCGCGCCCTCACCGGCGACGACATGTCCGCCCCCACCGCCGACCTCCAGATCAAGCCCGAACACCCGGGCCTGGCCGGCTTCGCGCTCGTGTTCCTGCTGCTCCGCGCCTTCTCCTCCGGCTGCGCCGCCCTCACCGGCGTCGAGGCGATCTCCAACGGCGTCCCCGCCTTCCGCAAGCCGAAGTCGAAGAACGCCGCCACCACGCTCGCCCTGATGGGCGGCCTGGCCGTCGTCATGTTCTGCGGCATCATCGCGCTCGCCATGAACACCGGCGTGCGCATGGCCGAGAACCCGGCCCACGACCTGGTCCGCGACGGCGTCCCGGTCGGCGACTCCTACGTCCAGAACCCGGTGATCTCCCAGGTCGCCGCCGCCGTCTTCGGCGAGGGCACCTTCTTCTTCATCCTGCTGGCCGCCGCCACCGCGCTGGTCCTCTTCCTGGCCGCCAACACGGCGTACAACGGCTTCCCGCTCCTCGGCTCGATCCTCGCCCAGGACCGCTGGCTGCCCCGCCAGCTGCACACCCGGGGCGACCGCCTCGCGTTCTCCAACGGCATCGTGCTCCTCGCGGGCGCCGCGATCCTGCTGGTCGTCCTCTACGGGGCCGACTCCACCAAGCTGATCCAGCTCTACATCGTCGGCGTCTTCGTGTCCTTCACGCTGAGCCAGATCGGCATGGTCCGGCACTGGAACCGGCACCTGAAGACCGAGCGCAAGCCCGCCGAGCGCCGCCGCATGATCCGCTCCCGCGCGATCAACGCCTTCGGCGCGTCCTTCACCGGCCTGGTCCTGGTCGTCGTCCTCGCCACCAAGTTCACCCACGGCGCCTGGGTGGCCCTCCTGGGCATGGTGATCTTCTACGGAACGATGACCGCGATCCGCAAGCACTACGACCGGGTCGCGGAGGAGATCGCCGCCGCCGAGGGCCCCTCCGACGACAGCCTGCGCCCCTCCCGCGTCCACTCCATCGTCCTGGTCTCCAAGGTCCACAAGCCCACGCTCCGCGCCCTGGCCTACGCCAAGCTGATGCGCAGCGACCGCCTGGAGGCCCTCTCCATCAGCGTGGACCCCGCCGAGACCAAGGCCCTGCGCGACGAGTGGGAACGCCGCGGCATCAACGTCCCCCTCAAGATCCTCGACTCCCCGTACCGCGAGATCACCCGCCCGATCATCGAGTACGTGAAGGGCCTGCGCCGCGAGAGCCCGCGCGACGTGGTCTCCATCTACATCCCGGAGTACGTCGTCGGCCACTGGTACGAGCACCTGCTCCACAACCAGTCCGCCCTGCGCCTGAAGGGCCGCCTGCTCTTCACCCCCGGCGTGATGGTGACCTCCGTCCCCTACCAGCTCGAATCCTCCGAGGCGGCCAAGAAGCGCGCCAAGAAGCGGGCCGACTGGAACGCACCGGGAGCGGTGCGGCGGGGCCCGGTGGACCGGCGGCCGAGAGAGTCCTCCAAGAGCTGAGGCCCTGACCCACTGAGGCTTGCCTTGGTCGTGCGGCCGGACGACACCCACGTAGACTGGTGGGCTGTTGTCCGGCCGTTTTGTCTTCCGGACCCGTCCCACCCCTTTGATCCCCTGGAGCCACCCCACCATGCAGTCCGAATCCAAGGCATCAAAGGGCACCAACGGCCCGACCAACGCCCCGGCCGACGCTCCGACGAACGCCCCGACCAACGCTCCGGCCGACGCTCCCCGTGCCTCCCTCGTCGGTACCGAGTACGAGGTCGAGGTCGGCCCGGTCGCCCACGGCGGCCACTGCATCGCCCGCACCTCCGAGGGCCAGGTCCTCTTCGTACGCCACACCCTCCCCGGCGAGAAGGTGATCGCCCGCGTCACCGACGGCGAAGTGGGTGCCCGCTTCCTGCGCGCCGACGCGGTGACGATCCTGGACCCCTCCAAGGACCGCATCGAGGCCCCCTGCCCCTTCTCCGGCCCCGGCAAGTGCGGCGGCTGCGACTGGCAGCACGCCAAGCCCGGCGCCCAGCGCCGCCTCAAGGGCGACGTCGTCGCGGAGCAGCTGCTGCGCCTCGCGGGCCTCACCCCCGAGGACGCGGGCTGGGACGGCACCGTCATGCCCGCCGAGGGCGACAAGCTCCCGGCCGGCGAGGTCCCGCAGTGGCGCACGCGCGTCCAGTACGCGATCGACGCCGAGGGAACCGTCGGCCTGCGCAAGCACCGCTCCCACGACATCCAGCCCGTCGACCACTGCATGATCGCGTCCCCCGGCGTCTCCGAACTCGGCATCGAGAAGCGCGAGTGGCCCGGCATGGCCTCCGTCGAAGCCATCGCCGCCACCGGCTCCAGCGACCGCCAGGTCATCCTCACCCCGACCCCCGGCGGCCGCCTCCCGCTCGTCGAACTCGACAGGCCGACCTCCGTCCTGCGCGTCCACGAGAAGGACGGCAGCGTCCACAAGGTCCACGGCCGCGCCTTCGTCCGCGAGCGCGCCGACGGCCGCACCTACCGCGTCGGCATGGGCGGCTTCTGGCAGATCCACCCGCAGGCCGCCGACACCCTGATGCGCGCGGTCATGCAGGGCCTGATGCCCCGCAAGGGCGAAACCGCCCTCGACCTCTACTGCGGCGTCGGCCTCTTCGCGGGCTCCGTCGCCGAACGCGTCGGCGACCAGGGCGCGGTCCTGGGCATCGAGTCCGGCAAGCGCGCGGTGGAGGACGCCCGCCACAACCTCGCCTCCATGCCCAACGTCCGCATCGAACAGGGCAAGGTCGAATCCGTCCTCCCGCGCACGGGCATCACCGAGACCGACCTGATCGTCCTGGACCCGCCCCGCGCGGGCGCGGGCAAGCAGACCGTGAAGCACCTCTCCACCCTGGGCGCCCGCCGCATCGCCTACGTCGCCTGCGACCCGGCGGCCCTGGCCCGCGACCTGGCCTACTTCGCCGAGGGCGGCTACAAGGTCCGCACGCTGCGCGTCTTCGACCTCTTCCCGATGACGCATCACGTGGAGTGCGTGGCGATCCTGGAGCCGGTGAAGAAGGACGACTGACCTGCGGTTTTACCCGATGTGCATCATGTGCACCAGGCGCGGCCTTCCACTGGGCCCAGGTCGAGGCAATGAACTGCATGGGGCCGATGGCCCGGTCGTATTCGGTGTCGCCGTCACAGCGGCCCTTGTCCGTGTCGCGCATCAGTGCGAAGTTCTGCCATCGAGCGCGGTGGCGGGGACGCCGGGGTGTTCACCGACCGCCGGCGGAGCGGCCTGGGCATCCCCCCTTGTCGGCGGGTCCGTGGCCGCGCGGGTGGATGGGGAGGTTCTTCATGCCGTTGCCGCGTGGCTGCGCCTGCGGGCTGTTGGGGCCGGGCAGTGACTCGTCCGCGACCGCCGCGGCGGAGGTGAGGACACTTGCCCGCGCTCACGGTGGTGAGGAGTACGGCGGCGCGGGCCGCACGGGAGGGGAGAACTCCCGTGCGGCCCGCGTGCATTGAGGTGCCGGCGTGCGGCTAGTCCACCTTCAGGAGGAGGATTCCGTAGGTGTCCTCGTGCACCTCCGTGTCCCACTCCAGGATCAGGTCCAGCTCTTCGGCCACCCCGCGGAACCGGGCTGTGACCACGTACTGCTTGGCCCCGCCTTCGAGGAATTCGAGGGTCACCGGCTGCTGGGCAGCCTTCCCCCACTTCTTCACCCATCGTTCGGCGTCGGCCTTCGTCCCGTCACCGGGCAGGGCCAGGGCTGCCAGCCCGTCCGCGTCCCGTGCCTTCAGCCGGGCGATGACGTGCTCGGCGGTGGACAGCGTTCCGGGCGAGGGGCGGCCGGTGACAGAGAGATCCAGGTCCCCGGTGCCGTCCGTGAACCGGGACGGAGTCCTGTCCGTGTCGAAGACGTCGAACACCGAGAACGCCAGGACCCAGGCGACCAGCAGCGCCGCCACGGTGCCCCCGCCGACCAGCCAGCCTCCGCCGCGCCGCGCGAGCCTCATGAGCGCTTACCCGGACGGACGTCGTACCGGGAGATCTCCCGGCCGCTCCGGTGGGCCTTGAGGTGGTCGCGCAGGTTGTTGGCACCCGCCCAGGTGAAGCTGTCGAAGCGCTTCGGGCCGATCTTGTTCTGGAACCAACGGGACGGATCCGTACGGCCGCCCTTGCGCTGCTGCATCCTGCCGCCGCGGTTTCCTGCTTCGGGGTGGGCTTTCCCTCCGGTCGGGGTGCGGAGGCGAGCCCCGCGACAGTCTGCCTCCAGGGGGAGGGCGCCGGCCAGTCCGAGGGCGATGCGGCCTCGGTGGTGGAACGTACGGACAGGTCTGGGCGGAATGAATTCCGTCATGGGCCTTATTTCGTAGCCAGCATGAACATGCCGATGTCGGTAAAGGGATGTCAAAGGACGGGCAAAGCGTATGTAGGGAATGTGTGACTGGTTTCCTGCGAAGGTCCCGAATGGGGCGGGACTTTCGGCCTCTTGTGTCCGCGAAGCGGCGACAGGTCGGGGCGGTTCTGCGGGGCAGTAGTTGCCTGCCTGCTGTTCGTCCGGGGTGTCGAAGAGTCCCGCGCCTCCGCACGCCCCGGGCTTCGGGGGCGCGCTCACCTCACAGGCACCCGACGCCGTGATCGACGCCTTTCACGGCGGGCTGGGTTTCTGGAGAAATCGTGGTGTGATCATGAACTTGGGTGCCGGGGCGTAGCTGCCGAGGGCTTCCGTGGCTCGACCCGCCAGGCCGCACGCGCAGCCATCGCCGTGGTGCCGCTCCGTACCCATCGAGCGACACCGCGGCTCTGGTCCTGGTTGGCGGGTGTCCGAGTGTCGTCGTTGTTTGCCGGGTCGTCTTGGTCGGAGTCGAGGCCCCGTCGCAGGTGTGAATTGCCCTAGTGGACACCTGGTCGTGCCGCGCATAGGTAGAGCAGGCGCTGAGCAGGCGCCTGCTCTGGCGGTGGCAGGCGTACGGTCCGGCCGGACCCGCTGCCCGTGCTGACGGCATTCGTATCATCAGCCTCCGCCCGCTCATATCTGTTCCGGCCGCGTGAGAGTTTGGCGAATCGCGCGGGCAGGATTTCCACCGGAAATCGCGGGAAGATTTTTTCGATCCTCCGTCGGGTGTCGCGCCGTGCTACTGTCATTTTCAGTTGCAGTTGTGGTTCCCAAAACGTCAAGTTTCCGCCAACTGGTTTCGGCCGGTGCGCGTGCTTGTGTATTTCCGGTCATTTCCGGGTGGGGCATCATCGCGGCGACACGGAATCCGCACAGTGCGGGTTCCGTTGTACTGCCCCAAAGGAGATTGACATGGCTGCTGGTACCGTGAAGTGGTTCAACGCGGAAAAGGGCTTCGGCTTCATCGAGCAGGACGGCGGCGGCCCCGACGTCTTCGCCCACTACTCGAACATTGCCGCCCAGGGTTTCCGCGAGCTGCAGGAGGGCCAGAAGGTCACCTTCGACATCGCGCAGGGCCAGAAGGGCCCGACGGCCGAGAACATCGTTCCCGCCTGACGCTGACACGTTTTTCGCAGCTGGGGCCCGCATCCTTCGGGGTGCGGGCCCCAGCTGCATGCGTATTCCGGATCAATTTCCGCGAGGTGCTCGGGTTCGGGATTCCGTTCCCTTGGCGTCCCGTGTTTTCAGTGTCCGTGGCCGTGTGAATTTCGACCGGCCGGATTCGCTTTTTCAACGGTCCATACTCGTAATTCCCGGCGCGGTAATCGACTGCGGGAATTCCTTGATATGCGCCGCATCAAGGAGGGTTCCGCATGAACCGCACACGTATGAGTCGTGGCCGTACGAACGACCGATTCGCTGCTGCCGGGCGGAGCGGTGGTGACACCGGGCGCAGCGGCGGCAACCGCTTCGGCGCGCAGCCGCCGCGCCGTTCCGGGGGACCGGTTCGTTCCGGGGGATACGGGCGTCGGCCCGCCGCGGTGCAGGGGGAGTTCGCGCTCCCGGAGACGATCACTCCCGCGCTGCCCGCCGTCGAGACCTTCGCCGCGCTCGACATGCCCGAGCAGTTGCTGGCGGAGCTCGGCAGGCAGGGGGTGACGGTGCCGTTCCCGATCCAGGGGGCGACGCTGCCGAACTCCCTGGCCGGCCGGGACGTCCTGGGCCGCGGGCGCACCGGCTCCGGCAAGACCCTCGCCTTCGGGCTCGCGCTGCTCGCCCGTACCGTCGGACAGCGGGCCGAGCCCCGCCAGCCGCTGGGGCTGGTCCTCGTACCGACGCGGGAACTCGCGCAGCAGGTCACCGACGCGCTCGCTCCGTACGCCCGTTCCCTGAAGCTGCGGCTGGCCACGGTGGTGGGCGGCATGTCGATCGGCAAGCAGGCCGGAGCGCTGCGCGGCGGCGTCGAGATCGTCGTCGCGACCCCCGGGCGGCTCAAGGACCTCATCGACCGGGGCGACTGCCGGCTGAACCAGGTGGGCGTCTGCGTGCTGGACGAGGCCGACCAGATGGCCGACATGGGCTTCATGCCGCAGGTCACCGCCCTGCTCGACCAGGTGCGCCCGGAGGGGCAGCGGATGCTGTTCTCCGCCACGCTGGACCGCAATGTCGACCTGCTGGTGCGCCGTTACCTCACCGACCCCGTCGTGCACTCGGTCGACCCGTCGGCCGGGGCGGTCACGACGATGGAGCACCACGTGCTGCACGTCCACGGTGCCGACAAGCACGCCGCCACGACGCGGATCGCGGCCCGCGACGGGCGCGTGATCATGTTCTTGGACACCAAGCACGCCGTCGACCGACTCACCCAGACCCTGCTCGACAACGGGGTGAGGGCGGCCGCCCTGCACGGCGGCAAGTCGCAGCCGCAACGCACCCGCACCCTCGCCCAGTTCAAGACCGGGCACGTCAGCGTGCTGGTGGCGACCAACGTCGCGGCACGCGGCATCCACGTCGACAACCTCGACCTCGTCGTCAACGTCGACCCGCCGACCGACCACAAGGACTACCTCCACCGCGGCGGCCGCACCGCCCGCGCCGGAGAGTCCGGCCGTGTCGTCACCCTCGTCACGCCCGGCCAGCGGCGCGGCATGGACCGCCTCATGGCGGACGCCGGGATCCGGCCGCAGACCACCCAGGTGCGCTCGGGCGACGAGGCGCTGAACCGGATCACCGGGGCCCAGGCGCCGTCCGGCATCCCGGTCGTCATCACCGCCCCGGAGGCCGAACGGCCCCGGCGCGGCCCCTCCACGCGGGGCCGCCGCAGGCCCTCGTCGACGACGCGGCGCACACCGGGGAGCCGGACCGTTCCCGCCTCGGGGGCGGCGGCCTAGCAACACCGTCATCAGGATTACGGGCCGCCGCCCCCGGCGGGACCGCTCTCGTCCCTCTCCCTGTGAGGTCTCATGCGCTGCGTCATCGCCCGCTTCCCCTTCGAGCTCACCAAGAACGGCGTGCTGGAGTCCATGAAGGGCGTCAAGCCCGAGCCGTGCGCCGGCGAGTCCGTGATCATCGGCCGCCGTCACTACCCGGCCAAGCAGGTCGGCCAGGTCGTCACCCGCCAGGACCGCCGGGACTTCAGCGCCGCCGAGGTCCTCCGGGCCATGGCCCAACTCGGCTTCACCTGCCGCACGGTGCCCGCGCCGATGCCCGCAGGCCCTCTCGGCCCGCTCCAGACCTTCCAGCAGGCTTCCGCGATGCTCGGCACCCCCGTGTCCGTCTGATTCCCCGAGCCTCGGCAGTACGGCAGTTGGTACCCCAGGTACCCCACCACCCCCTCGCGCCCGTCGCGAGGGGGGTGGGCCCGTCGAGGGGCGGTCGGGAAGGCGGGCGGCACGCGAAGCTCCGGGAGCAGGGGCTGCCGGCGGCCGCTGTGCGTCCCCGCGGGCGCACTTGCGGTGCCTGTGGGGGTGCGAGGGCCTGCGGGGGTACGAGGGCTTGAACACGTGGCGCATTCCCGCCCCATAACACCGACCGAGGGGGCAACTGGCAGCTCCCGCAGCGAAGTTGTCTAGTCCTATGGTCTCCGTACCCACCCGAGACCGAGGAGATCCCCCATGCTCCACAGACACGCCAAGGCGGCCTGTGCCGCCTTCGCCGCGGTCGGTGCGCTCGTGCTGGCCGGACTGCCGGGTTCCGCGAACGCCGCTCCCGCCTCGGCGGCGGACACCCTGGGCGTCGGGAAGGCGTCCCCCGAACTGCTTCGCGCCATGCAGCGCGACCTCGGTGTCACCGCGGGGCAGGCCACGGCGCGGCTCGTCAACGAGGCCGAGGCCGGTGCCGTCGCGGGCCGCCTGCAGAACGCGCTCGGCCGGGACTTCGCCGGCGCCTGGGTGCAGGGTGCCGACTCCGGGACGCTGACCGTCGCGACCACCGACGCCGCCGACGTCCCCGGCATCCGGGCCCAAGGGGCTCGTGCCCTCGTCGTACCGCACACCCTGAAGCAGCTCGATGCCACCCTTGCGAAGATCGACAAGGCCGCTGTCGGGAAGACCGCGATCGCCGTACCCGTACGTTTCGTCGACGTCAGGGCGAACAAGGTCACGCTTCAGGCGGTACGACAGGGCGACGCGCAGGCACTGGTGACCGCAGCGGGTGTGGACGCGTCCGCCGTACGGATCGAGAAGTCCGCGCAACAGCCGCGTCCGCTGTACGACATACGCGGCGGCGACGCGTACTACATGAACGGCAGCGGACGCTGCTCCGTCGGCTTCGCCATCACCAGGGGTACGCAACAGGGCTTCGCCACGGCGGGCCACTGCGGCCAGGCCGGAACCACCACCACCGGCTACAACCAGGCCGCCCAGGGCTCCTTCCAGGCCTCCACCTTCCCCGGGCGCGACACCGCGTGGGTCGCCACCAACGCCAACTGGACCGCGACGCCGAACGTGGCGGGCAGCAGCGTGCAGGTCGCGGGCTCCACGCAGGCCGCCGTCGGCGCCTCCGTCTGCCGGTCCGGTTCCACCACCGGGTGGCACTGCGGCACCATCCAGCAGCACAACACCAGCGTGACGTACCCCGAAGGCACCATCAGTGGTGTCACGCGTACGACAGTGTGTGCGGAACCCGGTGACTCCGGCGGCTCCTTCATCTCCGGCAGTCAGGCGCAGGGCGTCACCTCCGGCGGCTCCGGCAACTGCAGCAGCGGCGGCACCACCTTCTACCAGCCGATCAACCCCCTGCTCCAGGGGTACGGTCTGACCCTCAAGACCACCACGGACCCCGGTCCAGGTCCCGGCCCGGGCCCGGGTGAGCCCGGTGGGACCTGGGCCGCGGGCACCGTCTACGCCACCGGTGCACAGGTGACGTACGGCGGAGCCACGTACCGCTGCCTCCAGGGGCACCAGGCGCAGTCGGGGTGGGAGCCCCCGAACGTGCCCGCCTTGTGGCAGCGCGTATGACAGCCTCCGGGGCTTCCTGGAGGCGTACACCACAGTGGTCCGGCACCGAGCGTCACGGTGCCGGGCCACTGTGCTGTCGGTCGCCCGCGGGAAGGTGCGACAGATCCCTTTCCGTACCGTGTCGCTGGTAGGCCGTACGGGTGAGGGGCGTCAGAATTGCCGGATGCAGATACAGCGCGCGGGTGGGGTGGTCCGGTGAGCAGGTATGACGTCACCGACGAGCAGTGGGAAGGGCTCGCCCAGGTCGTACCGCTGCGCAGCCGCAACGAATGGCCGTCCAGAACCGACCACCGCACGGTGCCCCAGGGGTACGAGGAGGTCGAGCAGCGGCGCATGGTCGTGCTGCGCGTGCAGGTGTTCTCGGACGCCCGGGAGGTCGCCGAGTACCTGATCGCGCAGATTCCGGTACTCCTCGACCTGACGAGCGCGGAGACCGATGTGGCCAAGCGGATTCTGGACTTCAGCAGTGGTGTGGTCTTCGGGCTCGGCAGCGGCATGCACCGGGTGGACCGGAACGTGTTCCTGCTGGCGCCCGTGGGCATGGAGGTCGAGGGCGTCGAGGCCGCCGCCGTCCCCCGTGCGTAGGTTCCTTCCCTGCGCGGGTTCCGGTGCGGAGGGTCCCTCCGCGCGCGGGTTCCCCGTGCGGAGGGTCCCCCGTTCGTAGGAAGGCGGGGCAGGCGTAACGGTTCGGCAGGGATACGGATGCATAGCGTCCGCATCATGACTGCGCCTTTGTCCTTACGCCCGCCCGTTCCCGTCCGTCCGCACCGCCCCACGGTCACCGAACTCCGGCTCTCCGCCTTCGGCCCGCACCGGGGCGCGGTCTTCGCCCTCGGCCCGCTCACCTTCTTCGCGGGGCCGAGCGGGAGCGGCAAGACGACCGTCCTGGAGATGTACGACGCACTGGCCCGCCTCGGCGCGGGCGACGTCCTCGACGAGGTGTTCCCCGACCCGTCCGCCCGCGTCCCGGAGACCGCGCTCCCCGACGAACAGGGCAGACGCGGCTTCCGGATCGGCTGCACCGTGGACGGCCCGGCCGGACCCGTACGGCTCGATCTGGCCGTTCAGGCGGAGCCGGAACTCCGCATCGTCAGCGAACGTTTGACGTGCGAGGGGAAGGAATTCCTGACGACTGTGCTGCGCGACCCGCGGCAACGCACGGTCCAGGCGGCCTGGCACACGGCGGGCGCGGTGTCCGTGACGCGCGCGCCGCTGCCCGACGACCGGCTGGCGACGGCGCTCCTGCCCCTGCGGGTGGCCGGACGCACCGAGGGCGAACGACAGGTGCTGGCCGCCGCCGAGCAGGTGCTCGTGGCACTGCGCTCGGTGTACGTGTGCGACCCGCAGCCCCAGCGGATGCGGGCACCGGTGCCGGTGGAGGAGGCCCTGCTGCGCCGGGGTTGCGACAACCTGGCCGCGGTCCTGCGACGTACCGGCAAGGAGTGCCCGATCCGGTACGGGCTGCTCGTCGCGGCCGCCAAGGAGGGATGCGCGGGCCGGGTCGAGGGCCTGACCACGGAGGACGCGGTGGGGCGGACGGTGCGTGCGGTGCTGGACCGGGGCGCCCGGGGGGTGACACCCGTGGGGCGGCTCGGCGACGGCGAACTGCGGTACCTGGCGCTCGCGCTCGTCCTGCTGACCGGGCCCGAGGTGCTGGACATGGCGTACGTGGCCGAGGTGCCGGACGCCTTCCAGGCGCTGGCGGTGCTGGCGGACGGCTTCGACCGGGGGCTGGACGCCCGGCAGGCGCGGGCGCTCGGGGAGCTGGCCGGGAGGATGTGTGCGCGGGGGCACATCAGGCTCATCGGCACGGTGTCGGACGGGGCGGGTGTGCGCGGGGTGGACGGGGCGGCGGTGGTAGACCTGGGGGTGTGAACGACGAGGCGAGGACGATGGCGGGCGTGAACGGCGGGGCGGGCGTGGACGGTGAGGCGCGCACGGACGGTGAGTCGGGCGTGCGCGGTGAGTCGGGTGCGACGGGTGTTGCGGGCGCGATGAGTGTTGCGGGCGAGGCGGGCGAGGCGGCCTTCGGGGCGGTGCCCGATGTGGCCGTTTTGCAGCAGCGGCTCGCCGCGTTCGCCGCGGCACGCGACTGGGGGCCTTACCACACGCCCAAGAACCTGGCCGCCGCCCTGAGCGTGGAGGCTTCGGAACTCGTCGAGATCTTCCAGTGGTTGACGCCCGAGCAGTCCGCCCGCGTGATGGAACGGCCGGAGTCCGCGCACCGGGTCGCCGACGAGGTGGCGGACGTGCTGGCCTATCTGCTGCAGTTCTGCGACGTGCTGGGGATCGATCCGCTGGCGGCGCTCGCCGCCAAGATCGAGCGGAACGAGACGCGGTTTCCCGTCCCGGAAAGCGGAGTTCGTCACTCTTCGGAGTGACGACGATGTCCACAACCCCTTGAGTGTCCACAGATTTCCGCATAGCCCTGGCTTTCCGGGCCCTTTCCCCTCACTCTGGGTAGTGAACTGAGGAGTGAGTCGGACGATAGCGGGACGGCAACGGGGGTGGCTGTGATGGATGCGGTGAGACTCGTCAGGGTCAGCAGACACGCGCTGGCGCAGAGCCGGGCGTCGCTGGAGATCCTGATGGAGGCGTGGCAGGCGCAGGCGCTGACCCAGGCGATCGGCGGGATGCTGGCCGTCAAGGGTCCGCCGGAGCTTCGGGGGGAGGCGCAGGGCCTCAGCGAGGCGGGCGGCCGTGGGTGCGGGACGATCGACTGGCCGACGCTGAGCACCGGTGGCCAGGAGAGGTTCGGTTTAGTCGTCGGGCAACCCCCCGATCCCGGGCCGAGGGCCGCGCGCCTCACCGAAGTCCCCGACGCGCGGGGCGCGTTGGACGAGCTCGGTGGGCTGCTGGGAGAGGTGGGCATCGCACTGGTCGGGGTCGCCTGCGCCACCGACGAGGGCGGGTTCTACTGGCAGACGATCGAGGCGATCGACGCCGCCGACGAGTCGAACGACCGGGTGCGCGGACTGCTGCGCCGGCTCACGGTGTGGGAGAACGGCAGACTGCAGGGCGCGGCCCATGACTCGGCGGCGGGGCCGTCATGACCCTGGTTCGGTCAGTAGGACCGGCCGAGGTCGCCGGGGCGACGCTCGCCGTAGCGGCCTTCCACGGGGCGGTCGCTCACGTACTGGCCGCTTCCGTACTGCTCGCTCTCGTACTGACTGTTCCCGTACTGGCTGTCTCCGTGCTGGCTTTCGCCGTACCGGCCCTCGTCGTGGCGGCCCACGTTGCGTTCCTCCCGGTGGCTCTCGGCGGAGGAACCGGTGGTCGACGGGCGGTCGCCCGTGGTCTGCAGATCGGCGTCGAGCTGCGAGAGGTCGGCGGTGAGCGCCGCCATCAGTTCCTCCATCTGCTGCAACAGGCCCTTCGGGGCGGCCTGCTGGCCCGGTACGGACTGCGGTACCGGATTCGCGGACGCGGCCTGTTCGGGCACGGCTTCCTGGGACATGGCGGCCTCCTCGGCCCAGGCCCTCCCACGCGGGGAGGGCGGTGTTGCTATCAACGCCCCGGCAACGGTCGTCGGCGCGCGGGCCGGGCTGTCCGGCTCCGCCCGAGCAAACGAGTACGGGGATCACCGGTCACTGACACGGCAGTGCGAGGACCCCCACGAGGGCGAATTTTCACTCGACCGGGCAGATGGGGGACAGATGGGGCCAACGGGGTTGACGGCAGTTCGAAGGTGCAGGATGAAGTCATGGATCTTCGCATCTTCACCGAGCCCCAGCAGGGGGCGAGCTACGAGAAACTGCTGACGGTCGCCAAGGCCACCGAGGACCTCGGGTTCGACGCCTTCTTCCGCTCCGACCACTATCTGGCCATGGGCTCCGCGGACGGACTCCCCGGACCCACCGACGCCTGGATCACGCTGGCCGGGCTGGCGCGGGAGACCCGGCGGATTCGGCTCGGGACCCTCATGACCGCGGGCACGTTCCGGCTTCCGGGAGTGCTGGCCATCCAGGTCGCGCAGGTCGACCAGATGTCGGGCGGCCGCATCGAACTGGGGCTGGGCGCCGGCTGGTTCGAGGAGGAGCACAAGGCGTACGGGATTCCCTTCCCCAAGGAGAAGTTCGCCAGGCTGGAGGAACAACTGGCCATCGTGACGGGACTGTGGGAGACGGAGGTGGGCAGGACCTTCACCTACGACGGGACCTACTACCAGCTCACCGACTCGCCCGCGCTGCCCAAGCCCGCCCAGGCCAAGGTGCCGGTCCTGATCGGGGGACACGGGGCGGTGCGCACGCCCCGGCTGGCCGCGCAGTATGCCGACGAGTTCAACATCCCCTTCGCCTCGCTCGACGACACCGCCCGGCAGTTCGGCCGGGTCAGGGCGGCGGCCGAGCAGGCCGGACGGAAGTCGGGCGACCTGGTGTACTCCAACGCGCTGGTGGCGTGCGTGGGCAAGGACGACGCCGAGGTGGCGCGCCGGGCGGCGGCCATCGGACGGGAGGTGGACGAACTCAAGGCCAACGGACTCGCGGGCTCGCCCGCCGAAGTGGTGGACCGCATCGGACGGTTCGCGGAGATCGGCTCGTCGCGGGTGTACCTCCAGATGCTGGACCTGGACGACCTCGACCACCTGGATCTGATCTCCTCGCAGGTGCTGTCCCAGTTGAACTGACGCCCGGCGGGCGGTCGTCCGCCCGCCGCCGGTCCCGCGCACCACGCCCAGGAGTCACCGTGAAGCCCACCCGCCCCCTCGCCGCCGCGCTCGCCGAGGAGACCCTCGTCCTCGACGGAGGGCTGTCCAACCAGCTGCGGGACCAGGGCTGCGACCTCTCCGACGCGCTCTGGTCGGCCCGGCTGCTCGCGGACGCCCCCGAGCAGGTCGAGGCGGCGCACGCGGCCTATGTGCGGGCGGGCGCCCGGGTGCTGATCACCTCCAGCTACCAGGCGACCTACGAGGGATTCGCCCAGCGGGGCATCGGCCGCGAGGAAGCGTCCGGGCTGCTGCGACGCAGCGTCGACCTGGCCCGTGCGGCGGCGCAGGGCACGGAACACCCCGTGTGGGTGGCCGCCTCCGTCGGGCCGTACGGGGCGATGCTCGCGGACGGCAGCGAGTACCGCGGGCGGTACGGGCTGTCGGTCGCGGAGCTGGAGCGGTTCCACCGGCCGAGGATCGAGACGCTGGCCGCAGCGGAGCCCGACGTCCTGGCGCTGGAGACGGTGCCGGACACCGACGAGGCCCGGACACTGCTGCGCGCGGTCGACGGGTGCGGGGTGCCGGTGTGGCTGTCGTACAGCATCGAGGGGGAGCGGACCCGGGCCGGCCAGTCACTGGCCGAGGCGTTCGCCCTGGCGGCGGGGAACGACCAGGTCGTCGCGGTCGGCGTGAACTGCTGTCGGCCCGAGGACGTCGACCGGGCGGTGGAGGTCGCCGCCCGGCAGACCGGCAAGCCGGTCGTCGTCTACCCCAACAGCGGCGAGGAGTGGGACGCCACCGCGCGCGGCTGGCGCGGCGACGGCACCTTCGACGCAGCCCGGGTGCGGGGCTGGCAGGCGCGCGGGGCGCGCCTGGTCGGCGGCTGCTGCCGGGTCGGGCCCGAGCAGATCGCCGGGCTGGCGGCGGACGTGGGCGTGCGGGAATGACGTACGGGACCGACGGAGGGGGAGTGCTGCCCGCAGCATCCGCCGTCTCGTAAAACCCGTGGTCGGAGCAGGCGAACCGGGCGATACTCGGACGCGTGTTCATGACGATCAGTACCACCGGAACCCAGGAACGCCCGGCAACCGACCTCGGTTTTCTGCTGCACAAGCATCCCGACCGGAAGCAGTCGTTCTCCACCTCCCACGGCACGGCGCACGTCCTCTACCCCGAGGCGAGCGCCGAGCGCTGCACGGCCGCGCTGCTCCTGGAGGTCGATCCGGTGGCGCTGGTGCGGCGCGGCAAGGGCAAGGGCCGCGGCGGCTCGCCCGACCTGGCGCTCGCGCAGTACGTCAACGACCGCCCCTATGCCGCCTCCTCCTTGCTCGCGGTGGCGCTGAGCACCGTGTTCAAGAGCGCCCTGCACGGAGTGTGCAACGCCCGCCCGGAGCGCGCCGAGCAGCCGATGCCGCTGCGCATCGAGGTGCCCGCGCTGCCCGCGCGCGGCGGAGCGGAACTGGTGCGCGAGCTGTTCGCCCCGCTGGGCTGGAGCACCGTCGAAGCGGTGCCCGTACCGCTGGACGCACAGTTCCCGGAATGGGGCGACTCCCGCTACGTACAGCTGACGCTGGAGGGAGAGCTGCGGCTGTCCGACGCGCTGCGGCACCTGTACGTACTGCTGCCGGTGCTCGACGACTCCAAGCACTACTGGGTCTCGCCCGACGAGGTCGACAAGCTGCTGCGGGCCGGTGAGGGCTGGCTGGCGGCGCACCCCGGGCAGAAGCTGATCACCACCCGCTATCTGTCGCGCCGTTGGGGACTCACCCGGCAGGCGACCGAGCGGCTGGCCGTGTCCCTTCACAACCTGGCGCGGCTCGCCGACGCCGACGACATCGCCGTCGAGGAGATCGACAACGCGGTCGCGCAGGAGACCGAGACGGAGGAACGGCCGACGCCGCTCGCCGAACAGCGCCGCGAGGCGATCCTCGGCGCGCTGCGGGCGGCCGGGGCCGGACGGGTGCTCGACCTCGGCTGCGGGCAGGGGCAGTTGGTGCAGGCGCTGCTCAAGGACGCGAAGTTCACCGAGATCGTCGGCGTCGACGTGTCCGTGCGCGCGCTCACCATCGCCTCCCGGCGGCTCAAGCTGGACCGGATGGGCGAGCGGCAGGCCGAGCGCGTCTCGCTGCTGCAGGGCTCGCTGACGTACACCGACAAGCGGCTGACCGGTTACGACGCGGCCGTGCTCAGTGAGGTCATCGAGCACCTCGACCTGCCGAGGCTGCCCGCGCTGGAGTACGCGGTGTTCGGGTCCGCGCGGCCGCGCACGGTGATCGTGACGACGCCGAACGTCGAGTACAACGTCCGCTGGGAGACGCTGCCCGCCGGCCACGTGCGGCACGGCGACCACCGCTTCGAGTGGACGCGGGAGCAGTTCCGCGACTGGGCGGCCAAGGTCGCCGAACGGCACGGATACGGCGTCGAGTTCGAGCCCGTCGGACCGGACGACCCGGAGGTGGGGCCGCCCACCCAGATGGCCGTCTTCACGATGGTCGCACCGGAAGAGAAGAACACCGAGAACGTGAAGGAGGCGAAGGTCGCATGAGCACCGCCGCCGAAGCAGCACCGAGCACCACCGCACCGCGCAGGCTGCCGGTCACCGACCTGTCGCTCGTCGTCCTCGTCGGAGCCACCGGTTCCGGCAAGTCGACCTTCGCGCGCAAGCACTTCAAGCCGACCGAGGTCATCTCCTCCGACTTCTGCCGGGGCCTGGTCGCCGACGACGAGAACGACCAGAGCGCCAGCCGCGACGCCTTCGACGTCCTGCACTACATCGCGGGCAAGCGCCTGGAGGCCGGACGGCTGACCGTCGTCGACGCCACCAGCGTGCAGTCCGAGAGCCGCAAGCAGTTGGTGCAGCTGGCCAGGAAGTACGACGTGCTGCCCATCGCCATCGTCCTCGACCTGCCCGAAGAGGTCTGCGCGGCCCGCAACGCCGAGCGCCCCGACCGGGCCGGAATGCCCCGCCACGTCATCCAGCGGCACAAACGCGAACTGCGCCGCTCGCTGCGCGGACTGGAACGCGAGGGCTTCCGCAAGGTGCACATCCTGCGCAGCGTCGAAGAGGTCGACGCCGCCGAGATCGTCCTGGAGAAGCGCTACAACGACCTCACCCACCTCACCGGCCCCTTCGACATCATCGGCGACATCCACGGCTGCCGCTCCGAGCTGGAGACCCTGCTGGAGAAGCTGGGGTACGAGGACGGGGCGCACCCCGAGGGGCGCACCGCCGTCTTCGTCGGCGACCTCGTCGACCGCGGCCCCGACAGCCCCGGCGTGCTGCGCCGCGTCATGGGAATGGTGGCTTCCGGAAACGCGCTGTGCGTCCCCGGGAACCACGAGAACAAGCTCGGACGTTGGCTCAAGGGGAGGAACGTCCAGCACACCCACGGACTCGCCGAAACCATCGAGCAGTTGGAGAAGGAGGACGACAGCTTCAAGGGACAGGTCAGGGACTTCATCGACGGCCTCGTCAGCCACTACGTCCTGGACGGCGGCAACCTCGTCGTCTGCCACGCCGGGCTGCCCGAGAAGTACCACGGGCGCACCTCGGGGCGCGTGCGCTCCCACGCGCTGTACGGGGACACCACCGGTGAGACCGACGAGTTCGGGCTGCCGGTGCGCTACCCGTGGGCCGAGGACTACCGGGGCCGCGCGGCCGTCGTGTACGGGCACACGCCCGTCCCGAACACCTCCTGGATCAACAACACCATCTGCCTGGACACCGGCGCGGTGTTCGGCGGCAAGATGACCGCGCTGCGCTGGCCGGAGCGCGAACTGGTCGACGTACCGGCCGAGAAGGTCTGGTACGAGCCGGTCAAGCCGCTGCTCACCGAGGCACCCGGCGGGCACGACGGACGTCCGCTGGACCTCGCCGACGTCGCGGGACGCCGGGTCGTGGAAACCCGCGAGCACGCCCGGGTCGCGGTCCGCGAGGAGAACGCGGCGGCGGCACTCGAAGTCATGAGCCGGTTCGCCGTGGACCCGCAGCTGCTGGTCTACCTGCCGCCGACGATGGCCCCGACGGGCACGTCGAAGGTCGACGGCTATCTGGAACACCCCGCGGAGGCGTTCGCGCAGTACAAGGCGGACGGCGTCCAGAAGGTCGTGTGCGAGGAGAAGCACATGGGCTCGCGGGCCGTGGTCCTGGTGTGCCGCGACGCGGACGTGGCCAGGGAGCGATTCGGTACGGACGGCCCCACGGGGGTCGTGCACACCCGCACCGGGCGGCCGTTCTTCGACGACCAGACGGTCGGCGAACTGGTCCTGGCCAGGCTGCGGACCGCCGTCGACGAGGCGGGCCTGTGGGAGGAGCTCGACACCGACTGGCTGCTGCTGGACGCCGAGCTGATGCCGTGGTCGCTGAAGGCGTCCGGGCTGCTGCGCCAGCAGTACGCCGCCGTGGGCGCCGCGTCCGGCGCGGTGTTCCCCGGTGCGGTCGCCGCCCTGGAGGCCGCCGCGGCACGCGGGGTCGAGGGGGCGGACGAACTGCTGGCCAAGCAGCGGGAACGGGCCGCCGACGCCGGGCTGTTCACCGAGGCGTACCGGCGGTACTGCTGGCCGACGCAGGGTCTGGACGGGGTGCGACTCGCTCCGTTCCAGCTGCTGGCCGTGCAGGGCCGCTCGCTGGCGGGCGTACCGCACGACCGTCAACTGGCGTGGCTGGACAGGCTGGTGGAGCACGACCCGACCGGGCTGCTGCACACCACCCGTCGGCTCGTCGTCGAGACCGGCGACGAGGCGTCCGTGCGGGCCGGAATCGACTGGTGGCTGGAGATGACCGGGCGGGGCGGCGAGGGCATGGTCGTCAAGCCGCTCGACGCGCTGGTGCGCGACGGCAAGGGGCGGCTCGTGCAGCCGGGCATCAAGGTGCGCGGACGCGAGTACCTGCGGATCATCTACGGTCCCGAGTACACGCGGCCCGAGCAGCTCGCCAAGCTGCGGGAACGGTTCCTCGGGCACAAGCGGTCGCTGGCCCTGCGCGAGTACGCGCTCGGCCTGGAGGCGCTGGAGAGGCTGGCCGAGGGCGAGCCGCTGTGGCGGGTCCACGAGGCGGTGTTCGCGGTGCTGGCGCTGGAGTCGGAACCGGTGGACCCGCGTCTGTGAGACCTGCCCCATGAGCCGCCCCCACCTGCGGAAACAGGCTGTGGGCGGGGCGTTGTCAGTGCTGACTCGTAAGGTGTGATCACTCGCTCGAACCGGGCGGGTGGTCACACCTCGTTTGGTTCCGTGCGGGACCGCCCGGGGCAGCACAACGACGCACGGGGGTGCACGTCATGGGGAAGCAGGTCGTGGGGGAGCACGTCGCGGGGGAGCACGTCGTGGGGGAGCGGGAGGGCTGGACGGCGGTCGGCGGTTACGAGGTCACGCTCGACGTGTACGCGGAACCCGCCCCGCAGATCCGCTGCCGCAACGCCGCGGGGCGCGAGCTGAAGAAGCTGCCGCCCGCGCTGAAGAAACAGGACGCGGTCCTCGAACTGGCCGCGCTGGGCGACTGGCTGGCCGACCACGCCGCCGACGCCCGCACCCGGGTCGAGACCTGGATGGCCCGCTCCCTGCCCGTCCCCGCCGCGCTGATCCGTGCGGTGTGGAGCGACCCGTACTGGCGGCGCGCCCTGCGCTACGCGGTCGTGGCCCCGTACGGCACCGGGCCCGACCTCACGCGTGCGGGCCTGCTCACCGGCCTCGGGCCCGACCGCTGTCTCCATGTGACGTCACCCGAGGGCGAGTTCACCCTCACCGACGAGGTGCTGGCCGTCCCGCACCCCGTACTGCTCGACCCGCGCGGCACCGGCCGCCTGGACGCCTGGCTCGACCTGCTCGACACCTTCGGCGGCAAGCAGCACATCGAGCAACTGCACCGCACCGTGTGGGTGCGCCCCGACGCCACCCCGGGACCGAAGGAACCCAAGCGGTACGGCATCCGGCCCTTCCGTGACGGCGACTACTCCAGCGGCGCCCACTTCGAACGGGTCATCACCCCGCACGGCGGACGCATCAACGGCGAGACCGCCCACTTCTCGGTCCTCGTCGCCGGACACCGCTACGGCATGCAACTCGACCTGCGCTACCAGGGCCCCGAGTCACCCGTCTCCCTCAACTCCTTTTTCTGGGACGGCATCGACGGACGCACGGGCCTCGGCGCGTACGACCCGGTGCCGCGCGTCGCGTGGTCCGAGGGCATGCGGGTCCTCGCCGAGGTCCACGACAGGGCCGACAACCCCTTCGACAGCCCGCCGGCCCCCACCCCGCGGCCCGCCGACTCCACCGCCGCCTACCAGGAGTTCCTGGTGGCCTGTGCCGAGTACGCGGCCACCGGACCGGCTCCCGCCGAACCGCCCGTCCCGCCCACCCCACCTGGGGAACCCGCCGCCGACGGGCGCCTGCTCCAGCAAGGCGCGGTCCTCGCCGGAGACGTGAGCGCAGGTTCCCAGGAGCCCGTGAGCGCAGGCTCCCAGGAGCCGTTGACGGCACGCCACTACGACGCCGGCCCGTTCGACGCCGGACACCGCCTCGTACGCCTCGTCCCCGCCCGAGCGGGAGCCGCGGAAGACGTCGTCGCGGCCGCCCTCGGGCTGACCCCCGAAGGCGGCGACGGGACCACCGTGGGCCGGGTGCGCACGGAGCCGCTCGGCTTCCTCCCCCGGGTGTGCACCGCGCACCCCGAGCTGGCACGCGAGGCGATGGTCCTGCTCACTCCGCTGCGGAAGTGCGCCGAACTGGCCCCTGCCAAACCGGGCCGTGCCGCCGACCAGTTCGCCAAGACGGCGGCCAGGGCCACCGCGCACTGCCCCGCACTCCTGCCGTACGCACTGGACGAAGCCGCCCGCGTGGTCGCCGGGGCGGGCAGCTCGGCGATGGCCCGGCCGCTGTTCACCGCGGCACGGGCGGCCGAGCGGAAGCTGGGCGGACCGGTGGACGAGGAGGCACGCCACGCCCTGTTCGACGAGTTCGTGGGACTCGGCGCCGTCACCGTCAAGGAACTGACCACGCACCGCAAAGAGGTCGCGGCCCGCACCTCCGCCGAACAGGGCGCGGACAGCTACCGCAGCCTGGTGCACACCTGGTGCCGCAGCAGCCGCGAGATCCCGGACACGTTCGCCGCCGAGCTGACCCGGGGCGCGGGAAGGAAACTGCCCGCCGACGACACGCACACCGAGATCCTCGCCACCCTGCTGGGCGGCGGAGCCATGGACACCTGCGCCCCGGCGGTGTGGAACGCCTGGCAGCCGGTACTGCGCCGACTGCTGGCCGAGGACCCGGACGCGGTGGTGCCCGTACTGCTGCGGACCGTGTCCGCGCCGCGCGCCCGGACCGCAGCGAAGATCGCCGATACGGCCGCCTCCTGGCTGACCTACCTCGCAGACCTGGGCGTCCTGCGCCGGCTGACCGGCGACGGAGGCGCCGGGGAGCCGGGTGACCAGGGCGACCTGCTGCCCCTCACCGACACACACCGCTGGCTGACCCGCTTCCTGACCGGCTACGAGGGCATGAGCCTGCCCGTGACCGGACTGGAACCCGTCCTCGCCGCGATCGCCGACCGGACCCGCGCGGCGGGCGAGACGCGCGACCCGTGGCTGGGGACCAAACAGCGGTACACGACCCCGGGGCACCTGGGCCTGCGGCTGGACCTGGCCGTCGCGTTGGTCAGGGCCGGCATGCCGCTCGCCGAGCCGGAAGGGACCGGATGGCGCCGCATGCACCTGGTGGCGTGGATGGCCGAGCACGGCACGGACGACGTCGTCGCGCTCCTCGACGCCCCCGTCTTCCGCGAGCGGATCCTGCACGAACTGACGCTGCCGGCCCGTTCGGAACTCCGCTTCGCGGGCGGTCGGCACGAGCTGACGGCGTTCCCGGAGGCGGCCGCCCGGCTGGTGGAGAGCGCGCCGCTGAGGGAATGGGCCGAGGACCTGATGGGGGAACAGGCACGGCGGCTCCGGGAGGGCGGCGCGGACACGCTCCTGGCGTTCCAGGAACTGATGCAGCACGTGGAGCCGTTCGTCCTGGCCGGAGTGGGGGAGACGTTCGCGGCAGCGGTGCGTACCGCCCTGGACGCCGACCTGGCGGACGTGCTGGCGCAGACCGTCGCCACCCGGTGTGCGGACACCACGCACACGGCACAGCGGGACACGCACACGGCACAACGGGAAGCGGACGACGCACCGGTTCCGGAGACATCGGCGGCCGCGGCGGAGCCGTGTCCCGTGCGGGAGCTCACCGCCGAGCGGGCCGGGAAGCTGCTGGCCTCGGTCGGGGACGAACTGCGGGCGCTGTGCGCCTCGGACTTCGACAAGAAACCGGCACAGCGCCAGGGGCGCTACCTCAAGCTGGACGAGCCGCGCCTGGCGGAACTGCTCGACTCCCTGACCGTCGAGCACCTGCCCGGACTGACCGACACCTGGTGCCGCCAGCGGTTCACCGGGGCGCTGACCTCGGTGATCGCCTGCGAGGTGTGGCAGCGGAGCCTGCGCATACCGGCGCGGGTCCCGGAGGCGTGACGGGCGGGAGCGTGACGTGTTCGACGACGAGGCGGTGTTCGACGGGTGAAGCGGGGCCCGGGCGGTCAGGATTGAGCCATGGGATTCCACGTCGACTCCGAGACCGGGCGGCTGCGCCGCGTCATCCTCCACCGCCCCGACCTCGAACTGAAGCGCCTCACCCCCAGCAACAAGGACGCACTCCTCTTCGACGACGTGCTCTGGGTGCGCCGGGCGCGGCAGGAGCACGACGGGTTCGCGGACGTGCTGCGCGACCGGGGAGTGGAGGTGCACCTCTTCGGCGACCTCCTCACCGACGCCCTGGAACTGCCGGAGGCGAGACGACTCGTACTGGACCGGGTCTTCGACGAGAAGGAGTACGGGCCGCTCGCCACCGACCACCTGCGGGCCGCGTTCGACGAACTGCCCGCCGCCGAACTCTGCGAGGCGCTGGTCGGCGGGATGACCAAGCGGGAATACCTGGAACGGCACCCGGAGCCGACCTCGGTGCGCTTCCACGTCATGGACCTGGACGACTTCCTCCTCGGCCCGCTGCCCAACCACCTCTTCACCCGTGACACCTCCGCCTGGATCTACGACGGGGTGTCCATCAACGCGATGCGCTGGCCCGCCCGGCAGCGCGAGACCGTGCACTTCGAGGCGATCTACAAGCACCATCCCCTGTTCACCGGTCCCGAGGCGGGCGGCTTCCACACCTGGTCGCAGGGGCAGAGCGACTACCCCTCCACCATCGAGGGCGGCGACGTCCTGGTCATCGGCAACGGGGCCGTCCTGATCGGGATGAGCGAGCGGACCACTCCGCAGGCCGTGGAAATGCTGGCCAGGGGGCTGTTCGCGGCCGGGTCGGCGCAGACGATCGTGGCGCTCGACATGCCCAAGCGCCGGGCCTTCATGCACCTCGACACCGTCATGACCATGGTCGACGGCGACACCTTCACCCAGTACGCGGGGCTCGGCATGCTCCGCTCGTACACGATCGAACCCGGCGTCGGCGAGCGTGAACTCAAGGTCACCGATCACCCGCCGGAGCACATGCACCGGGCGATCGCCGCCGCCCTCGGCCTGGACTCCGTCCGCGTGCTGACCGCCACCCAGGATGTGCATGCGGCCGAGCGCGAACAGTGGGACGACGGCTGCAACGTCCTCGCGGTGGAGCCGGGTGTGGTCGTCGCGTACGAAAGGAATGTGACCACCAATACCCACCTGCGGAAACAGGGCATCGAAGTGATCGAGATCCGGGGCAGCGAGCTGGGCAGGGGACGTGGCGGACCGCGCTGCATGAGCTGTCCGATCGAACGTGAGGCCGTATAGTGATGCGCTTCAACGTATATAGTTTCAGTGTTCGTGCGGTCGATCCTGCCCGCGCGGTCCGCCCGTCGCCCCCTGGAGCGTCCCCATGACGTCATTTCTCGAAGGCCGCCACTCCCTGAAGGGCCGTCACTTCCTCAAGGAGGTCGACTTCAGCGCCGCGGAGTTCCGCGGGCTGATCGACCTCGCCGCCGAACTCAAGGCGGCCCGGAAGAACGGCACCGAAGTGCAGTGGCTGCGCGGTCGCAACATCGCGCTGATCTTCGAGAAGACGTCCACCCGCACCCGCTGCGCCTTCGAGGTCGCCGCCGCCGACCAGGGCGCGTCGACCACGTACCTCGACCCTGCGGGCTCGCAGATCGGGCACAAGGAGTCGGCCAAGGACACCGCCCGCGTGCTCGGCCGGATGTTCGACGGCATCGAGTACCGCGGCGACGCCCAGACGACGGTCGAGGAACTCGCCGCGTACGCCGGAGTGCCGGTCTTCAACGGCCTCACGGACGACTGGCACCCCACCCAGATGCTCGCCGACGTGCTCACCATGACCGAGCACAGCGACAAGCCGCTGGAGCGCATCGCCTTCGCCTACCTCGGCGACGCCCGCTTCAACATGGGCAACTCCTACCTGGTCACCGGTGCCCTCCTCGGCATGGACGTACGGATCGTCGCCCCGCGCGCCTACTGGCCCGCCGAGGGGATCGTCACGCAGGCCCGCAAGCTGGCCGAGGAGAGCGGGGCCCGCATCACCCTCACCGAGGAGGTGGAGGAGGGCGTGCGCGGTGCCGACTACGTCGCCACCGACGTCTGGGTGTCCATGGGGGAGCCCAAGGAGGTCTGGGCCGAGCGCATCGCATCCCTTACCCCCTACGCCGTGACCATGGACGTCCTGCGCGCCACCGGCAACCCGGACGTGAAGTTCCTGCACTGCCTGCCCGCCTTCCACGACCTCGGCACCAAGGTCGGCCGCGAGATCCACGAGCAGTACGGCCTGACCTCCCTGGAAGTCACCGACGAGGTCTTCGAATCCGCGCACTCCGTCGTCTTCGACGAGGCCGAGAACCGGCTGCACACCATCAAGGCGGTCCTGGTCGCGACGATGGCCGACGTCGCGACCCCGGGGCGCACTGAATAGCAATACGCCCGATTGGGTGAATATGCGGTGCGATGGTTACCATTGCGGTGCTTGATGGGGTTCGGGCATACATGCCCGGACCCCTTTCTGCTGTTCACGCAGGCACCAGAGATGAGAACCACCCCCATGCAACGCATCAAGTCACCCGACCTCCTCGTCGCCGAATCCGGCGCTGACCTGGAGGGGCACGGCCTGAAGCGCACCATGGGGCTCTTCCAGCTCGTGTGCTTCGGCGTCGGCGCCATCGTCGGCACCGGCATCTTCGTCGGCCTCTCCGACAGCGTCGCCGAAGCCGGACCCGCCGTCGTCGTGTCATTCGTGCTGGCCGCGATCACCTGCATCTTCACCGCGTTCTCGTTCGCCGAGCTGGGCGGCGCGATCCCGGTCTCCGGCAGCTCCTACTCCTTCGCGTACGCCACCCTCGGCGAGCGCATCGCGTTCCTGGTGGGCTGGTGCCTGCTCCTGGAGTACGGCATCTCGGTGTCGGCCGTCGCCGTCGGCTGGGGCCAGTACCTGAACGAACTGCTGAACAGCCTCGTCGGCTGGCAACTGCCCGCCGCGCTCTCCAGTCCGCCCGGCGACGGCGGCGTCGTCAACATCCCGGCCGTCGTCGTGATGCTGCTCGCCGCGCTGCTGCTGGTGCGCGGCATCCGCGAGAGCGCCCGCGCCACCGCCGTGATGGCCGTCGTGAAGATCGCCGTGCTCATCCTGTTCTGCGCGATCGCCTTCACCGCGTTCAACTCCGAGAACCTCTCACCCTTCGCCGCGCACGGCCTGATGGGCGTCACGTCCGGGGCCTCCGTCGCGTTCTTCTCGTACATCGGCTTCGACGCGATCACCACCGCCGGTGAAGAGGTCAAGAACCCGCGCAAGAACATCCCCCTCGCGATCATGATCTGCATCGGCGTGGTCACCCTGCTCTACTGCCTGGTCGCGATCGCCGCCATCGGCGCCATGTCCGCCGACGAGGTCGCCTCCAAGCCCGCCGCGCTCTCCCTGATCGTCAACAAGGTCACCGACTCCGCCCTCGGCGGCGGCATCATTGCCTTCGGCGCGGTCGTCGCCATCGCGTCGGTGGTCCTCGCCGTGATGTACGGACAGACCCGCATCCTGATGTCGATGTCCCGCGACGGCCTCATCCCGCGGATCTTCGAACGCATCTCGCCGAAGACCTCCACGCCGGTCGCCAACACGTGGATCGTCGCCGCCGTGTTCGCGATCCCGGCGGCGGTCGTACCGCTCGACGTCGTCATGAACCTCACGACCATCGGCACCCTCGCCATCATGGCCGTCGTCAACATCGCGGTCATCGCGCTGCGCCGCCGCAACCCGGACCTCCAGCGGTCCTTCCGGGTGCCGCTCTTCCCCGTCCTGCCGGTGCTGGGAGTGCTGTTCTGCCTCTACCTGATCTACGGAACGGGCTGGCGGACGTGGCTCCAGTTCGGCGCGTTCCTCGTTGTCGGAGCACTGGTGTACGCGCTCTACGGCCGCCGGAACTCGCGGCTCGGGGCGGCGGAGGGCAAGGCGCCGGTGGGGGAGTCGGCCCAGCGGGAGGCCTGACGCGGCGGGGGTGGGTCCGGGGATCAGTGCGGTGCGGGAAGGCGGAACCACACCGCCTTGCCCGAATCCGTACGCCGGTGTCCGCAGTCCGAGCTGAGCGTACGGATCAACAGGAGCCCACGGCCGTGCTCCTGCCAGGGGTCCGGGCACTGGTCGGCCTCGGAGGACTCCAGGTTGCCGGGCGGGCCGGGGTCCCCGTCGTGCACCTCGACCTGGCAGCCCGTCGGCAGCAGCTCCACCACCAGCTCGATGGGGGCGGAACCGCTGGTGTGCTCGACGGCGTTGGCCACGAGCTCGGCGGTCAGCAGCTCGGCGGTGTCGCTGTCCGCGGCCGGAGCCTCCAGTTCCGCCAGCGCCGTACGGATCAGGGCGCGGGCCATCGGCACCGCGGCCGGTGAGTGTGGCAGCTCGATGCGCCAGGAAGCGGGGCCGGGGGCGGGGCCGGAGAGAGGGCCGGAGGCAGGGGGCAAGGCGAGGTCCGTTCGGGGAGCAGAGTTCCTGCTTGCAACGGTACGAAGCGAAAGCCTGTTCCAGTAGGGCCGCTCGCCGGGAACGGGTGGGACCTGCGCCACAGTCCTTTGGGACCTTGGACGGGGCGTCGGGTGCAGGCGGGTGGGCTCGGGTGCGCGGAAGGGCGATGCGGAATCCCTCGGACGCCGCTTATCGCGTACTCGTGACGAGAGTCACGGACCGGTGATAGCTTCGAAGGACTGGCACCGGCACCGGGAGGCTGCGCCCATGAGCCCGTTCCTCAGCTCCGCCCAGCGCACCGAGAAATGGCGCCATCTGCGGCTGACCCTCGACGAAGGGGTCGCGACGGTCACCCTCGCCCGCCCGGACAAACTGAACGCGCTGACCTTCGGCGCATACGCCGACCTGCGCGACCTCCTCGCCGAACTCGCCCGGGAGCGCTCCGTGCGCGTGCTGGTGCTGGCGGGGGAGGGGCGCGGGTTCTGCTCCGGCGGCGACGTGGACGAGATCATCGGGGCCACCCTGTCCATGGACACCGCGCAGCTCCTCGACTTCAACCGGATGACCGGGCAGGTCGTACGGGCGCTGCGCGAATGCCCATTCCCGGTGATCGCGGCCGTGCACGGGGTGGCGGCCGGGGCGGGGGCCGTCCTCGCACTCGCCGCGGACTTCCGGATCGCCGACCCGACGGCCAGGTTCGCGTTCCTCTTCACCAAGGTCGGGCTGTCCGGCGGCGACATGGGCGCCGCCTATCTGCTGCCGCGCGTCGTCGGCCTCGGCCACGCCACCCGGCTGCTGATGCTGGGGGAGCCGGTGCGGGCACCGGAGGCCGAGCGGATCGGACTGCTCAGCGAACTGACCGAGGAGGGCGAGGCCGACATCCGCGCCGCCGCCCTGGCCCGGCGGCTCGCCGACGGGCCCGCCCTGGCACTCGCCCAGACCAAGGCCCTGCTCACCGCCGAACTCGACATGCCGCTCGCCGCCGCCGTCGAGATGGACGCCGCCACCCAGGCGCTGCTGATGAACGGCGAGGACTACGCCGAATTCCATGCCGCGTTCACGGAGAAGCGGGCGCCGAAGTGGCGGGGGCGGTGACGATGACCAGCACATCTGGTGGGGGCCCCCTCCCCCCCTCCCCCCACCCACCCACCCCCACCCCCACCCCCGCCCCCTCGCCCACCGCACAGCTCACCCCGGGCCCCGCCCCCCGCACCCCCCTCCGCGTCGCCGTCATCGGTGGCGGGCCCGGTGGGCTCTATGCCGCCGCGCTGCTCAAGCGGCTCGACCCGGAGCGTGAGGTCACCGTCTGGGAGCGGGGCGCTCCCGACGACACCTTCGGGTTCGGCGTCGTCCTGTCCGACGAGACCCTCGGCGGCATCGAGCACGCCGACCCCGAGGTGTACCGGGCGCTCACCGCCGAGTTCGTCCGGTGGGACGACATCGACGTCGTGCACCGCGGCCGTCGCCTCACCTCCGGCGGTCACGGGTTCGCCGCCCTCGGCCGGCGCAGGCTCCTGGAGGTCCTGCACGCCCGCTGCCGTTCCCTCGGTGTCGAGCTCCGGGTCCGTACCGAAGCCCCGACCGCCGCCGAACTGGCCACCGCGTACGACCTGGTGATCGCCGCCGACGGGGTGCACAGCCTCACCCGGCAGGCCCACGCCGACGTGTTCGGGCCCCGCATCACCTCCCACCGCTGCCGGTACATCTGGCTCGCCGCCGACTTCGCCTTCGACGCCTTCCGCTTCGAGATCGCGGAGACCGAGCACGGGGTGATGCAGCTGCACGGCTACCCCTATGCGAAGGACTCCTCGACCGTCATCGTCGAGATGCGTGAAGAGGTCTGGCGGGCCGCCGGGCTCGACGCCTGCGACGAGGCCGAGTCCGTCGAGCGCTGTGCCAAGGTCTTCGCCGACGCTCTTGGCGGCCGTCCTCTCAAAGGCAACAACTCCTCCTGGATCGCTTTCCGCACGGTCGTCAACGACCGCTGGTCGCACGGCAACACCGTCCTGCTCGGCGACGCCGCGCACACCGCCCACTTCTCCATCGGCTCCGGCACCAAGCTGGCCGTCGAGGACGCCCTCGCACTCGTCGCCTGCATCGAGGAACAGCCCGACCTGCCCACCGCGCTCGCCGCCTACGAGAGCGAACGCCGGCCCGTCGTGGAGTCGACGCAGCGGGCCGCAGCCGCCAGCCTGCGCTGGTTCGAGGACCTCGCCGGATACGTCCACCAGCCGCCCCGGCAGTTCGCCTTCAACCTCCTCACCCGCAGCCGCCGCGTCACCCACGACAACCTGCGCCTGCGCGACAGCGACTTCACCGAGGCCGTCGCGGCGGACTTCGGCTGCCCCTCACCCGACACCCCACCGATGTTCACCCCCTTCCGGCTGCGCGACCTGACCCTGCGCAACCGCGTCGTCGTCTCACCCATGGACATGTACTCCGCCGAGAACGGCGTCCCCGGCGACTTCCACCTCGTCCACCTCGGCTCCCGCGCCCTCGGCGGAGCGGGACTGGTCATGACCGAGATGGTCTGCGTCAGCCCCGAAGGACGCATCACCCCCGGCTGCGCCGGGCTCTACACCCCCGAACAGGCCACCGCCTGGCGGCGGATCACCGACTTCGTCCACCGGCAGAGCCCCGGCACCGCCATCGGCGTCCAACTCGGCCACTCCGGCCGCAAGGGCTCCACCAAGCTGATGTGGGACGGCATCGACCAACCGCTCGACGCCACCGACTCCGAGACCAACTGGCCCCTCGTCGCCCCCTCGCCGCTGCCCTACCGGCCCGGCGTCAACCAGGTCCCGGCCCAGCTCGACCGCTCCGGCCTCATCGACATCCGCGAACAGTTCGCCGCCTGTGCCTGGCGCGCCGCCCGCTGCGGCTTCGACCTCCTCGAACTCCACTGCGCCCACGGCTACCTGCTCTCCAGCTTCCTCTCCCCGCTCACCAACCAGCGCACCGACGCCTACGGCGGAACCCTCGCCCGTCGCCTCCGCTTCCCCCTCGAAGTCTTCGACGCCGTCCGCGGCATCTGGCCCGACGACAAACCCATGACCGTCCGTGTCTCCGCCACCGACTGGGCCCAGGGAGGCACCACCGAGGAAGAGGCCGTCGCGATCGCCCGCGCCTTCGTCGAGCACGGCGCCGACGCCATCGACGTCTCCACCGGCCAGGTCGTCTCCGACGAGGCCCCCGAATTCGGCCGCAGCTACCAGACCCCGTACGCCGACCGGATCCGCAACGCCCTCGGCGTCCCCGTGATCGCGGTCGGCGCGATCTCCTCCTGGGACGACGTCAACTCCCTCCTCCTCGCGGGCCGCGCCGACCTCTGCGCCCTCGCCCGGCCCCACCTCTACGACCCCCACTGGACCCTGCACGCCGCCGCCGAACAGGACTACTCCGGCCCCGGCGCCCCCTGGCCGCTCCCGTACCGCGCCGGGAGCCGCAAACCGCCGACCGGCCGCACCGACGGCCCCAAACCACGGCTCAGCCTGCACGGGCCGCCGAAGCCGCTCACTCCCCGGCCGGCACCGTGAGCACCACCCGTGTCGACACCTCCTCGAAACCGAGCCGCTGATAGATCCGGTTGCTGACCGGGTTCGCCGCGTCCGCGAACAGCAGCACCTCGCCGACCCCGGCCGCCACGGCGGCCGCGCCGACGTCCGCCGTCACCGCCGCCGCGTAGCCGCTGCCGCGCAGCTCCGGCGGTGTGTAGACGAGGGCCAGCCGCACCATGCCCTCAGCGGGGAGCGTCACGCCGGCCATGGACACCGGTATGCCCTCCGGGTCCTCCCACACGGTCAGGCCCCCGTGCCGCACCCGCTCGTCGACGATGGCCCCCGCCCGGTCCCCGGGCTGCCCCGTGTCCGCGGCGAACGCCCGCACCCACTCCACCAGCACCTCACGGTCCTCAGGCGTCGCGAGCCGGGCCCGCCCCGCGGGCAGCCGGGGCGGCGGTATCAACTCGCCCAGCCGGTACAGCCGATGCTCGACCCCGCGCCGCAGACCGCCACGCCCCGCACCGGCCGACTCCGCCCAGGCGGCAGCCGCTTCCGCCGCCGCCCCGCCCTCCACGTTCAGGCCGACCACCTTCCGGCCGCCCAGGACCGAGTGGTCCCCCAGGGCCCGTACCAGCGGGCGGACCGCTTCCGGGGGCACCGCACCGAGCAGCACCGGCTCCGGCGGGGTCCATATCAGCGCCCCGTCCACGATCCCGTCGGCCGGGCGACGCCACCAGCCGAAGAGCGGCGGCTCCTCGCCGTAGGCGTCCACGCCCCGCCGCGCCAGCGTCGTCGACACCGTCAGCAACAGCGTGTTCCGCACCGGCCCGGACGCCAGCGACGCACGCGCCACGTCCAGGAATTCCTTGAGGTCTTCCGTGAAAGTCCAGGTCATGCCTCATCATGCGCAGACCGTCGAGAAGCGTGCGCGCGAGTATCCACAGGCGCTGCCGTTCGTCGTACGAATGCGCCCGTTGAGCCCGTGAACACCGCCCGCCGATGCCGCGAAGGGGCCCCTACACCCCCCGCACGAACTCCGCCCCCGCGTCCCGCAACCCCGCGTGGAGCCCCGCGAAGACCTCCGCCGAGCGACCCCCGGGCCAGTCCTCCGGCAGCAGTTCCGCAGGCAGCCCCGGGTCCGCGTACGGCAGCCGTCGCCAGGAGTCGAGGGCCAACAGGTAGTCCCGGTAGGCCCGTTCCGGGTCGTCCAGGGCGTCCCTCGATTCCCAGCCCCGCAGCACCGGCTCGTTCCGCTGAAGGAACGCATGGTGCAGGCCGGCGATCTCCGCCAGGTCCCACCACCGCGCCACCGAGTCCTCCGTCGCCGCGAACCCCAGGTGATCGCCCCGGAACAGCTCCACGTACTCCGCCAGTTGCAGCCGCTCCAGCGTGTGCCGCGTCTCCTCGTACAGGCCGCCCGGCGCGATCCACACCCCCGGCGCCGCCGTCCCGAAGCCCAGCCGCGCCAGCCGCGAGCGCAGTACGTGCCGCCTGGCGCGCTCGGCCTCCGGCACGGAGAACACCGCCAGCACCCACCCGTCCGCCAGACTCGGCTCCGTACCGGCGTAGATGCGGCGGTCCCCGTCGTCCAGCAGTTGGCGGGCGTCGCCGGACAGTGCGTACCCGGCCGCCCCCTCGGGCGTCCGCGCCGACTCCAGCAGCCCGCGCCGCTTGAGACGCGAGACAGCCGACCGTACGGACGGCGCGTCCACGCCCACCGCCGCCAGCAGCCGGATCAACGCCGCGACAGGCATCGGCGGATCGGCGGCACCGGCCCCGGAGACGCCACCGCCACCCGTCAGGTGGCCACCGCCGCGCCCGTAGGCCCCGTACAGCGTGATGATCAGTGAGCGAGGAGTGTGCAGGTCAGCCACGCGATCACTGTACGGTCCCGGACGCACCCGGAATCCCGGCCCCCGGCACGCCGAGAGCCCCGGTCCCCGGCACCCCCACAACCCCGGCCCCCAGCGCCCCCTCCGGCCACGGCCCGCCCGCGTTCCGCAGCCGGAAGCGCTGCAGCTTGCCGGTGGGAGTGCGCGGCAGCACGTCCAGGAAGACGATCTCGCGCGGGCACTTGTACGGCACCAGCTCCGCCTTCACGAAGTCCCGCAGCAACGTCACCGTCTCCTCGGTGCGCGGCACACCCTCCCGCAGCACCACGTACGCGGCGACCACCTGCCCGCGCAGCTCGTCCGCCCGGCCCACCACCGCCGCCTCCAGCACGTCGGGATGGCGCAGCAGCGCGTCCTCCACCTCGGGGCCCGCGATGTTGTACCCGGCGGACACGATCATGTCGTCCGCGCGCGCCACATAGCGGAAGTAGCCCTCCGTATCGCGCACATAGGTGTCACCGGTGAGGTTCCAGCCGTGCCGCACGTACACCTGCTGGCGTTCGTCCGCGAGGTAGCGGCAGCCCACCGGGCCGCGCACCGCGAGCAGACCCGGCTCGCCGTCCGGCACCTCGGAACCGTCGGCGTCCACCACGCGCGCCTGCCAGCCCGGCACGGGCCTGCCCGTGGTGCCGGGGCGGATGTCGTCGTCCGCCGCCGAGATGAAGATGTGCAGGAGCTCGGTGGCGCCGATGCCGTTGATGACGCGGACGCCCGTCTGCTCGTACCAGGCCTGCCAGGTCGCCGCCGGAAGGTTCTCGCCCGCCGACACACAGCGGCGCAGCGCGCTCAGGTCGGGGGAGACCTTCGGGTCCGCCAGCTCGTCCAGCATGATCCGGTACGCGGTCGGCGCGGTGAACAGCACCGACACCTGGTGCTGCGCCAGCGCGGGCAACAGCTCGCGCGGCCCCGCCTGTTCCAGCAGCAGCGACGAAGCCCCCACCCGCAACGGGAAGATCACCAGACCGCCCAGCCCGAAGGTGAAGCCGAGCGGCGGGCTCCCCGCGAACACGTCGTCCGGCTCCGGGCGCAGTACGTACTGTGCGAACGTGTCGGCGACGGCCAGCACGTCCCGGTGGAAGTGCATGCACCCCTTGGGCCGGCCCGTCGTCCCCGACGTGAACGCGATCAGCGCCACGTCGTCCGCCGCCGTGTCGACGGCCTCGTACAGCATCGGTTTGATCGCCGCCTGCCGCACCAGGTCGTCCGGCGCGTCCCCGCCGAACGCCGTGACCCGCAGCCCCGGCACCTCCGCCTTCACCAGGTCGTCCACCGTCCGTACGTCGCACAGGGCATGGCCGACCTGCGCGATCTCGCAGATCGTCGCCAGCTCGGCGGGCCGCTGCTGCGCCAGGACGGTGACCGCCACCGCGCCCGCCTTCATCACCGCGAGCCAGCAGGCCACCAGCCAGGGCGTGGTCGGGCCGCGCAGCAGGACGCGGTTGCCGGGGACGACCCCCAGGTCGTCGGTGAGCACGTGCGCGATCTGGTCGGTGTGCTCGCGCAGTTCGCCGTACGACCAGACCTCGCCGGTGAGCGTGCGCAGGGCGGGGCGGTCCGCCCGGAACTCCGCGAGCGGGCGGTCGAGGAGTTCGACGCCGCAGTTGAGCCGATCGGGGTACTGGAGTTCCGGCAGCTCGAAGAGGAGCTCGGGCCACTGCTCGACGGGCGGCAGGTGGTCGCGCGGAAAGGTGTCGGTGTGGGCCGAGGGGTGCAGCTCCATGGCCATGACGGGTTGGCCCCCTTGCAGCGAGCAGTCCGGGATGCGACTGACGGTCTGACGGGTGGGTGATCCTGCCGTGCGGTGATGCGGGCGCTGTGGTGCTGTGTTCACAAGGCGGAACGGTGCGCGGTGCGGCTGGGTGTGCAGTGCGCGGTGCGCGGTGCGGCTGGACGTGCGGTGCGGTGCGGCTGGGCGTGCGGTGCGTGAGTGCGGTCGCCTGTGGTACGGGCCCTCCCGAGCGTATCGTGACGGTGACGACAGTCAACGGTCCGCGATAAACGCGGGGTGCGCGAGCTGAGAGGGGCCGCAGATGCCCGGATTCGCCCTGGAACCGCAGCAGCGCGAGTGGTGCGAGGAGCTGCGGGCGCTCGCCGCGGAACGGTTGCGCCCCCTCGCCGAGAAGGGCGAGCCGGGGCGGCTCAACCGTCCGCTGGTCGCCGCCCTCGGTGAACTCGGCCTGCTGGAGCGCCTCTTCTCCTCCGGCGCGCTCGACCTCTGCCTGATGCGGGAATCCCTCGCCCACGGCTGTACGGAGGCGGAGACCGCCCTCGCGCTCCAGGGGCTCGGCGCCTCACCCGTCGCCCGCGCGGGCACCGACGCGCAGCGCGCACGCTGGCTGCCCGGGGTACGGGAGGGCCGCCTGGTCGCCGGATTCGCGCTCAGCGAGCCGGGCGCGGGCTCGGACGCGGCGGCCCTGGAACTGGGCGCGGCCCCGGACGCGGGCGGCGGCTGGCTGCTGAGCGGCGAGAAATGCTGGATCTCCAACGCCCCGTACGCCGACTTCTACACCGTCTTCGCCCGTACGACACCGGGCGCGGGAGCCCGGGGCGTCACCGCGTTCCTGGTGCCGGCCGACCGTGCCGGGCTCACCGGGACCGCCCTCGACATGCTCTCCCCGCACCCCATCGGCGCGCTCGCCTTCGACCGCGTGCACGTCACGCCGGACGACGTCATCGGCACGCCCGACCGGGGGTTCCGGGTCGCCATGGACACCCTGAACCTCTTCCGCCCGAGCGTGGGCGCGTTCGCGGTCGGCATGGCGCAGGCCGCGCTGGAGGCCACGCTCGCGCACACCGCCACCCGCACCGCCTTCGGCGGGCCGCTCAACAACCTCCAGTCCGTCGCCCATCAGGTCGCCGAGATGGCCACCCGCACCGAGGCCGCCCGGCTGCTCGTCTACGCGGCCGCCGCCGCGTACGACAGGAACGAACCGGACGTCCCCCGGAGTTCCGCCATGGCGAAACTCTTCGCCACCGAGACCGCCCAGTACGTGGTGGACGCGGCGGTCCAACTGCACGGCGCGCGCGCCCTCCAGCGCGGCCACCTGCTCGAACACCTCTACCGGGAGGTGCGCGCACCCCGCATCTACGAAGGTGCCACCGAGGTCCAGCGCACCATCATCGCGAAGGAGCTGTACGCACGATGACCCCCGCAGACGCCGCCGACGGACACCTCCGCCGCCACAATCCCGCCGAACTCTCCCCGCCCACCGGCTTCTCGCACGCCGTCAGCGTCGCAGAGACCGGCTCCCGGCTGGTGTTCCTCGCCGGTCAGACCGCCCTCGACGGGGCGGGCAAGGTGGTCGGGGAGACGCTGGTCGAGCAGTTCGAGACGGCGCTCACCAACCTCCTGGCCGCCCTCGCCGACGCCGGAGGCGGCCCCGCCGACCTGGCCCGGGTGACCGTCTACGCCACCGACGTCGCCGACTACCGCGAGCAGGCCCCCGAACTCGGGCGTGTCTGGCGGCGGTTGGCCGGGCGTGACTATCCCGCGATGGCCGTGATCGGTGCGGTCCGCCTCTGGGACGTACAGGCACTCGTGGAGCTGGACGGCATTGCGGTGCTTCCTGAGCCTGTTGAGCCGGGTGGGACAGGAGGAACCCCCGAGGTGGGAGGAACCCCCGGGGCGGGAGGAACCCCCGAGCGCTGAGCGACAGTTGGAAAGTGGGCGTCTCAAGAACCCTTGGCACTCCAAGTGTTGTGTGACATATTACTGGCGTGTTCACGAGACGCCCCTTTGATGTTGTCGTCGTCGGAGCCGGTGTGGTCGGCGCGGCCTGTGCCTTCTATGCCGCCCGCTCCGGCCTGAGCGTCGTCGTCGTCGACCGCGGCCCCGTCGCGGGCGGCACGACCGGCGCGGGCGAGGGCAACCTGCTCGTCTCCGACAAGGAGCCGGGCCCCGAACTCGACCTCGCGCTGCTGTCCACGAGACTGTGGCGCGAGCTGGCCGAGGAATTCCCCGAGCGGATCGAGTACGAGCCCAAGGGCGGCCTCGTCGTGGCCGCCGCGGAGCCGGGGCTCGCGGCCCTGCGCGCCTTCGCCGCCACCCAGCGCGAGGCGGGCGTGACCTGCGAGGACGTCGACTCCCTGCACGACCTCGAACCCCACCTCGCCCCCGGCCTCGCCGGTGGCGTCCACTACCCGCAGGACGCCCAGGTGCAGCCCGCGCTCGCCGCCGCCCACCTGCTCAGGGCCTCCGGCGCGCAGCTCAGGCTGGGCGAGGAGGTCACGGCCGTCCTGCGCGGGCCCGACGGTGCGGTACGCGGCGTACGCACCCCGCGCGGGGAGATCCTCGCCCCCGCCGTGGTCAACGCCGCCGGAACCTGGGGCGGCCGCATCGCCGCCCTCGCCGGCGTCGAGCTGCCGGTGCTGCCCCGGCGGGGATTCGTGCTGGTCACCGAGCCGCTGCCACGCGTCGTACGGCGCAAGGTGTACGCGGCCGACTACGTCGCCGACGTGGCCAGCGGGTCCGCCGCGCTCCAGACCTCCGCCGTGGTGGAGGGGACCGCCGCCGGGCCGGTGCTCATCGGGGCGAGCCGGGAGCGGGTCGGGTTCGACCGGTCGCTGTCGGTGGAGGTGCTGCGAAGGCTGGCGCGGCAGGCGGGGGAGTTGTTCCCGGTGTTGAAGGGGGTGCGGGTGATGCGGACGTACCACGGGTTCCGGCCGTACCTGCCGGACCATCTCCCGGCGATCGGGGCGGACGCGAGGGTGCCGGGCCTCTTCCAGGCGTGCGGGCACGAGGGGGCGGGGGTCGGGCTGGCGCCCGCGACCGGCCTGTTCGTGGCGAGCGCACTCGCGGGCGGAACACCGGAACTGGCAGGGGCCTTCCGCCCGGAGAGGTTCGGGGTGGGGGCGGGGGTGGAGTGACGGCGGGGGCGGGGGTGGTGGCTGTGCCCCCGGCCCAGGCGCGCGGCCCCCATGCTCGGCCGTGTGTCGGGCTCGGGGAGGGGGGTTCGGCCCGTGCAGGCCCGGCACACGGGCCCGGTCTGCGCAGGCCCGACGCACGGGCCCGGTCTGGGCAGGCCCGACGCACGGGCACGGACCGGGTGGGCCCGGCTCATGCGCTCAGCGTACGAAGGCGCGGCTCAGAGGGTCTTGGCCCGCGTGCTCCGGCCTGGCGCTCGCTCCGTGCCCGCGCCCTCGCCCGCGCGCGCCGGGCCTGCGCGACCTGGTCCACGCGCCCGGCCCCGGCGTCCACCCCGTGCCGACGCCCGGCACACCGGACCCACGTGCCCGCCCCACGACGTTCCGCCGGTATCCCGCCCACGCCCCCGTCACCCCACCCGGGCCCCTCGTACGGAGGAGGAGCCCCACCCGAAAGGTTGGCCATGACCCGCACGCCCCGCGCCGCCCCCCGCACCCCCCTCGACCTCGCCCACGCCGCCCCCGGTCCCCCCTTCGAGATCACCCTCGACGGCCGGCCCCTGCCCGCCCTTCCCGGGCAGAGCGTCGCCGCCGCCCTCTGGGCGGCCGGAATCCTCTCCTGGCGCACCACCCGGCGCGACGGCCGGCCCCGTGGGGCCTTCTGCGGGATCGGCTCCTGCTACGACTGCCTCGCCACCGTCAACTCCCGCCCCAATCAACGCGCCTGCCTCGTCCCGGCCCGGCCGGGCGACGCCGTCACCACCCAGGAAGGAACCGGGCGTGCCGACCTCGCCGTCTGACGACACCGACCCCGCGGTCACCCCGCAGGACCTCCCCCTCTCCCCGCGCGACCCCGCGGTCACCCCGCAGGGCGATCCCGACCCCGCCGACACCCCCTACGACCTCGCGATCGTCGGCGCCGGGCCCGCCGGGCTGGCGGCCGCCGTTGCCGCCGGGCGGCTCGGTCTGCGGGTCGCCCTGCTGGACTCCTCCGCGCGCACCGGCGGCCAGTTCTACCGGCACCCCGCCCCCGGCCTCAACGCCCGCCGCCCCGAGGCCCTGCACCACGCCTGGCAGGCGTACGCCGACCGGGCGGCGCGCCTGGAGGCGCTCGTCGCCGCCGGACGCGTCGTCCACCTCGCCGAACACCACGTCTGGGCCGTCACCGGCGCGGCGGGCCAGTGGTCGGTGCACGCCGCCCTCGGGCCCGACGGCGCCGATGAGCGCCGTACCGTACGGGCCGCCAAACTCCTGCTCGCCACCGGGGCGTACGAACGCCAACTCCCCTTCCCCGGCTGGACCCTGCCCGCAGTCGTGGGGGCCGGTGGCGCGCAGGCCATGCTCAAGGCCGGGCTCGTCCTGCCCGGACAGCGGATCGTCGTCGCCGGAAGCGGGCCGCTGCTGCTCGCCGTCGCCGGATCGCTCGCCGCCGCCGGGGCCGAGGTGCCCGTGGTCGTCGAGGCGAGCGGTTACGTCGGGTACGCCCGCCGTCCCGGAGCCCTCGCCGCCAACCCCGGCAAGCTCGCCGAGGGTGCGGTGCACGCCGCCGCGCTGCTGCGGCACCGCATACCCGTACGCACGCGCAGCGCCGTCATCGAGGTGCACGGCAAGGACCGCGTCGAAGCCGTCACCGTCGCCCGCCTCGACCGGGACTGGCGGCCCGTACCCGGCACCGGGACCCGGATCCCCTGCGACGCCCTCGCCGTCGGCCACGGCCTCGCCCCGCAGCTCGAACCCGCCACCGGCATCGGCTGCGCCACCCGCCTCACCCCCGACGGCACCCACGCCCTGGTCGTCGACGACCGGCAGCGCACCACCGTGCCCGGCGTCTGGTCGGCCGGCGAGACCGGCGGCGTCGGCGGTGCCGAACTGGCACTGATAGAAGGGGAGTTGGCCGCGCTCGACATCGCCGGGAGGGAGGGGGCCGGGCGCGTGTCCCGGGCCCGTCGCCGCGACCGGCTGCGCCGCTTCGCCGACGCCATGGCCCTGGCCCACGCACCGCGCCCCGGCTGGACGGCCTGGCTGGGCGACGACACCGACGTCTGCCGCTGCGAGGAGGTCACCGCCGGGCAGGTGCGCGAGGCCGTCACCGAACTCGGGGCGCGTGACGCCCGTACCGTCAAACTCCTCACCCGCGCCGGAATGGGCTGGTGCCAGGGAAGGATGTGCGGTGCCGCCGTCGCCCGCCTGACCGGAGGCGAGGCCGACACCGCCCCTCGCCGCCCCCTGGCCTGCCCCGTCACGCTGGGACAACTGGCCGAGGACTGAGCAACCGGCCGCACAGCGTGCGCAGTTCGTCCCCCTGCCCTCTTGCCGGATCGATCCGCACTTCAATAAAATGTCACACACCACACTAGGGAGTCCTCGCATGAACGCCACGAACGACGTCACCGCACCCCAGCCCGGCACCCCCGGCACGGCCACCCCCCGCCGCCACCCCTGGCGCGGCATCATGGTCGCCACCACGCTCCCCTTCCACGACGACCTCACCGTCGACTACGACACCTACGCCGCCCAGGTCGCCCGCCTCCTCGAAGCGGGCTGCGACGGCGTCGTGCCCAACGGCTCCCTCGGCGAGTACCAGACCCTCACCGACGAGGAGCGCGCCCGCGTCGTCGCCACCGCCGTCGAGGTCGCGGGCGGCGACCGCGTCATGCCCGGCGTCGCCGCGTACGGCAGCGCCGAGTCCCTGCGCTGGACCGAGCACGCCGCCGAACTGGGCTGCGGCTCCGTCCTCCTGCTGCCGCCCAACGCCTTCCGTGCGGAGGAGGGCGCGGTGCGCGCCCACTACGCCGAGGTCGCCCGCGCCGGGGTCCCCGTCGTCGCGTACAACAACCCGTACGACACCAAGGTCGACCTGACCCCGCAGCTCCTCGCCGACCTGCACGCCGACGGCAGCATCGTCGCCGTCAAGGAGTTCAGCGGCGACGTCCGCCGCGCCTACGAGATAGCCGAACTCGCCCCGGAACTCGACCTGTTGATCGGTGCGGACGACGTCCTGCTGGAGCTCGCGCTCGCCGGTGCCGTCGGCTGGATCGCCGGATACCCCAACGCCCTCCCCGACGCCTCGGTCGCCCTCTACCGGGCCGCCGTCGCCGGCGACCTGGAGGCCGCGCTGCCCCTCTACCGTGCGCTGCACCCGCTGCTGCGGCTGGACTCCAAGACCGAGTTCGTCCAGTCCATCAAGCTCTCCATGGACCTCGTGGGCGAGCGCGGCGGCCCCACCCGACCGCCGCGCTTCCCGCTCCCCGAGGAGCTGGCGTCCGTCGTGCGCGCCGTCACCGAGAAGCTGATCGCCGACGGACACCGCTGACCGAGCACCCCCAACCCGCCGCCACGGAGGCCCAGTTGCGCACCCGTCACGTCTTCCACGCCGTCGACTCCCACACCGAGGGGATGCCCACCCGCGTCATCACCGGCGGCGTCGGCACCATCCCCGGCGCCACCATGGCCGAGCGCCGCCTGCACTTCGCCGAGCACCGGGACGCCGTCCGCACGCTCCTGATGTACGAGCCGCGCGGCCACGCCTCCATGAGCGGCGCCATCCTCCAGCCGCCGACCCGCCCCGACGCGGACTACGGCGTTCTGTTCATCGAGGTCTCCGGCTACCTCCCGATGTGCGGCCACGGCACCATCGGCGTCGCCACCGTCCTCGTCGAGACCGGCATGGTCGAGGTCCAGGAACCCGTCACCACCGTCCGCCTCGACACCCCCGCCGGTCTCGTCTCCGTCGACGTCGCCGTCACGGACGGGGCCGCCACCGGGGTCACCCTCACCAACGTCCCCGCCTTCAGCGTCGCCCTCGACCGCAAGATCGACGTGCCCGAACTCGGCACGCTGACCTATGACCTGGCGTACGGAGGGAACTTCTACGCCTTCGTCCAGCTCGACGCGGTCGGCCTTCCCTTCGACCGCGCCCGCAAGGACGACATCCTCACCGCCGGGCTCGCCCTGATGGACGCCGTCAACGCCGACGCGGCGCACCGGCCCGTGCACCCCGAGGACGACCGCATCGCCGGCCTCAAGCACGTCTACTTCGCCGCCCCCGGCTCCGACGCCGTCCGCTCCCGGCACGCCATGGCCATCCACCCGGGCTGGTTCGACCGCTCGCCCTGCGGCACCGGCACCTCCGCCCGCATGGCCCAGCTGCACGCCCGCGGCGAACTCCCGATCGGCCGCGACTTCGTCAACGAGTCCTTCATCGGTACGGAGTTCACCGGCCGCCTCATCGAGGAGACCACCGTCGGCGGCCTCCCCGCGGTCGTGCCCACCGTCACCGGACGGGCCTGGATCACCGGCACCGCGCAGTACTTCCTCAACCCGACCGACCCGTTCCCCGGAGGGTTCCTCCTGTGACGAGCACACTCGTCTCCGCCCGCGTCGTCTCCCGCAACCCCGCGAACCCCGCCGACCACGTCGCCGACGTCCCCAGCACGGGTACCTGGCGCACCGTCGAGGCCACCGACCGGGCCCGCGACGCCCACCGCGCCTGGTACGCGTCCGGCGCCGCCGCCCGCTCGCAGGCGCTCACCGCCGCCGCACAGGCCGTCGAGCAGGCGGGCGCGGAACTGGCACTGCTTGCGGTACGAGAGGTGGGCAAGCCCCTCGCGGAGGCCCGCGCCGAGGTCGGGCGCACCGTCGCCATCCTGCGCTACTACGCCCAACTCCCGTACGACACCACCGGATCCGTCCACGAACCCGCCGCCGGACCCGGCCTGCTCCTCACCCGGCGCAGGCCCTACGGGGTGGCCGGGCTGATCACCCCGTGGAACTTCCCCTTCGCCATCCCCGTCTGGAAGGCGGCCCCCGCCCTCGCCGCCGGGAACGCGGTCGTCCTCAAGCCCGCCCCCGAAGCCACCGCCTGCGCTCTCCGCCTCACCGAACTCCTCCAACAGGCCCTCCCCGACGGCGTGTTCACGCTCGTCCCCGGCGGAGCGCCCGAGGGCAACGCCCTCACCTCCGCCGCCGACGTCGTCTCCTTCACCGGATCCACCGTCACCGGAGGCGCCGTCGTCCGCACCGCGACCGCGCGCGGCATCCCCGTCCAGGCCGAGATGGGCGGCCTCAACGCCGCACTCGTCCTCCCGGACGCCGACCCGCGCCGGGCCGCGGCCCACATCGCCGCCGCCGTCGCCGGATACGCGGGCCAGAAGTGCACCGCCACCAGCCGCGTCATCGCCGTGGGCGCCGCCCTCGGGCCCCTGCGGGAAGCCCTCGTGGACGCCCTGCGCGCGATCCCGGCCGCCGACCCGGCGGACCCGGGCACCGTGTGCGGCCCGGTGATCTCGGAGCGGGCGCGGCGCGCGGTGCTGGACGCCACCCGCGACGTGACCGTGCTGGCGGGAGGCAGGTCCGTACACGACGAGGGATGGTTCGTGGAGCCCACCCTCGTCGAGCAAGTACCCTCGGGCCACCCGCTGTTGAGGGAGGAGGTGTTCGGTCCCGTGGCCGCCCTGCTGCACGCCGAGGACCTCGGTCAGGCCGTACGGATGGCCAACGCCGTCCCGCACGGACTGGTCACCTCCGTGCACACCGCCGACCTCGACACCGCCCTGTACGGACTCGACGCGCTCGACACGGGCATGATCCGCATCAATGCGCCATCGACCGGTGTCGACTTCCACCTCCCCTTCGGCGGAACGAAGTCCTCCAGCCACGGCCCGCGTGAACAGGGCCGCAGCGCCCTGGACTTCTACACCTCGACGCGTACGTACTCGCTCCACCGGGCCACCGACAGCGCAACGTGACATTGTACGCTGGCAGTCCGCAGCAACACGGAGGGCCGCCATGGGTGAACTCAAGCAGCAGCGCCACCTGATCACCGCACAGGAACGACTTCGCGACCAGGTGGCGAACGCCCTGCGCGCGGCGCTCATCGCGGGCGAGCTCCGGCCCGGTTCCGTGTACTCGGCGCCGGGTCTCGCCGCCGACTTCGGCGTCTCGGCGACGCCGGTGCGCGAGGCGATGCTCGACCTGGCGCGCGAGGGCCTGGTGGAGCCTGTACGGAACAAGGGCTTCCGGATCACCGAGGTGAGCGAGCGCGACCTCGACCAGTACACCGAGATCCGCGCGCTCATCGAGGTGCCGGTGGTCGGCAAGGTCACCAGGACCGCCACCCGGGAGGAACTGGAGGCGCTGCGTCCGGTCGCCGAGGAGATCGTGGCCACGGCCCGCAAGCACGACCTGATCGGCTATCTGGAGGCGGACCGCCGCTTCCACCTGACCCTGCTGGGCCTCGCGGGCAACGAGAGGCTCGTGGAGACGGTGGGGGAGCTGCGCAAGCGCTCGCGCCTGTACGGACTGAACCGCCTCGACGAGCGCAACGAACTCCTGCCGTCGGCGGAGGAACACGTCGAACTCCTCGACCTGATGCTGACCGGCGACGCGGAGGCCGCGGAGGCGTGCATGGCGAGGCACCTGGGACACGTGAGGTCGCTGTGGGCGCAGGCCAGGGACGAACCGGTGGAGGCCCGGCAGCCGGCGGCCCGGAAGCTGGGTGCGCGATAGCGCTGTTCTTGTAGCGGCGGGCAGAGCGGCGTACCAGGATGGGACTCCCATCCTGGTACGCCGCTTTTCTACCGTCTGCGGCGTTCCGCCCAACGGAGGAGATTCCCGTGGAATGGACCCTCGAAGTCGTCATGGTTCCCGTCTCGGACGTCGACCGGGCGAAGGAGTTCTATGCGGAGAAGTGCGGATTCAAGGTCGACCTCGACATGCAGCTCAGTGAGACGGCACGGGTCGTGCAGCTGACGCCGACGGGGTCGCGATGTTCGATCGTGCTGACGGAGGGGATGACACCGCCGTCGGAGTGGGCCTCGACGGCGGAGCCCGGGTCGCTCCAGGGCATGCAGCTGTGCGTGGTGGACGTGGTGGCGGGGCGGGAGGAGCTGGCGGGGCGCGGGGTGGAGATCAGCCCGGTGATGCACCTGGGGGAGAAGGGGTGGGAGGAGGGGAAGGGGGACACGTGGAACTCCTGGGCCTACTTCCGGGACCCGGACGGGAACGGGTGGGTGGTCCAGGAGGCCCCGGCACCCTTGTCCGAACGCTAGGCCTCCGCTTCCTCCGTCCAGGCCCTCGCCCCGCTTCCCCGCACCGGGCTGCTCATCCGTGCCCCGTCAGGGGCGCGGGGAACTGCGCGATCAGCCACGACGCACCCGCAGGGGAACCCTGGGCAGCCGCGCGGCGAGCGCTTTAGGGAAAGGGGCGGGTCCGGGGCCTCTTCTGCCTGAGCGGCAGGGGTTGACGTGTCCGGTACGGGGGCGGGCCGGGCCTCTTTGGACGCGCGTCCGGTGCGGGGGCTGGGCCCAGGGGCGGCACCGGGCTGGGCCGGGAGCGGGAGGGGCCGCCCCCTTGCCCGCCCGTCCCGCCCCCGGGGGGCGGCCCCGCCGCCCAAGAGGGCTACGGGGGGAAGCGAGGGAGGGCGCCCAAGGGGGCTGGGGGGGAAGGGTGGCCCCGCCGCCCAAGGGGGCTGGGGGGAAGGGAGGGAAGGGTGGCCCCGCCGCCCAAGGGGGCGCTCAGGGGAAAGGGGGGCGGGGCCCAAGGGGGGTGCAGAGTGGGGTCCAAGGGGGCGATGGGGGAGCGGGTCCCTTGGGTGGGGGCCCGGGGTGGCCCCCCTCAGCCGAGGAGGTCGCCCATCCAGGATTCGACCGCATCCGCCTCCCGCGGCAACGCCGAAGACATCAGCCGCGCCCCCTCCGCCGTGATGACCAGGTCGTCCTCGATGCGGACCCCGATGCCCCGCAGCTCCGCCGGCAGTGTCTCGTCGTCCGGCTGGAGGTAGAGCCCGGGCTCGACGGTGAGCACCTGCCCCTCCTCCAGCACCCCGTCCAGATACTGCGTCGCCCTCGCGTGGGCGCAGTCGTGCACGTCCAGCCCCATCATGTGGCCCGAGCTGCACAGCGAGTACCTCCGGTGCAGCCCGCTGTCCGCCCGCAGCGACTCCTCCGGCGTCACCCGCAGCACGCCCCACTCGTGCAGCCCCTCCGCCAGCACCTGCGAGCACGCCCGGTGGAAGTCCCGGAAGCTGGCGCCCGGCTTCAGCGCCGCGATGCCCGCGCTCTGCGCGGCCAGCACCAGGTCGTACACCTGCCGCTGCACCGGCGAGAAGCGCCCTGACAGCGGCAGGGTGCGGGTGATGTCGGCCGTGTAGAGGCTGTCGGCCTCCACACCGGCGTCCAGCAGGAGGAGCTGGTCGCGGTCCAGGGGGCCGTCGTTGCGTATCCAGTGCAGGACGCAGGCGTGTGCGCCGGACGCGGCGATGGTGTCGTAGCCGGTTCCGTTGCCCTCCGCCCGGGCCCGGAGGTTGAAGACCCCCTCGATCCACCGTTCGCCGCGCGGATGCGCCAGTGCCGTCGGCAGTGACCGTACGACGTCCTCGAAACCGGCCACCGTGTGGTCGACCGCCAGCTGGATCTGGCCCACCTCCCACGCGTCCTTGACGAGCCTCAACTCGGCGAGCGCCGTGGTCAGTTCGGTGTCACTGCCCGCGATCCGCGCCTCCGCCCCAACCTTCAGCCCGTCCAGGTGCGCGCACCGGATGCCCGTCAGGTGCGCCGCCTCGTCCAGGTCGGGACGCCGCCCCACCCAGAACTCCCCGTACCGGCGGTCGCGGTAGAACTCGCCGCGCCCGTCCGCACGCGGCGAGCGCGGCCGTACGTACAGCACCGCCTCCCCGTCCGGCTGGATCACCAGCGCCTGGCCCGGCTGGTCCTCGGTCGTCAGCCCGGTCAGCCACACGTACGCGCTGTACGGCCGGAAGCGGTAGTCGCAGTCGTTCGACCGCACCTGCAACTCCCCGGCAGGAATGACGAGTTGCTCGCCGGGGAAGAGCGCGGCCAGTCGCGCCCGCCGCCCCGCGAAATGCTCGAAGCCCGGAACCCGCGCCGGAGAGGGCGGCGCAGAGGGCGCCCACCGCTCGCCCATGAAGGAATCCAGGGCGGGAGAAACCGGCAAATCATGGCTGACGGTGCGGAGTTGGGCGGTCCGCTGGGGGTGCGAGGTCACGTTTTCGCCTCCGGGGGCAGGAGAGTTGTCTGAAGTCTTGTCAGTGCAATTTCACATTACTATGTTACGGGTCACACCTCGGGGTGCGGAAGTCGACGGCGACCGTCGGACCGGCCCCTCAACTCCCCACACAGATCCGGAGATCCAGGTGTCACACCCGCGTATGCCGCGCAGGATCCTGCTGGCCGCCACCCTCGCCGCCACTCTCACGCTTCCGGTCCTCCAGTCCGCCCAGGCCGCGCCCCTTCCCCCCTCGGCAAGCACCTCCTCCGACACCGCCCGCCAGCCGCAGCCCCGTGCGGCCCAGCCCGGCGCCAACCCCTTCGACGAGGTCCAGCGCCTCGCCGCCGCACCGACGTCCACGAAGCCCGCCCCGGCACCCGCACCCCGCACGGTCACCAAGAACGGGCGCATACCCGGCGCCCAGACCAAGGCCGTCAAGGCCGGCGAGACGGCGCAGGCCACCGGGCAGAGACAGCTGAGAGCCGCCGTCGCCCCGTGCACCCTCGACGGCATCACCGGACTGAACCCCACTCAGTTCGCCGACTTCCTCGCCGACAAGGCGGTCACCGCCGACGGCTGTCTGCGCGACCTCATCTGGACCTGGGACGCACGGCTGATCCCCGTCATGTCCGACGCGCACGTCCAGGCCGTGTCCCGGCGCGCCGAATCCCTCGCCGCCGCCCACGACGGCAAGAACAACAGCAACCTGCTGGAGATGTTCACCTACCTCCACGCGGTGGCCTACCACGACTTCTCGCGCACCGAGATCGACATCACGGACGCCCCGACCGTCGACGCGATGCGCCGCGCGATCGCCGCGTACGGCACCGCAGCCCGCACCTTCGACGTCACCAGGGCCAACGCCGAGACCCTGCGCGAAGCGCTCATCGCAGGCAGCGCCCCCGGCCTGCGCCAGCATCAACTGGGCCTGATCCAGAAGGTGTTGGCGACCATGGATCCCGCCCACACCGCCACCCACAAGGACCGCGACTGGGCCGGTGCGGCCCTGTCCGCGCTCTCCCTCAACTACCTCGGCGTGTACTCCGGCAACCAGGACGCCGCCTTCCGCAGCGCGGTCGCCGCCGATGCCACGTACCGCAACGCCTTCAAGGCCTTCGCGGGCTACACCCACCTCAAGGGCAGCGAGAACGAGTGGGTCGTGCGCGACGCGCTCAGCGAGTACGGCCGCTTCGGTGAGATACCCGAGCTGAAGACCGCGATCGTCGCCGACCTCGGCACCCTCCTCGCCACCACCAAGCAGAACTTCGGCGAAGGCAGCCAGCCCTGGGCCAAGGTCGCCACCTGGCTCAACTACTTCGGCGCGTGTCAGCAGTACGGAGTCTGCAAGGCCGACATCGAGAAGAAGATCTTCCCGTACACCTACACCTACGACAACGGAGCCATCAAGGTCCGCACCGGCCTCGACCGTGCCACCGTCGACCAGCTCTACTACGCGTCCAAGCAGGTCAAGGCCCAGTTCCACCGGGTGATCGGCACCACCGAGCCGCTCGCGGGCGACACCAACACCACCCTCAACATCGTCCTGTACGGCTCGCGGGCCGACTACGAGAACTACCACCCGCTGCTCACCGGCATGGACACCAACAACGGCGGCATCTACATCGAGCGCGGCGCCACCTTCTACACCTACCAGCGCCGCGTCCCGCAGGACTCCTCGCTCACCCTAGAAGAGCTCTTCCGCCACGAGTACACGCACTACCTCAACGGCCGCTTCGCCGTGCCCGGTTCCTTCGGCGAGGGCCCCTGGTACCAGAACGACCGCACCACCGCCATGGACGAGGGCACCGGCGAGTTCTTCGACGGCGCCACCCGCGACAACGGCATCGCGGTGCGCCAGTCCCTCGTCGAGGACATCATCAACGACACCTCCGGCGGCGGACCGCGCATGACGGTCAACCAGCTCCTGCACGCCACCTACGACGGCGACGGCTTCCGCTTCTACTCGTACGCCGGAACCTTCTTCGAGTACCTGTGGCGCGACCACCCGGCCAAGCTCCAGGAGATGTACCGGTACCTGCGCGCCAACGACGTCGCCGCCTACGACGCCTGGCGCAACCAGCAGGGTGCGGACGCCAACCTCCAGCGCGGCTACGACGCCTTCCTCGACCAGCAGATCGCCATCGTCGACCAGCTCTTCGTGCCCAACACCCAGCACACACCGGTCGGTTCGCTGAAGTTCACGGCCGTCGCCGACGTGAAGGCGGCCTTCAAGACCGCCACCTACATGGACCCGACCGCCTGCAAGGACGACGGCGGCAAGGAGCTCGCCCGCTTCGTGTGCACCGGGCGGATCACCGCGAACCTCAGCAACTCCGGTGAGCCGAGCAAGGTGTTCAAGGACATGTCCGAGACCGTCGACTACTACCTGCTCGACCGCTCCAAGCCCGCCGCGAACAACTTCGCCGACATGAACTGCTCCTTCGGCAAGGTCGACGTCTGGACCGACGGCCGGGCCGGCACCGCGGACTACACGTGCGAGGGCCCGCTGCGCCGCTAGCACCCCCCGCACCTCCCCGGCACCACCCTGCACCCTTACTCGGGGCCCGGCCCGTTTCAGGTCGGGCCGGGCCCCCGGCATGCTCGCATCCGGCGGAGAAGCGAGGATCGGCGCACCCGCGCCGCCTACAACACCCGCTTCAGGAACGCGAGATCGTGCTCCATCAGCTGCTCCCGCACCCCGCCCGGCGTCATGTGCGAGACCCCCGGCAGCGTCAGCACCTCGTGCTCGCGGCCCGCCTCGGTGAGCGCCTCCGCGAGGCGGAACGTGTGCGTCGGGTGCACGTTGTCGTCGGCGAGCCCGTGCACCAGCAGCAGCGGACGGCTCAGCCCCGCGGCGTCACCGCGCAGCGAGTCCGCGTCGTACACCTCGGGGTTCTCCTCCGGCAGCCCCAAGTACCGCTCCGTGTACGCCGTGTCGTACTCCCGGAAGTCGGTGGGCGGCGCTCCCGCCACCGCCGCGTGGAACACGTCCGGCCGCCGCAGCACCGCTAGCGCCGCCAGGTACCCGCCGTACGACCACCCGCGCACCGCCACCCGGGTCAGGTCCAACTCCGGGTACAGCGAGCCGAGTTCGCGAAGGGCCGCCACCTGGTCGTCGAGCGTGATGCGGGAGAAGTCCCGGTACATGGCGTGCGCGAACGCGGGCGAGACGTTCGAGGTGCCCCGGTTGTCGACCGTCACCACGGCAAAGCCCTGGTCCGCCCACCACTGCCGGTGCTGCTGCCCCCGGGGATCGCTGGTCACGGCCTGCGCGCCCGGACCGCCGTACACATCCAGGAGTACGGGCAGCCGCTCCCCGGCGACATGCCCGCGCGGCAGCACCACCTGGGTCGGGAGGCGGTGCGCGGTGACCCGGGCGAAGCGCGGCGCGACCGCGTACGGCAACGGCTCGGCGAGGCTGCGCAGCTCCCGCTCCCGCCCGCCCGAGGTGCGTACCGTACGGCGGACCTGCTCACCCGGCACGGCCGACACGATCAGCAGCGCCCCCGCCGACACCACGACGGCGTGCACCCCGGACCCCTCGGTCAGCGCACGCACCGCGCCGCTCTCCGGGTCGACCACAGCGACGTGCTGATCGGCGGGCTCACCAAAAGCCGCCTCCACGACGAGTGAGCCCTCGAACTCGCCCGCGAAGGAACGTACGTTGAGGTCGGGACCGGTCAGGGGCTCTCCGTCCACGAGCAGGGTCTGTGCCCCGCCGTCCACCGTCTCGCCCGGCGTCAGAATCCGACCGTCCTTCAGCGCGGCCGGTGTGCCCGGGATTTGTTCCACCCACAGTGCGTGCGTCGTCCGCGACAGCACCCGGGTGATCCCGGACGCCGGGTCCGCCGCCAGCCACAGCAGCTCGCGCTGAAGCCGGTCCTGCACGGTCAGCCGGATCTCGGTGTCCGACTCCCACCCGGCGTCCGTGACGTACGGGTGCGCCGCCCGGTCCCACTCCAGGCGTACGGGGTGGCCCTCGCCCAGCGCCCACAGCTGCACGTCCGCGTTCGGGCCCCCGGCCTGCGGGTACGCGAACTCGCCGCCGTAGTCCCGGCGGGGCAGCGCCGACTCGTCCACCCGGGCGGCCAGCAGCGTCCGGCCGTCCGGCGCCCACCAGTGCCCGCGCGAGCGGCCCAGCTCCTCGGCCGCCGCGAACTCCGCGATGCCCCAGCGGGCGCCGTCCTCGGGGGAGACCTGCGCGGTGACGTCCCGGTCGCAGTCCACGACGTACAGCCGGTCCTCGCTGACGTACGCGATCCGTGAGCCGTCGGCGTTCGGGCGCGGGTCGAAGACCGGTCCGGGCGTGGGCAGTTCCTGGGGCTGCGGCTTGCCGTCCGGCGTCGTGGCGACGCGGAACAGGCGGCCGTACAGGGCGAAGACGGCGAAGCGGCCGTCCCCGGAGAGTGCGTACCCGCCGATCCCAGCCGCGACGAGCCGGATGCGCTCCCTCAACTGCCGCTCCACCAGCGGCGGTTCGCCGCCGCCGGGAGCCAGGGTGCGGCAGTCGGTGAGCTGCCGCTCCTCACCGGTGGCGGTGTCGAGGACCCACAGGTCGTCGTACGGGTCGGTGGGCCCGGCGGAGCGCAGGAAGAACAGCAGCGCCCCGCCGTCGGCGAAGGCGGCGGCGCGCGGGGCGCCGTAGGAGAAGCGGGCGGTGCGGGCGGAGAGGGCGAGGAAGGGGTCGCTCAGGGGTTCCAGGGGCATGGGGAGATCGTCTCCGGAGCGGGTGCGGAGGTCAAGGAGTGATATGTGAAATTGCACTGCGCGTCGGGTGGGTGGGCCGCTGGAAGAGGTCCGCTCGCCCCCGGAGCGCGCGAAGGCCCCGACCCGCCGGACCCTGCGAACGCCCCCCGGGGCGCGCGTACGGGGCCGGGCGCGCCGCCGCACCCGGCCCCGTACGCGCGCGGCCCGCCTGTGCCGACGACGATGACGGTGTGCTTGCGGCGGCCCGGCCCCGTACGCGCGCGGCCCGCCTCCTTGCCCGGCCGCGCCTGGCCCCGCACTCACGCGGCCTACTTGCCCGCCACGTCCCCGAACGTCAGCCCCGTCCCGTTCAGGTCCGCCCGGATGCCCTCCGGCTCCACCTTGACGTCCCGCAGCCGCAGCTCGCCCGGCGTCTTCGGCAGCCGGAAAGACATCGACAGCTTCTCCGACAGCTCCGGCGGACGCATCGCGAGCAGCGAGGCGATCATCTTCGGGTCGATCCCCACCTTCTTCAGCAGCCACGGGTGGTCGACCACGACATCGACCAGGTTGAGCTTCATCAACTGCTGTACGAACCGGGGCGAGCCGGTCAGCCGGTGCAGCTCCGCCTCGCTGTGCAGCGCCTTCTTCACCCACTCCTTCGGCACACCCAGCCGGTCCACCACCGCGGGCACCGCCAGCAGCGACTTGATCTTCGCGCCCTCCCGGGCGAGCCGCGCCGCCGCCTGCGGGTGCAGCCGCAGGCCCGAGGTGGCGCGGTCCTTGCCCGGGCGGTAGGTGACCAGGCCGGGGATGTCGACCCGCATGTTGCTGATGGTGGTCGACACCGCCTGGTCGCCGTCGCGCTTGATGTGCGCCTCCGCGCCGAGCAGCACCTTCGTCCCGGCGACGGGGATCTCGCCGCTGACCTTGATGCGGTTCTCGCCGTCCTTCTTGAACTTGGCCTGGGAGGAGCCGAGTTCACGGTTGAGGTCGTCGAAGGAGAGCAGGACGTCGCCGTCCACGCTGCCGATGACCGCGCCCTGGATGGAGGTGGGCAGCGAGCCCACGATGCTGACGTCGTGCGCGGTGGCCCGCACCTCGGCGATCGACACCCGGTCGGCGGCGACGTCCGGGACCGCCACGTCGACCCGCTCCAGCCGCTTGTCGAAGACCTGCGTCAGGAACGGGAAGCCGTGGATGTCGACCTCGGGACGCGTCGCCAGATGCATCGTGTCCTTGAGCTTCTCCTCCGCCTTGTCCTGTGCGTACATCACCGCGAACCGGTCGCCGAGCAGCAGGAACGCGCAGACGACCACCAGCGTCACGGCCACCTTGAACACCACGGGTATCGCGCCGAAACGGCTGCGGCCCCGGTGGTTCGGCGGCTGCCACGCGTCGTCGTCCTCGTCGTCGTCCGACTTCAGGCCGAGGCCGAGCAGCCGCTCGTCGGGCTCGTAGGCGGCGTAGTCCGGCTCGGGGGGAGCGAGGCGGGCCAGCTCCTCGTAAGGGTTGCGCGGGCGGTTGCCGGTGGGGGAGCCGGTGCCGGAGCGGTCGTCGTGGGGGAGGCCGGTCCAGGTGCCGTCGTCGTGGGGTCGGTCGGGGTGAGCGGTCATGCGTGTGGGGGGTCGCATGTGATCATCCCACCATGCGAACCACCCTCGAACGCAAGCTCGATGACCGTCTCCGGGCGGTTTGGGGCGGATTGCCGCCGGGCCTCAGGCGTGCCTCCGTGTCACGCCGAACCCTCCGCAGAAGCCCTGCCCGGCACCCCCGGTGATCAGATGATCCCGTGACCGCCAAACCCCCGCCCCGCGACGCCCCCGCCCGCCTCCTCGCCGTCCTCGCCGCGTTCGACCACGCGCACCCGGCCCTCACCCTGACCGACATCAGCAAGCGGGCCGCCCTCACGCTCACCACCGCGCACCGCCTCGTCGGCGCGCTCACCGCGTGGGGCGCGCTGGAGCGGGACCCGGCCGGGACGTACCACATCGGGCTCCGCCTCTGGGAGACCGCGGCCCTCGCCCCGCGCGGCCTCGGCCTGCGCCAGGTCGCGCTGCCCTTCCTGGAGGACCTGTACGAGGCGACCCACGAGAACGTGCAGTTCGCGGTCCGCGACGGCACGGACGTCGTCTACATCGAGTGGCTGTCCGGCCGCTCCGCGGTAGGGGTACGCACCCGGGTCGGCGCCCGCTGGCCGCTGCACGCCACCGGGGTCGGCCTGGCCCTGCTCGCGCACGGCGACACCGCGCTCCAGGAGACGTACGCGACCCGCCCGCTGGCCGCGTTCACCCCGTACACCATCACCGACCCGGCCCGCCTGCGCCGCGTGCTCGCCGAAGTCCGGGGCACCGGCTGTGCGGTGAGCAGTCGTCAGGTCACGGACGACGCCCTCTCCGTGGCCTCCGCCGTGCGCGGTCCGGACGGCGCGGTCGTCGCCGCCGTCTCCGTCGTCGTGCCCGAACAGGGCGCGCAGGTACCGGCGTTGATACCCGCCGTACGCCTCGCCGCGCGCGGCATCTCCCGGGCGCTGGGCTGGCAGCCGGAACGGGTCCCGCATGAACAGCCCGAGCCGCAACCGTACGCAGATGACGCTTCCGCCTGACGGAATTCGCCTTGCCCGAACGTGGCCCGCGTCACGAACGTAAGCGCATGACCTCCGCCAGCACCCCCTTCGCCCGCAACCAGTGGTACGTCGCCGCCCACGCCCACGAGGTCGGCCGCGAACTCCTCGGCCGCACCATCCTCGGTGAGCCCGTCGTGCTCTACCGCACCGAGGACGACAACACCCCCGTCGCCCTCGCCGACCACTGCGTGCACCGGCGCTTCCCGCTCTCCGAAAGCCGTCTCGACGGCGACCGCATCGTCTGCGGCTACCACGGCTTCACGTACGACACCACCGGCACCTGTGTCTCCGTGCCCGGGCAGAAGCGCGTGCCGCGCACCGCCCGTGTCGCCTCCTACCCCCTCGTCGAGCAGGACGCCGTGATCTGGATCTGGATCGGCGCGAGCGAACTCGCCGACTCCGGCGCCATCCCGCGCGCCCGCCACCTCGCCGACCCCGCCTGGACGACCGTCACCGGCATGGAGCCCATCGACGGCGACTACGGCCTCCTGGTCGACAACCTCATGGACCTCTCCCACGAGACCTACCTGCACGGCGGCTACATCGGCACCCCCGAGGTCGCCGAGACCCCCATCACCACCGAGGTGGACGAGGACGCGGGCATCGTGCGTGTCAGCCGCCACATGGACGACGCCGAGTGCCCGCCCTTCTACGCCCGCTCCACCGGCATCGAGGGCCGCATCACCCGCTGGCAGGACATCGAGTACACCGCCCCCTGCCTCTACCTCCTGCACAGCCGCATCGCCCCGGTCGGCGCCCTCCCCGAGCCGGACGGCACCGACCCGCACGCCTTCCACACCGAGATCACGTACGCCATCACCCCGTCCAGCGAGGGCAAGGTGTACGACTTCTGGGCGGTCAGCCGCGACTTCGCCACCGGCGACCCCGAAGTGACCGCGTTCCTGCGGGACTTCAACCACGAGGTCGTCATGCAGGACGTCAACGCCCTCAACCTCCTCCAGCGCACCCTGGCCACCGAGCCCGCCGGACACCAGGAGCTCAGCATCAATATCGACACCGGCGCGCTCGCCGCCCGCCGCATCCTGGCCCGTCTCGCCGAAGAGGGTGCGAAGCCGGTGGAGACGGTGCGATGACCGGCAGCGATACGCCGGGCAAGGTGTACCGCATCCACTGGCTCCCCGGCACCGACCGGCTGCACGGCACCTGCCACTGCGGCGCCGAGCACACCGCCCAGGACCCCGTCGAGATGTGGGACTGGATGCTGTCCCACCCCGAAGGACACCAATGACGACGTACGACCTGGAACTCGCCGTGGAGAGAGCCGAGTTGATCGCGGCCGGCGTCCGGGAGCTGACCCTCCGCACCCCGGACGGCACCGACCTCCCCGCGTGGGAGCCCGGCGCCCACATCGACCTCGTCCTCACCCCGGACCTGACCCGCACCTACTCCCTGTGCGGCGACCCCGCCGACCGCAGTGCCTGGCGTATCGCCGTCCTCAACGAGCCGTCGGGGCGCGGTGGTTCGGTGTACGTCCACCACGAACTGGCCCCCGGCGCAAAGGTCACCGTCCGCGGCCCCCGCAACCACTTCCCCCTCCACCCCGCACCCCGCTACCGCTTCGTCGCCGGGGGCATCGGCATCACCCCGCTGCTCCCGATGCTCGCGGCGGCGGAGGCCTCCGGTGCCCCATGGACGCTCCTCTACGGAGGCCGCACCCGCCCATCCATGGCGTACGTCGACGAGTTGACGGCGCACTACGGCCCCGACCGCGTCCGCATCGCCCCGCACGACGAGACCGGCCTGCTCGACCTGCCCGCCGCCCTCGCCGACCCCGACCCGGACACCCGCGTCTACTGCTGCGGCCCGGCCCCCCTCCTGGACGCGATCGCCGCCCACCACGCCGCGACCTGGCCGCCCGGAACCCTCCACCTGGAACGCTTCCAGCCCGTAGAGACGGAAATCGCTGCCGAGTCCTTCGAGGTGGAACTCGCTCGCTCAGCAAGGACGTTGACGGTCGCCCCCGACACCACCGTCCTCCAGGCCGTCCGCTCGGCGGGCGTCGACGTCCTCTACTCCTGCACCGAGGGCACCTGCGGCACCTGCGAGACCGACGTGCTCGACGGCGTCCCCGACCACCGCGACACGGTCCTCACCGACGCCGAACGCGCCACCAACGAGACCATGATGATCTGCGTCTCCCGCTGCAAGGGGCCCCGGCTCGTCCTCGACCTGTAGGCCCGGACGTCCGTGGCCGGGCACTGCCGGGTACTGCCGGGGCCTACAGCCCGTACCTCCGCGCCGACTCCTCCTCCTGCGCCAGCCGGTGCAGCGCCTCCAACACCGGCCGGAACAGTATCGCCGCCGCGACCGCGGTCTCGACTTTCTCCTCCTCCGAGGGGTGCGTCTCCACGAAGTCGAGATCGCGGATCGCCGCCTGATGCATCAACTCGGCGTACGGAGCCATGAGTTCGGAGTCCCACGGGTACCCGAGCCGTCTGAGCGTCGCCACGGCCACCACCAGCGAACGGTGCGCGGGCGACACCTCGCCCAGCTCCCGCGCCGTCCCCCAGCCCAGCTTCTCCAGCAGCCGGTCCACCTCGACCCGCGCCGCCGCCGTGGCCTCGTCCTTCGTGTCGTCCGGGTCCGCCCCGTGCGGCAACTCCCAGAGCGCCGCGCCCATCCGGATCGTCCGGCCGAGCGAGGCGTCGTCCACGTGCCCCAGCACCTTGCGCGCCGTCGCCACCGGCAGCCCGCCCACCTGGAGCAGGGCCCGTATCAGGCGCAGCCGCCGCACATGGCTCTCGTCGTAGTCCGCCGTGGTCGCGGTGACCCGGTTGCCCGGCGCCAACAGCCCTTGCCGCAGGTAGTACTTGATTGTCGCGAGGGAGACCCCGCTCCGCTCGCTCAACTCGGCCAGCCGCATCCCTTGTACCTCTCCTTGGGGAGTGCCACTATCCAACCATGCGGCGCTTGGATAGTCGTGTTATCCAACCGACCGGACCGATGGACCGAGCTGAGGGGTGGGCGAGATGTCCGGCAAGGTGCACATGGGGAACACCACCGCGGCCCAGGAGGGCGACGCAGTGGTCCTGCTGATCGGCATGCGGATCAACCACTTCTGGGCGGTGCACCACTGGCTGCCGGTGATGCTGTCGATGTTCCGGATGCTGAGCGAACTGAAGAAGGACCGCAGCCGGGGCCTGCTCGGGCACGTCCTGCTCACCGGGTCCCCGCGCTCGTACTACGTCGTCCAGTACTGGAAGACCAAGGAGCAGCTCTACGCCTACGCGGCCTCGCCGCAGATGTTCCACCACCGGGTCTGGAAGTACATCAACCGCAGGCAGCGCGAGGGGAAGGTGCCCGGTCACGTCGGCCTGTGGCACGAGTCGTACGTCTCGCCGGAGGGCTCGTACGAGTCCATCTACGCGTACATGCCGCCGTACGGCCTCTCCGCCGCGACCGGCGCGATCCCGGTGGAGCGGCGGGGCCGCACCGCGAAGGAGCGCTTCGCCCGCCGCAGCACCCCGAGGGCGGAGGCATCGTAAGGGCTGCTCATGGGGCGGAAGTTGCCGGGTACGCGCAGATCCTCGACGGGTGTGAGGAACTGAAGGAGATCCGGGATGCGCAGAGCCATGGAGTGGCTGGACAACCATCTGTGGGCGTACGCGGTGGTGCTCTGGGTGATCGGCACGGGCATCGTGATGCTCATCAGCCCCGAACGGTCCCTGCTGAGCGCCGCCCTGCGAGCGGTCGGCATGACGGCGGTCGGGGTGGGCATGCTGGCCTACCGGCGGCGGCAGGACAGCCGGGCGATCGGCTCGGGCGAGGGCCAACTGGTCTCGCTGGACCGGCAGTTGCAGCGCGGCCAGGTGCCCGAGGGCGAGGCCGGGCGCGAGGGGATGCGGCGGCTCGTGGCCAAGCGCCGGCACACCCGGCGGCACCTGACGTGGCTGCTGCCGCTGTGGTGCCTCATGGTGTGCGGGGTCGGCGTGCTCGCCCTCGTGACGTCGTCCGGCCTGCGCGCCTGGGGTCCGGCCGTGGGCTGCTTCGTCTTCGCGGCCTGGTTCGTCTGGATGAGCCGACGCCTCGGGCGCCGGCTGACCGCCATGGAGAAGGCGCTGGGCGCAGCCCCGGTCGAGTCCGAGAAAGTCCACAGTTCCTGAGGAGTCGGACATGTCTCCTGTGCGTCGTGCTCTCATCTGGCTGAAGGACCACCCCTGGGTGCCCCTGGCCCTCGTGTGGTGCGTCGTCCTGTTCGTGCTCATCGCGATCGACCTGAAGCCCGACTGGCTCAGGGTCGGCATCATGGGAGGGCTCTCCGGGGGCTTCGGCGTGGTGGCCGTGCAGCGCGCGACCCGTGCCGACAGCCGGACCGCCGGAGTCCCGTCCTCCCAACTGGCACGCATGGAAGGCCAGTTGAAGGAAGGGCGGGTCCCCGAGGGGGACGAGGAGCGCGAAGCGATGCGCGTCCTGGTCACCCGTCGGAGCGCCCGCCTGCAACGCCGCTACCGCGTCCTGCCCGTCTACGCCCTGGTCTGCGTCGGGTTCTGCGTACTGGCGTACCTGTCCTACGGCGCGCTGATCACGCTGGCCGTGGCCGCCCTCGTCCTGGCCCTCTTCGCGATCGAACTCCGGGAACTCCGGCAGGCCCGCCGGTGCCTGGACCGCATGCACCTGGCGCTGAGCGAACCCGCCGGAACCCCCTCGGACCCCGCCTAGATGTCCCGGAAGATCTCGATCTGCGCGCCCACCGAGTTCAGCCGCTCCGCCAGGTCCTCGTAGCCCCGGTTGATCACGTACACATTGCGCAGTACGGACGTGCCCTCGGCCGCCATCATGGCGAGCAGGACGACGACCGCCGGGCGCAGTGCGGGCGGGCACATCATCTCGGCGGCGCGCCAGCGGGTCGGGCCCTCGACCAACACCCGGTGCGGGTCCAGGAGTTGGAGGCGGCCGCCGAGGCGGTTGAGGTCCGTGAGGTAGATCGCGCGGTTGTCGTAGACCCAGTCGTGGATGAGGGTCTGGCCCTGGGCCGTGGCCGCGATGGCCGCGAAGAAGGGCACGTTGTCGATGTTGAGGCCTGGGAAGGGCATCGGGTGGATCTTGTCGATCGGCGCTTCGAGCTTGGAGGGGCGGACCGTCAGGTCGACCAGCCGGGTGCGGCCGTTGTCCGCGCTGTACTCGGCGGAGCGGTCGTGGTCGAGGCCCATCTCCTCCAGGACCGCCAGTTCGATCTCCAGGAACTCGATCGGCACCCGGCGGATCGTCAGCTCCGACTCCGTGACGACGGCGGCGGCCAGCAGGCTCATCGCCTCGACCGGGTCCTCGGAGGGGGAGTAGTCGACGTCCACGTCGATGTCCGGCACGCCGTGCACGGTCAGCGTGGTCGTGCCGACGCCCTCGACCTTGACGCCCAGTGCCTCCAGGAAGAAGCACAGGTCCTGGACCATGTAGTTCGAGGATGCGTTGCGGATGACGGTCGTGCCGTCGTGGCGGGCGGCGGCCAGCAGGGCGTTCTCGGTCACCGTGTCGCCGCGCTCGGTCAGGACGATCGGACGGTCGGGACCGGCCGACTTCTCGACCTCGGCGTGGTAGATGCCCTCGGTGGCCGTGATGTCCAGGCCGAACCGGCGCAGCGCGATCATGTGCGGCTCGATCGTGCGCGTACCGAGGTCGCAGCCACCGGCGTAGGGCAGCTTGAAGCGGTCCATGCGGTGCAGCAGCGGACCGAGGAACATGATGATCGAGCGGGTGCGGCGGGCCGCGTCCGCGTCGATGGCCGCCATGTCCAGCTCGGCCGGCGGGACGATCTCCAGGTCCTTGCCGTCGTTGATCCAGCGGGTGCGCACGCCGATGGAACTCAGTACCTCCAGAAGGCGGAACACCTCCTCGATCCTGGCGACCTTGCGCAGGACCGTGCGGCCCTTGTTCAGGAGCGAGCCGCACAGCAGCGCCACGCACGCGTTCTTGCTGGTCTTGACGTCGATCGCGCCGGAGAGGCGACGACCCCCCACCACTCGAAGATGCATCGGACCCGAGTACCCCAGCGACACGATCTCACTGTCGAGGGCTTCACCGATTCGGGCGATCATCTCAAGGCTGATGTTTTGATTGCCGCGCTCGATCCGGTTCACCGCGCTCTGGCTGGTGCCGAGTGCGTCCGCGAGTTGCGTCTGTGTCCAGCCACGGTGCTGACGCGCGTCACGGATGAGCTTGCCGATGCGTACGAGGTAGTCGTCTGCCATGAGCGGAAGGCTATCTCAGATATGAGATGACAACTCACTCGACTGGTCCAGAGGGGTGACGGACCTGTCGATCCGTCAGGTCCGTCACCCGCCCGTCCCGCGTTGCCTCAGTCGGTCACCGGGATGATGTTGCGGTTGTGCCGGAAGAGGTTCTGGGGGTCCAGGAGGCCCTTCAGCCGAGCGAGCCGGTCGTAGTCCGCAGCCTCATAGCCGCTCCTGGTCTGCGCCTCCGTGGCCCGCTCGCCGTCCGCGAACGTGAACGGCAGTGCGGACCCGAGCACCCGTGCGCCGAGCGTGGTGTGCACGCCGTCCTGTACGGAACGGGCGACGGCCAGGGATTCGTTCCCCTCGATCGGTGTGATGAGCTGCACAAGGTACTGGGCGTCCCGGTGCCCGAGCGCGCTCCCGCCGTCCTTCGGTGTCCGCGCCAGCGCACCCCCGAGGTGGCGCACGTTGAGCACGCACATGATGTCCGCGTCCGGTCCGCCCGCCTTCAGGACGGTGGCCAGCGCGTCCTCGTCGATACCGCTGAGCAGCACGTTCGTCGAGGTGTATGCGTGCGGGAAGGGCGGGTCGCTGTAGATCTGCGCGCTGTCCGTGTAGGGCATCTCACGGACGCCGTCCGTCAGGGGCGTCGCGACCGCGCGCAGCGGTGCCACCAGTCGCTCGCCCTCCTTGGCCGGCCCGTTGAAGGCGACCGAAACCGTGGCCACGTACCGCCCGCGCAGTGCCTCGGGGAGCACCGGAATGTCCGGGTACACGACGAAGCCGATCCCCGAGGACACCGTCTCCGGAACCGTCTTCGTCCACGCGGCCCAGGTCCGCATCAGCTCCTCGGTGTGCTTCCCGTCGAAGACAAGCTGGCCGCCGTAGACCCGCTCCACCGGTACGAGGTCGATCTCGATCGCGGTCACCACGCCGAAGTTGTGCCCCGCACCGCGCAACGCCCAGAACAGTTCGGGGTCGCTGTCGGCGTCCGCCGTCCTCAACTCCCCGTCGGCGGTGACGATTTCGGCGGCCCTCAGATGGTCGGCCGCGTACCCGAACTCCCGGGCCAGGACCCCGATGCCGCCGCCAAGGGTGTACGACACCGCGCCGACCCCCGGGAAGGACCCGCTGAGCGGCGCGAGCCCGAACCGGGCCGCCTCCTCGATCACCCGCCCCCACTGCGTGCCCGCCTCGATCCACGCGGTGCGCGCCTCGACGTCGATCCGCACTCCGTCCAGCTCGCGGGTGCTGATCACGACCCCGCCCTCGTTCGCGACGGAAAGCCCGTGCCCGGTGGCCTGCACGGCGACGCTCAGGTGGTGCTCGCGGGCGTACGACACGGCGGTCCGTACGTCCTCTGCGCTGCGGGCGGCGACGACCACGGAGGGCCGGTGCGCGTACGCGGTGTTGAATCCGGCGAGCTCCGTGTCGTACCCCTCGTCCCCGGGGACGTACGTACGGCCCTCGACCGCCGGGAAGTCCTTGATGCCCACTGTGCTGCTCCTCAACTCGGTACCGTCGGTGCGGCGTTGTGCTGCCGAGAAGGAGAATGCCCCGGATACATGACAGGTGCCGTCATGTATCCGGGGCGAGTCGCCGTGCCGTGTCAGCGGGCCTCGATGCGCCCCAGCGCCCCCGACTCCAGCGCCGTCCACAGCACCCCGTCCGGGCCGAGCGCGATGCCGTGCGGCTCCGAGGAGCCCGAGGGGATCTCGTACGAGTCGATCCGCGAGCCGTCCACCGTGATCCGCCCGATCCGGTTCGCCCCCCACTCGGTGAACCACATCGCCCCGTCCGCCCCCGCGACCAGCGCGTGCGGGCGCGCGGCGCGGTCGGGGAGCGGGAACTCCGTGACCGTGCCGTCGGCGTCGATGCGCCCCACCTGACCGGCCATGATCTCCACGAACCACATCGCCCCGTCGGGCCCGGCCGCGAGACCGACAGGACCGGCGGCCTCGGTGGGCAGCGGATACACCCGCATCTCCCCGGAGCCGGAGCCGGCCTCGATCGAGGCGATCGCGTTGCCCTGGTTGAGCGTGAACCACAGCCGCCGCCCGTCCGGCCCCGCCGCGATCGCCGAAGGGAAACCGCCCGCGACGGGCACCGTGAACTCGGTCACCTCGCCCTCCGGGGTGATCCGGCAGATCCGGTCGGTGTTCATCTCGGTGAACCACACCGCGCCGTCGGGACCCGCCGCGATGCCGTACGGTCCCGCGCCCGGCCGCTCGTACGAGGTGACGGCGCCGTCGACGGTGATCCGGCTGATCCGGTGGCCCTGGTACTCGGTGAACCACAGCGCACCGTCCGGACCGGGGGTGATGACGGTGGGACCGCCGTCCCCGTCCGCCAGCGCGTACGAGGTGATCCCCCCGTCGGCACCGAGCCGCGCGACCGCGCCCTCGTGCACCTTGGTGAACCAGATGGCACCGTCGGGGCCCGCCGTGACCCCGTACGGGCCGGCCTTCTCGTCGGACACGGGGACGGCGGTGATGGAAACGTGCGGCACGGGCAACTCTCCTCGACCACGGAATACGGGCATGCGGAAGCCGCCTCTCCGCGCCGCGACCGACGGGAGGGGGCTGGCCTGTCTCAACGAAGTTAGTCGTAGAGGTGTTGCTTGACATGGGCGGACTAGGTTGAGTGAGACGTCACGCTGGAGGTGTGGCTGAGGACCGGAACGCCGAGCTTGCCGCTCTCGCCCGCCAGGCCGTGGCAGCCGCGGGCGGCCTGCGGCTGCTGGTCGAGCGGATGGGCGATCTCGGCCGGCGGATGCAGGACTACCGCGACGAGGACCTGCTGAACGTCCCCTCCGCCCTGCGCGGCACCGCGATCCTGATCGCCCTCGACACCGAGGACATGGACCTGCACGAGGAAGTCACCGGGCGCCGGGTGCACGAGGTGCACGAGGTGCACGATGTCGCCGAGTGGCTCCGAGAGCACGGCGAAGGCGACGGCCGGCCATTACCCTGCCGACCCGGGCCGGTTGTCCCGGCCGCCGGGGATGACCCGCAGGACGGGGCCGGCGGGGGCGAACTCGCCGAGGTCGAGAGCGGCGTCGCGTCCGCCCGCGCGGGACGCCGGGCGCCGCCCCCACCCCGGGCGGCAGCGGCGCGCGGTCCTGGGACACCCTTCCGTCCCAGCTGTGATTCACGTCACTGACGGCGGTTCGGTGCAGCACCCGGCCCCGTTCCGCCGTCATGGGGGCAGTGATCGGGACGGGACGAGGAGAGGAGGTCGGCGGGTGAGGTTTCGCAGGAGCGGTCCGGGCATCGGATTCACGGAGTTCGTCGCACAGCGGTCGGGAGCGTTGTTCCGCACCGCGTATGCGCTGACCGGTGACGTGCACGTGGCCGAGGATCTGGTGCAGGAGGCGCTGGAGCGGGCGTGCCGACACTGGCGGAAGGTCGAGGTGGCGGACTCGCCGGAGGCGTACGTGCGCAAAGTGCTGGTCAACCTGGCCAATGACCGCTGGCGGCGGCTGTCGCGCCTGGGCGAGCGCCCCGGGCTGTCGGGGGTGTCCGAGACGGCCGACCCCCGGGACCGGTTCGGGCAGGTGGATCTGCGCGCGGAACTGATCGAGGCACTGCTCGGGCTGCCGATGGGCATGCGCAGCGTGGTGGTCCTGTACTACCTGCACGATCTGGACGCCCGGCAGGTCGCCGGCGTCCTGGACATCTCTTCGAGTGCGGTGAGGTCCCAGCTCGCCCGCGGCCTGGTCAAGCTGCGCGATTCCGTATCGGACGCCCAGGCGCCGCACACCCCGTCGGCCGCTTTCGGAGGTACGAAGTGAGGAACACGTCGTCCGGACCCGCCCCGTTCGAGCCGGGCCTCGAAGCCGAGCTGCGTGCCGCGGTGGCCTCCTTCGCCGACGGGCCGACGGCGCCGGTCGTCGACGCGGCCGCGATCGAGCGAGTCGTCAGCCGCAGCCGCACCCGCCGGGCGATCCTCGGCACCGCTGCGGCGTGCTGCGTGCTGGCGTGTGCCACGGTGGGGTTCTTCGCGCTGAAGCCCGTGCCGCCCGCGCCCGGCGCCTCCCCGTCCCTGTCCACACCGGCGAACGGGGCGTGCACCCCGCTCGCCACCGGCACCCCCAAGAGCGGAAGCGCCGATGCGACTCCGAGACAGGAGCAGGAGCAGACCGCGGGAGCGGGCATCGCGCTGCCGGACCTGGCCGGCATGCCGGTCGAACAGGCCGGAAGCCTGCTGCGCGGACTCGGACTGAGCTGCACGATCATGCGGCACACGGACTGGAACGCTCCCGCCGGGCAGGTGATCAGCAGTGACCCCCGGGGCGGCGCAGAACCGGTGGCACCGGGCTCGTCCGTCCTCCTGCTGGTCTCGACGGGCAAACCCGGCAGAACCTGAGCGACCGGGCCCTTCGGCCCGCGCACCGGCAGGACGGCGCCCCGTCCTGCCGGGCAGGGGAGCCACCCGAAGCGGGGGAACGGCTGCGGGTGGCGGGCTCCGATGCCGTCAGCCGCGCAGCTCGCTCGGCATCGTCCTTGGGTTGCGGAGGTCCTGCCCGAGGCGGCGGCCCCGACCGGCGCGGACGCGGGCCCGGCGTCTAACCGCTGCTCCTCACGACCGGGTGCAAGCGGACGTAACGCGCCGTTGCACAAGCCGGCAGCGGACGCCGTTGCCGCTCATGTACAGCGTCCACACAGGACAGCTCGATGTGCGGCTCCGCAAGATCCGCCTCAACCGGCACGGCCACTCAGCACCCCCAGTGCGATCGCCCGAACGACTAGGTTCACTGAGACAGAAGGTGAAACGACTGGGTTCGCTGAGTAAGCGCCTCGATGGGATGAGAGCGGTCAGGGGCGGCCGGGCATGACCGTACTGCGGCCATGTACTAGAGTTATCTCGACATCGAGATATCTGCCCAGCGCGCCGCAGTCGCCACTTCTCGGTAAGGGTTACCTAACTAAGCCTTACCTTAGCGGGTCGGCCCGGAGTCGTGGCGGCAGGATTGCTGTATTGCGGTAGAACGCGCACTTTTTTGACTGAAGGAGACTGTCGTGTCGGCGAACAGCTTCGACGCCCGCAGCACGCTGCGCGTGGGTGACGAGTCGTACGAGATCTTCAAGCTGGACAAGGTCGAGGGCTCCGCGCGCCTCCCTTACAGCCTGAAGGTCCTGCTGGAGAACCTGCTTCGCACGGAGGACGGCGCGAACATCACCGCCGACCACATCCGCGCGATCGGCAGCTGGGACTCCCAGGCCCAGCCCAGCCAGGAGATCCAGTTCACGCCGGCCCGCGTGATCATGCAGGACTTCACCGGCGTCCCCTGCGTCGTGGACCTCGCCACGATGCGTGAGGCCGTGAAGGAGCTGGGCGGCGACCCGGCGAAGATCAACCCGCTGGCCCCGGCCGAGCTGGTCATCGACCACTCCGTCATCGCCGACAAGTTCGGCACTGCCAACGCCTTCCAGCAGAACGTGGAGCTGGAGTACGGCCGCAACAAGGAGCGCTACCAGTTCCTGCGCTGGGGCCAGACCGCCTTCGACGAGTTCAAGGTCGTCCCCCCGGGCACCGGCATCGTCCACCAGGTCAACATCGAGCACCTGGCCCGTACGGTCATGGTGCGCAACGGCCAGGCCTACCCCGACACCCTCGTCGGCACCGACTCGCACACCACCATGGTCAACGGCCTGGGCGTGCTGGGCTGGGGCGTCGGCGGCATCGAGGCCGAGGCCGCGATGCTCGGCCAGCCGGTCTCCATGCTGATCCCGCGCGTCGTCGGCTTCAAGCTGACCGGCGAGCTCCCGGCCGGCACCACCGCCACCGACCTCGTGCTCACGATCACGGAGATGCTGCGCAAGCACGGCGTCGTCGGCAAGTTCGTCGAGTTCTACGGCGAGGGTGTGGCGGCGACGAGCCTCGCCAACCGCGCCACCATCGGCAACATGTCGCCGGAGTTCGGCTCCACCGCCGCGATCTTCCCCGTAGACGACGAGACGCTGAAGTACCTGCGTCTGACCGGCCGCGACAAGCAGCAGGTCGCGCTCGTCGAGGCGTACGCCAAGGAGCAGGGCCTCTGGCTCGACCCGGCCGCCGAGCCCGACTTCTCCGAGAAGCTGGAGCTCGACCTCGCCACGGTCGTCCCCTCCATCGCCGGCCCGAAGCGCCCGCAGGACCGCATCGTCCTCGCCAACGCCGCGCAGCAGTTCGCCGTCGACGTCCGCAACTACGTCACGGACGACATGGAGGCGGAGAAGGAGTCCTTCCCGGCCTCCGACGCCCCGGCCACCTCGGCCGGCACCCCGTCGAACCCGGTCACCGTGACCGCCCCCGACGGCTCCACCTACGAGCTGGACCACGGTGCGGTGACGGTCGCGGCCATCACCTCCTGCACCAACACGTCCAACCCGTACGTGATGGTCGCCGCCGCGCTCGTCGCGAAGAAGGCCACCGAGAAGGGCCTGACCCGCAAGCCGTGGGTCAAGACCACGCTCGCCCCGGGCTCCAAGGTCGTCACCGACTACTTCGACAAGGCCGGGCTCACCCCGTACCTCGACAAGGTCGGTTTCAACCTGGTCGGCTACGGCTGCACCACCTGCATCGGCAACTCGGGCCCGCTGCCCGAGGAGGTCTCGAAGGCGGTCAACGACAACGACCTGGCCGTCACCTCGGTGCTCTCCGGCAACCGGAACTTCGAGGGCCGCATCAACCCCGACGTCAAGATGAACTACCTGGCGTCGCCGCCGCTGGTCGTCGCGTACGCCATCGCGGGCTCGATGAAGGTCGACATCACCAAGGACGCGCTCGGCACCGACCAGGACGGCAAGCCGGTCTTCCTCGCCGACATCTGGCCGACCGAGGCCGAGGTCAACGACGTCGTCGCCAACTCCATCGGCGAGGATATGTTCAACAAGTCCTACCAGGACGTCTTCGCGGGCGACGCCCAGTGGCAGGCCCTCTCCATCCCCACCGGCAACACCTTCGAGTGGGACAACGAGTCCACCTACGTGCGCAAGCCCCCGTACTTCGAGGGCATGACGATGGAGACGACCCCGGTCGAGGACATCGCGGGCGCCCGTGTGCTGGCGAAGCTGGGCGACTCGGTCACCACCGACCACATCTCCCCGGCCGGTGCGATCAAGGCCGACACCCCGGCCGGTCAGTACCTCACGGAGCACGGCGTCGAGCGTCGCGAGTTCAACTCGTACGGCTCCCGTCGTGGCAACCACGAGGTCATGATCCGCGGCACCTTCGCCAACATCCGCCTGCGCAACCAGATCGCGCCGGGCACCGAGGGCGGCTTCACGCGTGACTTCACGCAGGCCGACGGTCCCGTCGCGTACATCTACGACGCCTCGCAGAACTACCAGGCCGCCGGCACCCCGCTGGTCATCCTGGCGGGCAAGGAGTACGGCTCGGGCTCGTCCCGCGACTGGGCGGCCAAGGGCACCGCGCTCCTGGGCGTCAAGGCGGTCATCGCCGAGTCGTACGAGCGCATCCACCGCTCGAACCTGATCGGCATGGGCGTCCTCCCGCTCCAGTACCCGGAGGGCGCTTCGGCCGCCTCCCTGGGCCTGACCGGCGAGGAGACCTTCTCCATCACGGGCGTCACCGGCCTCAACGACGGTGGCATCCCGGAGACGCTCCACGTCGTCGCGGGCGACGTCGAGTTCGACGCCAAGCTGCGCATCGACACCCCCGGCGAGGCGGACTACTACCGCAACGGCGGCATCCTGCAGTACGTGCTGCGCTCGCTGATCCGCAGCTAGTGGCGCGGTAGGCACCGGCACGAAAGGGCCGCACCCCCGGGAGGGGGTGCGGCCCTTGTGCGTTTCCGGTACGGGAGGACTTCCGGTACTAGAAGAGGAGCCGGTACTTGTTCCAGCCGCTGGTGCCGATCTTCACGCGCGCCTTGTACGGGGCCTTCGCGTTGCCGGTGCCCGAGTAGCGCCACAGCGAGCCGTCGGTGCCGCGGGCAACGAGGTCCGTGATGTCGTCGCCGTCGAGGTCGCCGGTGCCCACGAGCGTGTTGTACGTGTTCCAGCCCCCGCCCACCTTCACGCGGGCCTTGAGCGGGGCAGCGGTGACGCCGGTGCCCTCGTAGAGCCAGAGGGTGCCGGAGCTGTCGCGGGCGACGATGTCGGGCGTGCCGTCGGCGGTGATGTCGCCGAGACCGGTGATCTGGGTGTACTGACCCCAGCCGCCGCCGACCTTGTAGCGCTTGGTGACGTCGCCGTTCTCGTACCCGAGGTAGAGCCACAGCACGCCCTCGCCGTCACGGGCGAGCAGGTCGTAGCCCTGCGCCCCGGCCAGGTTGCCCGGAGAGAAGATGCGGTTGTAGATGTTCCAGCCGCCGCCGACGCGGAGGTTGTGGTCCTGTTCCAGGTGGTACAGGTCGCCGTCCGTGGTCACCGCCCACGCGCTGTTCGCGATGCCGTCGGCGGTGTGGTTGGTCTGGGTGGCGGCCTTCATGCCGCCCCACGTGTCGTTGCCGAACCGGCCGGCCTGGTAACCCCCCTTCCAGTCCGGGTCGTAGACGTACAGGTTGTCGCCCGTGACACCCAGCAGCGGCTGGAGCACGGCGCGGGGTGCGGCCGCACGGGACTTCTGGGGCGCCGCGGCATTGCCCTGGATGCCGTTCTGGGCACCGGCTATGGAGCCGTGCGGCTTCGGGGTCTCCCCGGCCTGGGCGGCGCCGGCCGTGGTGCCGACGAGGGCCGCGGCGAGCGCGGCGACGGTCAGGCGGGACAGGATGCGTCCACGCGTGCGGGAAGTGGCTTTTGCCATGCGGTTCTCCGAGGCATGAAGGAGCCGTGGCGCGGAATCGTTGACACGCACCACGACTTCAGCAGGAATGGTTCACGTTATCTTCACACGCCAACTACCTTGATGCCAGAGGTTATTGAGGCTGATGTGACGCGAGAGGGCCGCACCCTCGCAGGAGCGCGGCCCTCTCGGTCATGCGGTGCGCGTCGGCGCGTGACGCACGGGTTCGATCAGAACATCAGGCGGTACGCGTTCCAGCCGCTGGTGCCGATCTGCGCGCGCGCCTTGAACGGGGCGGCGGGGTTGCCGGTGCCCGAGTAGCGCCACAGCGAACCGTCGGTGCCCCGGGCGATCAGGTCCGAGATCCCGTCGCCGTCGAGGTCGCCGGCGCCCACGAGGGCGTTGAACGTGTTCCAGCCGCCGCCGATCTTGACCCGGGCCGCGAACGGGTCGTTGCGGTCGCCGTTGCCCTGGTACAGCCAGAGCGTGCCGGAGCCGTCGCGGGCGACGACGTCGGCCCTGCCGTCACCGCTGACGTCGCCGAGACCGGCGATCTGCGTGTACTGGCCCCAGCCGCCGCCGATCTTGGTCTTGGCGGTGAGCCTGCCGTCGCCGTAGCTCAGGTAGAGCCACAGGGTGCCGTCGCCGTCGCGGGCGATCAGGTCGGCGCCCTCGGCACCGGCCAGGTCGCCGGGGGAGAGGATCTGGTTGTAGACGCCCCAACCGCCGCCGAGGTCGGTGGTGCCTGCGTCGCCGGAGAAGCCCAGGCGGCCGGAGTAGTCCCAGCTCCAGATGCCGGCGGAGTAGCCGCCAGTGTTGTTGCTGTTGTGCGACTGGGCGGCGAACTTGAAGGTGTAGCCGGGCGTCACGTACTCGCGGGCCGTGTACCCGCCCGCGTCGTCGAGGCCGTAGATGTAGGCGTCGTCGGCCGCCGTGATGCCGAACAGCGCGTGCCGGGGCTGCGCCGCCGCCGCGGCGAGAGCGCGCCCCTTGGGGGCGGCCTGCTGCGGGGCCTGCTGGGGTGCGGAGGCGGCTGCGGCCTTCTCCGCGGGCGTCGGCTTCGGCGCCGGTGCCGCCTGCGCCGAGCCGACCGAGGTGCCCACGAGGGCGGCGGCTATCGCGGTGACGGCGACGCGGGAGAGGAAACGTCCGCGCGAGCGGGTGGTGGACTTGGCCACGTAAGAACTCCATGGTCAGGGGAGCGGCCGGGGCGGAACCTTGTGGGGGCCCCGGCTTGATCGTTTTTGATCACGGTATCTTCACATGCCAACTACATTCCGCCTAGCGGGATTTGGGGCCGATCGGGCTTATGTCCCCATGTGATCGCTATGTGTGCCGATCTTTTTTCGGCGGCGGCGTGGCCACCCGCAGGGCCGTCCGGCGGTCGTGCCCGTCGGGGCGCGCTGGTTCAGCGTTGAAACTCTTAGGCTAGCCTTACCTGGGCTTTTCGAGTGAGGCGGCACATGCGCAGGAAAACAGCGGGGGCGACGGACCTCCCGGGACGCACGGTCCTGACGGGACGAGACGTACTCAGGCGCTCCTTCGCCGGGCAGCGGCGCGAGCTCGCGCTCGGCAGCGTGCTGGGCGCCTCGCACCAGGCGGCCGAGGCCCTCGTGCCCGTCGTCATCGGCCTGGTCGTCGACCGTGCGGTCGGCCGGAGCGACGGGGGCCTGCTGCTGTGGTGGCTGGGTGCGCTCGCCGCCCTGTACGTCGTCCTGTCGTACAGCTTCCGCTTCGGCGCCCGCGCCTGGGAGCGCGCCGCCGAGAAGGCCGCGCACGAACTGCGCGTCCAGCTCGTCGCCCGGGTCGTCGACCCGCACGGCGGTGCCGACGAAGGACGGCTGCCGGGTGCGCTGACCAGCATCGCCACCGAGGACGCCCGACGGGTCGGGCTCGTCTCGATGGCGTCGATCGTGGGCGTCGCGAACTTCACCGCCGTCCTCGTCAGCGCCGTCGTCCTGGTCCGGATATCGATTCCGCTCGGGCTGGTCGTGCTGCTCGGCACCCCGCTGCTGCTCTGGCTCGGCAACCTCCTCGGCAAGCCGCTGGAGCGGCGCAGCCACGGCGAGCAGGAGAGCGCGGCGGACGCCTCGGGCACCGCCGCCGACCTGGTCGCGGGCCTACGGGTGCTCAAGGGCATCGGCGCGGAGGCCGCGGCCCTCGCCCGCTACCGGGCCACCAGCCGCGACGCGCTCACCGCGACGCTGGGGGCGGCACGGGCCCAGGCCTGGCAGGGTGCGGTGATCCTGATGCTCACCGGGGTCTTCATCGCCCTGGTCGCGTACGTCGGCGGGCGGCTCGCCGCGAGCGGCGACATCAGCATCGGCGAACTCGTCTCGGCGGTCGGCCTCGCCCTCTTCCTCCTCGGCCCGCTCTCGGGCATGTCCTGGATCGCCGCCAAGTTCGCCCAGGGCCGCGCCTCGGCGGCCCGCATCGCGGAGGTACTCGGCGCGGAGCCCGCCGTGGGTGCCGGAGCCTCCTCCCGCGCAGATTCCTCCCGTACGGAATCGGACCGTACCGAACCGGACCGTACGCAATCGGACCGTACGGAGTCCGAAGCCGCCCCCGCCGGGCACCTCCGCCTGGAGCGCGTCCGCCTCGGGAGCCTCGACGGGGTCGACCTCGACGCCGCGCCCGGCGAGCTGCTCGGCGTCGTCGCCCCCGACGCCGCCGACGCCACCGCCCTGCTCAGCTGCCTCGGGCGGCGCGGGGACCCGGACAGCGGGGCCGTCGCCCTGGACGGCGTCGCGTTCACGGAACTGGACCCGGCCCGCATACGCACCGCCGTCCTCGTCGCCGACCACGACGCCGACCTCTTCGAAGGCACCCTCGCCGAGAACATCGCCGCCGCCGCACCCGCAGGACGCGACCTCGGCCCCGCGCTCGCCGCCTCCGGCGCCGACGAGGTCGCCGAGACCCTCCCGCAGGGCACCGCCACCCCCGTCACCGAACGCGGCCGCTCCCTCTCCGGCGGCCAGCGCCAACGCGTCGCCCTGGCCCGCGCGCTCGCCGCCGAACCGCCCGTGCTCGTCCTGCACGACCCCACCACCGCCGTCGACGCGGTCACCGAGGCCCGGATCGCCGCCGGGGTGCGGGCCATCCGGCAGGGACGTACCACCGTCGTGGTCGCCACCAGCCCGGCCCTGCTCGCGGTCACCGACCGGGTGCTCTTCCTCGAAGGCGGGCGCGTGACCGACACGGCCGCGCACGCCGACCTCCTCGACCGGTACGACTCCTACCGCACGGCGGTGCTCTCATGACCAGCGCTCCCCAGGATTCCGGGCTGCTGCCCGTCGCCACGCCCGCCCGCACCCGGGCCGCCGTGCGCGAACTCGCCCGCCCGCACCGCCTCCTGGCCCTCGGCGGCTTCGGGACGCTCGTCGTCGCGACCGCCGTCGGGCTGTTCACGCAGCCGCTGCTGGGCCGGATCGTCGACCTCGCGGCGGACCGGAAGGTCGACGCGATCACCGGTGTCGTGCTGCTGCTCGTCGTGGTCGCCGTCGTGCAGGGCCTGCTCACCGGCTTCGGCGTCTCGCGGATCGCGAAGCTGGGCGAGACCGTTCTCGCCCGACTGCGGGAACGTTTCGTCGAACGGGTGCTCGGACTGCCGCTGGAGCGCGTCGAGCGCGCCGGGTCCGGCGACCTCACCGTCCGCGTGACGGGCGACGTCTCGCTGGTCGCGGACGCGGTGCGTTCCGCGCTGCCCGAGCTGGCGCGTTCGGTCGTCGCCATCGTGCTGACCTTCGGTGCGCTGGCCCTCCTCGACTGGCGGTTCCTGGTGGCCGCCCTGCTCGCCGTGCCCGTCCAGGCGTACACCGCGCGCTGGTACGTGCGCGGGGCCGTCCCCCTGTACGCCGAGCAGCGCGTCGTCACCGGCAAGCTCCAGCAGCAGCTGCTCGCCACCATCGGCGGGGCCACCACCGTGCGCGCCCTGCGGCTGGAGACGGCACACACCGAACGCGTCACCACCCGCTCCCGGGCGGCCGTCGACGTCACCATGCGGGGCGTGAAGCTGGTCCTCAGCTTCTACTGCCGGCTGCACGTCGGCGAGTTCATCGGCCTGGCCGGGGTGCTCGGCGTCGGGTACTGGCTGGTCCGCGACGGCTCCGCCACGCTCGGCACCGCGACCGCCGCCGCCCTGTACTTCCACAGCCTCTTCGGCCCGATCAACGCGGCCCTCGTCCTCCTCGACGACGCCCAGAAGGCCACCGCGGGCCTCTCCCGCATCGTCGGCGTCGCCGACCTCCCGCTCCCCGAGGAGCCGTCCCGCCCGGCCACCGCGCGCGACGCCTCGGTCACCGTCACCGGCCTGTCCCACGCGTACGACAACGGCCACCCCGTCCTGCACGGCATCGACCTGACCCTGGCCCCCGGCGAGAAGGTCGCCCTGGTCGGCGCGAGCGGCGCGGGCAAGACCACGCTCGCCAAGCTGATCGCGGGCATCCACCAACCCCGTGCCGGAACGATCCGCCTCGGCGGAGCCGAGCTCACCGACCTCGGCCCGGCCGCGGTGCGCCGCGCGATCGCCCTGGTCACCCAGGAGACCCACGTCTTCTCCGGGCCCCTCGCCGAGGACCTGCGGCTCGCCCGCCCCGGCGCGAGCGACGCCGAACTGCGCGAAGCCCTCACCCGGGTGGACGCCCTGACCTGGGTCGAAGCGCTTCCCGACGGGCTCGGCACGGTCGTCGGCGACGGCGGCCACCGGCTCACCAGCGCCCAGACCCAGTCCCTGGCACTGGCCCGCCTGGTCCTCGCCGACCCGCCGGTCGCCATCCTCGACGAGGCCACGGCCGAGGCGGGCAGCACCGGCGCGCGCGCCCTGGAGAAGGCCGCCGCGAGCGCCGTCGAGGGCCGCACCGCGCTCATCGTCGCGCACCGCCTCACCCAGGCGGCCACCGCCGACCGCGTGGTCGTCCTGGACGCGGGCCGCGTCGTCGAGACCGGCACCCACGACGAACTCCGCACGGCCGGGGGCCGGTACGCCGCACTCTGGGAGGCCTGGGCGGGAACCCGGGCGACTGCGCACGCGAAGGGCCATGGTTCCTGACTGAGTCAGTGAGGTCCGGCGTGTGCATGCAGTGAGGCTCCCGCTCCACGGAGCGGGAGCCTCACTGCATGCACGGGGTAGGTTGCCGCTTCTACAACCAGCCTGACTGTGCCGCCTTCAGACCCGCCTCGAACCTACTGCTGGCGTGCAGCCTCTCCATCAGCCCCGACATCTGGCGGCGCACCGTTCGCAAGGAGATCCCCAGCTTCTTGCCCGCGGCCTCGTCCGTCATCCCGCAACCCAGCAACTTCAGCAGTTCGCGCTCGGTGGGACTGAGTCCTCCCTCCGGCACGGGCTCGAGGTCGGTGCCGAACGGGACCGCAGCCGCCCACGTCTGTTCGAAGAGCGCGACGAGTGAGGCCACGATGCCGGGAGCGCGGGTGCACAAGGCCCCCAGACGCGAGTTGGCCGGATCGATGGGTACCACCGCGACAGTGCGATCGAATATCAGCAAGCGAGGGGGGAGTAAGGGGCTGGTGCGGACCTGTCCCCCTCGCTCAGCCGTCCACCGGGCGTAGCCGAGGGTCGCAGAATCGTTGCGTGCGGACTCCTGGTAGACGGCGAGCATCCGCACCCCACGACTCATGGCTTCCTCGTCCAACGGGCGGGAGGCCTCCAGGCTTTCCTTCGACTGGGCTCCGCCGGGCATGATGGAGAGGCACTCCTCCCCGAGCTCGCAGGTGAGCGTCTCCAGCCGAGCCTGGATGGCATCCAGCCCGACAAGTCGCTCCGTGCCGTCCGACACGGTGTTCGGCCGCAAGGCGGCGTACTCCCTGACGGCGCCCGCTGCCGCTGCCTTGCTGCGAGCCAGATCGGCCTGGCGTCGTATCAGTGCTTCCTCCTGCCGACGCAAGAGCACTTCGATACCTCTTTGGACGCTGACCACCCGAAGGGAGCCCGGAGCGTCCCGCGACGGCTTGAGCAACTCCATCTCCACGAGGGTGTCCAAGCCGTCCCTCACTTCGCTCTCCTTGAGGCCGAGTCGAGTGCTGAGTTCGACGACACCCTCCGCGGAGAAATCGAGCATTCCTCTATAGACCGCTTCGACGTGTGGGGCGAGCCCCAGAACCTCCAACACCTATTGCCCCCCTGGCAAACATTTCGAGAAGTCCCCCCGCGCTGTTGTCGGGGCCCGGCAGGAGCCGTACAAGCGACCTGTTGAGACATCAAAGTGCCAGGCAGCTTGGTGACAGCTCAATCTACTTCCGTCCTGCTCCGGCGCGCAGCAGGATGTTGATCAGCGGACAGCAAGGCAGAGCGGGGCAATTCGTAAGAACGCGCCCGAATTTCGCACCGGTGATTCCGGGTACATCCACATTCGTGCATTCCACGGGGGAGAACCATGTCCAGGGCCTCGGTACACCGACTGGTTGCAGCGCTCTTCTTCACTGCCCTGCTCACGGGTGGCGCGACGTCAACGGCCCAGGCCGACTCCGGCGCAGTGATCGGCTGGGACTCCGTAGGGGTGGCGACAGAAGGACACTTCCTCGCACAGGACTCCGCGCCGGGCGAGGTGAACGTCATCGGTTGGGACTGACCGCCATTGAGGGTGGTACAAGCATCCCTTCGGTCCACTGAGTCACTAAAGATTCTGGAAAACACCGCCGATCTCGTTCGCGACCTGCTATGGGCGCACGCCTCTGCCGGCGTCGGATTGGAGCACATCACTACGCGCCCCCACGAACAACACCTGGACGTCTTTCTCTTTCTACGCGCACAGAGCGACGCCCTTGCACTGCTCCAGGCGCGTGCACTTCTGACACGGGTCCGCACGCACATCGGCGTGCACGGTCTCAGCGTCGACCCGCTCTGACGGGCCGGCATCGCGAACACCGCCGTCGACTCGCCGTGCGTTCCTCCAGCTTTTCCAACGGGCCTGACAGCCCCCGTATTTGGAGACTCCCATGCCTCAAATCCGTCGGCGTATGCCGTCCGTGACCGCGGTGCTGCTGGCCGCGTCCGTCGCCTCCCTGCTGGCCGGTTCGGCAGCCCCGGCCGGCGCGGCGGCCGTCCCGCCCGTGACGAAGGACGCGGCCAGGCTCGGACCGGTGGCCGACACCGCGACGATCACGCCCTTCACCCCGACCGTTCCCCATCCGACGACCGCCACCAAGGACCAGTTGGACGCAGCCTCGCCGACCGGCTCGGCCGTGGCTCGGGCCGCCGATGCCGCCGCCGGCGGCGAGATAAGCAGGGCGGACGTGATTTCCCGCGCGAAGACTTGGGTCGCAGCCAAGGTGCCGTACAGCATGACCAGTTACCGCACCGACGAGAACGGGCGCTACCGCACCGACTGTTCCGGATTCGTGTCGATGGCCTGGAATCTCCCGTCGTCCTCGGCCAACAACTACGGCGAGACGACCGGTACTCTGCTGAACTTCACCTCGTCCATCAGTAAGGAGTCCCTGAAGCCCGGTGACATCCTGCTCAACCCGAATTCGGGCGCCAGTGGGCATGTCGTCATCTTCAACGGGTGGGCCAACGCGGAACACACCAAGTACGACGCGTACGAACAGGCTGGAAGTGTCGGAGCCGTTCACCGGACGGTGGACTATCCCTACTTCGCGGGACACGGAACCTTCAGCCCCAGACGCTACGACAAGATAACCGACGGGGTCCGGCTCAACTTCTCGCAGACGGTTGCCGCTGATTTTAATGGTGACGAGCAGGCGGACATCATGGCGCGTGATGGTTCGGGGAATCTGAAGTTGTGGACGCACAATGCGGGTGGGTATTTCAATGCGCCGGTTCAGGTGACGGGCGGTTGGAATTTCTCGCAGACGATTGCTGGGGATGTGACGGGTGACGGGAAGGCGGATCTCCTGGCCCGTGATGGTTCGGGGAATCTGAAGTTGTGGGCGGGGCGTGGGAATGGCACGTTCGGTGCGGCGACGCAGGTGACGGCTGGTTGGAACTTCACGCAGACGGCTGCCGCTGATTTTGATGGTGATGGCAAGGTCGATCTGATCGGGCGTGATGCGTCGGCTGATTTGTATATCTGGGCGGGGCGTGGTGACGGGAAGTTCGGTGCGCCGTCGAAGCTGTCGAGTGGTTGGAATTTCTCGCAGACGGTTGCCGCTGATTTTAATGGTGACAAGCGGGCGGACATCATGGCGCGTGATGGTTCGGGGAATCTGAAGTTGTGGACGCACAATGCGGGTGGGTATTTCAATGCGCCGGTTCAGGTGACGGGTGGTTGGGACTTCTCGCAGACCACGGCGGCCGACTTCGACGGGAACCAGAAGGCGGATCTGATTGCCCGTGATGACGAGACCGGGAATCTGAAGATCTGGGCCGGTCGGGGCAACGGAACCTTCGGTGCGGCCTCCGTGCTGACCGGTGGCTGGTGATCTACCCGCTTCGCTGAATCCACGTCCTGCCGCCCGGCCACCACACCGGGCGGCAGGACGGTCATCACTACCCTGTGAAGGAACCTCGCATGTCTTACTCCAAGAGAACTCAACGTGGCACCCTTTTCACGCTCGTGGCCTGTTCCGCGCTGCTGACATTCACCACCGCGGAGGCTCAGGCCGCGTCGGTCTCGACGTGGGACAAGGTGGCGAAATGTGAGAGCGGGGGGAACTGGAGCATCATTGATTCCAGCGGTACTTACTACGGCGGGTTGCAGATTAACCTTGCCAACTGGCGAAGCTACGGGGGGACTGCCTATGCGGATCGCCCCGACCTGGCGTCCAAGAAGCAGCAGATCCTCATAGCGGAGAAGATCCTCAAGGACCAGGGTGCGCGTGCCTGGTCCTGTTCTCCCGGAACAGGTCTTGCGACGGACAAGGCCGACCCGTATCCGGAGGACCACCGTCCATCCCCCGTCCACACGCAGACGGTTGCCGCTGATTTTAATGGTGACGAGCAGGCGGACATCATGGCGCGTGATGGTTCGGGGAATCTGAAGTTGTGGACGCACAATGCGGGTGGGTATTTCAATGCGCCGGTTCAGGTGACGGGCGGTTGGAATTTCTCGCAGACGATTGCTGGGGATGTGACGGGTGACGGGAAGGCGGATCTCCTGGCCCGTGATGGTTCGGGGAATCTGAAGTTGTGGGCGGGGCGTGGGAATGGCACGTTCGGTGCGGCGACGCAGGTGACGGCTGGTTGGAACTTCACGCAGACGGCTGCCGCTGATTTTGATGGTGATGGCAAGGTCGATCTGATCGGGCGTGATGCGTCGGCTGATTTGTATATCTGGGCGGGGCGTGGTGACGGGAAGTTCGGTGCGCCGTCGAAGCTGTCGAGTGGTTGGAATTTCTCGCAGACGGTTGCCGCTGATTTTAATGGTGACAAGCGGGCGGACATCATGGCGCGTGATGGTTCGGGGAATCTGAAGTTGTGGACGCACAATGCGGGTGGGTATTTCAATGCGCCGGTTCAGGTGACGGGTGGTTGGGACTTCTCGCAGACCACGGCGGCCGACTTCGACGGGAACCAGAAGGCGGATCTGATTGCCCGTGATGACGAGACCGGGAATCTGAAGATCTGGGCCGGTCGGGGCAACGGAACCTTCGGTGCGGCCTCCGTGCTGACCGGTGGCTGGTGATCTACCCGCTTCGCTGAATCCACGTCCTGCCGCCCGGCCACCACACCGGGCGGCAATTTCCAGACAGGATGCTCTTTGAGTTACTTGCGAACAACGTTCGGCAGGACCAGCATGGCGCTCATGCTGGGCTTTCTTCTGGCAGCCGGAATTCTCCCCCTGTCAGGCCTTCCTCGTGCGCATGCGGAGTCCCTGGATGTTCCTTCCCGGGCGGTGGCAGGAGACTACTGGGCGGGAAGCTGGGCCACGTCCTTCGGTTCCGCGCCCAAGGTTCCCCAGTCCCCCGACTGGGCACAACAGACCCTGCGGATGGTCGTCAACCCGCATCTCGGCGGCGAGAAAGTCCGCTTGAAATTCTCCAACACCTTTTCCCCGAAACCCGTACGGCTCGGTCACGTCACTGTGGCTCCGCAGAAAGCGGGTGCGGAGGCCGCAAGCCCTCCGGTCTCACTCACCTTCGCAGGGAAGCGCGAAGTAGTCATTCCCGCAGGTGGGGAGATACTGAGCGACACGGTGACTGCTTCCGTGACCGCAGAGAAGAATCTTCTTGTCAGTGTGTATCTCCCAGACCCGGTCACGTATGCTCCCGTTCATTCATACGCGTTGACGACTTCGTACACCAGCAGTCGGTTGGCCGGTGACCGCACCACCGACATCGGCGGTTCCGCATATCCGGGTACGTTCTCCTTCTGGACCCTGCTCAGTGGCATCGACGTGGCCACTACGGCGGACATCGGGACAGTGGTGGCACTGGGGGACTCGCAGACGGACGGGGCACATTCCACCAAGGACCAGAACCGTCGGTGGCCGGACATCTACGCGGCTGCCCTGAACAGAACGAGCCCGACGTCCGGCGTGGTCAATGCCGGTATCTCCGGCAATCGGCTGCTGATCGACCGCAGTGACCAGTCGGGGCCGAGCGCTCTGAGTCGACTGGAACGGGATGTCTTCGGACAGACCAACGTGCGGACCGTGGTGGTGTACGAAGGAATCAACGACATCGCGCTGGACAACGCGTCAAGTGCCGCTGTCCAGGACGCACTTACCCAGATTGCCCGTAAGGCGAAGGCCCGGGGAATCCGGGTGATCATGGCGACCATACCGGCATTCGACGGGTATCCCTCCTACACGGATGTGAAGGAGAACGTCCGGCAGCAGGTGAACTCCTTCATCCGAAAGAGCGCCGAGTTCGATGGAGTCGTGGACTTCGACCTCGCCACCCGCGACCCTGATGTACCGAATCAGCTCTCCAGCGCTACCTACAACGCCGGTGATGACCACCTCCACTTCAATGACAACGGGTCACGCATACTCGCCGAAACGCTGCTGCGTGGCGGCCGGGAAGTCTCCGTCAAGATGTCGCAGACAAGCGGTGGGGATGTGAACGGCGACGGCGTGGGCGACCTCCTGGCGAGAGAAGACGCCTCCGGGGAGCTGAAGCTGTGGAAGGGAGGGAAGGGCGGCAGTTTCTCGTCCCCGGTGAAGGTGACAGGTGGTTGGCGTGGCTTCTCACAGAACGCCATCGCCGACATCACGGGTGATGCGAAGGCGGACCTCATCGGTCGTGACTCTTCCGGCAACCTGAAGCTCTGGGCGGGCCGGGGGGATGGAACGTTCCTCTCGCCGGTCCAGGTGACCGGAGGCTGGGACTTCACACAGACGGCCGCAGCCGATGTCGATGGTGACGGGAAAGTCGATCTGATCGCGCGCGGTGAGGGGGGAAATCTGAACCTGTGGAAAGGACGTGGGAACGGAACATTCGGGGTGGCTGTGAAATTGACGGGTGGCTGGGAATTTACGCAGACGGTCGCCGCCGACTTCAATGGCGACAAGCAGGCAGACATCATCGCCCGGGACGGCGCTGGAATCCTGAAGCTTTGGACGCACAACCCGGCGGGCCACTTCAACGCACCGGTTCAGGTGACCGGCGGCTGGGACTTTACCCAGACAACGGCGTCCGACTTCGACGGGGACGGCAAAGCCGACCTCATCGCCCGGAACGACGGCACCGGGGAACTGCGTATGTGGCGTGGGAAGGGGAACGGCACCTTCGGAAGCCCTGTTGTCCTGACGTCCGGTTGGTGACCTCGACGGCGGAGCGACAGTGAGGCATCGAGCAACCGGAGGCGTGCTGCCCGCGGTATGCGTGCGGGGAGGGCGGATTCTGGAACGGATCTGCCCTCCCCGCTACCCGAGCGTCACCCTCTCACGACAGCAGCTCCACCTCCGCCACCGTCGCGGCACCCGCACCGGCCGGCACCAGCCGGTAGTGCGCGTACGTTCCGGGTCGGGCGAGCGTGAAGACCCGCGTCTGGCGGTCCCAGGCGAAGGACTCGCCCGAGCGTCGGTCCAGGGCCGTCCACGTGGTGCCGTCCTGCGAGCCCTCCAGGACCCAGCCCGCCGGGGCCTTCGTACGGTCCGAGGAGGTGAGGGTGTACTGGAGGGCGCGGGTCGGTCCCGCCACCGGGAGGTCCGTGGCGGGCGCCAACTGGCCTTCCGTGACGGAGGAGTTGTCGAAGAGCGGGCCCGTGCCGGTCACGGCGTCCGTGCGCGGCGTCGGCACCTTGTCGTCCCGGGTGATCGAGACCGGAGCCGCGCCCCGGCCCGTACCCCAGGCCGACGGCCGGTCGCCCATCGCGAAGTCCAGGGTGCCGCCCCGGGCGAGGAGGTCGTGGGGGAGCGCGGTGGAGTTCCAGGCGCGGCCGTTGACCTTCAGGGACTGGACGTAGACGTTCGTGGCGCTGTTCTTCGGGGCGCGGACGGTCAGGGTGCGGCCGTTCTCCAGGTGCACGGTCGCCTTGGTGAAGAGGGGCGAGCCGACCGCGTACTCCCCGCTGCCCATGACCAGCGGATAGAAGCCGAGCGCGGAGAAGAGGTACCAGGCCGACTGCTCGCCGTTGTCCTCGTCGCCGTGGTAGCCCTGGCCGATCTCGCTGCCCGTGTAGAGGCGGGAGAGGACTTCGCGCACCTTGGCCTGCGTCTTCCACGGCTGGGCGGCCGCGTTGTACATGTACGTGGCGTGGTGGGCGACCTGGTTGGAGTGCCCGTACATGCCCATCCGTACGTCACGCGCCTCGGTCATCTCGTGGATGACGCTGCCGTACGAACCCGCGAACTCGGGGGACGCGGTCTCGGGGGTGGAGAAGTAGGTGTCCAGCTTCTTGCCCAGGCCGGACCGGCCGCCGTAGAGGTTGGCCAGGCCCCGGCTGTCCTGCGGGGCGGTGAAGGCGTAGCCCCAGCCGTTGGTCTCGGTGTAGTCGTAGCCCCAGACACGGGGGTCGTACGACGCGGAAGGTACGCGCCAGTCGCCCTTGAGGTCGCGGCCCTGGAAGAAGCCGGCCTTGGCGTCGAACAGCTTCACGTAGTTCTGGGCCCTGTTGAGGAAGTACGCCGACTCCTCCTTGTAGCGGGGCTTCTTTGTCTTCTGGTAGAGGGCTTCGCCCATCCTGGCGAGGCCGTAGTCGTTGAGGTAGCCCTCCAGGGACCAGGACAGTCCCTCGTGGGTCTCGGTCGAGGCGTAACCCCGGAAGGGTGAGGTGTCCATGCCCTTGCGGCCGACGCCGGAGAAGGGCGGCAGGACGGTGGCGTTCTTGAGGGCCGCCTCGTACGCGGCGCTCGCGTCGAAGTCGACGCCCTTGACGTACGCGTCGGCGAAGGCGACGTCGGAGGAGGTGCCGGTCATCAGGTCCGCGTAACCGGGGGAGGACCAGCGGGAGATCCAGCCGCCGTCCTTGTACTGCTGCACAAAGCCGTCGACCAGGCGGCCGGCCGTCTTCGGGGTGAGGAAGGAGTACGCGGGCCAGGTCGTGCGGTAGGTGTCCCAGAAGCCGTTGTTGACGAAGACCTCCCCGTCGACGATCTTCGCGCCGGTATGGGTCGGGGTGTCCGGGCCGGTCTGCGGGGAGAAGGGGCTCGCGTACCGGGTCCTGCCGTTCACCTTCTCGTGGCCGGAGTTGGGGTAGAGGTAGAGCCGGTACAGGCTGGAGTAGAGGGTGGTCAGCTGGTCGTGGCTCGCGCCCTCGACCTCGACGCGGCCCAGGATGCGGTCCCACGCGTCCTGCGCGCGGTCACGGACGCCCTCGAAGCGGGAGCCCGCCGGGATCTCGTCCGCCAGGTTCGCCCTCGCCTGGTCCACGCTGATCAGGGAGGTGGCCAGGCGCAGGGTGACCTGCTTCCGGTCGGAGGGCTTGAAGCGCAGGAAGCCGGTCACGTCCGCGCCCCCGCCGCCGCTCAGCTTCCCGCTCGCGGTCACCGGCGCGTCGAAGACGCCGTACACGAAGAGCCTGGTCGCGCCCGTGGAGAGGCCGCTCTTCACGTCGGAGAAACCGGTGAAGGAACGGGTGGCGGCATCGAGGGTGAGGCCGCCGTCGTTGGAGACGTTGTCGAAGATGACGCTCGCGTCGTCGCCGGGGAAGGTGAAGCGCATCATCGCCGCGTGGTCGGTCGGCGTCATCTCGGTGCGCAGGCCGTTCTCGAACCGTACGCCGTAGTAGTGCGGCTTCGCCGTCTCGTTCTCGTGGCGGAAGGGCAGCGCGCGGGCGGTGCGGGTGGCGTCCGGGGTGCCGGGGACGGCCGAGGGCATCAGCTGGAAGGTCTGCCGGTCGCCCATCCAGGGGCTCGGCTCGTGGCTGGCGCTGAAGGCCTGGAGGGTGGGGAGGTTGTCGGCGTTGTTGCCGCGCGCGTAGTCGTACAGCCAGCTCGTGGAACCCGCGTTCGTCACTGGCGTCCAGAAGTTGAAGCCGTGCGGGACGGCGGTCGCCGGGATGTTGTTGCCGCGCGAGTAGGAGCCGCTGGAGTGGGTGCCGCGCGTGGTGAGCGCGTAGTCGGAGAGCCGGTCGAGCTTCTTCTCCGGTGCCTTCTCCGCGATCCGTACGTCGTCGATCCAGCCGCGGAACTCCGCCGGGCCCTTCGGGTTGTCGTACGCGACGAGAATCCGGTCGACGGTCTTTCCGGCCGCGACCGCGCCGATCCGCGAGGCCTTGTGGTTCCACTGGTTCGCGTACAGCGTCTTGGAGGCGCCCTGGCCCTGCGGGGAGAGCACCGCGCCGTGCTGGTCGAGGGCGCGCAGATCGCTCAGGTAGGTGCCGTCGGTGAAGGCGAGGTCCACGGCGACGTTGGTCGCGGGGTAGGAGAGGTCCGCGCCCTTGTCGCCGGAGGGGAGCTGGGGGAAGACGCGGTAGGACAGCTCGGTGTCCCGGCCGATCCTCGTGTTCACGTCGAAGACCTTGTTGTACGAGTACGCCCGGCCGCCCGGCTTGTGCGTGCCCGCGTAGCGCAGCGCCCGCTTGCCGGTGAAGCCCGCGCCGGACTTGGCGGTGGGGGAGCCCGACGGGCCCCGGTCCACCTGGGTGCGCATGTCCTCGGGGGTGGGCGTCGAGGTGTCCCCGTTCGAGAACTGAACGTCCGCGAGCTGGAGGATCGATCCGCCGCCGTTCGCGGTGATGTTCAGGCGGTAGTGCGCGAACGCGGTGTCGTTGGCGACGTCGTACGTCTTGGTCTGGAAGCGGGAGGCGAAGGTCTCGCCCTTCCGGCTGTCCAGCGTCGTCCAGGCCTTGCCGTCGGCCGAGCCCTCCAGCGTCCAGTCCTTCGGGTCGCGCTCGGCGTGGTCGTTGGCCGAGGTGAGGGCGTACGTCACGACCTTGGTCGGCGCGTCGAAGTCGAACTCCACCCAGCCGACCGGCACGAACGCCAGCCATTTGCTGCCCGGCGTGACGTCGATCAGGTTCTCCTTGACCTCGCCGCCCGCCGCGTTCTCGGCGCTGGCCCGCAGGCCGGTCACCCGGTCGGTGACATTGCCCGGGATGCCGGGCGACTCGCCGCCGTCGACGCCGGAGGACTTCTTGCGGCCCCGGGCGTCGGTCTCGACGGTGTCCCGCCAGGCGGGTGCGGGCTCGCCCGCCTCGAAGGAGGAGCTGAACGTCCGTGTCACGGGCCCGGGTTGCTGCGGCCGGGCAGTGGCGGACGGGGCGAGCAGTGTCACCGACAGGGCGCTCGCCGCGAGACAGGCGAGCGCCGCCGTGATGCCTCTGGGGCGTTTGCCCCGGGTGCGTCTGGTGCGACGGGTTCCGGTCTGCATCCTGGTGCTTCCTTCCCATCCGACAACGTTGTCATACGTTCAGGTGCTCTCAGTTGTGAGCCAAGTATCCAGTGATGTCAAGGATGTTGGGGAGGCGCCAGTTGGACAAATGTGCGCGGGGATATCCAAGAGGTCTCAACTCGGGAAAGATGCCCGGTCAACCTTGCTTACGATCTTGCCCAGTTGGCGGGAACTGGACTATACCTATCGGCGTCCGCACGACCGGGAACGCCGCACGGCCGGGAAACCGGACGCAGCGCCATTCGGCGGGCACGCAGTTGTCCAAGAGTTGTGTCCAAGAGTTGTGTCCACGAGTCATTCAAGTCAGCTGACCGCGGTGGCGGGGCCCTTCGCCGTAGGCGAATTCCTTACGGGGGCGTACCGGTACACCGCCTGAGTCCTGGAGAAGGCGAGGACTTGAGCATGGGACCCACCAACGTCAATCGTCGTGATGTGCTGAAGCGGACCGCGGCCGCGAGCCTGCTCGCGCTGCCCGGAATCGGCGCACTGAGTTCCTGTGCCGCCGGCGGTGGAGGCGGCACGGACGAGAAGCCCCAGAAGGGCGAGAAGTCCAAGAAGAACCCGCTCGGGGTGAAGGAGGACGCCGCACTCGCGGTGTACATCTTCAACGGCGGATACAAGGACAAGTACGCCCAGTTCGTGTCCGACATGTACGCCAAGAACCACCCCAAGGCGAAGGTCGACCAGAAGGCCACGGAGAAGATCGCCACCCAGCTCCAGCCGAAGATCGTCCGGGGCAACCCGGCGGCGGACGTCATCAACAACTCCGGCGCCGACCAGATGAACATCGGCAAGCTGGTGACCAACAAGCAGGTCGCCGACTTCACCGAGATGCTGGACGCCCCCTCCTGGGACAACCCGTCCGTCACCGTCCGCGACAGCCTCTACCCGGCGATGCAGTCCATGGGCGCCTTCGGCACCAAGGGCTGTTACCAGCTGAACATCGCCATGACGGTGTACGGCAACTGGTACTCCCAGCGGATGCTGGAGGAGACCCTGGAGTCCCAGTACCCCAAGACCTGGGACGAGATGCTGGCCGTCTGCAAGAAGGCCAAGGACAAGGGCATCCACGGCTGGAGCTACCCGGGCGGCCACCCGCGCTACATGCTCTTCTCGATGTACGCGATGTTCGCGCAGGTCGGCGGCCGGGAGACCGTCGAGGCGATGGACTACCTGGAGCCGAACTGCTGGAAGAGCGACGCCGTGAAGTCCGTCTTCGAGGCGTTCGAGGAGCTCGTCGCCAAGAAGTACGTCCTCACCGGCTTCGACGGCCCGCAGGCCCACACCGAGATGCAGACCGCCTGGACCAAGGGCAAGTGCGTCTTCGTGCCGAACGGCTCCTGGGTGGAGAACGAGGCCAAGGACACCACCCCGGCGGGCTTCGGCATGACCGTCGGTGCCACCCCGTCGCTCTCCTCCGGTGACAAGCTGCCCTTCGGCACGCTGTACTCGCCGCCCGGCGAGCCCTTCATCGTCCCGGCCAAGGCCGCGAACGTACAGGGCGGTCTGGAGTGGATGCGGATGATGTACAGCAAGGAAGCGTCCATCAACCTCTTCAAGGAGACCGGCGGCATCCCCGCGCTGAAGGGCGCCATCGACGGCATGAAGTTGCCGCCGGGCACCGACAGCTCCCAGAAGGCCATCACCGCGGCCGGCGACAACATCGTCATCCCCTTCTGGAAGGAGTGGTACGGCGAGCTGTTCACCGCCGACTACGACAAGGTGATGGGCGACTTCATGATGGGGCGCATCGGCACCAAGGAAGCCCTCGACATCATGCAGAAGGCTTCCGACCGGGTGGCCAAGGACCCCGACATCACGAAGATCAAGAAGGCCTGAAACGTCGAGCAAGACGGCCTGAAACACCGCTAGTTGAGCGCAACGGGTGAAAATCGGAGCGGCATGAGTATCGAGAAGCGGGCGGCGAAGCCTCCCAACCGGCTGTTGTTCTTCGCGGCGATACTTCTGCCGCCCCGATTCACACCGATGAGTGTCCGGTACGACCGGAGGTACCGGACGCTCGACAAATACCGTTTCATCGCGGGATTCCTGGCGATTCCGCTGGCCTTCTACGCGATATTCGTCATCTCGCCCTTCGTGCAGGCGATTTACTACTCGCTCACGGACTGGTCGGGCGGGCCGATAGCCAACTTCATCGGCTTCGACAACTTCGTCAAAATGTGGGAGGACGAACGGTTCTGGGACTCCACGACCACCAGCCTGACCCTGCTGGTGATCGCCCCGGTCGTCACGCTCGTCCTCGGCATCTTCTTCGCGTACATGATCACCGCGGGCGGCAGGCACCGTAAGGGCCAGGCCATCTCGGGCGTCGCGGGCTCCTCGCTCTACAAGGTCGTGTACTTCTTCCCGCAGGTCCTCTCGGTCGCCATCATCGCGGTGGTCTGGGGCCGGGTCTTCAACACCAACGCCGGTCTGGTCAACGGCGGTCTGGACCTGGTCGGCATCAAGGGCCCCGCCTGGCTCGGCGGCGAGTACGGCCTCGCGCTGATCGCCGTGCTCACCGTGATCTGCTGGAGCTTCGTCGGCTTCTACGTCGTGCTCTTCTCGGCGGCCATGGGCGGCATCCCCAAGGACATCTACGAGGCGGCCCTGCTCGACGGGGCGGGCCGGGGCACCACCTTCTTCAAGGTGACGCTCCCGCTGATCTGGGACACCGTGCGCACCGGCTGGGTCTACATGGGCATCCAGGCCCTGGACTCCTTCGCGATCGTGCTGGTGATGATGCCCTCGCACGCCATGAAGGTGACCCCGGTCTTCCTCTACGAGCGCTTCCGTGAGGGCCAGTTCGGCTACGCGACCGCCATCGGCGTCGTCCTCCTCCTGCTCAGCGTGGTGTTCTCGCTGATCGTCATGCGGATCGGCAACCGCGACCGGATCGAATACTAGGAGCGGGGGAGACCACGTCATGAGCACGAGCACACTTGCCAAGACCCGTCAGTCCAAGGCCGAGCAGATCAAGGTCAAGGAGGGCGGCGGCACCCTCAACGTCTTCTCGCACGCCTTCCTGGTCCTGTGGACGCTGATGGCCGCGGGCCCGCTGATCTGGGTCGCGGTCACCGCCTTCCGGACCTCGTCCGACATCCTCAACGACCCGATGGGGCTGCCCTCGTCCTTCCACTGGGCGAACTTCGCCAACGCGTGGACACAGGCACACATCGGGCAGTACGCCCTCAACTCGCTGATCATCCTGGCGGGTTCGCTGACCGGCACCATGCTGCTGGGCTCGATGGCCGCGTACGTCATCGCCCGGTTCACCTTCCCCGGCAACAAGGCCGTCTTCCTGCTGTTCGCGGGCGGCATGATGTTCCCGGTCATCCTGGCGCTGGTCCCGCTGTTCGCGGTCATGGAGAACTTCCAGCTGCTGGACACCCGCCTCGGGCTGATCATCGCGTACGTCGCCTACTCGCTGCCCTTCACCACCTTCTTCCTGACCTCCTTCTTCCGCACGCTGCCCACCGGCGTGCAGGAGGCGGCCATGGTGGACGGCGCTTCGCACACCCGGACCTTCTTCCAGATCATGCTGCCGATGGCCAAGCCCGGCCTGGTGAGCATCGGCATCTTCAACTTCCTCGGCCAGTGGAACCAGTACCTGCTGCCGCTCCTCCTCAACAACGAGAACGAGTCCAGCTACGTACTCCCGCAGGGCCTCGCCTCGTTGGCGGTCGCGCAGGGCTACCGGGGCGACTGGGGCGCGCTCTTCGCGGGCCTGACCATCGCCATGGTGCCGGTGCTCGTCGTGTACGCGGTCTTCCAGCGGCAGGTGCAGGCGGGCCTGACCGCGGGTGCCCTCAAGTAGCCGGGGGCACCGGGGAGTCGAGGCGTACCTCGGGTAACCGGACGGCACCTCGTGTGACGTCGGAAGTACCCCAAGTGACTTCTTCAAGAACCCTGTTGAACGTTGGTTTCGGCTTGGACACGAAAGTGGTCTAAACCTATTGCGCCTTCGCGGGGCGTGAGTAGTGTCCGTGCCACGGCGCTGCGGGGGAGATCTTCACCCGGCCGGTGGTCCGGGGGCCGACCTCCGGTGAAGGCAGCAAGTCGACGCTGATGTCGAAGGGTTGGAAGCATGAGGAATCGGGTTATCGCCACCGGTGCGGCAACGCTCGTGATGGCACTGGGGCTGAGCGCCTGCGGTGGCGACGGTGACGGCGGCGGGGGCGACGACGCCAAGGGCGGCAAGACCATCAAGGTGGTCGCGGCCGACTACGGCACCACCGCGGCCGACGCCTCCAAGCCGTTCTGGGACAAGGTCGCCAAGGACTTCGAGGCCGCCAACTCCGGTTACAAGGTCGAGGTCCAGGTCATCAACTGGACCGACATCGACAAGACCGTCAAGACGATGATCGCGTCCGGCAACGTGCCCGACATCCTGCAGACCGGCGGTTACGCCGACAAGGTCGCCGACGACCTGCTCTACAAGGTCGACGACGTCATGTCGCCCAAGACCAAGGCCAACCTCTCGCCGGGCTTCGCCAAGGCGGGCGAGGTCAAGGGCGTCGCGTACGGCATGCCGTGGGTCGCCTCCACCCGTACGTTCTTCTACAACAAGAAGGCGTTCGCGACCGCCGGCATCACCAAGCCCCCGACCACCTGGGCCGAGGTCGCCGACGCGGCGAAGAAGCTCAAGGAGAAGAAGGCCGCGGAGATCCCCTACGCCCTCCCGCTCGGCCCCGAGGAGACCCAGGGCGAGACCCTGATGTGGGAGATGGGCAACGGCGGCGGCTACAAGGACGACGCCGGGAAGTACACGATCAACAGCGCCCAGAACGTCGAGACGTTCAAGTGGCTCCAGGACAACCTGGTCAAGCCCGGCCTGACCTACCCCAACCCCGCCTCCACCGACCGCAAGACGGCCTTCGCCGACTTCGCGGCGGGCAAGGTCGGCATGATGAACGGCCACCCGAGCGTCATCAAGATGGCCGAGGACGGCAAGGTCGAGTACGGGATGGCGAAGATCCCGGGCAAGACGGGCCCGCTGGAGTCCACCCTCGGCGTCGGCGACTGGACGATGGCCTTCCAGGACGGCAAGGCCGGCAAGGACGCGGTGAAGAAGTTCCTCGACTTCACCTACACCAAGGACAACCTGGTGAAGTTCGCGTCGATGTACAACTTCATCCCCGTCACCACGGACGCCGCCGAGGCCATGCAGGCCGACCCGAAGAACGCCAAGCTGAAGGACTTCTTCGCGGCGCTCCCGACGGCCAAGTTCTACCCGGTCAACGACACCTCCTGGGACGTCGTGTCCGCCGAGATCAAGAAGACCGGCGGCAAGGCGGCCAGCGACGACCCGAAGACGGTCCTGGACGACCTCCAGAAGAAGGCCGAGGAAGCGGCGAAGGCCGTCAAGTAACGCGCCCCAGCGGCCCGTTCAAGTAACGCGCCCCAGCGGCCCGTTCGGCTTCGTACCCCGCACTCCTCTCCTCGCACTCCCTCCCAGGAGAAACCGTGTCACTCAAGGCCCCTCCGTCCCCCGCCGCCACCGGCGGGGGACGGGGCGGGCGCGCCCCCAGGCCGGTGAGCCGCCGCAGCGGACTGGCCAGGCTCGGCCCGCTGCCCTGGATAGCGCCCGTCATCCTGCTGATCCTCTTCGTGGTCGTCTGGCCCGTCGTCGAGCTGGTCCGCACCTCGTTCCTCAACATCTCCATCTCCGGCAAGGTGCGCGGCAGCGCCGGGACGGACAAGTACAAGAAGCTCTTCGAGGAGACCGACCTCGGCTCCGTCCTGATCTGGACGGTCATCTGGACGGTCGTCGTCGTCGCCTTCACGATGCTCATCTCGCTGGCCCTCGCCCAGCTGTTCAACCAGAAGTTCCCCGGCCGCACGATCACCCGCTGGGCGCTCATCGCGCCGTGGGCCGCCTCCGTGCTGATGACGGCCATCGGCTTCAAGTGGATGCTCAACCAGACCGCCGGCGTGCTCAACACCGTGATGATCGACCTCGGCCTCATCGACGGGCCGCAGGACTGGCTGGGCGAGTCCTCCACCGCCTGGCCGTGGATGATGGCGGTCGCGATCTTCGTGTCGCTGCCGTTCACGACGTACACCCTGCTGGCCGGGCTCCAGACCATCCCGGGCGAGGTGTACGAGGCCTCGCGCATCGACGGCGCGGGCACCTGGCAGACGTACCGGTACATCACCCTGCCGATGCTGCGTCCGGCGTTCCTCATCGGCGTCGTCATCAACCTGATCAACGTCTTCAACTCCTTCCCGATCATCTGGGCCATGACCCAGGGCGGTCCGGGCTACGACACGTCCACCTCGATGGTGTTCATGTACAAGCTGAAGGAGACCGACATCGGTGAGTCGGCGGCCATGTCGGTCGTCAACTTCGCCCTGGTCGTGGTGCTCGTGCTGATCTTCCTGAAGGTCAGCCGCTGGAACGAGGAGGACTGATGGCCACCGCTACGGCCGCCCGGTCGAAGACGCAGGTCCCCTCCGGCAAGCCCCCGAAGCGTGCGTTCCGGCCGCGCACGCTGGTCATCGCCGTGGTGGCCTGGGGTCTGGCCGCGCTCTTCCTCGCCCCGTACCTCGAAATGATCATTACGGCGCTGCGGCCCAAGTCGGAGCTGCGCGACCGTACTTACCTGCCCAGCGACTTCGAGTGGTCGAACTTCATCGAGGTCTGGAAACAGTCCGAGCTGGGGCAGAACCTCCAGGTCACGCTGCTGGTCGCGGGCGGTGCCACGCTGCTCGTCCTGCTGGTGGCGCTGCCGGCGGCGTACTACACGGCGCGGATGAAGTTCCGCGGGCGGAAGATCTTCCTGCTGCTCGTGCTGGTCACCCAGATGTTCCAGCCCACCGCGCTGCTGATCGGTCTGTACCGCGAGTTCTACCAGTTGGGCATGCTCAACTCGGTCTGGACGCTGATCATCACCAACGCGGCCTTCAACCTGGCCTTCGCGGTGTGGATCCTGACCGCCTACATCGGCTCCATCCCGGCGGAGCTGGAGGAGGCGGCCATGGTGGACGGGACCAGTCGCTTCGGCGCGATGATCCGGGTGACGCTGCCGCTGGCGCTGCCCGGTGTGGTGACCGCGCTCATCTTCACGTTCATCACGACGTGGAACGAGTTCGCGATGGGCCTGACCCTGACCACCGACCCGGCCAGCCAGCCGCTCACCGTCGGCATCAACAACTTCATCGGCGCGTACACGGTGCAGTGGAACTACCTCTTCGCCGCGTCCGTCGTCGCGATCGTCCCCGTGATCATCCTGTTCGCCTTCATCGAGCGGCACGTGGTCTCCGGACTGACCGCCGGGTCGGTGAAGTAGCCACCGGACGAAGTGGCCACCGGACCCCGTCCCGCCGTACGAAGCGCCCGCCGACCCCCGTCGGCGGGCGCTTCGGCGTGATCTCGCCCCTCTTCGGTCCAGGCCTTGACGGGAGTGGGCGGGAAAGTCTCTGCTTAGGGTTCACATGTTGGAAGAACGGCGGGGCCCCACGGTCGTGGCCCCGGAGCGGGCAGCCGTCGCGCTGCCCGACAGGATCGGGAGTGGATGAGTCGATGGAGACTCCGGGGTCGCAGACGTCTCTGCACCGGGCCAATCTGGAGCGGGTCGTGCGCGCGGTGCGCATGGCGGGCTCGCTGACCCAGGCCGAGATCGCGAGAAGCACCGGGCTCTCCGCCGCCACGGTCTCCAACATCGTGCGCGAGCTCAAGGACGGCGGAACGGTCGAGGTCACCCCCACCTCGGCGGGCGGCCGCCGGGCCCGCAGCGTCTCGCTCAGCGGCGACGCGGGCGTGGTCATCGGCGTCGACTTCGGCCACACCCATCTGCGGGTGGCGGTCGGGAACCTGGCCCACCAGGTGCTCGCCGAGGAGTCCGAGCCGCTGGACGTCGACGCCTCGGCCGCGCAGGGCTTCGACCGCGCCGAGCAGTTGGTGAAGCGCCTCATCGAGGCGACCGGAATCAGCCAGGACAAGGTCATCGGGGTGGGCCTGGGCGTACCGGGACCGATCGACGTGGAGTCCGGGCGCCTGGGCTCCACCGCGATCCTGCCGGGCTGGCAGGGCATCAACCCGAGCGAGGAGCTCTCCGCCCGGCTCGGCGTTCCGGTGTACGTCGACAACGACGCGAACCTCGGGGCGCTCGGCGAACTCGTCTGGGGCGCCGGACGCGGCGTGCGCGACCTGGCGTACATCAAGGTCGCCAGCGGCGTCGGCGCCGGGCTGGTGATAGACGGCCGCGTCTACCGGGGACCCGGCGGCACCGCGGGCGAGATCGGGCACATCACGCTCGACGAGTCCGGCCCGGTGTGCCGCTGCGGCAACCGGGGCTGCCTGGAGACCTTCACGGCCGCCCGGTACGTGCTGCCGCTGCTGATGCCCTCGCACGGCCCCGACCTGACCATGGAGCGGGTCGTGCAGCTCGCCCGCGAGGGCGACCCGGGCTGCCGCCGGGTGATCGCCGACGTCGGCCGTCACATCGGCAGCGGCGTCGCCAACCTCTGCAACCTCCTCAACCCCAGCCGGGTCGTCCTCGGCGGCGATCTCGCGGACTCCGGCGAGCTGGTGCTCGGGCCGATCCGCGACTCGGTCTCCAGGTACGCGATCCCCAGCGCGGCACGGCACGTGAGCGTGCTGCCCGGTGCGCTCGGCGGACGGGCGGAGGTGCTGGGCGCGCTGGCGCTGGTACTGAGTGAAATGGGGGATTCGACCCTCTTGGACGGCGCGCACGCGGCGCAGGCGGTCAACTCGCTTGGTACAGACCAGCGTTCGGCTCCTGCCTTCACTTAGATAACGAGTGGCACCGTTGTCATCTCGTTAAGGGTTTACTCCTTGACGCTATGGCGGCACGCGAGTTGACTTCCAGACACCTCGGCCGCAACGACGCGGCCTCGTCAGGGAGGTTGGACTGTGAAGACCCATCTGCGTCGTGCCGCCATAGCCGTCACCGCTGCCGCCGTGATGACGATGTCCCTCGCCGCGTGCGGCGAAGCGGGCTCGGGCAAGAAGGACGAGAAGAAGGACGACAAGACGATCGGCCTGCTCCTGCCGGAGAGCAAGACGACCCGTTACGAATCCTTCGACTACCCGCTGATCAAGGCCAAGGTCACCGAGCTCTGCTCCGACTGTAAGGTCAACTACAAGAACGCGTCCGAGACCGTCGCGACCCAGAAGCAGCAGTTCGACGACCTCGTCGACTCCGGCGTCAAGGTCATCATCCTCGACGCGGTCGACTCCGGCGCCACCAAGGCGTGGGTCGAGGAGGCCGACAAGAAGGGCGTCAAGGTCGTCGCGTACGACCGGCTCGCGCAGGGCCCGGTCTCCGCGTACGTCTCCTTCGACAACGAGAAGATCGGCCAGCTCCAGGGCCAGGGCATCCTCGACGCGCTCGGCGCCAAGGCCGCGGACGGCCGCGTCGTCATGATCAACGGCAAGGAGTCGGACCCCAACGCCGGGCTGTTCAAGAAGGGCGCGCACTCCGTCCTCGACGGCAAGGTCAAGAAGGTCGTCTACGAGCAGACGGGCGAGTGGGACCCGAAGATCGCGGGCGAGAAGATGGGCACCGCCATCACCTCCCTGGGCAAGGACGGCTTCGACGCCGTCTACTCCGCCAACGACGGCATGGCGGGCGGCATCGTCGCGGCGCTCCAGTCGGCGGGCGTCAAGGGCATCCCGGTCGGCGGCCAGGACGCGGAGCTCGCGGGCATCCAGCGCATCCTCGCCGGCACGCAGTCCTTCACCATCTACAAGCCGTACAAGCCGGAGGCGGACAAGACCGCCGAGGTCGCGGTGAAGCTGCTGAAGGGCGAGAAGCTCTCGCTGGCCGGCACGATCGACAGCCCCAGCACCAAGGGCATCCCGGCGGAGCTGATCCAGGCCACGGTCATCACCAAGGCCAACATCAAGGACACGGTCGTCAAGGACCAGCTCTACAAGACCGCTGACATCTGCAAGGCGGAGTTCGCCAAGCCGTGCGCGGACGCGGGCATCAAGTAGCAGCGGCGTAGCGGCAGGCCGGGATTCCGGGGGACCGCTTCCCCGGCCCGGGTCCGGGGGCTTCCGGTTCCGACAGGGGACCGGGACCCTGGGCACGACGGCCCCGCCCGGCGATTCCCGGGGCGGTACGGGCGCGGTCCGCAGGGCCTGCCTCCGTACCGTCACGGATGTCGCCGGTACGGCCACGGCGTGCGTCCGCAGGGTCCCGGCTCACGTCGGGGCCGCCGCGGCGGCAGTCCGTACCGCCGCGGCGTCCGTCCGTACCTCGGTGGCGTCCGTCCGCACCGTGCCCGTCCGTACAGCGCTCCTCCGTACAGCTCCCGCACGTACCGCATCCGTCCGTACAGCCTCAGCTCGTACAGCCTCCGGCTGTCGTGCCGGGGTCGCGTACGAGGTCCCGGTCGTCGTCCGCCCGCCGGACGCGGCCGGGCCCCGGCGCGGCCGCCGCGCGTCCGCCCCCCACCCACACGCCCCATCCCGCCGTACGCGAACCCGCTGCGGCGGCCCTCCGCCGCACCTGCCGGCGGACGAAGGAGATGGTTCACATGTCCGCTGCGCCCGTCCTCGCGCTACGCGGAGTCTCCAAGCGGTTCGGAGCCGTGCAGGCCCTGACCGACGTCGACCTGGAGGTCCACGCCGGCCAAGTCGTCGCCCTGGTCGGCGACAACGGCGCCGGAAAGTCCACCCTGGTCAAGACGATCGCCGGGGTGCACCCCATCGACGAGGGCAGCATCGAATGGGACGGCAAGGCCGTCTCCATCGGGCGCCCGCACGACGCCCAGGGCCTCGGCGTCGCCACCGTCTACCAGGACCTCGCGCTCTGCGACAACCTCGACGTCGTCGCCAACCTCTTCCTCGGCCGCGAGCTCGGCCGGGCCAAGGTGCTCGACGAGGTCGCCATGGAGAAGCGCGCCAAGGAGCTCCTGGACACCCTGTCCATCCGCATCCCGAGCGTCCGCATCCCGATCGCCTCGCTCTCCGGCGGTCAGCGCCAGGTCGTCGCCATCGCCCGCGCGCTGGTCGGCGACCCCAAGCTGGTCATCCTCGACGAGCCGACCGCCGCCCTCGGCGTCGAGCAGACCGCCCAGGTCCTGGACCTGGTGGAGCGGCTGCGCGAGCGGGGCCTCGCCGTCCTGCTGATCAGCCACAACATGGCCGACGTCAAGGCCGTCGCCGACGAGGTCGCGGTCCTGCGCCTCGGACGCAACAACGGTGTCTTCAAGGTCAAGGACACCACCAACGAAGAGATCATCGCCGCCATCACCGGAGCCACGGACAACGCCGTGACCCGTCGCAAGGCGCGAGGCGCGGAGGCAGTGAAGTGAGTGACACCGTGAACACCCCGCCCCAGAAGCCCTCGAAGGCCCAGAAGCCCGCTCCGGTGGACGCCGATCCCACGGTCGCGGCAGGTGCGATCCCCGCGACCGACCCCCGGCTCCTCGTGCGCGAGCAGGGCTTCGCCGGGTACCTCACCGAGTTCAAGCGGAAGATCAAGGGCGGTGAGCTCGGCTCGATACCGGTCGTCACCGGACTGATCGTGATCTGGGCGATCTTCCAGATCAGCTCGGGCCGCTTCCTGGACCCGTCGAACCTGAGCAACATCGCGCAGTACATCGTCGGCCCCGGCCTCATCGCCACCGGCATCGTCTTCGTGCTGCTGCTCGGCGAGATCGACCTCTCGGTCGGCTCGGTGGCCGGTCTCACCGCCGCGGCCAGCTCCGTCCTCGCCATCAAGCAGGACATGAACGAGGGCCTCGCGGTCCTGATCGGCCTGGTCGGCGCGGCCGCCATCGGCGCCCTGCACGGCTTCTTCTTCGCCCGGATCGGCGTGCCCGCCTTCGTCGTCACCCTGGCGGGCTTCCTCGGCTGGAGCGGCCTGCAGCTGTTCGTCCTCGGGAACACCCTGAGCCTGAACAACATCTCCGGCGGCATCATCTACCACCTGAACAACTACTACTTCAGCGACGTCGCCGCCGCCTACGGCCTGGCCACCGTCGCCGTCGCCGGGTACGCCTGGTCGCAGTGGAACGAGCACCGCCGCCGCAAGGTCGCGGACCTGCCGCACCGCCCGATGAGCGAGCTGCTGCTGCGTACGGGTGTCGTCGCGGTCCTCGTCTTCGTCGCCGCGTACGTCCTGAACCAGGAGGACGGCCTGCCGCTCGGCCTGACCGTCTTCGTCGGCGTGGTCGTCGTCGCCAGCTTCGTGCTGCGCCGCACCACCTACGGCCGCCAGGTCTTCGCGGTCGGCGGCGGCGTCGAGGCGGCGCGCCGGGCGGGCATCAACGTCGTCTGGATCAGGATCTCCGTCTTCACCATCTCCGGCTTCCTGGGCGGCCTCGGCGGCCTCTTCATCGCCTCCCAGTCCGGTGTCGCCGACTCCAACCTCGGCGGCGGCGACACCCTGATGCTCGCCATCGCGGCGGCCGTCATCGGCGGCACCAGCCTCTTCGGCGGCCGGGGCACCCCCTGGTCGGCCCTGCTCGGCATCCTCGTCATCCAGTCGATCATGACCGGCCTGTACATGGAGGGCTCCTCCAGCAAGGCGGTCCAGTCGATGATCACGGGTGCGGTGCTGCTGGCGGCCGTGGTCCTGGACTCCGTCTCCCGCAGGAGCCAGAAGGCGGCGGGGCGTGCTTAGCGTCACTCCGTTCACCCGGTTGGTCTGAGCCGCCTCGTTCACCCCCTTGGTCCGAGCGGCCTCGCATAGCAGTCAAACCCTCATGCGCCCGGCACCGACACCCCGGTGCCGGGCACGTTTGTGCAGATGTTGACCCGTACGGGTGATGCACGTCGCACAACCCGCCGATCGTCGCCGCGCGCGGAACATTAGACTCGGCAGATCGGCACGAACGTCCAAAGCTCAAGCCAGTTCAACCGCAAGGAGGCACGGGTGGCCCTGCTGACCCGCATCAAGGGACCGCGCGACCTGGACCGGCTGTCCCCGGAGCAGCTCGACCAGCTGGCCGCGGAGATCCGGACCTTCCTCGTGGACGAGGTGTCCAAGACCGGCGGACACCTGGGCCCGAACCTGGGCGTGGTCGAGCTGACCATCGCGCTGCACCGCGTCTTCGAGTCGCCCAAGGACAGGGTCCTCTGGGACACCGGCCACCAGAGCTACGTGCACAAGCTGCTCACCGGCCGCCAGGACTTCACCCGGCTGAAGATGAAGGGCGGCCTCTCCGGCTACCCGGCGCGCGCCGAGTCCGACCACGACGTCATCGAGAACAGCCACGCCTCCACCGTCCTTGGCTGGGCAGACGGCCTCGCCAAGGCCAACGAGGTGCTCGGCAAGGACGACGCGGTCGTCGCCGTCATCGGCGACGGCGCCCTCACCGGTGGCATGGCCTGGGAGGCGCTGAACAACATCGCCGTCGCCAAGGACCGCCCGCTGGTCATCGTGGTCAACGACAACGAGCGCTCGTACGCCCCCACCATCGGCGGCCTCGCGAACCACCTGGCCACCCTGCGCACCACCGACGGCTACGAGCGCTTCCTGGCCCGCGGCAAGGAGTTCCTGGAGCGCACCCCGGTCGTCGGCAAGCCGCTGTACGAGACGCTGCACGGCGCGAAGAAGGGCCTCAAGGACTTCATCGCCCCGCAGGGCATGTTCGAGGACCTCGGCATCAAGTACGTCGGCCCGATCGACGGCCACGACATCGAGGCCCTGGAGTCCGCGCTCCAGCGCGCCAAGCGCTTCGGCGGCCCGGTCATCGTGCACTGCCTCACCGAGAAGGGCCGCGGCTACCAGCCCGCCCTGGCGGACGAGGCCGACCGCTTCCACGCCGTCGGCAAGATCCACCCGGACACCGGCCTGCCGATCGCCTCCTCCGGCGTCGACTGGACCTCGGTCTTCGGCGAGGAGATGGTCAAGCTCGGCAAGGAGCGGAAGGACATCGTCGCGATCACCGCGGCCATGCTCCAGCCGGTAGGCCTGGACAAGTTCGCCAAGGCCTTCCCGAACCGGGTCTACGACGTGGGCATCGCCGAGCAGCACGGCGCGGTGTCGGCGGCGGGTCTGGCGACCGGCGGCCTGCATCCCGTGTTCGCCGTGTATGCGACATTCCTCAATCGTGCCTTCGACCAGGTTCTGATGGACGTGGCCCTCCACAAGTGCGGTGTGACCTTCGTACTGGACCGGGCCGGGGTCACCGGCACCGACGGCGCCTCGCACAACGGCATGTGGGACATGTCGATCCTCCAGGTCGTCCCGACCCTGCGGATCGCCGCCCCGCGCGACGCCGACCAGGTCCGCGCCCAGCTGCGCGAGGCCGTCCAGGTCGAGGACGCCCCCACCGTCGTCCGCTTCTCCAAGGGTGCGGTCGGCCCGGCGGTCAAGGCCGTCGGCAAGGTCGGCGGCATGGACGTGCTGCGCAAGCCCACCACCGACGGGGACCGCCCGGACGTCCTGCTGGTGTCGGTCGGCGCGCTCGCCCCGATGTGCCTGGAGGTCGCCGAGCTGCTCGACGCGCAGGGCATCTCCTCCACCGTCGTCGACCCGCGCTGGGTCAAGCCGGTCGACGAGGCGATGGCCCCGCTGGCCGAGCAGCACCGGGTCGTCGTCACCGTCGAGGACAACTCCCGTGCCGGAGGCGTCGGTTCCGCCATCGCGCAGGCGCTGCGGGACGCGGACGTGGACGTACCGCTGCGCGACTTCGGCATTCCGCCGGTCTTCCTGGACCACGCCTCCCGCAAGGAGGTGCTGGCCGAGATCGGGCTGACCGCTCCGGACATCGCCCGTCAGGTCACCGGCCTGGTCGCGAAGATCGACGGACGGCTGGAGCGTTCGGTGGCGGCGGAGGCGGCCGTACGCGACTGACGCGGAGGCCCTGTTTCGGGGCTCGCACCATCTGTGTCCGGCCCGGAGGGAAACCTCCGGGCCGGACTTTTTCGTACATTCGCCCCATCGGGTGAAAACCTGTTCGCGCAGTCGCGAAGCCGCACGAATGATCACGATGATTGCGGGTGACCCTCCACTCAGAGGTGGGGACGGCCCGACCGGCGGAGGTGCTGCGGTGAGCACGGAACACCAAGGATCAACGGGTTCATCAGCAAGGTCATCGGATTCATCGAGTGCGAGGCAGAACGGCGTCTTCCGCACGAAGACCGTCGAGCAGTCCATCCGGGACACCGAAGAGCCGGAGCACGCGCTCAAGAAGTCCCTCTCCGCCCTCGACCTCACGGTCTTCGGCGTCGGCGTGATCATCGGCACCGGCATCTTCGTCCTCACCGGCAAGATCGCGAAGGAGACGGCGGGCCCGTCGGTCGCCCTCGCCTTCGTCGTCGCCGGTGTGGTCTGCGGCCTGGCGGCCCTCTGTTACGCCGAGTTCGCCTCGACCGTCCCGGTCGCGGGGTCCGCGTACACCTTCTCCTACGCATCGCTGGGCGAACTGCCCGCCTGGATCATCGGCTGGGACCTCGTCCTGGAACTGGCGCTCGGCTGTGCGGTGGTGGCGGTCGGCTGGTCCGGCTACATGCGCTCCCTGCTCGACACGGCGGGCATCAACCTCCCGGACTTCCTCTCCGGAACACATGACGGAAAGTTCGGCTTCGACCTGCTGGCCTGCATCCTGGTGCTGGTCATCACCGCGATCCTGGTCGCCGGAATGAAGCTCTCCTCCCGCGTGACCAGCGTCATCGTCGGCATCAAGGTCACCGTCGTCCTGCTGGTCATCATCGTCGGCGCCTTCTTCATCTCCGGTGCCAACTACAAGCCGTTCGTCCCGCCGACCAAGGCGAGCGACGGCGGCGAGGGCCTCACCGCCCCGCTGGTCCAGCTGATCTTCGGCTTCACCCCGACCACCTTCGGTGTGATGGGCATCTTCACCGCGGCGGCCGTCGTCTTCTTCGCCTTCATCGGCTTCGACATCGTCGCCACGGCGGCCGAGGAGACCAAGCTGCCGCAGCGCGACGTGCCGCGCGGCATCCTCGGCTCCCTGATCATCTGCACACTGCTGTACGTGGCGGTCTCGGTCGTCGTCACCGGCATGCAGAAGTACAACGAGCTGTCCACGGACGCGCCGCTCGCGGACGCGTTCAAGTCGGTGGGGCATCCCTTCTGGGCGGGGCTGATCAGCTTCGGTGCGGCGGTGGGGCTCACGTCCGTGTGCATGATTCTGCTGCTCGGTCAGTCCCGGGTCTTCTTCGCGATGAGCCGCGACGGACTGCTCCCGAAGACCTTCTCGCAGGTCCACCCGCGCTTCGGCACCCCGTACCGCTCCACCATCCTGCTCGGTGGACTGGTCGCGGTCGTCGCGGGCTTCACCTCCATCGACGAACTCGCCGAACTGGTCAACATCGGTACGCTCTTCGCCTTCGTCGTCGTCGCGGTGGGCGTCGTCATCCTGCGCCGCAAGCGGCCGGACCTGCCGCGGTCCTTCAAGACCCCGCTGGTGCCGTTCATCCCGGCCCTGTCGGTCCTGGCCTCGCTGTGGCTGATGCTGAACCTGCCGGCGGAGACGTGGCTGCGGTTCGGGGTGTGGATGCTGATCGGGATCGGGGTGTACTTCGTGTACGGGAGGCGGAACAGCAGGCTGGGGAAGGGGGTTGGGGCTGCGCCGAAGTAGCCATCGTCCCCGTAGCGCCCGTAGCCCTCTTGTGCTGGGGGCCCTCGCCCCCTTCCCCCAGCCCCCTTGGGCGGCGGGGCCGCCCCCCGGGGGCGGGACGGGCGGGCAAGGGGGCGGCCCCTTCCGCTACCGGCCCAGCCGGGTGCCGCCCCTGGCTTCGCCCCGATACCGGGTGCACGTCACCGCCCGGGCCCTGGGGTCGCCTCCCGGTGCCGGGCATGCGCAGCTCTGCCCCGCCGGGGCAAGGGGTCCCCAGCCCCGCCCCTTCACCTAAACCCGCGGGGGCAGGGGGGCGGGTCCCGTGCAGGCGGTGGTGGGTCTCGGTCCCGTGCGGGTGCGTCGTGGCTGGTCGCGCAGTTCCCCGCGCCCCTGAAGGGGCGCTGCCCTGCGGGGTGGTTGACGGGCGAGGGCGGATAACTTGGGGGGCATGCTCGCCGAGGCCGCGTCCACAGCCCCCGCCCCCGCCCCGTACCCCTACTGGCGCCGCCTCCTGCCCGCGCTCCTCCTCCTCGCCGCCCTCACCCGCGCCCCCTCCTTCCTCCACCCCCTCTGGAACCCCGACGAAGGCTTCCTCGCCGTGCAGGCGCGACAGCTCGCGCAGGGCGGGGTGCTGTACGACACCGTCGTCGACCGGAAGCCGCCCCTCGTTCCCTGGCTGTACGAAGCCGCCCTCGGCCTCTTCGGCGACCACTCCCTCGTCCCCCTCAAGGTCCTCGCGATCCTGGCCCTCTTCGCGACCGCCGCCCTCCTCGCCTCCCTCGCCCGTCGCAGGTGGGGGGACCGGGCAGGCGTGACGGCAGGGGTCGGGTTCCTGCTGATCTCCGTGGGGCTGCACCCCGAGGACACCCAGGCCGCCTCCTTCGGCCTCTTCACCCTGCCCTTCACCGCGCTCGCCGTCTGGTGCGCCGACCGCAGGGTCTGGGTCTGGGCGGGTGCGGCCGCCGCCGGGGCCTTCCTGGCCAAGCAGACCGGCGGGGCGGTACTCCTGCCCGTGCTGTGGCTCGCCTGGAGCACGTCCACGAGGGGCCGGGCTCTGGTCCGTACGATCGCGGGCTTCGGCGTCCCCGTCGCCGCCGTGGCCCTCCTCACCGGGCCGTCCCGCTTCCTCTTCTGGGTGGTCACGGGTTCCGGTTCGTACGCAGACCTGACCGGTTCGGGACTGCATGCGCTCGGCCGGGGGCTCGGCAACGCGGGCATCCTGGCCGCCGCCTGCCTGGGCCTGCTGGTTCCTCTGGTACGACGGTGGAGGGTGCCCGGCGCGGACCTGTGGCTGTGGCTCGCGGCGTCCGTCGTCGCCGTCATGACCGGATTCCACTTCTTCGGGCACTACTACCTCCAGCTGATGCCGCCCCTCGCCCTGCTCGGCACCGCCGCCCTCCAGGCCCTGCCGCGCCGCTGGACCACCGGCGCGCTCACCGCCCTCGCCTGCGCCAGTGCGGTCTTCCTGACCTGGGGGTTCCTCGCCCCCCGGCCCGAGCTCGGCCACGCCCAGCGGCTCGCGGACGCCATTCGTTCCCGTACGTCCGCCAACGACCCCGTCCTGATCTGGGGCATGCACCCCGAGACGTACTGGCTGGCCGACCGCACCCCCGCGAGCCGCTACCTGACCGCCGGCCTCCTCACGAACTTCAGCGGCGGCCGCAACGGCTCCCTGGTGGGGGAGCGGTACGGCGTCGAGGGCAGCTGGCCCGTCCTGCGCCGTGAACTCGCCGAGCAGCGCCCGCCCCTGATCGTCGACGACTCCCGGGGCCAGCCGTACGGCCCGGACCGGATGCCGACGCTCCGCCGCATCCTGGACGAGGAGTACGAGCGGGTGGCGACGGTGGACGGGGCGGTCCTGTACGCGCGCTCGCGCTGACCGGCCGGTGCGGGGGGGAGGAGGAGGAACGGCGGAACTCAGCCCCGTACGGTACGAGGCCCCACGCACTCGGCGCCGTACGCCTCGACCCGGCGGCGCAGCTCGCGGTCGGCGGTGACGACGACGCAGTCCCGCCCGGCAGGCTCACGCGTGGCGACGACCTCGACGATGCGGTCGTCCCCGCTGCCCGGGGCGGCGACGACCCGCACGCCCGGCACGGAATCGACCCGCTTGGCCGCGCCCTCGACGACCAGCACCACCTCCACCGGCCCCGGCCGTCCGGCGACGCCCTCGTCCGCGTACACCGGCAAGCGGTCCCGCAGCCGCTCGGCCGCCCCGTGCCGGTCCTTCCACCAGCCGTCGGGCACGGACCCCACGACATTGGCCGCGTCGACGACGAGCAGGGGCAGCGGGGCGGGCGGCACGGGCGGTGTGGACGTCATGGGGTCAGCGTCCCACGGCGGGCACTGTCGGACCGGCCGCCTATCCTTGGCTCGAATAAATGAACGGGACTGTGGGGAAGGCAGGGCGGGCGGCGATGGGGCTGGGGAGCGAGACGGGGGCCGGAAGACGGGCGTCCGGCCCGGTGGGGGGCCGCGGCTGGATGGTGCGCGGCAAGGACGGACGGCTCAGCGCGTACGGAGCGGCCGACGGCGCCCTGCTGCGCTGGACCGAGACCCGCCCGGGCGGGCCGGACTGGCAGGGCCCGGAGGTCTTTCCGGCACCGGACACGGAAGGCCTGGCCGTGGCACAGGGCCCGGACGGGTTCGTGCACGTCGTGGGCCGCCGACGGCGCGCGAACGGCGGCGTGGAGTACGTCCACGCGACGCAGTACCAGTCGGGCCGCCCGCTGGCCGCCTGGTACTCGCTCGGCAGCCATCCGTACGGTGATCCGGCCCGGGTGGCCCGGATGGGCCTGCCCGCGATCGCGGTCGGCGCGGCGGGCGCGGTGCACGTGTTCGTACGCAACGGCTACGGCGGCGTTCTGATGCGACGCCAGGCGGCGAACGGCAAGTGGGAGGGCTGGAAGGACCTGAAGGGCGCGGGCTGCGAGATCCCCCTGACCGCGATCCCGACCGCGTCCGGCCGGGTGGACCTGCTGGCGGTGACGACCAGGAACGCGACCCTGCACTGGACCCAGCCCACCCCGGGCGCGGCGTTCTCCGCGCCGACGACCCTGCCCTTCACCGCGTCGGCGGGCACACTGACGGGCCTGGAAACGACGGACGGCGAGCTCACGTACTACGCGCTCACACCTCCGGAATCCGGACCGGACACCGGGACGACAGCGGAGCCGGACCCCGCGACCGCCGTCTCCGCCCACCACCCGGACCGGCCCCCGGTCCTCCTCCACGGCAGCGAGCCCGACTCCGCCACCCCGCTCGCGGCCCTGCGCGCGCCCCTCGACGGCCACGACTGCACGATCCTGGCCCACCGCACCGCCGACGGCCGCCCCGCCCTGGCCGCGTGCCGGACCCTCGCGGAGGACGAGGGCCTGTGGTGGACGCCGACGGGCCCGGAGTGCGTGGGTCCGCCGGCCCTGGCGGTGGACGCGACGGGCCGGGTGGTCATGGCGGTCGTCGCGACGGACGGCACCCTGCACGTGGCCCGCCAGCGCACGGACGAGAAGGGGCTCTCGCTGGCGGCGTGGGCGAGGGTCTGAGCCCTTCGCGTCAGCGGTGGGAGCGTTCGAAGAGCGTCACCGTGACGTTCTTCAACCGGTGGGTGGCCGTCGGTTCGTAGCCACTGCGCAGCACCGACACCGTCCCCGGGTTCAGTCCCGTGTACGGATCGCCGCTCGCGGGGGAGGTGAGCACCCAGACGCGGTCGTGACCGCGCAGCGCCTTCTTGGGCGGGGCGGCCTCGGCCGGTGCGAAGGCCCCCGCCTCCTGCGCGGTGGTGGAGACCAGGACGTCCGCCGGATGCCGGGGGGCGTCCCGGAGTTCGTAGGCCAGGCCCCGCCGGACGATCGTGCCGGAGGTGGCCCCGCCGTACACGACGGCGTCGCCCGGCTTCTGCTGACGTTCGATCAGCCGGGCGGTGCCCCGGTAGTCCGGCTCCCACCAGATGTCCCGCTGAGCCTGCCGGGCCGTGTTCATGCCGGGCAGCGACAGCCAGAGCACGGCGGTCGCCGCGGCGGCGGCCAGGACCCAGCCCAGCCAGACGAACGGCTGCCTGCGGGTACGGGCGGACCACGGGCCGGTCAGCCGGCACACCGCCACCGCCGCCAGCAGCACCCAGGCGGGCAGCGTGAAGAGCAGATAGCGGTAGTAGAAGAGCCGCAGCACGTCGGCGGTGGCGAAGGTCAGCAGCGGCGGCAGCAGGGCCCAGACCGCAAGCATCACCCGCGGACGCCCGGCCAGCGCCATGCCGACGACGCCCAGCACCAGCAGAGGGACCGCCGTCTGCCAGGAGCCGACGACGTCGCGGGGGAATGCGAGGAAGGTCTGCAGGGTCGGGTTGTTCCAGGAGATCTGGCCGCTCTGCCCCGAACCGCGCGCGGCCATCGGCAGTACGAAGGAGACCCCCACCAGCACCGAACCGGAGAACCCCCAGGCCGACGTGCGGTCACCGGTACGACGCGCCGACAGCACCGCGCACAGGTGCGCCGCCAGTACCGAGAGCGAGACCAGGTGGCTCCAGCCGACCAGCGGCAGGCACGCCGCGTACAGCGCCCAGCCCTTGACCGAGGGCCGGTCCAGCACCCGGACCAGCAGCAGCGTCGCCAGCAGGACGAACGCGACGGCGAAGGCGTACGGGCGGGCCTCCTGGCCGAACCGGGTGACCGTCGGCAGCACCGCGAACACCAGACCGGCCAGCAGCCCGGTGCGCAGGTCGAACAGCCGGCGGCCGAGCAGCCCCAGCAGACCCGCGGCGGCGGCCATCGCCAGCGCCGAGGGCAGCCGCAGGGCCGTCTCCGAGGTGCCGAACAGCGACGTCCACAGGTGCATCAGGACGTAGAAGGGCGCGAAGACCACATCCACGCCCTTGAGGAGGGTGCCCAGGTCGGGGAACGACAGCATCGCCGCCCACCAGGTGGCGTGCTCGTCCTGCCACAGCTGCCGGTCCCCGATGCCGTACAGCAGGAACGCCAGCGCCACCGCCGTGGGCAGCAGGAACGCGACCGTCGCGGACCGGCGGGCGGCGACGGTCCGGCGCAGCTTCCGGGCGGCGGTGCGCGGCCGGTCGGCAGCTTCCTCGGGAGCTTCCCCGGGCGCGGCGGGGCGGGCGGCGTCGATGACTGTCACTTCTTGATCCAGATGCGGTAGGAGCTCGGCCCGGCGGCGCTGACGTAGGCGTCCTCGGTGAGCAGCCGATAGTGGGGGTTCGCGCGCAGGGACCGGGTGAGCGCGGTGTCCTCGGCGGAGTCCGGGCGGCCCGACAGCACGACCGCGTCGTAGCGGCCGGCCGCGAGGTCCCGGGGCGTCTCGGTCCGGCCGGTGCGCTCCCACTGCGCCTCGCGCGTCCTGTCGCGCAGGTAGTACGCGGGTACGGCGGGCTCGTCGGCCAGGTAGCGGCCGTCGGCCGTGACGATCTTCGCGAGGGCCTCGGTGGCCCGGGTGGAGTCCGGCGGTACGAACGCGTTGTGCGCCCGCACCAGGCCGAGCACCAGCACCGCGACGTACACCAGGATGCCCAGCTGGGGGTTGCGGAAGTGCGCGCCGACCAGCCGTGACAGGCCGAGCCCGGCCAGCGGGGCGGCCAGCGCCAGCCCGTACCCGAGGTTCTGGAAGGCGACCGCTTCGCCCGGCGTGACCAGCACGTAGCCGACCGCGAGCAGCGGGCTCGCGCACAGCAGCACCGCCAGCAGCACCCGGCGGACCCGGCCCGGCACCGCGATGCGGGCCCAGGACGTCTCGGCCAGGCGCGCCCGGCGGACGTAGGCAGCGCCGCCGCCGACGGCGCACAGGAAGACCAGACCGCCCCACTGGGCGATGTCCCAGAGGACCGCGGCGGGGGTGTCCGACGCGTGCCGCAGCGCCTGCCCGGGACCGGCCCAGGCGGTGAGCAGCAGGGCCCCGGCGTACAGCAGCAGCCCGGTGGGCACGGCGAACAGCACGGCCCGCAGCACCGCCTTGCCGGGGCCGCCCGGCAGGCACGTGAGCGCCGCCAGCACCACCAGCGTCGGCAGGAACAGCACCGTGCCCCACGCGAAGGCGGCCGACAGCACGGCGGGGACCACCGCGAGCAGCACCGCGCCGGGGCGTTCGCCGCCGCCCCGGGCCACCAGCCACCCGGCGAGGACCAGCAGGCACAGGCCGAGCGCCGCCCCGTCCGCGAGGAACCCGGAGAACACCGTCGACTCGCAGACGGAGAACAGGGCCGCCGCCCCGAGCGCGGCGCGCGCCCGGAAGAGGCGGGCGCTCAGCGCGTACACGAAGGCGGTCGTGCCGAGCATGGCCAGCAGGCTCAGGACGCGGACGCCGGTCAGGCCGAACGCCGAGTCGGTGAGCGCGGCGAGCACCGGGTACAGCGACGGCAGCCCCGAGGCGGGGTCGGCCAGCGGCACCGAGCCGAACGCGTCGAGCTGGAGGTGCCCGTGGACCAGGGTGCGCGCCTCGCCGGGGAAGGCCCGGCCGCCCATCCGGGAGGAGAGCCCGGCCTGCACGGCGAGGACGCACAGCAGCAGGACGCGGCCGATGCGCACGCTGCGCCGCGAGTTGACCGTCCACGCGGAGGGCGGCACCACGGGGATGGTGTACGCGGGGGTGAGCCCGGCGGCGATGTCGGCCTTGCGCAGCCGTACGGTGTCGGGGCTCATCGGAGATTGCCCGGATCGAAGCCGAACGCCTCGGAGCCGCGCGCCTCGTCGCGGAAGGTCCGCTGGGCGAGCGGGCCGCTGCTGATGCGCCAGTCGGCTTCCTTGTTGTAGTCGAACCAGACGAAGCCGATGACGTCGTCGCGCTTCTCGACGCCCCGGAACAGGTCCTTGATGTCGGCCGGCTTGCGCTGCCCGCCCTCGGACGCCGTCTCGGGGATGATCACCGGCTTGCGGGTGAAGGTGCGGACCTGCTTCAGCGTCGGGTCGAAGAGCGTCTCGAAGGTGGTGGCGCCGTGCTGGGCGTAGTAGCCGATCACACCGACCCAGTCGACGTAGTCGTCACCGGGGAAGTACGGCTTCAGCTTCACCGAGGGCATCGGGTTGATCACGTTGGGGGTCCAGACCCAGATCACGGACGTCGCGCCGACCTCCTCGAAGAGGTCGTGCATCCGCTTCCAGGCGCCGGTGTACTCGGCCGGGGTGGTCTTCTTGGTGCCCCACGGGTACCAGTCGCCGTTCATCTCGTGCGCGAAGCTGATCGCCACCGGCAGGTTCAGCTCGCGGACGGCCCGGGCGTAGGTGCGGATGTAGTCGTCGCCCCGGCCCGCCGCGATGTCGGCGAGGGGGGTCTTGTGCGGTTCCCAGGAGATCAGCGGGAGCGCGCCCTCGTTCCACACGGCGGCGGCGTTGCCCTCGTCGAAGCGGTCGCCCCAGGCGGCGTAGTAGCCGACCAGGTTGGGCTGCTTGCCCGCCTGCCGGGCGAAGGTCTTCAGGGGCTTCAGGGAGCCGGGCAGACCGTCGGCGGCCATGCCGAGGTACTTCTTCTGCCCGGCGGGCCTGAGCAGCGGTGTGATGTCGTACGGGGTCTCCTCGGCGGCGGTGGGGGGCGCGGTCGTCGCGGGCCCCGCCTCCAGGGACTGGTAGCGGTCGCGGCCCTCGGAGGAGAAGGTGGTGCACCCGGTGGCGGCGAGCAGCAGGGCGGCGGCGACCACGGCCGTCGTGCGGGCGGTGCGGATACGGGAGGGAAGCACGGCGTCAGACCTTCTGGAAGCGGGACGGGGAGGGGGCCGGGAGCGGCGCGGGCACGGGGGCGGGGTGCTGGGCGCCGGTGGGCTCGCCCACGTGCGGCTGGACCAGCGCGCGGCCCACGGTCGCCGCGTAGAAGAGCCCGGCGGCCAGCAGCAGCGCGAAGTCCGGCGGGTACATGTCGAGCGTGCGCCAGAGGGCCAGGGCGACCCACACCAGCGCGGTGCCGCCGCTCCACAGGCTCAGCCCGAGCCAGAAGCGGCGGGTGCCGTTCTGCTTGGCGCCGCTGGAGCCGGACGGCTTCCAGCCCATGTGGCGTCCGCGCAGCAGGTCCCAGAAGGCGAAGACGTACGACCAGCCCTGGATCGCCTGCACCGCCCAGGCTTCGAGCCGGAAGGGCGCCCGGTGCCACAGGGGCTGCACGATCGTCACGTAGAAGAGGGTGGGCAGCAGCAGGAACGAGGCCCGTGCGACGACCTGGCCCGGTGCGAACACCAGCAGGCTGATCGGGATCAGCGGCAGTGCGAACACGGCGAGCGCGGTCGTCAGGTAGTAGAAGAAGCCGCTGAGGTAGGCGAGCCGGGTCTCCAGCCGCAGCGGTGCGTTCCAGAAGTTCCGGTCCGTGATCAGGGCGAGCGAACCCCAGCACCAGCGGTACTGCTGGTTCATGTAAGCGCCCGCGGTGTCCGGGCAGACGCCGGTGGACAGGGCGACCGGGACGTAGCGCAGCCGCCAGCCCAGACCGCGCAGGTCGAAGCCGGTGTACATGTCCTCGGAGTGCTCGATCAGGGTGGTGCCGCCGTTGGCCTCCAGGGCCGAGCGGCGGTACAGCGCGCAGCTGCCGCAGCAGATCGAGGCGTTCTTGCCGTCCCGGGAGACCTGCACGGAGCGGTAGAAGTACTCCTGCGTGGCGCCGGCGCCGCGCTCGATCCAGTTCTGCGAGTCCAGGACGCGGAAGAACTGCGGGGACTGGACGATGCCGGTGTCCGGCTCGTCCATGTACGGCAGCAGCTCGTGCAGAAGGTCGGCGCGCGGGGCGAAGTCGGCGTCCAGGATCAGGATGTGCTCGCCCTCGGAGATCCCGAAGCCGTACTGGAGGTTGCCCGCCTTCTTGTACCAGCCGCGGTTCGGCCGGGTGCCGTGCCGGAACCCGAAGTCCCGGGCCATCGCGGCGAGCTCCGGGGACGCGCCGTCGTCGAGCACGTACACGGTGACCGTGCCGGGGTAGCTCCCGGCCATCCGGCGCACGTGCGTCCAGGTGTTGTGCAGCACCTCGATCGGCTCGCCGCACACCGGCAGGAACACGTCCACGGTGGGGTACGTGTCCGGGCGCCAGCCGCGTACCAGGGCGCGGTGCGCGCGCATGTCGAAGCCCCGGCTGAAGCCGTCGAGCCGCAGCGAGATGAGCGAGTGGCAGATGGCGCAGACCAGGAACGGCGCGAAGAGCCAGAACCAGGGGCTGGAACTGGTGAAGGTCAGCTGGCTGATCGCCAGGAAGACCACGCCGACGAAGGCGAAGAACGTGAGGACCCACAGGTGCCGTCGGGCGTAGGAGTATTTCTCACGGTCGTCGGGGGGCTGTGGCAGCAGGCCCGACGCAGGCAATTTCCTGATGGTCATGCGAAGTTGTTCTCCGGCTTTTCCTGGGCGACTGGCCAGTTTATGGAAAGTGCTTGATCGAATTCCTGGACAAGGGCCCTGATGCGGGGGTCTTTGGTCATCAGGCGGCCGGGACCAGTGGGGGCGTCCGGAAGACCCAGGTGCGGTAGGACCAGAATCGGAAAAGGGTCGCGACGGCAATTCCAGTGAACTTGAACACATTCCCCTGGAGGGGGGTGTCCCAGCCCATTCCGTAGGTCGCCGCGTACAGCACGCCGTTCTCCAGAATCAGTCCGGCAGCGCTGAAGAAGGCGAAGAGCAGCAGCTCACGGGTCTGCCGGTGGTGGCGCCTGTCCTGGTAGGCGAAGTAGCGGAAGCCCAGGTAGTTGCAGGCGATGGCGACTGCGGTGGCCGCGATTCCGCACCGGACGACCGGCAGATCGGTGTGCGTGCGCAGCACGTTGAAAACCAGCAGATTGACGATCACCCCGACCCCGCCGACGGCGCCGAACTTGGCTGCCTCGACCGTGAGGGAGCGCAGCCTTCCAGGGGCTGCGTGTCTTCCTGATCCGCTGTTCATGATTCAACTCCGGGCGCACGGAATTCCGTACTTCATGGGCCATCGTCAAGGTCCGGCGCCAGTGGGGGAGTTCATTGTCGGACGGGCCCGTGGAAGGGCCGGGTGAACTCGGCGCGGTTTCACTATCGTAAGCTATGTCCGTTTGGTGTTGATGTTTCCAGAGTGTCTGGAAGATCCAATTGAAGATCCACTGTGAGAGCGACGGGCGTGCATGACTGAGGCGATACTTCTGGCCGGAGGAAAGGGTTCCCGGCTCAGGCCGGTCACGCTGCACACCCCCAAGCCCATGGTTCCGGCCGCGGGAGTGCCCTTCCTGGCCCACCAGTTGGCCCGGGCCAAGGCGGCGGGCGTCACCCATGTGGTGTTGGCCACGTCCTACCTCGCGGAGGTCTTCGAGCCGTACTTCGGCGACGGGTCCGCACTCGGCATGCGTCTCACGTACGTCACCGAGGACCAGCCGCTCGGCACCGGCGGCGCCATCCGCAGCGCGGCCGACGCCCTGACCTCGGGCCCCGCCGACCCCGTCCTGGTCTTCAACGGCGACATCCTGACCGGCCTCGACATCGCGGGCCTGGTCGACGCCCACCAGCGGGCCGGGGCGGCCGTCACGCTGCACCTCACCCGGGCCGACGACCCGCGCGAGTACGGCCTGGTGCCCACCGACGACACCGGCCGGGTCCTCGACTTCACCGAGAAGCCGCAGCACCCGGACGAGATCGTCACCGACCAGATCAACGCCGGCTGCTACGTCTTCCGGCGCGAGGTCATCGACACCATCCCGGCCGGCCGCCCGGTCTCCGTGGAGCGCGAGACCTTCCCGCAGCTCCTCGCCGCCGGAGCGCTGCTGCACGGCGTCGTCGACCGTACGTACTGGCTCGACCTCGGCCGCCCCGCCTGCTTCGTCAAGGCGTCGGCCGACCTCGTACGCGGCATCGTCGCCTCGCCCGCCCTGCCGGGCCCGACCGGTGAGTACCTGCTGCTGCCCGGCGCCCAGGTGGCCGACGGCGCGAAACTCGGCGGCGGAACGGTCGTCGGCGCGGGTGCCCGCATCGAGGCGGGCGCGGTCGTCGAGGGCTCGATCGTGCTCGACGGCGCCCGGGTCGCGGAGGGCGCCCAGGTGTACGACAGCCTGCTCGGCGCCCGCTCCTCCGTCGGCCGGAACACCACCGTCACCGGCGCGGTCGTCGGCGACGACGCCGAGGTGGGGTCCGCCAACGAGCTCACCGACGGCGCCCGCGTATGGTGCGACGCCCGCATCCCGGACGCCGCCATCCGCTTCTCCCCCGACTGCTGACCCCACGGCCGGCACCCCACGGACCCGGCCGCACCCACCCACCCCGGCGGACCCCGCCGCACCCCCCCCGAGCACCCAGCCCAGAACAGAGAGAGAGCCGGACCGTGGCAGCCACCGTCCCCGCCCCCGCCGCGCCCGCCCCCGCCCCGCTGCGCAGGCCGCTGGCGATGCCCGAGGCATGGGCCCGTACCGCCCTGACCGTCGTCATGCCGACGTACAACGAGGCCGAGAACCTCCCCGGCATGGCCGAGCGCCTGATGGCCCTGGCCCTGCCCGGGCTGCGTCTGCTGGTGGTCGACGACAACAGCCCCGACGGCACCGGCGACGTCGCCGAGCACCTCGCGGCGCAGTACCCGGGCCGGATCTCCGTCCTGCACCGCACCACCAAGGACGGCCTCGGCCGGGCGTACGCGGCGGGCATGACGCGTGCCGTCGAGGACGGCGCGGCCTACGTCCTGCAGATGGACGCCGACGGCAGCCACCCCGTCGAGTACGTCCCCCAGCTCCTCGGCAGCGCCCTGGCCACCGGTGCCGGGCTCACCGTCGGCAGCCGCTACGTCTGCGGCGGCAAGCTGGCCGAGGAGTGGGGCCTGCACCGCCGTCTGCTCTCCCGCTGGGCCAACCGCTACGTCAGCGCCGTCCTGCGCACCGGGCTGCGCGACGTCACCGCCGGGTTCGCCCTGTGGCGGGCCGACACCGTGCGCGCGGTCCGCCTCGACCAGGTGCGCAGCAGTGGCTACAGCTTCCAGGTGGAGCTCAAGTACCAGGCGGTCCGCGCCGGTTGCACCGCCGTCGAGATCCCCATCCACTTCGAGGAGCGCCAGATCGGCGTGTCCAAGATGAGCCTGGCCGTCCAGCTGGAGTCGGCCGCTCTGCCGTGGAAGCTGCGCCTGCGCGGCTGACCTGTTCCTCCCGCGCGGCCGACCGGACGCGACAGAGGGCCGTACGGAGTCGAACTCCGTACGGCCCTCTGCGGTTTCAGCGCACTACGCGGGGACGCTCGCCACGCCCGCCGCCAGGAACTTCTTGCCGTTCACGCGCTCCGAGAAGCCCTCGCGGTCCAGGTACGGCGTGATGCCGCCCAGGTGGAAGGGCCAGCCGGCGCCCGTGATCAGGCAGAGGTCGATGTCCTGCGCCTCGGCGACGACACCCTCGTCGAGCATCAGGCCGATCTCCTGCGCGACCGCTTCCATGACCCGGGTGCGGACCTGCTCCTCGGTGAGGACCGTGTCGCCCTGCTGGAGGAGGGCGGCGACCTCGGGATCCAGGACCGGCGCGCCCGAATCGTACACGTAGAAGCCGCGCTTGCCCGCCTTGACCACGGCGGCCAGGTTCGGCGAGACCGTGAAGCGGTCCGGGAAGGCCCGGTTGAGGGTCTCCGAGACGTGCAGGCCGATGGCCGGGCCGACCAGTTCGAGGAGGACCAGCGGGGACATCGGCAGGCCGAGGGGCTCGACGCCCTTCTCGGCGACGGCGACCGGGGTGCCCTCGTCGATGACGTTCTGGATCTCGCCCATGAAGCGGGTCAGGATGCGGTTGACGACGAAGGCCGGGGCGTCCTTGACCAGGACGGCGGTCTTCTTCAGCTTGCGGGCGACACCGAAGGCGGTGGCCAGCGACGCGTCGTCCGTCTTCTCGCCGCGGACGATCTCCAGGAGGGGGAGGATCGCGACCGGGTTGAAGAAGTGGAAGCCCACGACCCGCTCGGGGTGCTGGAGCTTCGAGGCCATCTCCGAGATGGAGAGGGACGAGGTGTTCGTGGCGAGGATCGCGTGGGCGGGGGCGACCGCCTCGACCTCCGCGAACACCTGCTGCTTGACCGACATCTCCTCGAAGACCGCTTCGATGATGAAGTCGGCGTCGGCGAAGCCGTCGGCCTTGTCCAGGACGCCGGTGACCAGGGCCTTGAGGCGGTTGGCCTTGTCCTGGTTGATGCGGCCCTTGCCGCGCAGCTTCTCGATCTCGGTGTGGACGTAGCCCACGCCCTTGTCGATGCGCTCCTGGTCGATGTCGGTCAGGACGACCGGCACCTCCAGGCGGCGCAGGAAGAGCAGCGCGAGCTGGGAGGCCATCAGGCCTGCGCCGACGACACCCACCTTCGTCACCGGGCGGGCCAGGTTCTTGTCCGGGGCGCCGGCCGGGCGCTTGGCGCGCTTCTGGACCAGGTTGAACGCGTAGATGCCGCTGCGGAGTTCGCCACCCATGATCAGGTCGGCGAGCGCCTGGTCCTCGGCGTCGAAACCGGCGGACAGGTCACCGGACTTGGCGGCCTCGATGATGTCCAGGGCGCGGTAGGCGGCGGGGGCCGCGCCGTGCACCTTGGAGTCGGCGATGAAACGGCCGCGCGCGACGGCCGCGTCCCAGCCCTCGCCCCGGTCGATCTCCGGGCGCTGGACCTGGAGTTCGCCGCGCAGGACCGCGGAGGTCCAGATGAGGGACTGCTCCAGGAAGTCCGCGCCCTCGAAGATCGCGTCGGCGATCCCGAGCTCGAAGACCTGACCGCCCTTGAGCTGGCGGTTCTGGTTGAGCGAGTTCTCGATGATGACCGAGACGGCCTTGTCGGCGCCGATCAGGTTCGGGAGCAGCGCGCAGCCGCCCCAGCCCGGGACCAGGCCGAGGAAGACCTCGGGCAGCGAGAAGGCCGCGATCGAGGTGGAGACCGTACGGTACGAGCAGTGCAGGCCGACCTCGACGCCGCCGCCCATCGCCGCACCGTTGTAGTACGCGAAGGTGGGGACGGCCAGGTGGGACAGGCGGCGGAACACGTCGTGGCCGCCCTTGCCGATGGCGAGCGCGTCCTCGTGGCGGCCGAGCAGCTCGACGCCCTTCAGGTCCGCGCCGACGGCGAAGATGAACGGCTTGCCGGTGATGCCGATGCCGACGATGGAGCCGTCGGCCGCCTCCTTCTCGACCTGGTCGATGGCGGCGTTCAGGTTGGCGAGGGACTGCGGGCCGAAGGTGGTCGGCTTCGTGTGGTCCAGGCCGTTGTCCAGGGTGATCAGCGCGAAGTTGCCTGCGCCGCCCGGGAGTTCGAGGTGGCGTACGTGCGCCTGCGTGACGACCTCGTCGGGGAACAGCTCGGCCGCGCCCTTCAGGAGCTCGGCGGTGGTGGTGCTCACTTGTCGTCGCCTCCGTTGAAGTGCGGGTTCTCCCAGATGACCGTTCCGCCCATGCCGAAGCCGACGCACATGCTCGTCAGGCCGTAGCGGACGTGCGGCTGGTCCTCGAACTGGCGGGCCAGCTGCGTCATCAGGCGCACGCCGGAGGAGGCCAGCGGGTGACCGAAGGCGATCGCGCCGCCGTACTGGTTCACGCGCGGGTCGTTCTCGGGGATGCCGAAGTGGTCCAGCATGGCCAGCACCTGCACGGCGAAGGCCTCGTTGATCTCGAACAGGCCGATGTCCTCGATGGACAGGCCCGCCTTGGCGAGGGCCTTCTCGGTCGCCGGGACCGGGCCGATGCCCATGACCTCGGGCTCGACGCCCGCGAAGGCGTACGACACCAGGCGCATCTTGACCGGGAGGCCCAGCTCGCGGGCGACGTCCTCGGCGGCGATGAGGGAGGCGGTGGCGCCGTCGTTCAGGCCCGCGGCGTTGCCGGCCGTGACCCGGCCGTGCGGGCGGAACGGGGTCTTGAGGTTCGCGAGCGACTCCAGGGTGGTGCCCGGGCGCATCGGCTCGTCGGTGGTGGCCAGGCCCCAGCCCGTCTCACCGGCTTCGGCGTTGGTGCGCCGTACGGACACGGGCACCAGGTCGGCCTGGATCTTGCCGTCCGCGTACGCCTTCGCGGCCTTCTCCTGCGAGCGCACCGCGTACTCGTCCGCGCGCTGCTTGGAGATGCCCGGGAAGCGGTCGTGCAGGTTCTCGGCGGTCATGCCCATGAACAGGGCGGACTCGTCGACCAGCTTGTCCGAGACGAAGCGGGGGTTCGGGTCCACGCCCTCGCCCATGGGGTGGCGGCCCATGTGCTCGACGCCGCCCGCGAGAGCGATGTCGTACGCACCGAAGGCCACGCCGCCCGCCACGGACGTCACGGCGGTCATCGCGCCGGCGCACATGCGGTCGATCGAGAAGCCGGGGACGGAGGTCGGCAGACCCGCGAGGATTCCGGCGGTACGGCCCAGGGTCAGGCCCTGGTCGCCGATCTGGGTGGTCGCGGCGATCGCGACCTCGTCGACGCGCGCGGGGTCGAGGTCCGGGTTGCGGCGCAGCAGCTCCCGGATCGCCTTCACGACCAGGTCGTCGGCCCGGGTCTCGTGGTAGATGCCCTTCGGGCCCGCCTTGCCGAACGGGGTGCGGACGCCGTCGACGAAGACGACGTCCCTGACGGTACGAGGCACGATTGGCTCTCCTCCGGGGTGCGGGGTGGTGCTGCTGCCGGTACGCGGACACACCGAGGTGGGCGGGTCCGCACACCGTCATGCTACTTGCGGGTAACCATGCTGCCCAGTCTTCCTGGCCGGAGCGGCGAAGGTCACATTCCGTGCCGGTGGGCGCCGGGTGTCGATGGTGGCGGAAAGTCGCTGGTGTGTCGGGGGCGGCGGGGCGCGGGAATCGGTGGTCCGGCCCTTGTCGGGGGATTCCGACTCGGCTCACCCGTACGGGTTTTGGGGCCTGTTGGTTCCCTTTCGCGGCCGGAAAATTGGTCTGGACCATACCGATCGGTAGCGCTTAGGCTCGCCACGAGATCGCCCGTCCTGGACGTGCGGCGTCGCTTTGACCTGCCGTTTTTGGCTGTGCTGTGCCTATCGATGGGATAGACCGTGCATGACGTGCTCCCTGCAAGGGACTTAGTGGTGGTGCTGCGGGCCGAGGACGCCGTCCTCGACTTCCTCTCCGTGACCCGGGGTTCCGCTTCGGTGGACCAGGAGGCCGGGGAACACTCCGGACGGGCGGCCCCGGAGGGGCCTTCCGGCGGAGCGGTCCGGGTGTTGTGCTGCGACACGCGGCAGTGGATCGACCTGGCGGCCGGAACCACCCTCGCCGACCGGCTCGCCGCCCTCGCCCCGCACGTACGGGCACCGGACGCGCCCCACGATCCGCCCGACGCCGGGGAACTGTCCCGGCTGCTGCGCGAAGCCGCCGGGGGCCGGGCCGCCAGGGTCTGGACCCACTCGCCCGCCGACAACCGGCGCAGCCGCGGCCGGATCGGACGCGACGTGGCCGCGGGAGACCACGGGCTGGAGGTGCGGCACGCGGTCGGCTACTCCCCGTACCTCCAGTTCGTCAGCGACGAGGACCGCCCGCTGGGCCGCGCTGCGGTTGCCGCGAAGCTCGACTTCGTCAACCGGCACTGTGCGGCGCTGCTCAGCACGGACTCGCCCGAGTTCATGATCTACACCGCGCGTGTCCCGGCCGTCGAGCGCTTCTTCACCACGGACGGGGCCCGGGAGCGCGAGGGCCTCTTCGCCCTGCTCGCCAGCCTCGACGACGAGGCCGCCGGAGTCGCCGACCCGTGGGAGTTCGAGACCTCCCCCTACGAACGGGCCCGGCTGGACGCCACCACCGCCTGGATCGCCCGGCACCGCTCGCCCGGGGACGGGCCGCTGGTCGAAGTGGGCGCCTGCGAGGGAGCCCTCACGGCACGGCTCGCCGCCAAGGGGTACGAGGTCGACGCGACGGAGCCCAACCCGCTCTTCCGCGACCGCCTCGCCCGTCACCTCGACACCGGCTTCGACGGCGTACGGGTCCACGCGGACGCCCTCGAAGGGCTCGCGGCGGAACCCCGGCTGCCGGGCTCCGCGTACCTCCTGATCGAGATGCTCTACTACGGGCAGGACCTCGACCTCCTCGACACCCTCCCCGCCGACCTGGTGCTCCTCGCCCTGGAACCCGCCGCACTCGCCGAACGGGTCCGCCCGTGGCTGGCGGGGACCTCCCGGTGGACCCAGGCGGAGGAGACCGTGCTGGTGGCTCCCGCGCTGGAGGCGGTGTGCGGGGGACGCGCCTACCTGAGCAAGCGGGGCAGCACGGGGGTCGTGCTCCGGAGGGTGGTCTCACGGGGGTGAGGGGGCGGGTCCCACGGGGCTGGGGGCCCACGGGGTTGAGCGGAACGGTCCCACGGGGCTGGCGGCCCACGGGGTTGAGCGGAACGGTCCTACGGGGCTGGGGTGCCCACGGGGTTGAGCGGGACGGTCCCACGGGGTTGAGGGGGCGGTCCCACGGGGGTGAGCGGGACGGTCCCATGGGGCTGAGGGGAACGGTTCCACGGGGCTGAGGGGCCGCCGCCTTCTTACGCCCCCGGCCTCCGCTTCCCCTGGCTCCCCGGGGGTCTGCTTCCCCCCGGCCCCGGCCCCTTGGGCTCCGCCTTCCTTCCCCCCTTCCCCCCTTCCCCTCGCCCCCTTGGGCGGCGGAGCCGCCTCACCCCTCACCCCTCACCCCCTCTCCCTAGCCCCCTTGGGCGGCGGGGCCGCCCCCCGGGGGGCGGGACGGGCGGGCAAGGGGGCGGCCCCTCCCGCTCCCGGCCCGCCCGGGTGCCGCCCCTGGGCCCACCCCTGTGCCGGACGCCTGTCCAAGGGGGCCCCGGGCCCGCCTCCCGGCACCGGGCACGCGAAGCCCTGCCCCGCCGGGCGAGGGGGTCCCCAGCCCCGCCCCTTCACCTAAACCCGCGGGGCAATTGCACGGTTCCCGTGCAGGCGCGTCGTGGCTGGTCGCGCAGTTCCCCGCGCCCCTGACGGCGCGCCCCTGACGGGGCGCCGCCCCTCCCAACCCATCCCTCACCAAAGGTGACCCCCAATGGACAACTCCCTCATCCCCCTGGTGAACGCTTGCCTCCTCCCCGCCTACGACGGCCGCACCCCACCCGACTGGGTCAAACGCGCCCTCGACCAGGGCCTCGCCGGAGTCGGCCTCTTCGGCACCAACCTCCTCCCGCCCGGCGGCCCCCTCCGCGACGACATCGTCGACCCCCTCCGCGCCGTCCGCCCCGACGCCCTCATCGCCCTCGACGAAGAGGGCGGCGACGTCACCCGCCTCGACTACCACCGGGGCAGCGTCTACCCCGGCAACCACGCCCTCGGCGCCGTCGACGACCCCGACCTGACCCGCCGCGTCGCCGAAGCCATCGCCGACGACCTCCTCGACACCGGCATCAACCTCTGCCTCGGCCCGTGCGCGGACGTCAACTCCCGCCCCGCCAACCCGATCATCGGCGTACGGTCCTTCGGCGCGACCCCCGACCTCGTCGCCCGCCACACCCGTGCCTTCGTGACCGGCCTCCAGGGGCGCGGCGTGGCCGCCACCCTCAAACACTTCCCCGGCCACGGCGACACCGGCACCGACTCGCACTCCTGGCTGCCCGACATCCCCCGCGCCCTCGACGAACTCCGCGCGCTCGAACTGCCGCCCTTCGTCGAGGGGTTCGCCGCCGACGCCAAGGCCGTGATGACCGGACACATACGCATTCCCCAGGTCGACGACCTCCCCGCCACCCTGAGCCGCCGCGTGGTCACCGGCCTGCTGCGCGAGGAACTCGGCTACGACGGCGTCGTGATCAGCGACGCGCTGGAGATGGCCCCGATCCTCGACCGCTGGGGCTTCGGCGGGGCGGCCGTCCTCGCCTGGTCGGCGGGCGTCGACCTGGTCCTGCTCGGCGCCACCGACGGCGAGAAGATCCTCCCCGAGGTGTACGAGGCGGTGGAACGGGCCCTGGTAGGTGGCGAGTTGACGGTCGACCGCCTGGAGGAGGCAGCCGCCCGGATCGCGGCGCTACGAGCCTGGGCCGCCCCGCGTCCCACCGCCGACGTGCCCGCGCCCACCGTCGGTGTCGGCCTGGTCGCGGCCCGGCGGGCGCTGGCCGGCGCGGCGCTCCCCGACCTTCCCGTGTCCGGCCCCGTCCACGTCCTGCGGCTGGCCGTGGGGGCCAACCTCGCCGTGGGGGAGGCCCCTTGGGGGCTTGCCCAGAGCCTGGAGCGTCTCGGGAGGCTCGGTTCCGCCACGGAGGTGGAGCCCGGCGCGGACCCGCACCGGATCACTCTGCCCGAGGGGGTCGAAGCCGACCCCGACGCGCCGGTCGTCGTGGTCGTCCGGGACGCCGTACGCGACCCCTGGCAGCGGGAGACCCTGGCCGCGCTGCGCGCGAGGCGGCCCGGGCTGATCGCCGTCGAGATGGGCCTGGCGCCCGTTCCGCTGCCGGACGCGCCGACGCTTCTGACCCGGGGGGCCGGGCTCGCCAACGCCATGGCCGCCGCAGAACTCCTCACGGGCGTCCCCTGGACCACCCCCCTCCGCACATGACCATCCCCCCCGCCCCCTTGGGCGGCGGGGCCGCCCCCTTCCCCTCTTCCCCCAGCCCCCTTGGGCGGCGGGGCCGCCTCACCCCTCACCCCCTCTCCCTAGCCGCCTTGGGCGGCGGGGCCGCCCCCCGGGGGCGGGACGGGCGGGCAAGGGGGCGGCCCCTCCCGCTCCCGGCCCACCCGGGTGCCGCCCCTGCCTCAGCTCCTGTGCCGGGTGCACGTCACCGCCCGGGCCCCGGCTCGCCTCCCGGTGCCGGGCACCCGCAGCTCTGCCCCGCCGGGGCAAGGGGGTCCCCAGCCCCGCCCCTTCACCTAAACCCGCGGGGCAATTGCACGGTTCCCGTGCGGGTGCGTCGTGGCTGGTCGCGCAGTTCCCCGCGCCCCTGAAGGGGCGCCCAGCGCGGCGGAGCCGCACGTGCAACACAGCCACGCGCCCCTGACGGGGCGCCCCGCGCGGCGGAGCCGCAGATCGAGCACAGCCACACCCTCAACCCCACACCCCGGAGCCCCCATGCCCCCACCCCCCTACGACACCTGCATCGGCCTCGGCTACCACTGCGAATCCACCCACCAGATCCGCCGCATCACCGGCGCCGAGCGCGCCCACTTCTTCGACTGGCTCGACCTCGACTTCGCGTCCGTACTCACCCTCCTCGACACCGACTTCCGCGACGTCCTGCTGCCCGGCAGCGCCGAGCCCTACAGCGACGGCCTCTGCGCGCACGACCGCGGGACCGGCATCCGCTTCTTCCACGAGTTCCGCCCGGCAGCCGGTGAGCGGCTCACCCAGGAGGACATCGACCGCCAACTACCCGCCGTACAGCAGAAGTTCCGGCACCTCGCCGACAGGTGGCGCACCCGGACCCGGTCCGCGGAGCGGGCGCTGTACGTCCACCACGACGCCTTCGACGAGCTCACCGACACCGACCTGGCGCAGCTGCCGAAGCTGCTCGCGCACCGGCACCCCGGCCACCGGTTCGCCGTGCTCTGGCTGCGCCGCACCCCTCCCGAGAGCGTGGCCGGCCTGCCGCCCGGCGTCGTCTGGGACACCGTCCCCGAGGTGCCCGGGCGCTGGCAGGGATCCGACGCCGACTGGGACCGCGTCTTCGCCGCCCTCGACCCGGCCGCCCTCTGGCCCGCCACCACATCCTGAGCCCGCATCACCCCGGAGGAACCCCCATGCCCGAGACTCCGTCCCGCCCCTGGCGCACCGTCGTCCTCTCCCCGCACTTCGACGACGCCGTCTTCTCCCTCGCCGCCACCCTGGCCGGCCTGCCGGGGCCCACCGCCGTCGTCACCGTGTACGGCGGTGCCCCCGCCCCCGGCGCCCCCGTCTCCTGGTGGGACGCCACCTGCGGCTTCTCCAGCCCGCACGAGGCGCACCGCGCCCGCCTCGCCGAGGACGCCGCCGCCTGCGCCAGGCTCGGCGTCGATCAGGTCGTACTGGATCATCCGGACGGCCCGTACGCGAGCGGGCCCGAACTCCCCGGCCTGGACACCTTCCTGGCCCGGCTCCCCGCCGGAACCGACGTCTGGGTCCCCCTCGGCAGCAACCAGCCCGACCACGAGAACGTCCGGCTGCGCGCCACCCGCGTCCTGGCCGGACTCGGCACCCCACCGCCCCGCGTCTACGCCGACCTCCCCTACACCGGCCACCTCCCCGAGTGGGGAACGGAGTCCGCGAGCAAGGCCCTCGCGCAGAGCCCGATGTGCGGCCTCGCCTACCAGGACCTGCTGCGCACCCACCACACCACCGTCCACCACCACCTCGTACCGGACGACGCCCAGTGGGCGGCCAAGAGGGCAGCCGCCCAGTGTTACGGCTCCCAGCTCGCCCCGGTCGCCGCCGACCACGGCAACTTCCTCTCCCGCACCGGCCCCCTGCGCGCCGAACTCGTCTGGTCCCTGGAAGCCCTGGAGCCCACGTGCTGACCCCCGACGACACGCGCCCGCCGGTCCTCGTCGCCCGCGACCTCGTCAAGGAGTACGCGCGCGGGCGTGCTGTCGACGGGGTCTCCCTGACCGTGCGCGCCGGGGAGCGCCTCGGGCTGCTCGGCCCCAACGGCGCGGGCAAGACCACCACCCTCCTGATGAGCCTCGGCGCGGTGGAGCCCGACGCGGGGAGCGTCGAGATCCTCGGGCACCGGCTGCCCGGCGACCGGGCCCGCGCCATGCAGGGCGTCGGCTTCGTCGCGGGCTACCTCCCGCTGCCCGACCGGGTCAGGGTCGTGGAGTACCTGCGTCTGTACGCCGACCTGTACGGGCTGCGCGACCCGCACGCGGCGGTCTCCGAGGCCCTGGAACGCTTCGGCATCGGCCATCTCGCCGCCGCCATCGGCACCCAGCTCTCCAGCGGGCAGCGCACCCTGGTCGGCATCGCCAAGGCGGCCCTGCACCGGCCCCGCCTGATGATCCTGGACGAGCCCACCGCCTCCCTCGACCCGGACATCGCGCTGCGCGTCCGTACCGCCCTGCTCGCCCTGTCCGCCGAGCGCGGCACCGCCCTCCTGGTCACCAGCCACGACATGACCGAGGTCGAGCGCCTCTGCGAACGCGTCGTCTTCCTGCACGCCGGCCGTATCGCCGCCGACGGCACCCCCGAGGACGTCGCCCGCAGCTTCGGCCGCGACGACCTCGAAGGCGTCTTCCTCCACCTCGCCGCCGAGCGCGACAAGGACCGTGAACAAGAAGACAAGGACCGTGAACGAGAAAGGGCGGCCACCCGATGAGCAGCTCCACCCTCAGCCTGCCCCCGGACACCGAGGGCCCCGCCCTCCGCTCCCCGGCCGCCGCCTCCGCCCACCGGGTGCGGGCCGTCGCCCGGCGGCACTGGCTCGTGCTCAAGCGCAGCCCCCACCGCTTCTTCGACGTGCTCGTCTGGCCGCTCGTCGACACCCTGCTGTACGGCTCGATCGGGCTGTTCGCCGCCGAGGCCGCCGGGAACTCCCCGAGCGCCACCACCGCCGTCGCCGTCTACCTGCTCAGCGGCACCGTCCTGTGGCACCTCGTCCACCAGACCCAGATCTCGCTGGCCACCGGCTTCCTGGAGGAGACCTGGTCGCGCAACGTGCTGGGGCTGCTTGCCACCCCGATGCGGGACTGGGAGTACCTCGCGGGCGTCGGACTGTTCGCGCTCGTGCGCACCGCCGCCAGCACCGTGGCCGTCGCCGCCCTCGCCTTCGCCGCGTACGCCTTCGACGTCACGCGCCTGGGCCTCGGCCTGATCCCGGTCGCCGCCCTGCTGCTGGCCTCGGGATGGGCGGTGGCGCTCCTGGTCGTCGGGCTCGTCCTGCGGTACGGCAGCGGGGCCGAGGCCCTGGTGTGGGGTGCGCTCTCGGTGGTCATGCCGCTGTCCGGCGTCTTCTACCCGGTCAGCACGCTGCCCACGGTCCTCCAGCCCGTCGCGCAGGTCCTGCCCACCACCCACGTCTTCGCCGTCGGCCGCACCCTGGCCTCCGGGCAGCCGATGCCGTGGGGCGAGTTCGCGCTGGCCGCCGGGGGCACGGCCGTACTGACCCTGCTGAGCCTGCTGGCCCTGCGCCGGATGCTCCGCACCTTCCGGCGCAGGGGGCTGGTGACCCGCTATTCGTGAGCGGAACGCGTGAGGCCCCCGGTCACGGGGACCGGGGGCCTCACGCACGTACAGGCGCTTCACGTAGGGCGCTGCACGCAGAGCGCTTCACACAGAGCGCCGCCGCGAGCGGCGTCGGCTCACTCCGCGGCCGGGGCGGGCCTGGCCGCCAGAGCCTCCACCAGGAGCGGGGTGACCAGCTCGATCTGCCACGGGCGTGCCCCGTACGACGCCAGCGCCTCCGCGACCTTCTCCGGCGTCGCGGGCTTCGGCGGCTCCCAGCACACCCGGCGCACCGTGTCCGGCGTGATCAGGTTCTCCTGCGGCATGGTGATCTCCTCGGCCTTCGCCGAGACCGCCGCCCGCGCCGCGGACAGGCGGGCCGCCGCGACCGGGTCCTTGTCGGCCCAGGAGCGCGGCGGAGGAGGGCCCGCCACCGCCTGGCCCGGCTGCGGGAGCTCGATGTCGGGGAGCGCCTTGGCCCGGTCGATCGCCGCCTGCCACTGTTCGAGCTGGCGGCGGCCCATCCGGTGGCCGAAGCCGGGGAGCGCGGCGAGCGCGTTCGCGTTCAGGGGCACCGCGAGGGAGGCCTCCACGATCGCGGCGTCGCTCAGCACCTTGCCGGGGGAGACGTCACGGCGCTGCGCGATCGCGTCCCGGGTGTTCCAGAGTTCCCGTACGACCGCGAGACGGCGACGACCGCGCACCTTGTGCATCCCGGACGTACGCCGCCACGGGTCCTTGCGCGGCGGCGCGGGCGGGGCCTCGGCGATGGCGCGGAACTCCTGGAGCGCCCAGTCCAGCTTGCCCTGCCGGTCCAGCTCCTTTTCCAGGGCGTCCCGCAGGTCCACCAGAAGCTCGACGTCGAGCGCGGCGTAGCGCAGCCACGGCTCGGGGAGGGGGCGGGTCGACCAGTCGACGGCGGAGTGGCCCTTCTCCAAGGCGTACCCGAGGAGGTTCTCGACGATCGCGCCGAGGCCCACGCGCGGGATGCCCGCGAGGCGGCCCGCCAGCTCCGTGTCGAAGATCTTGGTGGGGATCATGCCTATTTCGCGCAGGCAGGGGAGGTCCTGGGTCGCCGCGTGCAGCACCCACTCCGCGTCGGCGATCACCTCGCCGAGGCCGGAGAGGTCGGGGCAGCCCACCGGGTCGATCAGCGCACTGCCCGCGCCCTCGCGGCGCAACTGCACGAGGTAGGCCTTCTGCCCGTACCGGTAGCCGGACGCGCGCTCGGCGTCGACGGCCACGGGGCCGGTTCCGGCGGCGAATGCCGCGATCACTTCGTCGAGGGCCTCCTGCGTCGCCACGACGGGCGGAATGCCCTCGCGTGGCTCCAACAGCGGGATCGGCGCCGGTTCGACGTCGTCCGGGGGGCCGCCCCCGGTGGTTCGCAGGTCTGCTTCTGCTGCGGTCTCTTGGGCGTCGGTCACCTGTCAAGGGTATAGGGGTATGACAGCGGCACGACGACGGAGCGTACGGGAGCGTACGGAAGGGGCCCGTCGTGGTGCGTGACAAACGTCGTGGCGCGTGACAAACGGAAAAACCCGGCAGACAAGCGGCGGAGCCCGGCGGCGGAACGTTCCGCCGCCGGGCTCCGGTGCCTGGAGGACGCGGGCCCGGGCCCGCCGGGTGCCTGGAGGTTCACCCGGCGAGGGAGCCGTGCCGCAGGGTGAGGGGTTAGTGGATGATTCCGGTGCGGAGAGCCACCGCCACCATGCCCGCCCGGTCGCCCGTGCCCAGCTTGCGGGCGATGCGCGCCAGGTGGCTCTTGACGGTGAGGGCGGACAGGCCCATCGAGACGCCGATGGCCTTGTTGGACTGGCCCTCCGCGACGAGTCTCAGAACTTCGACCTCACGGCCGGAGAGTTCCCGGTAGCCGCCCGGGTGGCTCGGGGTGCCCGGGGGGCGGCGGTGCATGCGGGCGGCGGCGGCACCGATGGGTGCGGCGCCGGGGCGGCCCGGGTGCTGGCCGATGTTGTTGCGGGTGCCGGTGACGACGTAGCCCTTCACACCGCCCGCGAGGGCGTTGCGCACGGCGCCGATGTCGTCGGCTGCGGAGAGGGCGAGGCCGTTCGGCCAGCCCGCGGCGCGGGTCTCGGACAGGAGGGTCAGTCCTGAACCGTCGGGCAGGTGCACGTCGGCGACGCAGATGTCGCGGGGGTGACCGACGCGCGGCCGGGCCTCGGCGATGGAGGACGCCTCGATGACGTCACGTACTCCGAGGGCCCACAGGTGGCGGGTGACGGTGGAGCGTACGCGCGGATCGGCCACGACGACCATGGCGGTCGGCTTGTTCGGCCGGTAGGCGCCAATGCTTGCGGGCTGCTCAAGGAGAACGGACACCAGGCCTCCGGGGGAGTGGCGGAAGGCACCGGCTGATGGGGGTCAAGCCGGGGCGAACCGTGCTGGAAGGGTCAATGACTCCTTCGGCAGCAACCCCGCCCGGCTTTAGAGAAAGATCACGAATTGATGAGTAACATTTCGGGCAATTCGGATGGGCGATCGAGAAGGTCCCCGGTGGGAGCGACCTCCGGACGCCCCGTCAGCAAGCCGTCGTGGGGCCCGCGGACGGTCCGCGCGGGGTCCCCGGGTGGTTCGCTGACGGGTTATCACCCCAGGTCAGGGCAGTTGCGGGCCGCGCCGCTGGGGCAGGGACACCACACCCGGCAGGCTCTGCACGCCGGATTCGGGTCCGTGCACCGGCGCGGGCGGCAGCCCGGCGACCTGGCACAGCAGGTCGCACCAGGCCGCCAGGTAGGACGCCGTGTCCGGTACGCCGCCGAGTCCCTCGCGCGGGGTCCAGGAGGCCCGGATCTCGATCTGGGTGGCCGGCCTGCGGTCCGCGAGGCCCCCGAAGTAGTGCGACCCGGCGCGGGTGACCGTGCCGCTGGCCTCTCCGTACGACAGGCCGCGTGCGTCCATCGCGCCGGTCAGCCAGGACCAGCAGACCTCGGGGAGCAGCGGATCGGCGGCCATCTCCGGCTCCAGGTCGGCCCGCAGCAGCGTCACCAGGCGGAAGGTGCCCTGCCAGGCGTCGTGCCCGGCCGGGTCGTGGAGCAGGACGAGGCGGCCGTCGGCCAGGTCCTCGTCACCGTCGACGGCCGCCGCCTCCAGCGCGTACGCATAGGGCGCGAGCCGTTTCGGCGGCTTCGTCGGGTCGATCTCCACCTCGGGACGCAGCCGGGCGGCACGCAGCGCGTCTACCGCCTGGCGAAAGGGGAGCGGGGCGGCGTTCTCCTCCATGCCGTCCCTGTTGCTGCTGCCATGCGAGTGACCGTGCGCGTCATCTGAAAATCGTCCCTGAGCCGGAGCCATGCGGGGAAGGGTAGGCGGAAGGCGGCCTCTACAGCGGGAGAGACACCCGGCCCGGGGCGAGTGCTTCCGCGCGCGTGCGAAGATTTGGTACGTGAGTGCCAACGAAGCCCCCACGGGCCGCCCGCAGAGCAAGACGTACGACTCGGCCTTCCTGAAGGCGTGCAGGCGCGAAGAGGTGCCGCACACCCCGGTGTGGTTCATGCGGCAGGCGGGGCGCTCGCTGCCCGAGTACCTGAAGGTGCGCGAGGGCATTCCGATGCTCGACTCGTGCATGATGCCGGAGCTGGTCAAGGAGATCACCCTCCAGCCCGTGCGCCGTCACAAGGTCGACGCGGCGATCTACTTCAGCGACATCGTCGTCCCGCTCAAGGCCATCGGCATCGACCTCGACATCAAGCCGGGCGTCGGCCCGGTCGTCGCCGACCCGATCCGCACCCGCGCCGACCTGGACCGGCTGCGCGACCTGACCCCCGAGGACATCTGGTACGTCACCGAGGCGGTCGGCATGCTGGTGGAGGAGCTGGGCGAGACCCCGCTGATCGGCTTCGCGGGCGCTCCCTTCACGCTCGCCAGCTACCTCGTGGAGGGCGGCCCGTCCCGCAACCACGAGAACACCAAGGCCATGATGTACGGCGACCCGCAGCTGTGGGCCGACCTCGTGGACCGCCTCGCGCACATCACCGGCGACTTCCTGAAGGTCCAGATCGAGGCGGGCGCCTCGGCGGTCCAGCTCTTCGACTCCTGGGTGGGCGCGCTCTCCCCGGCCGACTACGTGAAGTCCGTGATGCCCGCGTCGGCGAAGGTCTTCGACGCGGTCGCCTCCTACGACGTACCGCGCATCCACTTCGGTGTCGGCACCGGCGAGCTGCTCGGCCTCATGGGCCAGGCCGGTGCGGACGTCGTCGGCGTCGACTGGCGGGTCCCGCTGGACGAGGCCGCCCGCCGGGTCGGCCCCGGCAAGGCGCTCCAGGGCAACCTGGACCCGGCCGTCCTCTTCGCCGGTCCGGAGGCCGTGATGGCCAAGACGGACGAGGTGCTGGCCGCCGCGAAGGACCTGGAGGGGCACGTCTTCAACCTCGGGCACGGGGTACTGCCGTCGATGGACCCGGACGCGCTGTCCCGGCTCGTCGAGTACGTCCACACGCGGACCGCGCGCTAACTCCTGCGCCCCTTGGCCCGGCCGTAGTGCCGGGCCAAGGCGTGGAAGGACTCCTTCCGCTCCCAGTGCCAGGCCGCCGTCGGCCGGTCCCGCTTCTTCCAGAGCGGTTTCACGAGTCCGTACGACGCCATGTCCAGGTCGTGCTGCGGGTCGTGCGGGCGGTGCGGGGCGTCCGGCGACACGAACTGGTAGGCCTGGGCGGCGTACAGGTCCAGCGACTCGAAGACGTCGAGCAGGTCCGAGAGGTACGCGGCCTGGGTGCGCTCGCTGCGGACCAGGCCGCCGACGATCTCCGGCGGGTCCTTGGTGTAGTCCACCGAGTCCCAGCCCATGCCGCCCTTCTCCGGCGCCCCCGTGAAGGTGCAGGAGCCGAACTCCGTCACGGCCACCGGCTTGCCCCACTTCTGATACGGCGTCAAGTCCGCGAGGTATCCGGAGCGTTGGGGGTGGTAGCCGTAGTAGTTCATGCTGACCACGTCGAACAGGCGCCAGTCGACGTCGTCCTCGTGCGCGGCCCCGTAGGTCAGCGGGCCGTGGAAGACGGACCGGCCGGTCCTGGCCGCGCGGGCGATGAACTCCCGGAGCCTGCGCGCTAGTTGCTGCGGGTCGTAGTTTCCCTCGGTGAGGTTCTTGATCCGCTCGACGGCGTTCGCGCCCGGCACGATGCCGGGGACGAAGAGGACGAACTCGCAGCCCACGCTGAGTTCGACGCGTGCGCCCTGGCGGCGGAGGCGTTCCGCGATCCGGCCGGTCTCGGCGAGGTGGTCGAGGATGTCGGCGTGCGGGGCGTCGGCGAGGCGGGGCTGGAGCCACAGGTGCAGACCGCGCTCGGCGGCCTCGGACGCGGTGGCGGCGAAGCGGTCGACGCCCGTGCCGAACAGGGAGACGGAGCTCGCGTGCAGCTCGTCGGCGATGACACGCAGGTCGCGGCGCATCCGGTCGGCGTGCCAGCCGGTCTCCGGGTGCTCGCCGTCCTCGATCTCGTAACCGACCCCGTGATGGGTCAGGCCTCGGTGTCGCGCCGGTGGCCGTGCGGGGGTGGCCCGGGCGGCCGTGGCGGCCGGGCCGGTCGCCGCCACGAGGGCGGTGGCTGCCGTGCCGGTCAGGAATGCCGCCCGGCTGATGCCGTGGGTGCGCATGGAGTCTCCCCGTGGTCCTGTGCGTGTGCGTCCGTGTGTGCGTCCTGTGCGTGCACGCTCCGTGCGTGTACGTCAGGTGCGTGTACGTCGCACTGTGGCCCGGGGCGGGCGGTCGGCGGGATCGGCCGAAGGTCTACGGGGCTGCGACCTTGGTCGGCGGTGCGGGGCCGGACGTCTCCCGGCCCCGCACTCCGCGTTTACGCACCCCGCGCTACGCCCCCGCCTTGCGCACCGCCGCCACCGCCTTGCGGGCCGCGACCAGGACCGGGTCCCAGACCGGCGAGAAGGGCGGGGCGTAGCCGAGGTCCAGGGCGGTCATCTGGTCGACGGTCATCCGGGCGGTGAGCGCCACCGCCGCGATGTCCACGCGCTTGCCCGCGCCCTCGCGGCCGACGATCTGCACGCCCAGGAGGCGGCCGGTGCGGCGTTCGGCGGTCATTTTCACCGTCATCAGGGATGCCCCCGGGTAGTAGCCCGCGCGGCTCGTCGACTCGATCCGTACCGTTACGAACTGGAGGCCCTCGGCCTGCGCGTCCCGCTCGCGCAGGCCCGTGCGGGCGATTTCGAGGTCGCAGACCTTGCTGACGGCGGTCCCGACGACGCCCGGGAAGGTGGCGTAGTCGCCGCCCACGTTGGAGCCGATGACCTGGCCGTGCTTGTTGGCGTGCGTACCGAGCGGGATGTGGCGCAGACGGCCCGAGACCAGGTCCAGGACCTCCACGCAGTCGCCGCCCGCCCAGATGTTCTCGTGGCCGCGCACGCGCATCGACAGGTCGGTGACCAGGCCGCCGGACGGGCCGAGGGGGAGGCCCGCCGCCTCGGCGAGGGTGGTCTCCGGGGTGACGCCGATGCCCAGGACGACGACGTCGGCGGGGTAGGTGGCGTCGTCGGTGGCCACGCCGTTGGCCCGGCCGTCGGTGCCGGTGAGGATCTTGGTGACCTCGGCGTCGGAGACCACCGTGATGCCCATGCCGGTCATCGCCTCGTGGACCAGGGCGCCCATGTCGGGGTCGAGGGTGGACATCGGCTGCTTGCCCCGGTTGATGAGGGTGACCTCGTAACCTCGGTTGATCAGGGCCTCGGCCATCTCCACGCCGATGTAGCCCGCGCCCACGACGACCGCGCGGCGGCCCTCGGTCCGGGCGAGGGTGTCGATGAGGGCCTGGCCGTCCTCCAGGTTCTGCACGCCGTGCACGCCCGGTGCGTCGATGCCGGGGATCGGCGGGCGGACCGGGCGGGCGCCGGTCGCGATGACGAGCTTGTCGTACGAGGTCCAGACGTCGTTGCCGGTCTTGAGGTTGCGGGACTTGACGCGGTGGTTCTCGACGTCGATCTCCACTGCCTCCGTCTGCATGCGCAGGTCGATCTCGCGGGCCCGGTGCTCGTCGGGGGTGCGGGCGATGAGTTCGTCGCGGGAGGCCACGTCGCCGCCGACCCAGTACGGGATGCCGCAGGCGGAGTACGAGGTGAAGTGGCCGCGCTCGAACGCGATGATCTTGAGCTCGGCGGGGCCCTTGAGCCTGCGCGCCTGCGAGGCGGCGGACATGCCGGCCGCGTCGCCGCCGATGATGATCAGGGTCTCGGGTGGGGTGGAGGTCATGGGCACACGCTATGGCCTTGCCTTGACGGAGGGTGCGGGGCAGGTGGTGGTGGGGGACTTCGGGGCGGTGCCGGACAGGAGGTGGGCGTCGACGGCCCGGATCAGGCAGGGGCCTGCCTTCCGGTGGTACGCGCCGTGGCCGGAGGCGTCGTTGGTGACCAGGCGGGCGTCGGCGAGGCGGGCGGCGACGGCGCGGGACCACTGGACGGGAGTCGCCTGGTCGTCCGTGTTGCCGATCACGAGCAGGGTGGGGGTGTCCGGTGCGGTGATCGAGTGGGCCTTGGCCGAGGCGGGTGCGGGCCAAAAGGCGCAGGGGAGCGAGGAGTTGACGTTCGCCGGTCCGAAGTGGGGGGCTTCTTTGCGGGCCTCCTGTGCGGCGGCGGCGAACTGCTCGGGGGTGCGGAACTCGGTGTGGTCGGCGCAGTTGATCGCGAGGTGCGCGGGACTGGCGTCGGCGGAGTAACTCCCGTCCGGGCGGCGTCCGTTGGTGGCGTCGGCGAGCATCTGGAGCTGTGCGCCGTCGCCCCGGAGGGCTTGGGCGAGCGCGCCGTCGAACATCGGCCAGACGGAGGGCGCGTAGGTCACCGCCATGGCGGCCAGGCGGGCGTCGGACTCGGTGAGGGTGCGGCCGGGGAGGGCGGGGACGGGCTGTGCGTCCAGGTCCGAGAGGAGGCGGTCGATCTTCTTCCAGGCGTCGGCGGGCTTCCTGGGGAGCGTGCACGTGGGCCGGGAGGAGCAGGAGGTGAGGTAGCGGGTGAAGGCGCTCTCGATACTGGCCGACTGCTGGGCGAGCAGGGAGCCCAGGGGGAGGGCGGGGTCGACGTTGGAGTCCAGGACCATGCGGCCGACGGCGGCCGGGAACTGCTCGGCGTACACCTGGCCGATGAGGGTGCCGTACGAGAGGCCGAAGTAGTGCAGCTTCTCCTCGCCGAGGACGCGGCGCACGATGTCCATGTCGCGGGCGACGTCCAGGGTTCCGGTGTGCGGGAGGAGCCTGCCCGCCTTCTTGTTCCTGCCGCAGGCCTCGGCGAAGGCGCGGGCGGAGGCGCGCAGGCGGTCCGCCTCGACGGCGTCGTCGGGGGTGGTGTCGATCGCCGTGTACGCGTCCATCGCCTTCTGGTCGAGGCACGGGGGGAGCGGGTTGCTGCCGCCGACGCCGCGCGGGTCGACCGCGACGAGGTCGTAGCGGGCGGCGACCTCGGGGGAGAAGGTCTCCGGTGCCCCGTAGGCGTACGGGGCGGCGGGGCTGCCCGGGCCGCCCGGGTTGACGAAGAGGGCGCCGATGCGGGAGGCGGGGTCGGTGGCGGGGCGGCGGGTGACGAAGAGGCCGAGGGAGTCGCCGTCCGGGGCGGAGTGGTCGAGGGGGACCTTGATGGTGGTGCAGAGGAAGCCGGGTGGGGCGGAGGGGGAGGGGCAGGGGGTCCAGTCGGGGGTTTGGGCGTGGAAGGGGGTCATGGGGTCGCCGGTGGGGGTGCTGGTGCTGGTGCCGCAGGCGGTCAGGAGGAGGGTGGTGGCGGCCAGGGCGGGGGTGAGGCGCATGCGGCGGGCTCCCTCGGGCGGGTCGGGCTTCCACCATCGGGGGTGGGGAGGGAGGGGGCGAGGTGGGGTGGGCCGGGTGGGGGCGGGGCCGCCGGGGGCGGGGCCGCCGGGGGCGGGGCCTTGTCCGTGCCGCACCCGGCACCGGGGTGTTTTCGCCCCGGCCCCGCCCCTTCACCTAAACCCGCGGGGCTGGGTGGTGGGCTGCTGTTCCTGATGGGGCTACGCCCCTCGCCCCCTGCACGGCTTCGCCGCGCGTCCTCAAACTCCCCCAAGTTCTCGGCTTCGCTCGAACAGGGGGTACCCCCTCGACGGGCTGAGGCGTCCGGCACCGGGTCACTTGGCCTCCCGCTCCTCGCCCTCCGGCGGGGCCGGAGCCGCCGGGTACGACGGGAATGCCGGGGTCTGCCCCCGCGGAGCCCTGCGCGGCAGGCGCGGGGACACCGCCTTGCGCCAGAGGAGCCAGAGGAGGGCCAGGGCCGCCGCGAACGGGGCCACCGCGCCCACCACCACCGCGATCCACCGCACCGTCGTCAGGAACGCGTCCCAGCCGCCGCCCAGCGCGTCCACGAAGCCCGGCTCGTCGTCCTTCGGCGGCGCCCCCGCCTTCTTCTTCGGCGGGGTCTCCGTCAGGACCAGCGTGATCGTGCTCATGCCCGTCTGGTCGGCCAGCGTGTTCTGCTGGGCGAGCAGGGACTCCAACTCGGCCTGACGGTTGGAGAGTTCGGCCTCCAGCGTGACCACGTCGCTCAGCTTCGTCGCCCGGTCCATGAATTCCTGGACCCTGGCCACGCTCACCCGCTGCGACTTGATCCGGCTCGTCAGGTCCACCACCTGGCCCGTGACATCCTTCGCGTCCGCCTTGCGGGAGAGGATCTTGCCCGGTTTCCGCTCCAGTTCGGCCAGTGTCTGCGAGAACTTGTCCTGCGGGACGCGCAGGGCGATCCGGGAGTAGATGTGGTCGCCGTTGTCGCGTTCCGTCGACTCGTTGCCGACGTAGCCGCCCGCCGTCTCGGCCATGGCCCGCGCCTCGGTCAGCGTCTGGACCGTGCTCTTCACCTCCATGTGGAGTTCCGCGGTGCGGATCACGTGGACCTGCGCCGCCGGGGCCTTCGGCCCGGGGGCGGAGGGGGCTCCCGGCTTCGCCGCGTCCGCCCCCGACCCGGAGCCCGCCCCCGACCCCGAGCCTGATCCCGACCCCGACCCCGTCCCCGCGCCCGGCTGGGCCCCCGGCTGCTTCGCCGCCGCCTCCGGGGCCGCCGCCTTGCCGCCGCCGTCGGAGCTGGAGGTGGCCCCGCCGCCCGCCCCGCAGCCGCCGACGGCGAGGGTCGCGGCGACCACCGCCGCCCCGATCATGGACATCCGCGCCGTCCGCCGTGTCCGGCCGCCTGCTGATCCCACTGTTGCTGCCCGCATCTCGGTCCCCCCGAAAAGTGGTGAAGGATGTTGCAGGTTCGACGTGTGGGGTGGGCGCGCGGGTTTCGGTTTCCCGGTCCCGAAGCGGCCCCGAAGCGGTCACGGTCGGGACTCGAAGGTCACGGTCGGGACGCGGTGCGGCGTTTGAGACAGTGGACGCATGAACGGTACGGACAGCAGCACCGGTACGAGCACGCGCTCCCCGCACGTCGTCGTCGTCGGAGGCGGGATCGCCGGTCTCGCCGCCGCCCACCGGCTCACCGGCACCGGGGTCCGGGTGACCCTCCTGGAGGCCACCGACCGGCTCGGCGGCAAGCTGGAGGCCGGGGAGATCGCCGGGGCACCCGTCGACTTCGGGGCCGAGTCCCTGCTCGCCCGCCGTCCCGAGGCCGTCGCCCTGGCCCGCGAGGTCGGGCTCGGCGACCGGCTCCAGCCGCCGTCCACCGCCACCGCCTCCCTCTGGAACCGGGGAGCCCTGACCCCCCTGCCCAAGGGGCACGTGATGGGCGTGCCGGGCGACCCCGCCGTGCTCGGCGGCGTTCTCTCCGCCGCAGGCCTCGCCCGTATCGAGGAGGACAGGTCGCTGCCGCGCACCGAGGTCGGCGACGACATCGCCATCGGGGCGTACATCGCCGCCCGGCTCGGGCGCGAGGTCGTCGACCGGCTCGTCGAGCCGCTGCTCGGCGGGGTGTACGCGGGGGACGTCTACCGGACGTCGCTGCGGGCGGCGGTGCCCGCCCTGTTCGAGGCGGCGCAGCAGCACGACTCGCTGCTGGAGGGGGTCCGGGAGATCCAGGCGCGGGCCGCCGCCCAGCAGCAGACCGGGCCCGTGTTCCTGGGGATCGACGGCGGCATCGGCACCCTCCCGGGGGCCGTCGCGGACGCCGTACGGGCGCGGGGCGGGGAGATCCGTACCGAGACTCCCGTACTCGCCCTGACCAGGGCGGACGGGCAGTGGACCGTACGCACCGACACCGGCTCGATCCAGGCGGACGGGGTCGTCCTCGCCGCGCCCGCCTGGTCCGCGTCCGCGCTGCTGGCCGACGTCTCCCCGGCGGCGGCCGCCGAGCTCCAGCAGGTCGAGTACGCGTCCATGGCGCTCGTCACCCTGGCCTTCGCCCGCAAGGACGTCGAGGACGTGCTGCCGGACGGGTCCGGGTTCCTGGTGCCGCCGGTGGACGGGCACACCATCAAGGCGTCGACCTTCTCCTCCCGCAAGTGGGGGTGGGTGAGCGAGCGCTCCCCCGATCTGTTCGTGCTGCGGACGTCGGTCGGGCGGTACGGGGAGGAGGAGCACCTGCACCGCGACGACGCCGACCTCGTGGACGTGTCGCTGAAGGACCTGGGGGCCGCCACCGGGCTCGCCGCCCGGCCCGTCGAGACACGGGTGACCCGGTGGGTCGGCGGGCTGCCGCAGTACCCCGTCGGCCACCTCGCGCGCGTCGCCCGCGTCCGGGAGGCCGTCGCGCGGGTGCCCGGACTGCGGGTCTGCGGGGCCGCGTACGACGGCGTCGGCATCCCCGCCTGCGTCGGCAGCGGGCAGCGGGCCGCCGACGCGCTCGCGGAAGAGATCTTGGTCATGCCCACCCTGGTGGAGGGCACGGCAGGCGGCACGGGACAATAGCCACATGACTGCTCAGGAGAACGCCGCGAACGAGGGCCCCGCCAACGGCGGCAAGGCACCGAACGCGGGCAAGAAGGCCAAGGACCTCAACGAGGTCATCCGCTACACCCTGTGGTCCGTCTTCAAGCTGCGCGACGTGCTGCCGGAGGACCGCGACGGCTACGCCGACGAGGTCCAGGCGCTCTTCGACAAGCTGGCCGCCGAGGACGTCACCGTCCGCGGCACCTACGACGTCTCCGGCCTGCGCGCCGACGCCGACGTCATGATCTGGTGGCACGCCGAGACCGCGGACGAGCTCCAGACCGCGTACAACCTGTTCCGTCGTACGAAGCTCGGGCGCGCCCTGGAGCCGGTGTGGTCGAACATGGCGCTGCACCGCCCCGCCGAGTTCAACAAGTCGCACATCCCGGCCTTCCTGGCGGACGAGAACCCGCGCGACTACGTCTCGGTGTACCCGTTCGTGCGGTCGTACGACTGGTACCTGCTGCCCGACGAGGACCGTCGCCGGATGCTCAAGGACCACGGCATGATGGCCCGCGGCTACCCCGACGTGCGCGCCAACACCGTCGCCTCGTTCTCGCTGGGCGACTACGAGTGGCTGCTGGCCTTCGAGGCCGACGAGCTGTACCGCATCGTCGACCTGATGCGTCACCTGCGCGCCTCCGAGGCCCGCATGCACGTCCGCGAGGAGGTGCCCTTCTACACCGGGCGCCGCAAGAGCGTCGCGGACCTCGTGGCAGGCCTCGCGTAACCCTTCCGTACGAGTGACTCCCGTACGGAACACATGACTTGGCGGCCCCCCTGGTGCGTATTCACCAGGGGGACCGCCCCAGCCCGGAAGATCAGACGGCGGCCGGAATCCCCAGCAGTGGGAGGGCGCGCTCGTCCAGCGACACCGGGTTCGGCTCCCGGTGCGGCGCGCACGCAGCGCGCCGCACCGGTGTCTTTCCGGTCAGCAGGTACGTCTCCATGTGGCTGTTGACGCAGGCGTTCGCGCCGCCCCCGATGCCGTGCGTGCCGGCGTCCTTCTCCGTCACCACCGCCGACCCGGGCAGCCGCTTCTGGAGCTCCAGGGCGCCCTTGTACGGGGTGGCCGCGTCACGCTCGGCGGCCAGGATCAGGGTCGGCGGCAGCGCCCCCTTCGCGACCCGCACGTCCACCGGCCGCTGCCGGGGCTGGGTCCAGTAGGCGCAGGGCAGGTTCATCCACGCGTTGTCCCAGGTCTCGAACGGGGCGCGCTTCGCCAGGCGCGTGTTGTCGCGGTCCCAGGTCTTCCAGTCGGTCGGCCAGGGGGCGTCGTTGCACTCCACGGCCGTGTAGACGGCGTTGCCGTTCTCGTCGTCCCGGGCCGCCTCGGGGCGCGGGGCCGCCTGCGCGATCAGCGGCTTCGGGTTGCCCTTGAGGTACTGGGAGAGCGCGGTGGCGCGCATCGCCCACACGTCGTCGTAATAGCCCGCCTTCAGGAACGCCGCCTGGAGCTGGCCGGGGCCGACCGTGCCGCCCGCGGGCTTGTGGGCCAGCTCGGCACGGACCTTGGCGTAGCTGTGCTGGACGTCCTCGGCGCTCTCGCCCAGCCCGTACGTCTTGTCGTGCTTGGCGACCCAGGTGCGGAAGTCCTCCCAGCGGCCCTCGAAGGCGGCCGACTGGTCGAGGTTGTTGCGGTACCAGATCTGGGACGGGTCGGGGTTGACCGCCGAGTCGAAGACCATGCGGCGCACGTGGGAGGGGTGGAGGGTCGCGTACAGCGCGCCGAAGTAGGTGCCGTACGACGCGCCCATGAAGTTGAGCTTCGGCTCGCCGAGGGCGGCGCGCAGGACCTCCAGGTCGCGGACGTTGTTGAGCGAGTGGTAGTGGCGCAGGGCGTCGCCCGCCTTCGCCGCGCAGCCCTTCGCGTACGTCTTCGCCCGGGCGATCCGCTCCTTCTTGTACGACTCGGAGGGGTTCACCGGCGCCTGGGTGGGGGCTTCGGCGAAGTCCTTGGGGTCGACGCAGGACAGCGGGGCGCTGCGGGCGACGCCGCGCGGGGAGTAGCCCACCAGGTCGTAGGCGGCGGCGATGTTCTTCCACTCCGGCATCTGGGCGACCAGCGGGAAGTACATGGAGGAGGCGCCCGGGCCGCCCGGGTTGAAGACCAGTGCGCCCTGGCGGGGCACCGGCTTTCCGGTCTTGGGGTGCTTGCCCCGCGCCGTCAGGCGGCTGACGGTCAGTCCGATCTGCTTGCCCCGCGGCCTGGCGTAGTCGAGGGGGACCTTGACGGTGGCGCACCGCACCGTGTCGGGCAGCTGCTCCGACTCCGGGCACGGGCCGAACGTCATCCCGGAGATCAGTGCACGTTCGGCGGCCAGGGCGACGCCGCGGGCCTCGGGGGACTGGCGCGGGAAGGCGGCCGCGCCGGTGGGGGCCGTCGCCAGCGCGGTCAGGACCAGGGAGCCGAGGGTGGTGGCTCCGTACAGCGCTAGTGCTCTCATGGCGATCCCTGATCCCTTGTTCCGGCCGCGTGGCGAACCGGGCGGCTGTCGTACTGGACAAAAGGGATACTTGGCAGGGCAGTTGACGATGTAAAGCACCGGTGTCCGGTGTCGGGCTCATTGACCCCGTTGCGCCACGGGGGCGTCAACGGGGCTTAACGGTGATCACCGGGCTCCGGTCAGCGCGGTGCGCAGCTCCGGGTCCGGTATCGCGCGGGCGCCCGACACGGCGACGGCGGTGAGCAGGGCGCGCTGCGCGTCCTCGGTCGCGTCGCCCGCGAGGGCGCGCAGCCGGATGCGGCCCGCCGTGGACGCCCACTGGGTGTACGGGTGGACCTCGATGCGGGCGACGGCGAGGCAGCCGAGCGTCAGGAGCAGCGGCAGCGAGAACCACACGGCGACCGGGGCGGAGTCGGACGGGTCCTGCGGCAGCGCGAGCGCGGCGACGGCGGCCAGCGCGAGGATCAGCGCGCTCGCGTTCCGCACCGCGCGGACCCCGTGCCGTACGGCGTGCTGGAGGGGTACGGGAACGGCCAGGCCGGACGCGATCAGCCGGTCGGCGAGCGCATGGACGGTGTCGGTGGCGGCCACCCCCGCGCGTACGGCCGCCGTACGGGACTGGCCCTCGGGTCCCGCCGCGCCGATCGCGGCGCGCTCCAGGGCGTTGTGGCCGTGCGGGGTGACGACGGTGGTCCAGCCGGTGTGCGCGAGCATCAGGCGGCGGTCGGCGTGCATGGTCAGCAGGGTCAGGTCGGCCACCCGGTCGGGGCCGCCGCACAGGAAGGCCGCCTCGTGCAGCGTCAACTCCTCGTCGTACGGCGGGACGTCGGGCGCGCGGCCGTCCACGGCGGCCACGGCGGTGGCGGCACGGACGAGCCGGGCGCAGGAGCCGACGGCGGCGACCCAGGCGAGGGCGAGGAGCGGGAGCCAGAACATGGCGGAGTTCTACGCGAGGAGAACGGGGTGTCGCTATGGCGTGTCCATGATGTGGACGGTCTGTTGTTGATTCGTGACCGAGCGTGGGGGAAGTGCGGTGCGGTGGGGCATTTGGGTCGGGGGTGGCAGGGGAGGGGCGCGAGGTGATAGCGGGTGCGGTCCGGTGGCGGTGCCGCAAACCGTGCTGCGTGGGGGGCAGAGGCTTTCGTGGGGGATCAGAAGCTGCTGCCTCCGCCACCGCCTCCGCAACTGCTGCCGCCTCCCGAGCTGCTGGAGCACGAACTGCCGCCTCCCGAGCCGCTGGAGCAGGAGCTTCCGCCGCCGCCTCCGCCGGAACACGAGCCACCGCCACCGCTGCAGCCGCCTCCGCCGGAGCAGGCCCCGCCGCCTCCGTCGCCACCACCGCCCGAGCAGCCTCCGCCGGAGGATCCGCTGCATCCCGCGCCGGGGTTGCCGCCGCCCGGCGCGTTCGCGGCGCACCAGACCATCACCGGGACCGGCGTGAACGGGGTCGTCGGGTTGGGGGAGGGGCGGTGGCGGGCCGCCGTGACGAAGTGGGTGCGCAGCACGGGGTCGGTGAGGGCACGGAGGCCGACGAGGGCGACCTGCTGGGGGAGCGTCAGCGCGTTCGCCGGGTCGGCGCGGTAGGCGCGGAGCGAGGCCTGACCGGGGTCGGTGACCCGGCGCTTGGCGCGCACGGACCACAGGAAGCCGGTCACCACGCCGAAGGCGACAGCGGGCAGGACGAGAAGGACAAAGGGGAAGTCGTCGACGAACGGCACCCCCGCGTCGGGACGGCCCAGCTGGAAAGCCGTGACGAGCAGGGCGAAGGGGAGGCAGATCAGGGACAGGAGCGCCTGGGCGCCGCCCCAGGTGCTCCAGCGGCGGCTCACGTCCGGCGGCAGAAGCAGTCCGCGGGCGGCCAGGCTGTCGCCGATCTCCTGCACCGCCGGGTTGCGGATCGCCGCGTGGCGCAGGGCGGCGAGGGACCCGTCGGGAGCCGTGTCGTACTCGTGGAGCACGGCACGTTCGACGGCGTCCCTGGCCGTCCTGTGGTGCACCACGACGACGCCGGGCCCGCCGATGCTGATCCGCCCGTCCTGGCTGAGGGCGGTCAGGGCGGTGTCCACGGCGCGGGCGGGCCCGCCGATCAGGAACGCGGCCTCCACGAGGTCCAGGACGCCGGGCGACCCCGAACCGTACTGGCGGTGCGCCTGACGCACGGTGGTCCACAGCAGCAGGCCGGACGTGGCGACGGCGCAGTAGACGAGGACGGTGAGAGCGAGGACGAACGGTTCCGTCACGGCACCGTCACCTCCCGACCAGGGCCGCCGCCGCGCGGGCGATGCGCGTGGCGAGGGACGGCGGGCGGGCGTCGGTGCGGTCCTGCCACCAGTGCGTGAGCTCGCGGAGCTGGGCGGGGGTCAGGGGCGCGTGCACGAGGGCGTGCTCGGCGAAGTCCAGGGCGTCGCGCCGGTAGCCGCCGTGCAGCGGACGGCGCCCGGCGTACGCGACGAACGCGGGCCGGTACCCGCCGCCCAGGATGCGCGGCAGCTCGGGCGCCACCTTGGCGACGATCCCGGCCCGCTTGGCGACGAGCGCCCGCGCCTGCACCCGGACCCTCGGCCCGTCGAAGCCCTCGGGAACGGGCCCGCCGGCGACGAGCGCTTCGAGCAGCGAGGCCTGCGCGAGGGCAAGACCACTGCGGGCGGCGTCGGCCGCGTCCTTGGACGCGGGGCGGCCCCCGGAGGCGTCGCCCTCCGGGAGCGCGGGGGCTGCGGGCGGCACCGCCGTGGTGGCCGGTGCCGCGGTGCGGGACGTGCCGGTGGTGTGCGTCCCGGTGACGGGCCCGTGCCCGGCGGCGCGGGTCGGCTCGGCGGACGGGGCCTGCGGGCGGCGCGCAGCAGCCTGTCGGCGTACGGCAGGTTCGCGCGCGGGGCCGGGCCGCGCAGCCCCGGGGGCGCCCGCGCCCACCAGGCGGGGGGCGTCCAGGACGCCCCGGATCAGCTCCAGTTCCGCCGCGAGTTCCGCCGCCCCCGGGAAGTCCTCGTCCCGCTCCAGCAGCACGCCGGGGGGCGACACCCGCGAGCGCAGCTCCGCCAGGACCTCCAGGACCGGTTCGGTGACCGGGTGGGCGTGCGTGTCGTGCCACACGCCGTCCTTCTCGACGCCGCCCGCCACATGGACGTACGCGATCGACTCGACCGGCAGCTCGTCCAGCGCGCGCGCCGGGTCCTCGCCCCGGTTGACGCGGTTGGTGTGCAGGTTGGCGACGTCGATGAGGAGCCGTACCCCCGTGCGCTCCACCAGCTCCGCCAGGAACTGGCCCTCCGTCAGCTCCTCGCCCGGCCAGGCGATCAGGGCCGCGATGTTCTCCAGCGCGAGCGGCACCGGAAGCTGGTCCTGGGCGATCCGTACGTTCTCGCACAGCACCCGCAGCGCGTCCCGGGTGCGCGGCACCGGCAGCAGGTGCCCGGCCTCCAGGGCACGGGACGCGGTCAGCTGTCCCCCCGCCCGTACGAACGCGATGTGCTCGGTGACCAGCGGCGCCCCCAGCGCCTCCGCGCGCGCGGCGAGGGCGGCCAGGCGGTCCGGGTCGGGGCGGTCCGCGCCGCCGATGCCCAGCGAGACGCCGTGCGGGATCACCAACGCGCCCCGCTCGCGCAGCCGCAGGAGGGACGGGGGGAGGTGGCCGGGGCAGATGTTCTCCGCCACCACCTCCACCCAGTCGATGCCGGGCAGCGCCTCGACGGTGTCGGCGATCTCCGGCCGCCAGCCGATGCCGACGCCGAGCCTCGTTCCCTGGTCCTGGCGTTCCATGTCCGTCCCCCTTGGTGCGTGCTGTGCAGGGGTCATGGCCCCGTCACGGGGCGCTGAATCCAGGAAGGGGGACGTTCAGAGGTTGATTTGAGGTTCCGTCCCCCGCGTGTCACGGCTGGGCGGCCGGGCTCCCGATCTCGCCGACCGTCGGCGCGGACGGCAGCGAGGTGAAGGTCTGGGTGCCGGTGGGGCGGGCGGGGCGGGGCACCGGGACGGGCGCGCCGGGCACGGGCGGGGGAGGGCCGGTCGGGCTGGCGGTGGCGTTGCCCGCCGCCTCGTTGGCGATCGCGTCGAAGTCGACCAGACCGGTGGCCTCCAGCATGGTGATGTGGTCCAGGACGGTCTGGTTGGCGGCGTCCGCGAGCTGCCGGATCAGGGCGTTGCGGGTGGAGTTGCGGACCTGGGCGATCACCGCGAAGACCTTGCCGTGGGCGCGCCGCAGCAGGTTCGCGAAGAGGCGTTCGTACGTCGTCCCGGTGGCCGCCGTCAACTCCCGCAGCCAGCCCTGCTGTTCGGGGGTCGGCTGGTTGGGCAGCTCGACGCCGAGCTGGGCGGCGACCGACCGGGCCCGGGCGTCCAGGTCGGTGTGCCCGACGACGAGGTGGTCCCCGGCGGCCTTGACGGACTGGCTGGGCGCCCGCTCGATGGCCTGCTGCCCGGCGGGCAGCTCCCACAGCCCGGCCAGCCGCACCTTCACCAGCAGGTCCCGGTCGGCGGCCGACAGCGGCCCCCACTTGGTGGGCACGGACGACGCCGCGAGGTTGGCCTGCCCGGTGCCGGAGCGGTCCGCGTACGACCAGACCGGGAAGGCGAGGGCGGCGAGCGTGGCGATCAGGGCGGTGACGACGAGCGCGGTGCCGTTGATCCGGCGCAACAGGGCGAAGAGGGCGGGGGGCATGGGCAGATCTCTCCCGGACGCTGTGCGTGGTGCTGCGGTACGCGAACGAATCAACCGGCAAGTGCCTTGATCCTTCAGCCACTTGCGGTCATTCGTGAGTACGTGTGAGGCACGCGACATGTTCAGGGGAACGCGGTGCGGGGGCGGGCCGGGAGGGCGTTGTCAGTGCCGCCCCGCATAATCGGCGCCATGTTGATCACCGAAGACGTAATCCGCCGGGCCTGGCGGGAATTGGCCGACCGCAGCGACGCGCTCGGTGCCTGCGAGCCGCCGCTGACGACGACCGATCCCGACTACTACGAGGAGCACGAGCAGGAGCTGGAGGAACGCCTCCTGCTGGTCGTGCGCCCCGACGGCACGGTGTGCGGCATGGACGGCTCCTACCGCGAGGTCTTCACCAGCCGCGACCTGGACGAGGTCCTGTACCACGCGGCGGACGACGCCCTGCGGATACAGGTCCGCCGGGACGCCGCGCAAGCGCCCGGCACCGGCACCGGGACGGACGCCGTCGCCTCTCGCGCCGAGCTGCTCGACCGGGTGGACCCGGCGTGGGGCAGGAGGTTCCGCGCGGTGGACGAGGGGGCGCCCGAGGGCTGCTGCGCAGGCGACCCGTTGGAGGGTCTCGCCTGGATCGCCGACGGCTGGCAGGACCAGTACCCCTACACCAGCCTGGACTTCTACCGGGGTGACGGCCTCGACGCCGCCGACGTGGCCCTCGCCCTCGGAGCCGACCCGGACCAGGTCGCCGACGGCTTCCGGCTGTCGGACCTGCGCGCGAAGGAGAAGGCGATGGGCCGCGCCTGGAGCTCCGACGACGCGTGGCAGCACTTCTGCTTCGGGCAGGCGGGCGACTGGGTGTTCTTCCTGAACCACGAGGTGTCACCCGGAGGACAGGGCTTCGGCACGCTCGGCGTCACCGAATCGGTGTACCTCAGCGCGTGTACCGCGAAGGCCATCTACACCTTCGACCTCATGCGGGACGGCCGCCGGATCGCCGACGACGAGAACGGTGTCATCGAACTGATCTGGTACCACCGGGGCCGCGCCCCCTACGTCCACGGCGGCCCGCTCGACTTCCTCAACCGGGCCGTCCGCCGGGCCGAGCTGGCCCACCCCGAACTGACCGAGTTCGAGATCTACTTCCACGCCCTGGAGACCTCGCTCGGCATCAGCGTGCCTCGTACCGCCTTCCAGGAGGGCACGGTCCGCGCCGCCCAGTGGGCCCGGCCGGTCAGGCCCTGAGCGCCGGGTGGTCCGCGATCACCGTCTCCGAGCCCGGGGCGATCTCCGTGAAGCCCGCGTCGCGGACCACCGGCAGGCCGGACCCCGTCAGCTCCCGCCACTGCTGCGGGGAGGCCGTCCGAACGGACAGCGGGAAGCCCGTGTCCCGCCATGCCGTGCGGTCCGCGTCCGCCAGGTCCCACCAGGCGAGCTGCGCGCCGTGACCGGCCTGGGCCATCGCCTTGCCCGCCGACATGTCCAGGTCGGGGCTCATCCAGAGGACCGGAACGCCGGGGTCCGGGGAGTCGGGGTCCTGCGGGTCGTCCAGGTCCGTGCCCGACACCTGGAGCTTGGCCAGCTCCTTGGGCCAGCCGTCGAGGGGGACCGGCGGGAAGACGCGAACCTCGGCCGCCTTGCCCGTGACCGTGATTCCCGGCAGCGTGCACGCCTTGCGCCACTCCGCGCCGCGCGCCCGCCGCACCACCTTGCGGATCCGGGCGTCCTGCCAGTCCCGCATGACCCGGGCCCACTCGCCCTCGACGCCGTCCTCGGTCAGCGACCGCTCGTCCGCCAGGATCGTCAGGACCGCCCGCGCCGCCGTCTCCAGCGCGTCCGTGCGGGTCGGCGGGTCCGTCTTCTCGATGTGGACCACGAGGGGGAGGACGAACTGCGGCGCCGCGTCGCGCGCGGCGGACACGGACTGTGCCCCGGAGGTGTCGTTGCTGCTCATTGAGCCAAGTTTGCCAGGGCGTGACGTGGGACTCCTTGTCGGACCAAAACCCGGCGCGCGAGGATGACCCGCATGAAGAGCGACATTTTTGCCTCCGAGAACATGGCCCAGCCGGCGACCGTCCCCGGCATGACCCTCCAGAACGCGAAGTCGGTGAAGTACGCCGTCAACGGCGAGATGCACGCCCGCCAGGGCTCGATGATCGCCTACCGGGGAAACCTCCAGTTCGAGCGCAAGGCCCAGGGCATCGGTGGCATGCTCAAGCGCGCCGTGACCGGCGAGGGCCTGCCGCTGATGGCGGTGCGCGGCCAGGGCGAGGCGTGGTTCGCGCACGAGGCGCAGAACTGCTTCATCGTCGACCTCGACCAGGGCGACGCCCTCACCGTCAACGGCCGCAACGTGCTCTGTTTCGACGCCACCCTCAGCTACGAGATCAAGATGGTGAAGGGCGCCGGAATGACCGGCGGCGGCCTCTTCAACAGCCTCTTCACCGGCTACGGCAAGCTCGCCGTCATCTGCGACGGCAACCCCATCGTCATCCCCGTCACCGGGAACATGCCGGTGTACGTCGACACCGACGCGGTGGTCGGCTGGAGCGCCCAGCTCAGCACCTCGCTGCACCGCTCGCAGTCCGTCGGGTCGATGATCCGGGGCGGCTCCGGCGAAGCCGTCCAGCTCGTCCTCCAGGGCGAGGGCTTCGTGATCGTACGGCCCAGCGAGCTGACCCAGACGAAGCCCACCGCGAACTGAGAAGAACCCGGATGAGACTGTCACGGGTGGGACGACGGTACGGACTGCGCGGCGACTGGGTCCTGCGGGGCGTCGACCTGGAGCTGCGCCCCGGCTCCCTGGTCCGCCTCCAAGGGGCCAACGGGACCGGGAAATCAACCCTGTTGAGAATTCTGGCCGGTATCGACGCGCCCACCGAGGGGCGCGTCGAGGGCCGCCCGCAGCGGGTCGCGTACGTGCCCGAGCGCTTCCCCGGAGGGCTTCCGCTGACCGCGCTCGGCTACCTCGTCCACCTCGGCCGCATCCACGGCCTGGGGCGGGCGCGAGCCCGCGAGGAGGCACGCGCCCAGCTGGAGCGCTTCGGCGCGGACGGCCACGCCCGTACCCCCGTCGCCGAACTCTCCAAGGGCACCGCCCAGAAGGTCGCCGTCGCCCAAGCCCTCATGGCCGAACCGGAGTTGCTGGTCCTGGACGAGGCGTGGACCGGCCTCGACGAAGCCGCCAGGAGCGAGCTGGACCGGGCCGTCGCGGAACGGGTCGCCGCCGGGGCGAGAGTCGCCTTCGTCGACCACGACCCGCGCCGCCTGGCCGGGGCGGTGGACGCGGCGCACGAGGTGTCCGGGCTGGGGCTGCGGGGCGTCAACTCCCCGGCGGAGGAGGCCGAATCGGGTCCGCGGGTACGGATCGTCGTGTCCGGCCCGAGAGGTGCGGCACTGCCCGCCGGGCTGCCCGGTGCGCCACGCGTCGTACCGGACGCCGACGGGGCGATGGCGCTGACGGTCCCCGCGGTTCACTCCGACGGGGTGCTGCGGGTGCTGCTCGGTTCCCAACCCCCGTGGCACATCAGGGCAGTTGCCCCGGACGCCTCACCTGCTGCGGAACGACAGGCCCCGGAAGGGCGCGCACCGGAAAGGAGCCAAGCATGACGACGACCGCCCTCGCCCCCCTCGTCCGCTACCAACTCGCCCTCCTCGCCCGTTCGCAGCGCTGGCTCGCCCCCGTCCTCCTCTACGCCGCCTTCGTCGCCGTCGGCGTCCAGGGCGGGCAGCCGGTCCTCGACTCCCTCGGCTACGGCGCGGCCGCCCTGCTCCCCGTCGCCGCCTGGCTCACCCGCCTCTGCGTGACGGGCGAGCCGCCCGCCGCCCGGTACTGCGCCGCGGCCGCCACCTCGCCCGCCCGGGCGCACCTGGCGGCGCTGCTCACCGCGTTCGGCTGCGCGGCGGCGCTGGGGGCCGCGGCCACCGCGTTCGTGGTGCTGGTCAGCAAGTGGGCCGACACGGACGGGCAGGTGCGGATCAACCCGCTCGACGCCGCCGGGGCCGGACTCCTGGCCGTCCTCACCTGCGCCCTGCTCGGCACCGCCGTCGGCGCGCTCGGCAGCCGCCCGGTGCTGCACGGCACCGGCTGGAGCATCGCCCTGACCGCCACCGGCACCCTGCTCGCCCTGGTCACGGCCGGGTCCCCGGCCCGCCTCACGGTGAACGCCCTGGTCGGCGGCTCGCACGCGGGCGCGGTGGCCCTGCCGCTCGTGCCGCTCGCGGTCGCGGTGCTGCTGGCTGCGGCGGCCGGGGCAGTGGTGTGCGGGCTCAGCTCGCGGAGGGGCTGAGCCCGCATTCGTATCCGCGTAGGCTCCTCGGTATGGACGCCTCCGAACAGCCTGCCGACCCGATCCCGACGGCCGACTGCGTGCTGTGCGGGAAGCCGACCGAGTACCCGGAGACGGTCCGGGGGATCGTGCACTGCCCGGTCTGCGAGTGGCAGGAGGCCCAGCGCACGGCCTGCTCCGGGTGAGCGGTCGGTGGAGCTCCGTCAGCGGCGCGCGATCAGGTCCGAGACCTTGACGAAGCGGTAGCCCCGCTTGCGCAGCTCCGGCACCACCCGGCGCAGCGCCTTCTCCGTCGTCGGGGCGGCGCTGCGGGTGCAGTGCATGACCACCAGCGAGCCCGGCCTCACCCCGGCCAGCACCTGCTCGGCCACCGCGTCCGCGTCGGTGGCGAAGGCGTCGCCGCTGACCACGTCCCACTGCACCGCCGTCACCTTCGCGGGCCCCAGGCTGCGCAGCGCGCGGTCGTCGTAGCAGCCGCCGGGGAAGCGGAAGTACGGCACCACATTGCGCGCCCCGGCCTTGCGGAAGGCGGCGAACGCCCGGTCCACGTCCGCCTTCATCGCCTTCGGCTCGACCGTCGGCAGCCCGTAACAGGGGGCGGAGAAGGCGTGATGGCTGTAGGAGTGGTTGGCGATCTCGAAGAGCGGATCGGTGCCGATGGAACGCGCCTGGTCCGGGTACTCCTCGGCCCAGCGCCCCGTCATGAACACCGTCGAGGGCACCTTCCACTTCCGCAGCGAGGCGATGAGTTGCGGGTGGTCGAAGTGCTCGCCGCGGGCCGCCCGGGGCCCCTGGTCGGCGGTCATGTCCGCGTCGAAGGTCAGCGCGACGACCTTCTCGCCGCCCCTGCCCCGCGCCCGTTCGAACACGGGCGTGAGCCCGCCGGGTCCGGCGGCGACCGTGGGTACGGGGGAGGGGGAGGGCGGGGGAGTCGCCGACGGAGACGGTACGGAGGCGGAGGGCGACCGGCGGGCCTCGGCACCGTCGCCGCTTCCGGAGCCACCGCTTCCGGAGCCGCCGCTTCCGGTGCCGCCGGTCCCGCATCCGGTCAGGACCGCACCCAGGACGGCCGCCGCGAGCATTCTTCGTACAGAAATGGTCACTCACGGAAAGTAGCCGATCGTTCCCCGTGGGTCCGGCTGCGGCACGGCGTGGCCCGCGCAGGTAATACTCTCGGAGTGAGATCACACGTTACGCAGGACGGGCCCGCCCGTATCCGTCGCGCCACCGCGCAGGACGCCAAGCGGCTCACCCGTCTCGTCCGCACCTCGCGCGCCTACGAGGGCCCGTACGCGTCGATGGTCGAGGGCTACCGGGTCGGCCCCGACTACATCGAGCACCACGAGGTGTACGTCGCCGAGTCGCCGGACGGGCGGGTCCTCGGCTTCTACGCGCTCGTCCTGGACCCGCCCGAGCTGGACCTGATGTTCGTCGCCGACGCCGCGCAGGGGCTGGGCATCGGCCGCCTGCTGATCGGACACCTCGCCGGGCGCGCCCGGGAGGCGGGGCTGAGCGAGGTGCGGATCGTCTCGCACCCCCCGGCAGAGGGCTTCTACCGGAGCGTGGGGGCGGTGCCGGTCGGCACGGTCCCGGCGAACCCGCCCGCCGTGCGCTGGGACCGGCCGGAGCTGGTGCTCAGCCTGCGGTGACGTCGGGGGCCTCGGCGAGCAGCCGCCTGCGGCACTCCTCGATGTCGAAGTCGGCCTTCGGGTACTGGGGGTCGAGGGCCGTCAGGTGCTCCAGGAGGAGGCTGCTGATGGCCCAGTTGCGGTACCACTTGCGGTCGGCGGGGACCAGGTACCAGGGGGCGGCGGGGGTGGAGCACCGCTCCAGGGCGATCTCGTACGCCTCCTGGTAGGCGGGCCACAGGGCGCGCTCCTCGATGTCGCCGGGGTTGAACTTCCAGTACTTCTCCGGGTTGTCGAGCCGTTCCAGGAGCCTTTGCTGCTGCTTCTCGTAACTGATGTGCAGGAAGACCTTGACGATCGTGACGCCACTGTCGGTGAGCGAGCGCTCGAAGTTGTTGATCTGGTCGTAGCGGCGTTCGATCTCCTGTGGCGGGGCCAGCTCGCGGACCCGGCCGATCAGGACGTCCTCGTAGTGCGAGCGGTCGAAGATGCCGATCTCGCCCGCCTCCGGGAGCGCCTTGGTGATCCGCCAGAGGAAGGAGTGCGCGCGCTCCTCCTCGGTGGGGGCCTTGAAGGCGCGGATGCGGCAGCCGGACGGGTTGAACAGGCCGATCACGTGCTTGACCGTGCCGCCCTTGCCGCTGGTGTCCATGCCCTGGAGGACCAGGAGGAGACGGCGGTGGTCGCCCGCGGTGCTGGCGGCGTACAGGCGTTCCTGGAGACCGGCGAGGGGGTCGGCCAGGAGGGCGGTGGCGGCGACGCCCCGCTCCTTGTCGCGCGGGCCGAGGGGGGTGGCGTCGGCGGCGTACGAGGACAGGTCGACGGGGGCGCCGACCGGAACGCGGAGGGCGTCGCGGACGGAGGGGGGCGACGGCTTGTGCTTGTCCTTCTTGGGCATGGAACTCCTTGTCCGGGCGGGCTCGCGGCGGGCGGTTCTCGGGGCGGTTCTCCGGGCGGTTCTCCTGATCGTGCGACGGAAAGGGGCCGCGGGCATCTCCGGCCGGTCCGGACGCACGCGTCGTCCGCGCCGTCCCGCTCGGCCGCGGCCGCTCGTGCCGTCCCGCCTGGTCGAGGCTGTCCGGGCCGCCCCGCCCGGCTGAGGCCGCCCCGCCCGGCCGAGGCCGACCCGGCCGTCCCGCTCGGGCCGACCCGGCCGTCCCGCTCGGGCCGGGCCGGCCGACCCGTCCCGCTCAGTCGAGGTCGACCGGGCCGTCCTGCGGGGAACGCCGACCTCCCTGCTCACCCTTCCCCGCCAGGAACCCCGGAAGCGCCAGCTGGTCCGCGGAGCCGCCCTTGTCCCGGTCCTCGCCCGAGTTCAGGTTCTGCCGCACCGAGTCCAGGATCGTCAGGCCCTGGCTGACCAGCCCGGCCGCGATCTCGCCCAGCCCGTCCGCCCCGTTCAGCACGTTCACGTTCGCGCCCGCGAGACCGCCCGCCGCCTCCTTCACGATCAGCGGGAGCTGGTCGATCAGCATCCGGTCCAGGGCGACCCGGTCGTGCGAGGCCGCCGCCGAGGCCTGGATGCGCATGCGTTCGGCCTCCGCCACCGCCAGCACCCGGATGCGCTCCGCCTCCGCCTCCGCCGGCTTCACGATCTCCGCCACCAGCTGCTGCTGCCGCAACTGGGCCGCCCGCTGCGCCAACTCGGTCTGGGCGTCCAGGACTTCCTGCTGTGCGTGTGCCTGCGCGAGCGGCCCCGCCTGCGCCCGGTCCACCTCCGCCGAGTACTCGGCCTTGACCACCGCGGTCTGCCGCGCGTACTCCGCCTGGTTGCGGGCCGCCACCTGCTCCGCCTCGACGGAGGCCTGGGTGGCCTGCGCCTGCGCGATCTGCGCCTGGCGCTGGATGGCCGCCTTGTGCGGGGCGGACATCGCGTCGATGTAGCCGACGTCCCCGTCGTCGATGGACTGGATCTGGAGCGAGTCCACGATCAGGCCGATCCGCGCCATCTCCACCTTCGAGGTGTCCAGCACCTCCGCCGCCAGCTTCTGCCGCTCCGTGACGATCTCCTCGACCGTCATCGAGCCGATGATGGACCGCAGATGACCTGCGAAGATCCGGCCGGTCAGGACGGACATCTGGTCCTGGTCGGAGAGGAAGCGCTGACCGGCGTTGACGATGGACTCGGTGTCGTTGCCGACCTTGAACGCGATCACCGCACGCACGTGCAGGGCGATGCCCTGCCGGGTCACGCAGTTCTCGGTGACTTCGGCCTCGCACATCGACAGCGTGAGGAAGCGCGTCTTGCGGAAGATGGGCAGGACGAACTTCCCGTGCCCCGTGACCACACGGAACGGCGCACCGCCCAGTCCGCGCCTGCCGCCGGAGATCAGCATCGCCTGATCGGGTGCGGGTACCCGGTAACCGAACATCCCTGTACTCCTCGTGAGTTGCCGTACGGGCTAGAGGTCCAGGAGGTCCAGGGGGTCGGCCCACTCGACGACGTCCACCTGGCGGGCGCCGCGCGAGGCGATCACCAGCACGGTCGTGCCCCGGGGCAGCGGCTCCTCGGACCAGGCGAGGAAGGTCTCCGAACCGCCCCTGACCCGCACCAGGATCTCGCCGGGTCCCGCGGCGCCGCGGGTGCCGACGAGCAGTTCCCCCGGACAGCCGATCACGGCCTCGTCCCGCACCACCCCCGCGATCCCCCGATCCCGTGTCCCGGTCCTGATCTCCGACGATAGACCTGCCGGGCCCGCCCGGCCCATCCCCGGACCGCCCGGAGGCAACTCCTTTACGCATCCATGGTGTTGGGGTACGGGAGAGGGGGCGCCGACCCCATGCCGACGCCCCCTCTCCCGCTGCCCGGGTCAGTCGTCCCAGGGTCCCGTCACCGCGAAAGTCGTCCCCGGCGTGTAGCAGTTGACGTACATCGTCGACTCGTCCGGCGAGAAGGTGACCCCGGCGAACTCGCCCCACTCCGGCGCCTCGGGCGTGCCGATGTTCTGGCGGCCCCGGGCCATCGGGTAGACCTGCCCCCTGCGGCTCAGGCCGAAGACGTGCTGCGCGCCGTCGCCGTCCTCGCACACCATCAGGCCGCCGCTGGGCGCGAGGCAGATGTTGTCCGGGTACTCGCCCGGGAGCTGGTGGTCGGTGTCCGGGCCGAAGACCACCACCAGGGTGAGACGGCGCCGGTTCGGCTCGTACTTCCACACCTGGCCGAAGTGGTCCTTGAGCGAACCCTCCTTGGTCTTGGCGTAGCTGGAGACGAAGTACACGGCGTTGTCGTCGTGGCCGCCCCAGTAACACCCCTCCAGCTTCTGGGCGTGGGTGATGCCCTTCTTGCCGAAGTCCTGGAGCCGTACGGGGGTTTCCTTCGCGAGCGGGTCCGGCACCGGCACCCACTCCACCCCGCCGAAGCTCCGCCCGGGCTCGTGGACGGCGGAGAGGTCCGGCACGCCGGGCACCCGCATGGCCTCCAGCGTCCCGCCCGCCCGCAGCGAATTCACCCCGCCGCAGGGCTTCTTGGGCAGGAAGCGGTAGAAGAGGCCGAACGGGAACGCGAAGGCGTCCTCGGTCTCGTACACGATCCCGCTCTTCGGGTCGACGGCGATCGCCTCGTGCTGGAAGCGGCCCATCGCGGTCAGCGGGACCGCCCCGGTGCGGTGCGGGTCCGCCGGGTCGACCTCGAAGATGAAGCCGTGGTCCTTGGTGTAGCCGCCGGTCCCGGCCCTCTCCTCGTTCTCCTCGCAGGTGAGCCAGGTGCCCCACGGGGTGGGCCCGCCCGCGCAGTTGACGGCCGTACCGGCGATGCCGACACGCTCCTCCAGCACGTTGTTGCGCCCGTCCAGGGTGAGCGCGGTGCAGCCGCCCTTGGCCGCCGGGTCGTAGGTGAGGCCCTTGACCGTGGGCACGGCGAACTTCGCGCTCTGCCGGTTCTCGTGGTTGCGCACCAGGTGCACGCGCCCGCGACGGCCCCGGAGTGCCGTCATGCCGTCGTGGTTGCTGGGTACGGTCCCCTCGCCCGATCTGAGCGGATCGCCCTCGCGGGAGAGGACCTTGTAGCGGAAGCCCCGGGGGAGGTCGAGCAGGCCCTTGGGGTCGGGCAGCAGCGGCCCGTAGCCCGCGCGGCCGTGCCCTCCGCCGCCGCGCGGTCCGGCCAGGGCCGTACCGGCGAAGACCTCGGAGAGCGCGCCGGTGAAGGCGATGCCCGCACCCAACGCGCCGGTGCGGGCGATGACTTGACGTCGTGATGCGTCGGACGGTGTCGATGACATGAGGCAACTCCCTGCTGGCGGACAGGAATGTGACCCGCACGTGTGTATCACGCAACCGATGACACGTGAACCGTGCGGGCCACGACAGCCTCCGTACGGCTCGGCCGTACGTACGCCGCTACGTCAGACGAGCGACGCGGTCAGCGTGATCGTCGTACCCGAAAGAGCCTGGCTGACCGGGCAGTTGGCCTTCGCGTCCTCGGCGGCCTTCTGGAAACCGGCCTCGTCCAGACCCGGGACCTCACCCTCGACGGTGAGGTGGATGCCGGTGATGCCCTCGCCCGGCTGGAAGGTCACCGCGGCGGCGGTGTTGATCCGGGTCGGGGTGTGACCGGCGCCGGCCAGACCGTGCGAGAGGGCCATCGAGAAGCAGGACGAGTGGGCGGCGGCGATCAGCTCCTCGGGGCTGGTCTTGCCGTTCGCCTGCTCGGCGCGCGACGGCCAGGAGACGGGGTACTCGCCGATGCCCGAGGAGTCGAGCGTGACAACGCCCTTGCCCTCCAGCAGGTTGCCTTCCCAGTTGGTGTGCGCGTTACGGGTGGTGGCCATGGTGAAACCCTTCACAGAGAGGAACGGACAACACCCAAAACCTACTGCGCCACCAGCCCCTTCGCGTCCCGCGCCAGGGCGGTCAGCCGGGAGATCGCCCGGAAATACTTCTTCCGGTAGCCGCCGTTCAGCATTTCTTCACTGAACAGCTTGTCGAAGGGCAGCCCGGACGCGAGCACCGGCACCTCCCGGTCGTACAGCCGGTCCGCCAGTACCACCAGCCGCAGCGCCGTCGACTGGTCGGGCACCGGGGTCACCCCGGTCAGGCAGACCGCCTTCAGGTCGTCGGTCAGCGCCCCGTACCGGCTCGGATGCACCTTCGCCAGGTGGTCGAGCAGCGCCGGGAAGGCGTCCAGGCTGGCGCCCCCGGTCGCGTACGCGGCCTGCGTGACCTGTTCGTCGGTGTACGGAGCCGGTGCTTCCGGAAGGCCCCGGTGCCGGTAGTCCTCGCCGTCGATGCGCAGCGGCCGGAAGTGCGCGGACAGCCCCTGGATCTCCCGCAGGAAGTCCGCGGCGGCGAACCGGCCCTCGCCCAGCTTGCCCGGCAGCGTGTTGGAGGTGGCCGCGAGCGCCACCCCGTTCTCCACCAGGCGGCTGAGCAGCGAGGACACCAGCACGGTGTCGCCCGGGTCGTCCAGCTCGAACTCGTCGATGCACAGCAGCCGGTGCCCGCTCAACGTCGCCACGGTCTGCTGGAAGCCCAGCGCGCCGACCAGGTTCGTCAGCTCCACGAACGTACCGAAGGCCTTGAGCTGCGGCTCGGCGGGCGTCGCGTGCCACAGGGAGGCCAGCAGGTGCGTCTTGCCGACGCCGTACCCGCCGTCCAGGTACACACCCCGCGGCCCGGAAGCCTTCGCCGGAGCCTTCTTCGCGAACCAGCGCCGCTTCTGGGCCTCCGGCGCGGGCCCGAGCCCCGCCGCGAAGGCGCTCAGCACCCGGACCGCCTCGGGCTGGCTCGGCTGCTTCGGGTCGGGGATGTACGTGTCGAACCGTACGGAGTCGAAGCGCGGCGGCGGCACCATCTCGGCCACCAGCCGGTCGGCCGGTACCCGCGGCTCGCGGGCGGTCAGCGAGAAGGGAGCCGCGTCGGCTATGGGGCTGCTGGGGCCCTGAGCGGCGGATTTCGACGGAGACGACTGTGAGGACGACACAACCGTCCACTCTATGTGCCGTGCCAGACTGCCCCCATGCGACGCCTGTTCCCTGTGACCGACGAAACACCCGCCGCCGCGACGGAAGGGGCCGGGGAGTGGAGCCTGGACGCGCTGGCCGACGCCTACGCGTACCCCGCGGACGCGGACGTCTGGCTGCGCGCCAACATGGTCTCCACGCTCGACGGCGCGGCCCAGCACGACGGCCGCTCCCAGCCGATCTCCTCCGACACCGACATGCGGATCTTCGGCACCCTGCGGGCGCTGGCCGATGTGATCGTGGTGGGTGCGGAAACGGTACGCCTGGAGGGCTACCGGCCCGCCCGCGCCCGCGAGGCCTTCGCCGAGCGCCGGAAAGCCGCAGGTCAGAGCCCTGTGCCGGTCATCGCGGTGGTCAGCGCGAGCCTGGACCTGGACTTCTCCCTGCCCCTGTTCACCGAGCCGCTGGTCCCGACCCTGGTGCTGACCGGCGCCACGGCCCCGCCGGAGCGCGTCCGCGCGGCCCGCGCGGCCGGGGCCCGGGTGCTGGTCGCGGGGGACGGGGCCCGGGTGGAGATGGACAAGGCGGTACGGGCCCTGGCCGACCAGGGCCTGAAGCGCCAGCTCACCGAGGGCGGGCCGAGGCTGCTGGCCCAGTTCGTCGGCGACGGGGTGCTGGACGAGCTGTGCCTGACGCTCTCCCCGATGCTCACGGCCGGGCGGGCCCAGCGGATCGCGGACGGACCGGGGCTGGAGGTTCCGGATCGTTTCGCTTTGGCGTCGATCCTGGAGGAGGCCGGGTTCCTGTTCACCCAGTACCGTCGGAAATAGTGCCTCATGTGATCATTTGCAGCAGGCTGACAAACGACGGAATTTGTCGTTCCGCTTAGGTCTCCGTGGGCACACTTAACCCCAGCGGTACCCGTGCCCGCACGGGGAAGGATGGTTTCCGCAAGGGGGCAGAGCCCCATGGGACCAGGGTCCGCAAGGGTCAGAGTCCGCAAGGGCCAGAGAAGGAGAAAGGGCGCCCGACATGTTCACGAGCGTATTGATGATCGAGAAGCCCCTCACTGCGGCCGACGTGGAGTTCGTCACGACCCTGCACGGGGACGAGCAGGTCTCGTTCGTGGTGCTGATGCAGCCACGGGGCGATCAGGCCGACGTACTGCTGAGAGCCATTGACGACGTGGCCCTGGGCGAACTGGACGAGGCGGTCCACGAGGGCGACGAGCCCGAGGGCGACGACGCCCGGCCGATCGCCGAGAAGGGCCTCGCCGTCTCCCTGACGGCGCTGCGCGCGGCGGGCAGCGAGGCGGTGGGCCGGGTGGTCGAGAAGCACCCGCTGGACCTGCTGAAGTCCGTCGTCGAGGAGACGGGCGCGGACGAGGTGATCGTCCTGACGGCCCCGCACTACGTGGAGGAGTTCTTCCACCGGGACTGGGCGTCCAGGGCGCGTCACAAGGTCGGCGTCCCGGTGCTCAAGCTCTTCTCGCACAGCGAATAGGCTGGGGCCTTCCTTCCGCCCCGAGTCTTAACGTACGGAGAACCGCATGGCACCCGGCATCCCCACCGCCCTGGACCGACCGCACTTCATCGGCATCGGCGGCGCCGGAATGTCGGGCATCGCGAAGATCCTCGCCCAGCGCGGCGCGAAGGTCGCGGGCAGCGACGCCAAGGAGTCCGGCACCGCCGAGGCCCTGCGCGAGCTGGGCGCGACGGTGCACATCGGCCACGCGTCCGGCAACCTCGCGGACGACGCCACCAGTGTGGTGGTGTCGTCCGCGATCCGCGCCGACAACCCGGAGCTGGTCCGCGCCGCCGAGCTGGACATCCCCGTCGTGCACCGCTCGGACGCGCTGGCCTCCCTGATGAACGGCCTGCGCGCCATCGCCGTCGCGGGCACCCACGGCAAGACGACCACGACCTCCATGCTCGCGGTCGCGCTCACCGAGATGGGCCTGGACCCCTCGTACGCCATCGGCGGCGACCTCGCCGGACCCGGCACGAACGCCCTGCACGGCGAGGGCGACATCTTCGTCGCCGAGGCGGACGAGAGCGACCGCAGCTTCCAGAAGTACGACCCCCAGGTCGCCATCGTCCTCAACGTCGAACTCGACCACCACGCGAACTACGCCTCGATGGACGAGATCTACGAGTCCTTCGAGTCCTTCGCCCGCAAGATCGTCCCCGGCGGCACCCTGGTCATCAACGCCGACCAGCAGGGCGCGGTCGAGCTGGCCACCCGCCTGCGCGGCGAGGAACTGCTGAACATCGTCACCTACGGTGACTCCGCCCAGGCCGACGTCCGCGTCCACAAGATCACCCCGCGCGGTCTGTCCAGCGAGGTCACGGTCCTCCTGAACGGCAAGTTCCTCACCTTCACCGTCTCCGTGCCCGGCGCCCACTACGCGCACAACGCGGTCGCCGCGCTCGCCGCGGGCGTGGCCCTGGGTCTGCCCGCGCACAACCTGGCCTCCGCCCTCGGCAAGTACACCGGCGTCAAGCGCCGCCTCCAGCTCAAGGGCGAGGAGCAGGGCGTCCAGGTCATCGACTCGTACGCGCACCACCCGACCGAGATGACCGCCGACCTGGAGGCCATGCGCGGCGCCGCAGCCGACTCCCGCCTCCTGGTCGTCTTCCAGCCCCACCTCTTCTCCCGCACCCAGGAACTCGGCAAGGAGATGGGCGATGCCCTCGCCCTCGCGGACGCCTCCGTCGTCCTGGACATCTACCCGGCCCGCGAGGACCCGATCGAGGGCATCACCAGCGCCCTGATCATCGACGCCGCGAAGGCCGCGGGCGCCGACGTCACCCACGTCGCCGACGCCTCCACCATCCCCGACGTCATCGCGGGAATGTCCCGCCCCGGCGACCTGGTTCTCACCATGGGCGCGGGCGACGTGACGGACCTGGGCCCGAAGATCCTGGCCCGGCTGGCGCAGAAGTAAGCAGAAGTAAGGGGACACCTTCCATGGCGTACGACATCGAGAAGCCCGACGAGCAGTGGCGCGAGGAGCTCACCCCCGCCGAGTACGCGGTCCTGCGCCAGGCGGGCACCGAGCCCGCCTTCGTCGGCGAGTACACCGACACCAAGACCACCGGCGTCTACTCCTGCCGCGCCTGCGACGCCGAGTTGTTCCGCTCCGACACCAAGTTCGCGTCGCACTGCGGCTGGCCGTCCTTCTACGACCCGAAGGACAGCGACGCGGTCGAGCTGATCTCGGACACCTCGCACGGCATGGTCCGCACGGAGGTCCGCTGCGCGCGCTGCGGCTCCCACCTGGGCCATGTCTTCGAGGGCGAGGGCTACCCGACCCCGACGGACCAGCGCTACTGCATCAACTCGATCTCGCTGCGGCTGACGCCGGAGGCGGACTGATCCCGGCGCACGCCTGTGCACGTGTTGGGTGACCGTACGACTGAGCCCCCGCCCGGATCTCTTCCGGGCGGGGGCTCAGTCGTACAGCGGGGAGCCTTGACGTGGTTTACAGGCCGAGCTCGACCTCGAACTCGCCGGCTTCCAGGATCGCCTTGACGGCCGTGAGGTAGCGGGCCGCGTCGGCGCCGTCGACCAGGCGGTGGTCGTAGGAGAGCGAGAGGTAGGTCATGTCGCGGATCGCGATGGTCTCGCCCAGGTCCGGGTGGTTGATGACCACGGGACGCTTGACGGTGGCGCCGATGCCCAGGATGGCGACCTGGTTCGGCGGCACGATGACCGTGTCGAAGAGTGCACCGCGCGAGCCGGTGTTGCTGATGGTGAAGGTCGCTCCGGACAGCTCGTCCGGGGTGATCTTGTTGCCGCGGACCTTGCCGGCCAGCTCGGCGGTCTTCTTGGAGATGCCCGCCAGGTTGAGGTCACCGGCACCCTTGATGACCGGGGTCATCAGGCCCTTCTCGGAGTCCACGGCGATGCCGATGTTCTCCGAGTCGAAGTAGGTGATGGTGCCCTCGTCCTCGTTGATCCGGGCGTTGACGACCGGGTGGGCCTTCAGCGCCTGGGCCGCCGCCTTCACGAAGAACGGCATCGGGGAGAGCTTGACGCCCTCGCGGGCGGCGAAGGAGTCCTTCGCCGCGGCGCGGAGCTTCATCAGCTTGGTGATGTCCACCTCGACGACCGAGGTGAGCTGGGCCTGGCTGTGCAGGGCCTTCATCATGTTGTCGCCGATGACCTTGCGCATGCGGGTCATCTTGACGGTCTGGCCGCGCAGCGGGGAGACCTCCAGGGCCGGGGCCTTGGACGCGGCGGCCGGAGCAGCCGGGGCGGCGGCCGGGGCGGGGGTCTTGGCGGCTTCGGCGGCGGCGACGACGTCCTGCTTGCGGATGCGGCCGCCGACGCCGGTGCCCTTGACCTGGCCCAGGTCGACGCCGTTCTCGGAGGCGAGCTTGCGGACCAGCGGGGTCACGTAGGCACCGTCGTCACCCGAGGTCGCGGCCGGAGCGGCTGGGGCCTGCGGGGCGGCGGGAGCAGCCGGAGCCGGAGCGGCCGGGGCGGCAGCGGCGGGCGCGGCCTGGACCGGAGCCGGAGCGGCGGCGGGGGCGGCCGGAGCGGGGGCCTCCTGCTTCGGAGCCTCCTGCTTCGGGGCCTCCTGGGCGGGAGCAGCGGCGGGAGCGGCAGCCGGAGCGGCCGGGGCGGCGGCCGGGGCCGCGCCCTTCGCGCCGATGACGGCGAGCTTGGCGCCGACCTCGGCGGTCTCGTCCTCGGCGACGACGATCTCCAGGAGAACGCCGGAGACGGGGGCCGGGATCTCGGTGTCGACCTTGTCGGTCGAGACCTCAAGGAGCGGCTCGTCCTCGGAGACCTCCTCGCCGACCTCCTTCAGCCAACGGGTGACGGTGCCCTCGGTCACGGACTCGCCGAGCGCGGGCAGCGTCACGACGTCGTTCTGCGTGGTCATGCTTCCACTCCGTAGCGCGCGGCGGCCTGTCGTACGGTCTCCTGCTTCACCTCTCCGCGCCGGGCGAGCACGGCCAGTACGGCGACCACGATCGACGGGGCGTCCACGCCGAAGTGACGGCGCACGTTCGCGCGGCTGTCGGAGAGGCCGTAGCCGTCGGTGCCGATGGACGTCCAGTCCTGCTCCACCCAGGGGCTGATCTGGTCCGGCACCGCACGCATCCAGTCGCTGACCGCGACCACCGGCCCCGGCGCCCCGGCCAGTGCGCGCGTCACGTACGGCACCCGGTCCCCGGAGCCCGTGCCCGTGGTGTCCGCACGGAGGTTCTCGGCCTCGGCGGCGAGGGCTTCCCGGCGCAGTTCGGTCCAGGACGGCGCGGACCACACGTCCGCGGCGACGCCCCAGTCCTCGCGCAGGAGCTGTTGTGCCTCCAGGATCCAGTGGATCGCGGTGCCGGAGGCCAGGAGTTGCAGGCGCGGGGCGTCGGCGGGGGTGTCCTGGGCCTCCTGGTAGCGGTAGAGGCCGCGCAGGATGCCTTCCTCCACGCTCTCGCCGGCCGGCATGGGCGGCTGGATCTTGGTCTCGTTGTAGACGGTGAGGTAGTAGAAGACGTCCTCGGCTTCGGGTCCGTACATGCGGCGCAGTCCCTCGCGGACGATCACCGCGACCTCGTACGCGAACGCCGGGTCGTAGGAGACGGCCGCCGGGTTCGTCGAGGCGATCAGGTGCGAGTGACCGTCGGCGTGCTGGAGGCCCTCACCCGTCATCGTCGTACGGCCCGCCGTCGCGCCGATGACGAAGCCGCGGCCCAACTGGTCGCCCAGGGCCCAGAACTGATCGGCCGTCCGCTGCCATCCGAACATCGAGTAGAAGATGTAGAACGGGATCATCGGCTCGGCGTGCGTGGCGTACGACGTCGATGCCGCCGTCAGCGAGGCCAGTGAACCGGCCTCCGTGATGCCCTCGTTGAGGATCTGACCGTCCTTGGACTCCTTGTAGTAGAGGAGTTGGTCGCGGTCGACGGGGTCATAGGTCTGGCCGACGGGGGAGTAGATGCCGGCCGAGGGGAACAGCGACTCCATGCCGAACGTGCGCGCCTCGTCGGGGACGACGGGAACCCACCGCTTGCCGGTCTCCTTGTCCCGCATCAGTTCCTTGACCAGCCGTACGAACGCCATCGTGGTGGCGATCTCCTGGGTGCCGGACCCCTTCTTCAGGGCGTCGAAGGGCTTCGCGGACGGCAGCGGAAGCGGCTTCGGGACGATCTTGCGCGCGGGGGCCGGGCCACCGAGGGCGGCACGCCGCTCCTGGAGGTACCTGACCTCGGGCGAGTCGGCCCCCGGGTGCCAGTAGGGGACCAGGGAGTCGTCCAACGCCCGGTCGGGGATGGGGAGTTCGAGCAGGTCGCGCATGGCGCGGAATTCCTTGCCCGAGAGCTTCTTCATCTGGTGGTTGGCGTTGCGCGACTCGAAGCCGGGGCCGAGCGTCCAGCCCTTGACCGTCTGGACCAGGACCACGGTCGGTGCGCCCTTGTGCGCCAGGGCCGCGCGGTAGGCGGCGTGCACCTTGCGCGGCTCGTGGCCGGCCCGCGAGGTCCCGACGATCTCTTCGAGCTGAGCGTCGCTGAGACGCTGGGAGAGGGGGGCGAGGGCCGGATCGGCGCCGAGGAGCCGCTCGCGGATGTAGGCGCCGTCGCGGGCCGCGAAGGTCTGGAACTGGCCGTCGGGAATCGTCCCGATCCTGTGGACCAGGGCGCCCTCGGTGTCCTGCGACAGCAGTCCGTCCCAGGCCTGCCCCCACAGGGACTTGACGACGTTCCACCCCGCCGCGCGGAACTGCCGCTCCAGCTCCTGCACGATCTTGAAGTTGCCCCGCACCGGCCCGTCCAGGCGCTGCAGGTTGCAGTTGACGACGAAGGTCAGGTTGTCCAGGCCCTCGCGCGCGGCCAGGGCGAGGGCGGCCGTGGACTCGGGTTCGTCCATCTCTCCGTCGCCGAGGAAGGCCCAGACGTGGGAGCCGGAGGTGTCCTTGATGCCGCGGTTGGTCAGGTAGCGGTTGAAGCGGGCCTGGTAGATGGCGGAGAGCGGGCCGAGACCCATGGAGACCGTCGGGAACTCCCACAGCCAGGGCAGGCGGCGCGGATGCGGGTAGGACGGCAGGCCGTCCCCTCCGACTTCCTGCCGGAAGCGGTCCAACTGCCCCTCGGTCAGGCGCCCTTCGAGGAACGCGCGGGCGTAGACGCCCGGCGAGGCGTGCCCCTGGACGTAGAGCTGATCGCCGGAGCCGTCGGCCTCCTTGCCGCGGAAGAAGTGCTGGAAACCGACCTCGTAGAGCCAGGCGGCCGACGCGAAGGTGGCCATGTGTCCGCCGAGTCCGCCGCGCTGGTTGCCGCGGGTGACCATCGCGGCGGCGTTCCAGCGGTTCCACGCCGTGATCCGCGCCTCCAGTGCCTCGTCGCCCGGGTAGGGCGGCTCGGCGGCGGTGGGGATGGTGTTGATGTACGGCGTCTCCAGGAACGGCGGTACGTCGACACCGGTGGTGCGGGCGTGCTCGTTCACACGCTGGAGGATCTGTGCGGCCCGCTGCGGGCCACCGAACTCGGCTGCGCCGTCGAGCGATTGGAGCCACTCGGTGACCTCGGAGGGGTCCCTGTCGGGAAGCTGGTCGAGCTGGGACACGGATCGTCCCCTTTCTCGTTCCTGGGTGGGGAATCCGGGCTGCCACGGAGCCCCGTGGCAGCCCGGCAATGGGAGGGCCGGATATGCGGGTGGTCCGGCCGGGGTGGAGGAGCGGCGACGCGCGCTCCACGACGCTGCTTCCGCTATTCCATATGGCGGAAGCTGGTTTCCATGATCCAGAATTTAGGAGCCATAGATGTGTGCAGTCAACACCTACCGGCCGGTAATGCGCGATGATCGATCATTTTCGGCCGTCGGTTCACCCGGCCGCCCGCAGGAGCAACTCCTCATAGATCTTCGGGTCGTTCGCCGTGACCTCGGGAAAGCCGGTGCCGTACGCGCCGTGCCAGCGGGCCGTCACCCCCGGGTTGGCGCAGTCGGAACCGTCCGGAAGGTACAGGTGCGGACTGCACCGCACCTGGTGCTCACGGGCGCATGCGAAGTCCTCGGTGATCACGGAGCGCGCCCGCCCGTCGTCGAGCCCCTCGGCGATGGGATCCGCGTCGACGCCCGGCGTCTCCTCCGCCACGGCGAGCACGGTGGCGCGCGCTCCGATCGACCGGCTCTCGGCCCAGAAGGCCCGCCGCAGCGCGAGATCGAGCCGCTCCGAGGCCTCCAGGCCCTGCTGCTTGGCCAGCTGCACGGCCTCCAGGGCCGGCAGCGAGGAGGAGGGGAACTTCCAGTCGGGCGACCGCCACAGCTGCCAGCCGGCCTCGGGTTCGATGTGCGCGACCCCGCCGACCTCGGAGTCCGTGCCCGGGCGCGGGCTGGGGCCGCCGTTGAACAGCTCCAGGGGGAACGCCCGGTGGTCGAAGCGGACCCGGCCCGCCAGTCCCAGCCCGGCCCGGGTGGTGTGCAGCCGGTACAGCGCGACGTGGGCGAACGAGCACCAGATGTCCGAGAACACGGTGATGGTGCCCGGGGCGACCCGGTCGCGCGGGTGTGCGGTGGCGGACGGGGCAGTGGGCGGGGTGGCGGACGGGGCGGTGGGGGTGTCGGTCATGGCATTCCTGTCGGTTGGTGTGCGTATTCGAGGACGTGCAGTTCGAGCAGCCGTCCCACGTACGGGTCCTGCCGCCGGAAGGCGTCGACGATGGCGATGTGGTCGTCGGCGTTCTCGTGCAGCTCGGTGCGCAGCCACATCAGGGAGAGACGGGTCCACAGCTCGATGGCCAGGGCCTCCCACTGGCGCAGCAGTACGGGGTTCCCGGCCGCCCGCACGATCTCGCGGTGGAACTCGACCGCGCAGTGGACCTGCAGCCCGGTGTCCCCGTCCCGTGCCGCCTGCTGCATGAGCTCCAGGTGGGGTTCGAGTTCGGAGACGTCCCCGGCGAGCCGGCGCACCGCCAGCTGGCCTGCGAGGCGCTCCAGGGCCGCTCGTACGGGATAGACCTCGACCAGATAGTCGGGGGTCAACTCCCGCACTCTCACACCCTTGTTGGGGACCGCTTCCACCAGCTGCATGGCGTGCAGGTCGCGCAGCGCCTCGCGGATGGGGCCGTGGCTGATGCCGAGTTCCTCGGCGACCTGGCGTTCGATGATGCGGTCTCCGGGCTTCCAGCGGCCGTCCAGCAGCCCGTCGAGCAGGGCCCGCCGGGCCAGTTCGCTCAAGGGGACGCGGCGTAGTGGGGACGCGAAGGCCGTGGATTCGGTGGCTCTCTCGTCTGTCATGGGCTTCTCCGGAGAACTGCGCGCCAGCATAGGGGACTTGATCAATGATCGATCATTGCCTAACGTACGTCACGGTGGTCTCGCCGTGCCAGGTCCCCACCCCTCCGAGGTGAACCCTGGTACGGCCGAGCCGGGTGCGGGCCCGGCTTCTCCACGCGAACGACGCGCGTTTCCGAGCAGACATCGACCACAACTCCCGACACCGACGCCATCGCCCCCGATCCGCGGCCGTGCAGTGCGCGTACACCGTCACCGCGAGCGGGCCCCTCGGCGTCGCCCCACTCCTCAAGGAGTCCTGTGACCGAGCAGCTTCTCGACCTCACCCAGCACGAGATCCAGGCCCTCAAGACCCGGTTCAACCTCGCCGACGCCCACACCCACCAGCAGCAGTCCACCGGCCAGCGCGAGATCGTCGCCGCGCTGCCCGCCCTCTGGTACGAAGCCGAGGAGACCCGCCAGGCAGACCTGGAGGACCGCTTCAAGGAGGTCTTCTTCCGGCTGCACGGCCAGAACAGCGTCCGCGTCGACACCACGATGCTCTCGTACGCGGCCTCCATCTCCACCCTGGTCGTCGGCATGTACCTGCGGCGCAAGGACATCAGCATCAGCCTGATCGAGCCCTGCTTCGACAACCTGCCCGACGTCCTGCGCAACGTCGGCGTGGACCCGGTGGCGATACCCGAGGACGTCCTGCACGACGCCGACCGCATCTACGACCGGCTGTCCGACACCGTCACCACCGACGCCCTCTTCCTGGTCGACCCCAACAACCCCACCGGCTTCTCGCTGCTCAGCCACGGCCGCAAGGGCTTCGAGGAAGTCGTCCGCTACTGCGTCGAGCACGACAAGCTCCTCGTCGTCGACCTGTGCTTCGCCTCCTTCGCCCTCGCCGACCCCCGTTTCGGCCGCTTCGACCTGTACGAACTCCTCGACGGCTCCGGCGTGCGCTACCTCGCCCTGGAGGACACCGGGAAGACCTGGCCGCTGCAGGACGCCAAGTGCGCGCTGCTCACCTGCAGCCAGGACCTGCACGAGGACGTGTACAACATCCACACCAGCGTGCTGCTCGACGTCTCGCCGTTCGTCCTCAACTTCCTCGCCCGCTACGTCGAGGACTCCATCGAGGACGGCATGGCCTCGGTCCGCGACGTCATCACACGCAACCGCGAGACCGCCCTGAAGACCCTGGAGGGCAGTCTCCTCGAACACATCGACCCCGCCGTCAACGTCAGCGTCGCCTGGTTCCGCATCACCGACGAGAAGGTGAGGGCGACCGAACTCCAGAAGCACCTCACGCAGTACGACGTGTACGTACTGCCCGGAACGTACTTCTACTGGAATCAGCCGGAGCGCGGCGAGCGCTACGTCCGCCTCGCGCTGGCCCGCGACCCCCAGGAGTTCGCGCAGTCCCTCGCCCGCCTGCGCAAGGCGGTGGACAGCTATGCCGCGTGACGTCTACGTGGACGCGTCCCTGTTCATGGGCATGCACAGCAAGGACCCCGACGTACGGACCGCGTGCGCCCGCTTCTTCGCGGAGCACCTGCGCACACCGGTGCTGATGACGTACGAGGAGGTCGGACGCTGCGACGACGTGGTGTGGGGCCGCGGCCGCGAGGAGCAGGACGCGTACTACCCCTTCATGGACGTCCTGCACTCCCTGATGCCGATCCGGCGGCGCGCCTACACCGCTCAGGACCGCGAGACGCTGGCCTTGCTGCCGTCTGTCGCCTCGGATCTGGCCCCACGGGAGCAGATGCTGCTGGCTTCGGTCCGCGCCACCGGGGGCGAGCTCGTCACGGTGAACCCCCGTCTGCTCGCCCTCGCCGCCCACGGGCTGCCCGTACGCGCGCCGCGCACGGAGACCGGGCCCGTGCACTTCGACGACGCGCAGGGCGTACTCGACGCCCTGTACGAGACATCCCTGGCCCTGGAGGTCGACCATGCCGCAGTCTGACACGACCCGACAGAGGTTCGCCGGCGCACCGCGGCTGACCCAACTGCGCGGCACCGTCGTCCCGTTGGTGACACCCGTCGATGCCGAGCACCGGGTGTGCGAGCAGAGCGTCGTGCGCCTGCTCGACAGCCTGCGCGGCAGCGTCGACGGCTACATGCCCGCGCTCAGCACCGGCGAGGGCTGGAAGCTCTCCCTCAAGCAGTGGATCGACATGGTGCACCTCACCGTCGCACATGCCGACGGCGCCCCGGTGCTCGCCGGTGTCGAGGTCGGCGGTACCGAGCAGATCCTGACGCGGGCCGTGCTCGCCGAGGCCCTCGGCGCCGACGCGATCGTGGTACCCCCGCCGTTCCCGGTGGAAGGGCGGCCACGACCCACGCTCGTCGAGCACTTCAAGGAGATCGTCGACGAGAGCCCGCTGCCCGTCGTCGTCTACCACGAGAACGCGGTGTCCAAGATGGAGCTGGACCTCGCCCAGCTGCGCGAGGTGCTGTCCCTGCCCGGCGTCGTCGGGGTCAAGGAGTCGAGCGGCGATGTGCAGTTCACCAAGGAACTGCTGGCCGACGAGGTGCCCGTACCGGTCTTCCAGGGCTGGGAGCACCAGATCGCCGACGTGCCCGGCGTCCAGGGATTCGTCGGCCCGTTGGCCAACCTCGACCCTCGGGCCTGCCAGGCGGCGGTGACGTACTTCTCGGCAGAGTCCCAGGAGCGGGTCAACGCGCTGTCCGAGCAGTACCAGCTCCTCGCGGACGACTGGTACCTGCACGTCAAGGCGGAGCTGGTCCGACGCGGAGTCATCACCACGGCCCTGCCCGTCGACTGACCGTGCGGCTGCCCCGGCCCGTCCGCCGGGCCCCGCGTCCCCTGCCCCCTCTTCGCGAAGGAGACCTTCCGTGACCGTGAACGCCCGCACGGAACAGACGGCCGGCAGCCGTCTGTTCGTCCTCAACCGCACCATTCCCAGCCCCGAGGAACTGCGCGAACTGCTCGATCTGGAAGACCGGCTGATCGCTTCCCGGGTCCGCGAGATCGAAGCGGCCGCGCCCGACCTGCCGGACCGCGCGGCGCTCGGCCGGCAGATGAAGGAACTGCTCAAGGCCGAGGAGTCCGACCCGCCGGAGTTCGAGCGGGTCATGGCGGAGGATCTGAACCGGGACCAGTTCAAGGAGGTCGTCGCACAGTTCGCGGTGGACGGCCTCACCGAGTCCGAGTCCTTCCTGCCCATCGTCTGGCGGCTCCCCAAGAAGGCCAAGATGGCCGTCTTCCGGGTCCTCATCGACGAGTTCGGCTGCGGAAACCTCGACCAGGCGCACTTCAACATCTACCGCGACCTGATGACCGAACTGGGGATGTCCCTGGAGGTCGAGGACTACCTGGACCGCACGAACGAGGAGACGTACGCGTACGTCAACACGTTCTTCTGGGCCGCCGCCCGCGCGCCGCGCCCGGAATACTTCCTCGGCACGCTCTGCTACCTGGAGTCCAGCATCCTCTACGCCTTCCAGTGCTTCGCGAAGGCGGCACAGCGGCTCGACCTCCAAGGCGCCCGCTACTACACCGAACACCTGCACATCGACCACTTCCACGCCAAGGAACTCCAGGTGGCGATACGGGAGTTCGACGCCGAGGCCGACCTTCAGCCGGTCAAGGTCTGGGCGGGGTTCAAGATGGCCAGCGAGGTCATCGGGGCAGCGACCGAGGCGGCCGTCGCCTCCGCGGCCAAGGTGGCCTGAGTGAGCGACGTCAGCATCGAGCAGGTCGGCGAGGACACCCTCAGGGTGCGGGTGGGCGACCGGGAATTCGAAGTGGGTGCCAGCTGCCCGCACCGCCGCGGTTTCCTCGCCCACGGCTACGTGAACGCAGCCCGCCTGCGTATCACCTGCCCCCTGCACCACTCCAGCTTCTCCCTGGAGACCGGCGAGGCGATCACCGGCCCCACGGACCGCCGCCTGTGCACCCGGGAAGTCACCCCGTCGCCAACGGGATAGTGCCGGGGGCCGCGTACCTCCCCCGTCCGGTGAGGTACGGGTTCGTCCCTCTCGCCCCGTCCCATCGCGGGCAGAGACACCGCAGGAACGATCGGCGGGGCCCGTCCACCACGGACCGGGCCCCGCCGTGCTGAGGTACGGCCCGGGAGACGCCCGTACCCACTGAGGCCGCCAACGCCCCATAAGGAGGGCCGACATGCCCCACTTCCCGGCCTCGGACGGTGTCCGCATCGCCTACCAGGTCCAGGGCCGGGGAACGCCGCTGCTCCTCCTGGCGGGGCAGGCCAACAACCACCACTGGTGGGACGGCGTGCGCGACGACTTCTCCACGTCCCACACCACCATCACGCTCGACTACCGCGGTACCGGTGACAGCGACGCCCCACCAACGCCCTACAGCATCAGCCGGTTCGTCCAGGACGCATGCGGCGCCCTGGATGAACTCGGCGTGGGCCGGGCCCATGTGTACGGCACCTCCATGGGGGGACGCGTCGCCCAGGAACTCGCCGTCCGCCATCCGGACCGGGTGGGCGCACTCGTCCTCGGGTGCACGTCCCCCGGCGGCCCGCACGCCGTCGAACGCGGCGACGACGTACGACGCGCTCTGGCCGCGCAGGACCCCGCCGAGGCCCACCACGCCCTGCGGGAGTTGATGTACACCCCCGCGTGGCTGGCCGCGCACCCCGGCCCGTACCGGACCATGGGCGACCCGGGCATGCCCGCCCACGCCCGACGGGGCCACCTCACCGCGAGCAACCGGCACAACGCATGGGACGGCCTGCCCGGAATCCAAGCCCCCACGCTCGTCGTCCACGGCAGTGACGACCTCCTCAACCCCACGGCGAACGCCACGCTCCTCGCGGATCGCATCCCCGGCGCCCGGCTCCATGTCGTCCCCGGCGCCCGCCACGCCTATTTCGAAGAGTTCCGCGCCACCGCATCGCCCCTCGTCCGCGACTTCCTCGACGGCCGAGACAGCCGGGACAGCCTCAGGGGGTGTAGGCGTCGACCTTGAGGATCTTGACGGAGTCCTTCGGGGAGGCGCCCTTGTCCCGGGAGAACAGTGCCCGGTCCTTCGCGGTCGATCCAGGTCCGAGGTCGGACACGGTCGGCATGCTCTCGTCCGTCCTGTTGCCGGAGGAGTCGAGCGCTTCCACGTATACGGAGAAGGAGGCGCGCCTGTCGAGCAGGCTCTTGACCGTGACCTCGCACTCGAAAAGCTCGAAGTCGCCCACCGGCTCCTTGCAGGTCCCGACCCGCACTTCGGCGACCGGCTTGTCCGCGGGGCGGCCGTCGAGCACGTAGCGAACGTCGTCGTCCGCGGAGACCGGCTCCCCACCGGTCACCTTCGACGGCTCCGACGCCTCGCTCCGTACCCCCGCCTCCACCGTCTTCTCGATCACCGTCGTCACCCCCGGCTGCGGAGGACTGCTCTGCGCCGGTACGGACGACCCGCGGCCCGCGAGGTACCCGCCGCCTGCGGCCAGCAGCACGACCGCCGTGCCCGCCGCCCCGAGCAGGGTCAGCCGCCGCTTCCTGGCGTCGAGCCGGGCCCGCTCCCACGCGGGGTCCTCGGCCACGGTCGTCGTCGGCAGCACGGGCGGCATCGGCGGCATCGGGTGCGGCACCTGCCCTGCGACCACGGGTGCCGCCGCCACGGTCGGCGCCTCGTGCTGCGGCCCGGCGGTGCCCACGACGGTCGCTCCCGTTCCCCACAGCGGAGCGCTGCGGCGCAGCAGTTCCTCGGCGGTCGGCCGCTCCTCGGGCTCCTTGGCCAGGGCGTCCGCCACGAGCGGCCGCAGGGATTCCGGTACACCGGTGAGGTCGGGGTTCTCCTGAAGGATGCGGAAGGCCACAGCGTCGGGGGCCCCGGTGCCGAACGGCAGGGTGCCGGTGGCGGCGTAGGCCACCAGCGCACCCCAGGCGAAGACGTCCCCCTGCGGCCCGACCCGCTTGCCCCGGTACTGCTCGGGGCTCGACCAGCCCGCGCTGCCGGTCCACATGCCGGTGCGGGTCAGGCTCGTCTCGTCGAGGGCGTGGGCGATGCCGAAGTCGAGGACACGGGGGCCGTAGGGGCCGAGGATGACGTTGCCGGGCTTGAGGTCCCGGTGCGTGACACCGGCGGAGTGCACCGAGACCAGGGCCTGGGCGGCGCCGGCCGCGAAGCCGAACAGTGCACCGCCGGTCAGCGGGCCGTGGGTCGCGATGTGCTCGGCCAGAGTCGGCCCGGGAACGTACGCGGTGGCCAGCCACGGAGTCGCGGCGTCCGCGTCGGCGTTCAGCAGCGGAACCAGGAAGGGGCCGGTGGTCCGGCGCAGCAGTTCCACCTCGCGGCGGAAGCGCTCGCGGAACTGGCTGTCGCCCGCCAGCTCGGCCCGGATCACCTTGACCGCGACCCGGGTGCCGTCGGGGGCGAGCCCCGCGTGCACGACGCCCATGCCTCCGGCGCCGATGCGGCCGATGATCCGGTACGGCCCCACCGTCCTCGGGTCGCCCTTGGCGGCAGGAGTGATGGAGGTGGGTGGGGTGGGGCCCGGCATGGAAGATCCTCAGTAGATTCAGCGCAAAAGCCTGAAAAGAATACCGTATGGGCGAATTACCCGACTGTGTCCTGCGGGCGGTGGGGAGCGTCGGGCGGGTCCACCGGGGCGGCCGACGTGCGCGAGGCGTCCGGGGCGGGTTCGAGCAGGTCGGCGAAGCGGCCGTGGCGTGCCGCGTCGGAGTGGCGCCAGGCCGTCCAGGCGATGAGGCCGATCATGGCGAGGCCCCAGGCGAGGGCGGCAAGCATGTTGGACGTGGCGTCGGCCTGGTCGGGGGTGAGGGGTGCGAGTTCGCCCTCGGTGTCCTCGATGACGGTCACTGTGTGGCCGACGTCGTAGAGGTCGTCGGTGCTGGTGGGGTCGGGGCCGAGGACCCGGGTGCCGTCCAGCCGGTGCAGTACGTAGTGGTAGTAGCGGGTGCTGCGTCCCTGTTCGGGGTCGCGGCGTTCCGAGACGACCGTCGCCGTGATCTCCGTGCCGCGCTGCCGGAGGGTGAGGAGGTCGCGGGCGGTGTCGGCGTCGCGTATCACCCCGATCTGGCAGACCACGGTGAAGAGCATCGCCAGCGCGCTGGTTCTGCGGGCGCCCAGCTCGCGGAGGAGTACGGCGAACAGGGCTGCTCCGACCGTCCAGGCGGCGGCGAGGAGGACGGTGCTGGAGTTGCCCTTGAGGAGGAAGAGGCCCGCGGTGGTGGCGAGCGCGTAGCCGGAGACGACTGCGGCGCGGACGGGCTGATGCCGTGGAGGGGTGGAGGGTCGCATGGGATCACCTCTGGTCGTCCCGCTGGAGGGACTCGTCGCTGAAGTCCGTTACGGGGCAGTGGGGTTGGGATGTGTGTGCGATGCAATTAAGCAGTCTCGCACGGGGGTGGTGGGGTGCCGTGTGCATGGGGCGACGGGCCGGGAGGGAAGTAAGGTATTGCTCAACAATCGGGCGCCGGGTCGCCGCCCGGTGGGCGTGGCGGCGGTGAAGGATCGAGGAGGGGCCATGAAGCTTGGTGAAGGCGTGGATTCCGCCGTCGGAACCGCCCAGCGCGTGGCTTCCTCCCTGCGCGACCGCATTGCCGACGGCGGTCTGAGGCCCGGCGAGCAGCTTCCCGAGGCGGCGCTCGCCGAGGCGTACGGCGTCTCGCGCAACACGGTCCGCGAGGCGTTCCGGCTGCTGGTGCACGAGCGGCTGGTGGTGCACGAGTTCAACCGGGGTGTCTTTGTGCGGGTCCCGGGCCCCGAGGACATCGCCGACATCTACGCGGTGCGACTGGCGCTGGAGACGGCAGGTGTACGAGCCGCCGGTGCGGCCCCGCCCCGGCGCGTCGCCGAACTGCTCGGCGCGGTGGCCGACGGCGAGGCCGCCGCCGCGACCGGCGACTGGGGGCGCGTCGCCGACGCCGGAATCCGCTTTCACCGCGCGCTCGCCGCGCTGGCGGGCAGCCCGCGCACCGACGCCTGCATGAGCGCGATCCTCGCCGAACTCCGCGTGGTGTTCCAGGAGATGCCCTCCCCGGCGCACCTCCACGAACCCTTCGTCGGCCGCAACCGAGTCATCGCCGAACTGATCGGCGCCGGGGAACTCGACGCGGCGGAGCGGGAGTTGCAGGGGTACCTGGCCGACTCCCGTCAATTGATCCTCGACACCCTCACGACCCTCGCGGAGGTCTGACCATGAGCGATGCACCCGACACGGTCGAGCCGGTGACCGTGACCGTGGCCGATTCGGATTCGGATTCGGTCGATGCGGTTGATCCCGTCGAAGCGGTGGGGGTGATCGATCTGAACGCCGATCTCGGGGAGGGGTTCGGGCGGTGGACCCTCACCGACGACGAGGCCCTCCTGTCCGTCGTGACCAGTGCCAATGTCGCCTGCGGCTTCCACGCGGGCGACCCCGCGACCATGCGCCGGGTCTGCGAGCTGGCCGCCGAGCGCGGGGTGCGGATCGGCGCGCAGGTGTCGTACCGCGACCTGGCGGGCTTCGGGAGGCGGGCCATGGACGTTCCGCCGGAGGAGCTGGCTGCCGAAGTGGCGTACCAGGTCGGCGCGTTGGAGGTGTTCGCCCGTGCGGCAGGCTCCCGTGTCGCGTACGTCAAGCCGCACGGCGCGCTCTACAACCGCACCGTCCACGACGCCGAGCAGGCCGCTGCGGTCGTCGCCGGGGTGCGTCTCGCGGGCGGCTTCCCGGTCCTCGGGCTCCCCGGCTCGCAGCTTCTGGCGGCGGTCGCCGACGCCGAACTGGCCGCCGTGCCCGAGGCGTTCGCCGACCGGGCGTACACCGTGCAGGGGACGCTGGTCTCCCGGCGGGAGGCGGGGGCGGTGATCCACGACCCGGACGCGGTGGTCGCCCGTGCGCTGGCGATGGCGACGACCCACGAGGTCGTCGCCCTGACCGGTGAGAAGGTCCCGGTCCGGGCCCGTTCCCTGTGCCTGCACGGGGACACCCCGGGCGCGGCGGAACTGGCCGTCCGCGTCCGGGACGAACTGGTGCGTGCCGGTGTGGAGTTGGGGGCCTTCGCGTGAGCGGCGTGTCCGACGTGGGTGTGTGCGGTGGCGCACCCTCGCCCCTCCACGCCCTCCCCATGGGCCCCCATGCCCTCCTCGTCGAGCTGGACGACCTCGCGCACGCCCAGGCCCTCCACGCCGAGGTCCTCCGGCGGCGGGCCGCCGGTACGCTGCCCGCCGTGCGGGACGTCGTCCCGGCCGCGCGGACCGTGCTGCTCGACGGGGTCCAGGACCCGCGGGCGCTCGCCGCCGAGATCCGGACTTGGCGCATCCCGCCCCTCACCCCCGACGCGGGGCCGTTGATCGAGATCCCGGTGCGCTACGACGGGCCCGACCTGGCGGAGGTGGCGAGCCTCTGGGGCCTGCCGGTCGAGCAGGTCCCGGGCGTCCTCGGCGAGCTCGAACTCCGGGTCGCCTTCTGCGGGTTCGCCCCCGGCTTCGGATACCTCACCGGCCTGCCCGAGGCCCTCCACCTGCCCCGCCGCGCCACCCCGCGCACCGCCGTGCCCGCCGGGTCGGTCGCCCTCGCGGGGGAGTACGCGGGCGTCTACCCCCGTTCGTCCCCCGGCGGCTGGCAGCTCGTCGGGTCCACGGACGCCGTCCTCTGGGACCCCCGCCGCGAACCCGCCGCCCTGCTCGCCCCCGGCACCCGCGTCCGGCTCACACCCGAAACCTGCGACACCAGCGACGCCAGCGAAACCCGCGTCACCGGCGCCCCCCGCACCCCCCGCGTCACCGAGGAGCCCCGTACGTGAACACCGCCGCCCTCGATGTCGTACGGGCCGGGGCCCTCACCACCGTGCAGGACGAGGGGCGGCCCGGCCACGCCCATCTCGGGGTGCCGCGCTCGGGCGCCCTCGACGTGCACGCCCACCGGCTGGCCAACCGCCTCGTCGGCAACCCCGCCGACGCCGCCACCCTGGAGACCACCCTCGACGGGGTCGCCCTCCGCCCCCGCACCCCCGTCACGGTCGCCGTCACGGGCGCGCCCGCTCCGGTACGCGTCGACGGGCGCCCCGTGGCGTGGGGCTCCCCGGTGCGCGTCCCGGCCGGGGCCCTCCTGGACATCGGGCGGCCAACTGCGGGTATTCGTACGTACGTTGCCGTCGCGGGCGGCATCGACGTCGAACCCGTCCTCGGCAGCCGGGCCACCGACCTCCTCTCCGGCCTCGGCCCCGCCCCCCTCGCCCCCGGCACCGAAATCCCGCTGGGCCTACCGCACGTCACCCCGCCCGCCCCCGACGCGGCCCCCTGGCAGGCCCCACCCCGCGAACTCCTCCTGCCGCTCCTGCCCGGCCCCCGCCACGACTGGTTCACCCCCGAGTCGCTGCGCACACTCGCGGGGCCCGGCTACCGCGTCTCCCCGGCCGCCAACCGCATCGGCCTGCGCACCGAGGGGCCCACCCTCATCCGTATCAAGGAGGACGAACTCCCCAGCGAGGGAATGGTGTTGGGGGCCGTCCAGGTCCCTCCGGACGGGCTCCCGGTCGTCTTCCTCGCCGACCACCCGGTCACGGGCGGCTACCCCGTGATCGGAGTCGTCCCCGAGGAACACCTCGCCGCGGCCGCCCAGGCGGTCCCGGGCACCCCGATCCGCTTCGTCGTCCGGGACAGGTGAGAGGGCCCTCGGTGCGGGCCCCGGCGCAGACATCCGCCCTCAGCCGCCGCCCGGCCCCGAGCGGGAGGGCGGGGCGTCGGGCGGCGCCGAGACCGCAGGGTCCTGGGCGTGGGTGCGCAGGGCGAGCAGGTAGCCGGCCTGGAAGCGGCTTTCGGCACCGAGTTCGGCCATGAGTTCCGCGACGTGGCGTCTGCACGTGCGCAGCGACATGCCGAGGCGGCGGGCGATCACCTCGTCCTTCATGCCGCTCGCCAGGCTGCCCGCCAGCGAGGTGTGCAGCTGGAGCGCGGTCGCGGCGGAGTACGAGGCGGCGAAGGGTTCCGCGAGGTCCCAGGCGTGGGCGAAGACCGAACGCAGATAGGCCACCGCCGACGGCTCGCGCAGCACCACGGCCGCATCGGGGTTGTCCCACACCGGCAGGAACGCGATGGTGCCGTCGAAGACCAGCATCTTGTGGAACAGCTCCCCGAGCGTGCGCACCTCTCCGCCCGCCGCGACCACCGCCTGCACGTACTCCTGGGTGCTCGGGCTGTAACGGGCGGTGTGCTGATACAGCGTGTGCAGCCGCACACCCCGGCGCAGCAGGTCCAGATCGCGCGGCAGGGCCCGTTCCAGGTGTCCCGCCGGACGTCCGCCGCCCGGCTGCACCGTCAGGACCTCCTCGGTGCAGCGGGCCGCCGCGTCCCCGATCAGCAGCATGACCCGGTCGCGCGACGTGACGACCTCGATCGCGCCGGAGTCCGTGCTGCGCCGGGAGCTCTCCTCGTACAGGGGGATCAGTGCGCTCAGCCGTTGGCGGACCCGGGCGAGGTCCTCCAGGCGGCGGTGCAGGACGTGTTCCTCGGGGCCGAGCAGTTCGGCCGCGGCGGTGTACGGACTGACCGCCCGCCAGCGCGGCCCCGCGGCGTCCGGGTCGAGCGCCGCCAGACAGCGGCGCAGCAGCCCGGCGGCCAGTACCTCCGCCCGGTCCTCGGTCGTGCCGAGAGCCCCCGCGAGGGCGGCCGACGACTGCGGTCCGTGCTCCAACAGGTGCTGGTAGACCCGCAGTTCGTCGTCGGCGAGGTCGGATTCCCCGTCCGGCACACCCGGCGCAGGGGCGGTTCCCATGGTTATGTCCAAAATTTCCCCCTCCATTTCCTGCCACGCACGTTGTTGAGGGGCGACGCTTCTGGACCGTGAGTTCCGTGCGGGGGATTCTTGAGTCACCGGAAAGGAAAACCCGCCGGATTCTCCCCGGAGAATTCGAATCCCCCTCTGGAGGGCACCATGAAGAACCTCACCCGATTCCTCTGCGCCGCCGCACTGGCCGTCGGCATCGCCGGTGGAGCTACGGCGACCGCCTCGGCCCAGGCGGTGAGTGCGGCCTCCGTGACGGTCTCCGCGACGGCCTCCGTCGCGGACCCCTTCTGCCCGCCCGCCAAGCCGGGGGACACCGAGTGGAACACCCCGGCGACGCACTGCCCCGAGCCCCTCTAGCCACCGTACGACTCCCTGGAAATCGTGATGTCTCGCCAACGTCGAGGCCCCCGCCCAGGTCGGCGGCCGATGCTGCTGGTCCTGCTGTGCGCCGGATGCTGCGCCGTCCTGCTGGCCCGCCGGCTCGCCGCCACCCCGTACGAACGCGGTGCCCCCGGCCTGCGGACGGACGCGGCGGAGCACTTCCGCACCTCGTGGTGACGAAAGCGCGCGGAGCGGCCGCACCCCGAGAGCGGTGCCATTGAAGCAGTCGTACTCCAGGTAAGGGGAGAAGTCGGCGGGACAATGCCTGAATTCGGCCTGCGCCGGTCCTGAATTCGTCCCGCTCTTCCTTTCCGGCCTCCCTGAAGTCCCTGAACCCCGTGTGTACTCCCCGTCGAATTCACTCGACTCCGAAGAAGAATCGAAGGAGAAATGTCATGAGCATGAAGAGCAAGCGCATCGCCACCCTGGTCGTCAGCTCCGTCGTCGCCGCGGGCATCCTGCTGCCCTCCGCCGCCGCCCACGCCGCCGAGGCACCGGCACCCCGTCCCGCCGTCGCCCAGCACACGGCCCCCGGGGACATGACCATCCAGGGGGCCAAGGTCGACGTGGCCTCCGCGGTCCTCGACATCACCCAGAAGATCATCAACATCGTCACCGACGCCATCGAGCGCAAGCAGAACCGCGAGGGCTACGTGAAGAGCCTCATGGAGGGCTCCTTCTACCAGGCCGGCGAGCGCTACAACGTGATGGTCATCAACAACAGCGTCCGCCACTCCACCAACCTCCGCGGCGTGGTGTACGACGCGAAGGTCAGCGGTATCCACGGCACCTACCGCGTCCTGGTCTTCGAGTCCGGCGACTTCGCCAACCACGGCGACGGCGGCTGGATCAACTGGGCCTTCCGCGGCTGGTTCGACCGCAACGGCGGCAACGTGACCTTCCACCGGTCCTGGTAGCCCCCTCCCTCCCATCCCCCCGCTTTCCCTTCCTCTTCAAGGAGTTCCGTCATGCGCCGTCCCACCGCTCTCGCCACCCTCGCCCTGACCGCCCTCGCCTTCACCGGAACCGCAGTACTCCCCGCCCACGCCTCCGAGCGCCCCGCCGCCGTCAGCAGCGTCGCCCCACAGGCGGACGCGTCCGGCAAGGCCGCGATCCAGGGCAAGGGGGTCACGGTCACCGTCTCCGCAGACAAGCTCGGCTCGGGCAACGCCGTCGCCGAGGCCCTCAGAGGCATCAACACCGACGACCGAGGGAGCTTCGTCCAGCAGGCCGTGGAGAAGGCCTTCAACGCATCGGGCGGCCGGCACAACGTCATGCTGTTCAACCTGAGCCAGGGCTACGACGACCGCTTCTCGAACGTCAAGATCTACGCGAACGTCAAGTGGGGCAACATCTACTACGGTCTGTGGATCTTCGAGAACGGCGAATTCACGAACACCGGTGACGGCGGCTGGATCAACTGGGGCATGTACGGCTGGTTCGAACGCAACGGCGGTCACGTGAAGTTCAACCGCTCCTGGTGACAACTCCCGCCTGAACCAGGGCAGTCGAATGGCCCCGCGCTCCGGACGCCGGAGTTGCGGGGCCTTCGGCGCGGACTCGGACGGAGGTCGCGATTCGGTGAACACGCCACTGGGGCGGGGGCCGGTGGTGGCATATTCTCCAGAAGTCCACAAAGTGTGGATCTTGTGAATGGGGGTTGTGCATGCTTCGCAAGAACGGCGTACGGATGGCCGTCCCGGTGGCCGCCGGGGTGGTCGGGCTTCTCGTTGGTGCGGTCGCGCCGGCGGCTGCCGCGCCGAAGCACCAGGGGGGTGTCCACTTCGGGTTCATCCAGTACAACGGGCCCGGCGCGGACAAGGGATCGAACGCGAGCCGGAACTCCGAGTTCGTCCAGATCCACAACGCGGGCCGCTCGGCCGTCCAGCTCCAGGGCTACAAGGTCCGTGACAAGAACGGCTGGACGTACACCTTCCGCTCGCTGAAGATCGGCGCGGGCAAGACGGTGACGCTCCGCACCGGCAGCGGGCGCAACACGTCCACCAACGTGTACTGGGACCACCGGTACCGGGGGCGGGCCGCCTACGTCTGGAACAACAGCGGCAAGGAGACGGCGACCCTGTACAACGCCAAGGGCAAGAGCGTCGACTCCTGCTCTTGGAAGGGCAAGGGGCATGCCTCCAAGGCCGAGAGCGTGAACTGTCACTGAGGTCAGCCGACGGCGACAAGGTCCCGCCCCCGTACCGGTCGAACCGGTGCGGGGGCGGGACCCGTTTTGGCCTGGTGTCACCCCTTCGGCTTCACCGGCTTCGACGGGAAGGTGTTGGTGACGCGCACCCACGCGTCGCCCTTGGCGCGGACGACTCCGTCGGTGGCTCCGCCCGGGGTGCCCGGGTCGGAGTCGCGGACCGTCACCTTCGCGCGGGGCGGCACGTTCGTCTCCCGGGCGGAGCAGATCGAGCCTTCCGGCACGGTGAAGGTCCGGCTGCGGCCGGGCTGGAGGGTGAAGTCCACGTTCAGGAACGGGACCCGGGACCCCGGCGCCGTGCACGTGGCCCGGAAGGAGAACGGGCCGGGGCCGTTGCCCACCACCTGCTTGGAGACCGTGAAGCGGGCCTTGGCCGGCGGCGGCTTCGGGGTGAAGGTGTTGGTCGCCGTGATGGTCAGGGCGGGGGAGTCCTTGCCGCCGACGACGACCGCCTTCGCCGGGGTGTCGTGGTCGACCACCGAGCGCGTCGCCCCGCCGTTGTCCGGCTCCGTCGCCCAGCAGCGGGTGCCCTGCGGGAGCGGGAAGCCGAGGTCGTCGACCTCGCGGGAGCCCGCCGCCGGGAAGGTGTAGCGGCGGCGGTCCACCAGGAGGAGGTCCTTGCCGTCCTTGGTGCGCAGGGTGCAGGAGAGGGCGAGGGTGAAGGGGCGGCCCGCGGGGGTGCCGATGACCTTCTTGGCGAGGCGGAGCGTGCCCGTCTCGTACGTGTTCTTCGCGGTGATCGTCACCTCCGGGGCGTCCTTCGTGACGACGACCGCACTGCCGTGACTGCCGTGGTCGACGTCCGTGTGCGTCGCGCCGCCGTCGCTCATCTCCTCGGCCCAGCAGCGCGCGCCGATCGGCAGGTCGCCCGGGACCTTCAGCGTCTCGCCCGCCTTCACGGTGAAGCGCTTGCGGATCACGAACGCGACCACCGGATCGCCGTCCGGGCTCTCCGCCTCACGGATGCAGGTGACGCGGAACTCGTACCCCTGCGCGTACGGAGCGGACGCCGGGGCACCCTCGATCTCCTTGCGGAGGGTGAGGTGGCCCAGCGAGAAGGTGTTGGTGAAGTCCACGGCCGCCGTGGGGACGGGGCCGCCCTGGGTGATGGTGATCGGGCCGACCGGCGGCGGAGTGTCGTCCGCGCCCGCCGGGTCGATCTCCTCGACCGTGCACTGTGCGCCGACCGGAATGTCGTCGACCTGGCCGGTGAGACCCGGCGCGCGGGCCGTCACCGTACGGGAGACGGCGTTCTCCTTGCCGTTGAAGGAGCACAGGACCCGGAAGCGGAAGGTCCGGTCGGCGAAGGCGGTGCCCGCGCCGCGGACCTGCTTGACGACCCGGAGGGAGCCGGTCGGGAAGTCGTTGGTGACCGTCAGGCCCGCCGTCTTGTCCGGCACCGAGCCGATCACGGCCTCCGTGTCGGAGGACGAGTCGGTCGCCTTGATCTCCACCGCGTTCGCCCCGCCCCGGTCCGGTTCGGTCGCCGTGCAGCGGCTGCCGTTCGGCAGCCCGTCGAGCGGGGTCTCGCCGTCGCCGTGGAAGACCAGGTCCTTGGGGAAGCCGGGCAGCGGCTGACCACGGAAGGTGCAGTCCACGCGCACGGTGAAGGGGCCCTGCTGGAACTCGTCGGCCGCCGCTCCCGTCGTCCTCTTGCGGACCTTGAGGGCCGCGTTCACATAGGTGTTGGTGATCTCGATGTGCTCGCCGCGCTCGTCGGGCGTCGCCGGGGTGATGATCACGACCTGTGCGTTCGCCGCGCCCATCCGGTTGCTCTTGAAGCCGTTCGTGGTGATCTCCCAGACCTCGCAGCGCGCCCCCGCGGGCACACCGACCAGCGACATCGGGGTGTACGGGGTGAACTCGAAGACGCCCTCGCGGACGACCTGCGGAGTACCGCCCTCCGGCGTCACCGTGCAGCGGTAACCCGCCTTGTACGGGCCGAGGGTGATGCCCTCCGGAGGGTTGACCTCGATCTTGTCGACGCGCAGGTTGCCGAACCGCATCCCGACGCCGACCTTCGGCGGCTCGGTGGTCGGCAGGTCCGTCTTGCGGCCGTTCTGGATGACCGTCTCGGAGTGCGCGAAGGAGTTCCAGGCGACGGCCGGGTTGCCGGGCCGGTCCAGGTCGACGGGCGACGACATCGGCATGGTCACGAACACCTCGCCGCCGGGCGGCAGTTCGGTGTTGAAGGTGACCCGCATCTCCACGCCGGTCGCCTCCGGAGTGTGCCCGGCCTTCCAGTCCGCCTTGGCGCAGTCGCGGCGCGGGGTGGCGATCAGGTCGGAGCAGGGGTTGGTGACGGTGGCGTACTTGGTGTCCAGGGTGCCCGGGCCGGTCAGCCGCGGTGCGCCGGTCAGACGCGGGCGCGGGCTCCACTGGGTGTCGCGGCTCTGGTTGCCGAGCAGCACACCGGTGTCACCCAGATAGGGGAACACGTCCAGCAGCCGTACCTCGGTCGTCGCGTCCGTACCGGAGTTGACGGCCCGCAGCAGGTACTCGAAGTTCTCGCCGGGCTGCACGAGGGCGATGCACGGGTACTGGGTGTGCGTCTTGCCGCCCTGCTTCAGCACCGGGCATTCGGGCGAGCCGATGCCGACGTACTTCTTGGTGACCGTGTTGTAGAAGCCGAGGTCGGGGTTGCCCGCGACCCACTTGCTCGCCTCGAAGGCGGTGCCGGGCAGGGTGGTGATCTCGGCGAAGGTGGTGCAGAAGCGGCCCTTGCCGTAGTGCGTCTCGTCGTCCACGCGCTCGTCGTCGCGCGGTGAGTTCTTCAGGCACTCCAGGTCCTTGTTGACCTCCGAGCCCGCACCGAACCAGTTCTGCACGACGGAGTCGCCGGGCACGCCCGGAGCCAGCTTGACCTGGTACGTCACCTTGATCTCCGCGCCCGGCAGCATCGCCCAGTCCGGGAAGCGCCAGCGCAGGTGGGTGATCCGGCCGCTGGAGTCGCGGGTCGGCTCGTACACCGGAGCGGGCGGTTCCGGCGTACCGGCCGGGACCTTGAAGGTGACCCGGAACGGCAGCCCCCGGTCGCCCGCGTACGCCTCGTCGAAGCGCAGCAGCTCCGGCATCGGGTCGGCGATGACCAGGGAGTTCACCGCGCCGGTGCCGTTGTTGCGGACGGTGAGAGTGAAGGGGGCCGTCTCACCGGGTCCGATGCGCGAGTCGGGACCCTTCTGCACGTCCAGCCTGCCGCGCCCCTCCTGCACCTTCAGCGTCGCGGTGCTGTCCCCGAACGGGAACGTGCCGCCCGGCGGCTGGAGCCGGCTCGACCCCTCGGCCTTCGCGGTGTCGGAGAGCGTCTCGGGGATGGGGGTGCCGGGCGCCGAGCGCAGGTCCTGCCGGGCGGAGACCTTGAAGCAGATGATGTTCGGGCAGGCGCCGCGCCGCTGCGGGGGGCCGGGGACCAGCACGTACTCGCCACTGGAGTGCGAGAACGTGAACCGCAGGCCCTGCACGTCGGCCGCGTTGACACCGGCGGGCAGCCCGGGAGTGGTGGAGCCGGTCACCGTGCCGTTGACGAACGTCGGGGACGGCCCGCCGCACGCCGAGGTGCACGCGTCGACGCGCACCTGGTCGGCCCCCGGCGGGAAGGTCACACCGGTGATGCGGACGAAGTCGGCGGCGTCGAAGAAGTCGGCGTCGACGTCGGTGACGACGATCTCCTTGAGGTTGATGTTGCCGGTGTTGCGCACCTCAAGGCGTACGTCGGGCTCCTGGCGGGTGACACCGGGAAGGGTCTTGGCGACCACCGAGGGCGAGATCGTCTTCTGGATGGACCCGCCGCTGCGGGCGGGCTTGGTGACGTTCTCCTCGCCCGTGCAGACGTTGCCGCCGACCACCCGGCCGCCCGAGGTGATCTGCGCGCAGTTGCGGAAGGTGACGTCCTCGCCGACGCCGGGCCTGCGCTCGGCGACCACGTCGACCATGATCCGGCCGTTCGGCGGCAGGCTGCCGTTCGCCAGCCGGGCCCGGACGCCCTTCGCGCGGGTCAGCAGGGCGGTGTCGGCCGCGTCGTACGCGACCCACTGGGCGGCGGTCGGGTCGTACACCTCAAGGAGCACCGGGAGACCGGACGGTTCCCGGTAGCGGATCTTCAGCTCGGTCAGGCGCAGGACGTCGAAGGGGTTGCCGGCGGCGGTCGGGTCGCCCGGGTCGGTGATGGCGGGCTTGTCCATCGCCGTCGTGCCCGCGTTGGCGAGGTCGAGGGTGAAGGTCACCGGGGTGTCCGGCGGGATCTCCGTCTTGTCCGCCGACTTGGAGGCGCGGATGTCGTCGCGCGGGTTCTGCGGGCGCAGGCTCTGGCAGGCGGTGCCGGAGCCGGAGCCCGAACCGTCGACGGGGTTGGTGGCGGAGACGTCCACGCAGTTGGCGACGCCGTCGACGGCGTCCTGGGCGACGGCCTTGTCGTTGAGGATGCCGTGGATGGCGAGGCGGCCGATGGCGTTGGGCGCGATGCTGCCGCTGCCCTTGGCGTCCGTGCCGCGGAAGGTGATCGAGAACTGCTTCGGCGGGCTGCCCGCCGGACAGCCGGTGTTGGGGAAGCCCTGCTGGGCGGGGGTCGGGGTGAGCTGGAGCGGGGCGGGCCTGGAGCCGTCCCGGCAGACGACGCTCAGCGTGCCCGAGGTCGCTCCGGCCGGGAACTCCACCGCCATCTTCGACGCGTCGAACTTGTCGAACTCGCTGACCGCCGAGGTCGAGGGCTCGGTGATGGTGAGGGTCGCGACCGGGAAGGAGGCGGTGTTGCGGGCCCCGACGACCATCGTCACGGGCGGCTTCGTCCCGATGATCGCGGTCCCGTCCTCCCGGTAGTTGCCGTCGGTGTCGGAGTAGTAGTTCTTGGTGCCCTGCACGGTGGCGATGTTCGGCAGGATGTCGTGGTTGGCGCAGGCCTCGGGGCCGTTCACCCAGCCGACGCTGGAGTCACGGGCGCTCACCGAGGCGCAGTTGCGCACCTGCTGACGGGTCGTCGGGGCCAGCGGCTGACCGGTCGACCGTACGGTGTCGCGCAGCTTGACGTGCAGGGCGACCTGACCGCCGGTCGCGTCGTACGGGAGCTTCGCCCCGGAGGCGGCGGTGAACTCGAACCTGACGCCGGTGATGCGCTCGGGGGCGACGCCGGGCGGCAGCGGCACGCCGGGGCCCGGGACGGTCGGCCCGGCCACGAACTCACCCGGTGCACAAGGGGTGTTGGTCGGCTTGGTGCACACCAGCACGCGCACCCGGTCGGCCCCCGCCGGGAACCGGTCGACCGGGCCGACCGCCCGCACGTCGAAGTGCTCGTACGTCGCCGGGGTGGTGTCCCCGACCGTCAGCGCGGTCACGTCGGCCGAGGTCGAGGAGCCGTTCCGGACGCCCAGCGTGATCGTGGAATGGTCGCCGGACTGGGCGACGGTCGAGCTGTGCGACCACTTCTTGGTGGTGGCGGGACGCACGATGCGCGGGATGCGGACGGTGACCTCGGCGGAGGAGGACGCCGGGTCGGCGTTGTCGGCGTCGATCGTCGCGGTGTTCGGGATCTTCGCGCCGTCGGTGAGCGTCGTCTCGGCGGGCACCCGCATGCCGATCGACACCTCGCGGCTGACCCCGGCGGGCAGCCCCGTGGACCCGGCGGGCGCGGGCGGGCTGGGCAGCGGCTCGGCGAAGACGATGCGCAGCTTCCGGGTGGCCGCGTCGTACGAGACCGTACGGGTGTCGGTCGACTTCGGCAGCGAGGTGATGTCGAAGTCGGCGGGCAGCACGTCCTCGACCACCGGGTTCACGCAGGCGGTGGTGAGGGAGGAGCAGGAGGCGGTCAGCGTGTACGAGAACACGCCGCCCGGTTCCAGCGGCATCGTCGCGCCGGTGACCCGTTTGGTGATCCCGACGTCGGCCTCGGCCGCGCGTGCGGCGGCGTCGGGGGCGGTGGCGCCCAGGGTGCCCGCCACCAGTGACAGCAGGACGGCCGTGGCAGGCCCGCTCCGCATGATCCGTTCCCGCACGTGTGCTCCTCGGGGGTGTCGACAGTTCTCGACAATCCGACGAAGAGTCACATAAGGGATGGTTTGTCATACTTATCTGCGGGGCGGCGGGGGTGTGTCGTGCCCGATTGGCGGTACGGGGCGCACGTCGCCGGTGGGCGGGTGCGCCCCGAGCGGTTCCTGTCGCTACCGCCGCCCGAAGCGCCGGGCGAGGCGGCCCAGCGTCCCGCCCGGCTTGTGCCAGGCGCGGAAGTCCGAGGCGTGGGTACCGCCCGAGCGGTCCAAGTGGTCCAGCAGGGAGGCGACCTCACGGCTCGTCATGTGCTGGAGCGCCGGGCGCAGGACCTCCTCCAGCAGGGCTGCCCGGGTGTCGTCCCACACGCGGCTCGCCCCCGTGTGCGACGTCCACGCCACGAAGCAGTCCGCCGCGTAGGAGGGGGTCGTGCGCAGCCGGTCCAGGAGGGGGGCGGTGCGGGCCACCGTCCCGTACGCGCCGATCAGGTCCGGGTCCCCCGAGCGGGCCAGGGCGGAGAGCTCGCCCACCGGTCGCTGCTCCGAGAGGAGGTCCCGGGCGACGAGCCCGAACGTCCGCCGGAGGACCGGTGGTTCGACCGGGTGCGCCGCCGAGCGCAGGGTCAGGGCGGTGGCCACCGGGCCCGCGCCCGCCCGCCCCTCGGCGAGGGACTCCGCGAACTCCAGCATCCGCAGCGCGCCCAGCTGCCGGGCGTCGATCTCGTGCGGGAAGCAGCGGATCAGGTCGGCGGCGAGCGGGGTGACGTCGGGGTCGTCGGCGGGACCTTCGAGCGCGGCCCGGATCAGCTCCGGGTGGGTCCCCGCCGTGCGGTGCGCGTCCGAGCCGGTCTCGCCCAGGATCCAGCGGGCCTCCTGGGGGGTGGGCAGGAGGTTCTCCGGCCACACCAGCCGGAAGCCGGTGCGCAGGACGAGGGGCTCGATCATGGGTGACACCCCGGCGGCCCGCAGCACCGTGTGCAGCGTGGAGTCCCGGTCCTCGGCGGAACCCTGCCGGGACGCCCCCGGCAGCGGGTACGCGGCGCACATCCGCAGGTGCGGCAGCCCGTCGGGCACGCCTCGCACCAGGTCGGCGGTGTGCAGCAGCCGCACCACCGAGAAGGGGTTGTCGGGCGCCAAGTCATTGAGGTGTACGAGGAGTTGGGCGTGCAGTACCGCGTGACGGTCGAGCGCCTCCCGGACCGCCGCGCTGCGGGCCCGCTCGGGGTCGGCGAGCAGCTCGTGGGCGAGCTGGCGGGCCAGTTCCGGCACAGCCGTCGGGTTGTCGTCCTCGGCCGCGAAGAGCGCCGCCAGCGGGGCCAGGATCTCGGTGGGCACCTTCCCGTCGACGCGCTCGGCGAGCCGTGCCAGGGCGTCGAGTTCACCGTCGGGGCGCGAGCCCGGGACCGGCGCGCACAGGGCCCCGATCAGGGTCGGCCAGTCGGACGCCGAGAGGCCGTCCGCGTGCTGCTCGGCCCACGCGGCGGCGGCCGTACGGCCCAGCGAGTCCAGCGGCACCCCGGCGCTCAGCGCCGTCGCGGCGAGCGGGCCCTCCTCGAACTCGCCGTCGGTCAGCGAGGGTTGGGCCGCCGCCCGCTTGAACAGCTCGGGGCGGCCCGCCAGCCACACCTGCGCGGCCACCGCGGCCCACGCGTCGCCGGGCGGGCCCGAGGTCGTGGCGGAGGACCCGGAGTCGGCCCGGTGGACGCGGAAGCCCGCCGCCGGGAAGACCACGTCGGGGGAGGTGCCGATGATCTGCTGGAGCGCGTGCTCCGGGCGTTCGGCGTACGTCGTGAAGGTCAGCCCGTGTGCGTGCTCGCGGGGCAGGGCCGCGCCCACCACGGCCACCCAGCGTGCGATGTCCGCGGGGTCCTCCTCCACCAGGACGACCGGCTGCGCGCCCGGGTCCTCGCACAGGGCGCGCACGTCGGCCAGTACGCCCGCCAGCCGCGCCCCGCACGCCGCCGCGAACTCCGCGAGCCCCTCCCGGTCGAAGAACCCGGCGGCCGGAGTGAGCAGGTCCAGCGGCTCCGGCGTGCTCCCCGGCGCGGGCGCGACGGGCGCCCAGCGCGGCGAGTCCCACGCGGTGACGGGCAGCGCGCCGCCGGGCAGCCGGTCCCCGGCGGGCAGATGGACGGCGTGGGTGTGCGCGCCGCCGGTCTCCGGGTCCGTCGTCGTACGGCTCAACAGGCGGCTGCCGTCGGAGAGTTGGGTGAGGGAGAAGGCCTGCGCGGGGAACGCGGCGAGGACCTCCTCCGCCTCGTCGAGCAGGTCGCGGGGGACGTCGGGGCTGACCGCCGTGAACCCGGCGGCCGAGGTGTAGTGAAGCTGGGCCAGGCTCATGCGGGTCGCTCGCTCCCTTGGTGCGGTGGGTGGGACGACGGGGGTGTCGTGCCGGGCGTACCTCGACAGGGACGTCGTGCTGGGGGGCACGGGGCCGATGGCGGGCACCTCCAAGATCACTCGTCCCTGCGACGGACCCATACCAGCAGATCCTGGCGCTGCTTGCTGTGCTTTGCGGGATTTTCATGCTCGTAAGTGGGGTGGAAACGGACTCGTCCCGACTCTTGTGGTCGCCGCCGCCGTCCGCTTATCGTTTGGACTCAAATGGAAATGCGGTGGTGCTGCCCGCCGGTCCGACGTCCCAGGCGACCCCGTCGCGAACCCCGGAGGTACCCCACAGTGGACATTTCGTACGAGAGTTGGCTGCTGCGGGCCAAGGCGCTCCGGCATCCGACCGGCCATCACATCGACGGGCGCGAGGAGGCGGGCGGCGGGGGCTCCTTCGCGGTGGTCTCGCCGCGCGACGGCCGCGAGCTGACACGTGTCGCCGATGCGGGGGAGGCCGAGGTCGACCTCGCCGTCGCCGCCGCCCGCCGCGCCTTCGACCAGGGGCCCTGGCCGCGACTGGCCCCGGGCGAGCGCGGGAGGGCCCTGTTCCGGCTGGCCGACCTGATCGAGGAACGCCGCGAGGACCTCGCGCTCACGCTCAGCCTGGAGATGGGCAAGCCGATCTCGGACGCGTACGGCATCGAACTGCGCGCCCTGGTCAACACCTTCCGGTACTACGCGGGCCTGGCCGACAAGCTCACCGACGAGGCGCCGCACACCGCCCCCGACGCGCTCGCCCTCGTGACGCGCGAGCCCGCGGGGGTCGTCGGCGCGGTCGTGCCGTGGAACTTCCCGCTGACCCTCGCCGGGTGGAAGGTCGCCCCGGCGCTGGCCGCGGGCTGCACCGTCGTGCTGAAGCCCTCCGAGCTGTCGCCGCTCACCGCGCTGCTGCTCGGGCGGCTCGGCACGGAGGCCGGACTGCCCGACGGCGTGCTGAACGTGGTCGCGGGCGACGGGCCGACGGCGGGCCGCGCCCTCGGGCTGCACCCCGGCGTGGACGTCCTGGCCTTCACCGGGTCCACCGCCGTGGGCCGCCACTTCCTGCACTACGCGGCCGACTCCAACCTCAAGCGGGTCTGGCTGGAGCTGGGCGGCAAGTCGCCCAACATCGTGCTGCCGGACGCCCCCGACCTGGAGCAGGCCGCCGCCACCGCCGCGTGGGGCATCTTCTTCAACCAGGGCGAGATGTGCACCGCACCGTCCCGGCTGCTGGTGCACTCCTCGGTCGCGGACCGGGTGGTCGACGCGGTCGTGGCGCGGGCCGAGGCCCTGCGGGTCGGCGACCCGCTCGACCCGGCGACCGAGATGGGCGCGCTGGCCGGGGAGGGCCACCTGGGGAAGGTGCTGGAGCACATCGCCGCAGGTCAGGAGCAGGGCGCCCGGCTGCGTACCGGCGGCGTCCGCGTCCACGAGGAGACCGGCGGCAGCTACCTCGCACCGACCGTCTTCGACGCGGTCGCCCACGACTCCCGCCTCGCCCGCGAGGAGATCTTCGGCCCGGTCCTCTCGGTCTTCACCTTCGACACGATCGACGAAGCGGTACGGCTGGCCAACGACACGGAGTACGGCCTCGCCGCCGGCCTGTGGACCGCGAACCTCTCCACCGCCCACCAGGTCTCCCGCCGCCTGCGCGCCGGAACCGTCTGGGTCAACTGCTACGAGGAGGGCGACCTCACCGTCCCCTTCGGCGGAATGAAGCAGTCCGGAAACGGCCGCGACAAGTCCGCGCACGCGCTGGAGAAGTACACGGAGCTCAAGACGACGTGGGTGCAGCTGTGAGGACGTCCACCGGTGCACGGCCGTTGATCGGGCTGCCCAATCGGTTCGCGGCCACCACCTCCGCCCTGCGGTATGCCGCCGAGGTCACCGCGCGGGCCCTGGTCGACGCCGTGTGGAGGGCCGGGGGCGAGCCGTTCATGCTGCATCCGTACGCCCCGGACGGCGTCGCGGACCCGGCCGAGGTGGCGGCGCGTGTCGCCCGGTGCGACGGTGTGCTGCTGCCGGGCGGCGGCGACCTCGCCCCGCAGGCGTACGGTGCGCACGACACGCACGACAGCGTGTACGACGTGGATGCCGAGCAGGACGCCTTCGATCTGGCCGTGGCGCACGCCGCGCTCGACGCGGGCCTGCCGCTGCTGGCGGTCTGCCGCGGGCTCCAGGTCGTCAATGTCGCCCTCGGCGGCACCCTTCAGCAGGACATGGGCGGCCCGGAGCACGAGCACCGGCACCTCGTCCACCCGGTGACGCTGACGCCGGACTCGGTCGTCGCGCGGGCCGCCGGGGCCGACAAGGTGGACGCCTCCTGCTACCACCACCAGCGCGTCGACGCACTCGGCTCCGGCCTCGTCGCCACCGCGCTCGCCTCGGACGGAACCATCGAGGCCCTCGAACTCCCGCACGCCCAGGGCTGGTTCACCGCCGTCCAGTGGCACCCGGAGGACACCGCACCGCGCGACCCCGCCCAACAGGGCCTGTTCGACGCGCTGGTGCGTGCCGCATCGCGTACGGCCTGACCCCGTACCCGTACACCGCGCAAGCGGCAGTTCCTGCCTTACCACCTTCACCTTTCTCCGTCCCCGAAAGGCACCGCCATGGCTCTCGACGACGAGACCGCTGTACGCCCGAGAACGCCCCAAGCGCCTCTGGGGCGCTTCAGGTTGGGCCCGCTCTACTTCACGATCCCGCTCGCCAACCTCGTCCTCTACATGATCTGGACGGCGATCCCGCAGTTCATGCTGCCGATCCAGGTGCAGCGCATCACCGGCGCCACCGACACGGCCGCCCTCGCCACCGCGAGCCTTCTGGGCACCATCGCCGCCACCGTCGGCAACCCGCTCTTCGGCCAGCTCTCCGACCGCACCCGCTCCCGCTTCGGCCGCCGCACCCCGTGGCTCGTCGCCTGCGCGATCGGCGGCGGCGCACTGCTCCTGCTCCAGGCCAACGCGCCCTCGATCGCCCTGCTCGGCATCGCGTACGCGGGCACCAGCCTGATCCTCAACGGCTTCCAGGCGGCACTGACCGCCGTCGTCCCGGACCGCGTGCCGGGCGAGAAGATGGGCCTCGTCTCCTCCCTGATGGGCGTCGGCCTCAACCTCGGCGTGCTCGTCGGCTCGTCCCTCTTCGCGATGTTCCCGGAGCTGGCGGGACCGTTCGTCTACTACCTGATCGCGGCGCTGATCGTGATCACGGCGGTCGTCTTCGCCGTGCTGAGCCCGGACGTCGACTCCCGGAACGAACCCCGCGAGCCCTTCCGCCTGGGCACGTTCCTCGCGGGCCTGTGGGTCAACCCGCGCAAGAACCCGGACTTCGGGTGGGTCTTCCTGGCCCGCATGTTCATGATGCTCGGCTACTGGCTGGTCACGGCCCTGTTCTTCTTCGCCCTCCAGGACTACGTGGGCCTCTCGCCCGAGGACGCGGTGGGCGCGGCGGGCGTCCTCTTCACGGTCAGCGGCGCGGCCTCGGTCGTCGGCTCCCTGCTGGCCGCCCCGCTGGTGGACCGGGTGGGCCGGCTCAAGGTCTTCGTCCTGGTCGCGGGCGCGGGCCTGGCGATATCCCTGGCGATTCCGGTCGTGGCCCCGACGTACACGGGCATGATGATCTTCTCGATCGTCAACGGCCTCGCCTTCGGCGTCTACACGGCCGTCGACACGGCTCTGATCAACAGGGTCCTCCCGAACCCGGAGGACGCGGCCAAGGACCTGGGCGTCATGAACATCGCCACGGCCCTCCCGCAGATCGTCGCCGCCTCGCTGGGCGCGCTGGTGGTCTCGCTGCTGGACTACCGGGGCCTGTTCGTGGTGGCCGCGGTGATCGCGCTGGCGGGGGCGTTCGCGGTGGTTCCGGTGAAGCGGACGCGCTGACGCGTGAGCCATGAACAGCTGTGCCCCGTACCGGAGTTGATCCGGTACGGGGCGCGGTGCGTGGCGGTGCCGCACGGGTGCGTCCCGTCACGTACCCCTCATGTGCACAGAGCCGTGTCCAGCAGGCGCTGGATGTCGGCGCGGCCCTGCTGGGCTGCGTCCGGGTAGGCGGTGACGGCGACGGTGGCGGCGCGGCCGTCGTCGGTCGCGGCCGGGGCGGTCGCGAAGCCGAGGTAGGCCCCCTCGTGGCCCCACATGAGACCGCCGCAGCTCAGCGGCCTGCTGGCCACGCCCAGCCCGAACCGGGTGCCCTTCGGGTATCCCGCCTCGGCCGGGACCGCGACGGTGGTCCGCATCGCGGCGAGCTGCGCGGGCTTGAGCAGCCTGCCGCCGAGCAGGGCCCGGAAGAAGCGGTTCAGATCGCTCGGGGTGGTGATCAGCGCACCGGAGGCCCAGCCCGACGACGGGTCCATCACGGTGACGTCCAGCAGGGGAGCGCCGGGCTTCGTCGAGGCGTACCCCTGCGGGTGCGGGCCCGGGACCGTCTGGTCGCCCGCGACCGGGAAGGAGGTGTTCCGCAGCCCGGCGCGGTCGAGCACCCGGCGGGTGACCTCCTCGCCCACGGGGCGGCCGGTGACCTGCTCGACGAGCAGCCCGGCCACCAGGTAGTCCGTGTTGGTGTACTGCCAGTCCTTGCCGGGCGGGAACGTCGCCCGGTGCCGGAGCGCGAGGTCGAGGAGCGCGCGGGGGTTGTGATAGCGGTGGCGGGTGGCGACCAGGTCGTCCATGTAGAGCGCGTACTCGGGCAACCCGCTGGTGTGCTGGAGCAGTTGACGCACGGTGATGCGGCGGCCGTCGATCCCGTCGCCGCGCAGCAGGCCCGGCAGGTAGGTGTCGACGGGAGAGTCCAGGGCGACCCTGCCCTCGCCGACGAGTTGCAGGACGACGACGGCGGTGAAGGACTTGGTGACACTCGCCGCCCGGATGTGTCCGTCGAGCGGGGCCTTGTCCCCGGTGCGTAGGTCCCGGACGCCTGCGGCCAGACTGCGGGTGCGCCCGTCACGGCCGGTGGCCGCGGCCAGGGCGGCCGGGTAGCCGGTCACGTCCACCAGCCGGTCGAGGCCGCTGCGCAGCGGATCGGCGGCTGCTCGGTGCGGTGCGGCGGCCGCGGCCCCGGGCGGTGCGGCGGTCGCCGTCAGGGTGCCCGTCAGGGCCAGCGTCAGAGCCAGGGCGGAGGCGGGCAGGGCGGCCGCTGCGGGGACTCGACGGGGATGCGGGCGCTTCGGCATGGGGGGTGACCTTCCTCGGTCGCGCGGCTGTGGCTTCGGCTTCCAGCCTGCGGTTCGCGCGGGCCGGTGCCCATCCGGGCAGCGGGAGGAGGTCAACTGGGGTCAGCGTCAGGGGAGTTGGGGCGACAGCTGGCTTGCGTAAGGGCATGCGACACACCCGGCAAGGGCCCCGGCCGTGTGCGGGAGAGGACGCTTGCTCTCCCGCACACGCCCGTTCGGGCGGTGGTCAGGCCTCGCCGCGGCGGCCCGCCTTGAAGGCGTGGGACTTGGCGGTGCCGACGACCAGCAGGGCCACCACGCCCAGGGCGAGCAGCACCCACGGGAAGGTGCCCGCGCCCGAGGACTCCAGGAGGAGGCCGCCGACCACGCCGCCGCCCGCGACCGCCAGGTTGAAGATGGTGACCAGCATGGACTGGGCGACGTCCGCACCGTCGCCCGCCGCGTCCGCGATGGCGGTCTGGAGGAGGGTCGGGGCGCCGCCGAAGGTGAGGCCCCAGGCGACGACGCCGACGATGACGGCGATCGGGGAGTTCTGGCCGATGCCCAGGATCAGTGCGGCGGCCGCGAACCCGGCGAGGCTGGCCAGGGTGAGGACCCGCAGCTTGCGGTCCACGAACAGGCCCGTGAACCAGATGCCCGCGATGGCCGTCGCACCGAAGAGCAGCAGGATCGCGTCCACCCGCTCGCCGATGCCCGCCTTCGCGAGGAACGGGGCGATGTACGTGTAGAGGATGTTGTGGGCCAGGATCCACAGGAAGATGACGGCCAGGATCGGGCGGATGCCCGGGGTGAGGAAGATCCGGCGGATCGGCAGCCGCTGTTCGGCGGCCTGGCCGGGGAAGTCCGGGACGAGGGCACGCACCCAGACCACCAGCAGCAGGGCCACCGCCGACATGATCCAGAACACGCCCTGCCAGCCGAACAGCGAGCCCAGCAGGGTGCCGAGCGGCACGCCGAAGGTCAGCGCGATCGGCTGCCCGACACCGACGATCGCCAGGGCCCGGCCCTGGAGGTGCTCGGGTACCAGGCGGCGCGAGTAGCCCGCGAGCAGGCCCCAGATGACGCCGGACGCCATGCCCGCGATGAAGCGCGCGCCGAGGGTGACGGCGTAGTTGGTGGAGAGCGCGGTGACGGTGTTGAAGACGAAGAGCGAGCCGACCGCGTAGAGGAGCAGCGGGCGGCGGGACATCGCACGGGTCGCGGCGATCACCGGAATAGCGGCGACGACGGAACCGATGGCGTACAGCGTGACGAGCTGACCCGCCAGCCCCTCGGAGATGTTCAGGCCTTTGCTGATCTGCGGGAGCAGACCCGCGGGCATGGTCTCGGTCATGATCGCGAGGAAGCCCGCGGCGGTGAAGGCGAGCAGCTTGAGGACGGGGAGCCGCTCTTTCGCGGGCGCCTGACCGCTGGCTGTGGTGGTGGCTGTGGCAGTGGCCGTGGGCGGTGTTTCGGTGGTCACGAGGATCTCCAGGGTGCCGCGGGCGGCGCGACGGGGTGGGGTGGGCGGGTGGGGGGCTCAGTGCTCGGAGAGCAGGGAGCCGTGGCCGTGGACGTGGTCGGTGATGCCGAGGGTCCGCAGGGCGTGCCAGTACAGGACCGTGTTGTTGGAGATGACCGGCTTGCCGAGCCAGGTCTCGGCGACGGCGGCGAGGCGGGTCATGGCGACGTTCGTGCCGACCTGGACGATGGCCTCGATGTCGGGGCCGTCGATGTCCCGGACGGTGTCGCGGAGTTGGGCCTCCGAGACGTGGGAGATCCGGGCCGGGCTGGACACGCCGAGGCCCTGGATGCGGACGACGTCGTAGCCGCTGTCCTTGAAGAACCGGCTGACGGAGTCGTCGCCGACGGGCAGGTACGGGGTGATGACGGCGATCCGGCGGGCCCGGTAGGTGTCCAGGGCTGCCTTGATGGCGTCCGGGCTCATGATCACCGGTCGGCCGCCGGCGGCTTCGGTGAGGGAGGCGAGGACGCGGGTGTGGGAGTCGGGGCCGTCCCAGTAGCTCTCCGGGGAGACGCCGATGACGACGCCGTCGGGGTTGCAGCTGACGACGCTTTCGATGGCCGGGACGGTGGAGCGGCGGATGCTGTGCATGACGTGGTCAAAGCCGGGTTCGTCGACCATCGAGTCGTCGCCGATGAGCATGCGGCCGGTGTGATTGGTGACGTGGTGGGGGCGGAGGGACTCCATCTCCGGCTGGGCGGAGGTGTTGGTGGAGGGAAGAACGACGCCGACCTTGAGGCGGGGGCCGAGGGAATCGGGCACGGGGTGGCCTTTCGTGTACGGGGGAGGGGTGCGGGGTGGTGGTGCGGGGCGGGGTGGGCCGGTGGCGAGAGGGCCGGAACGGGGGTGGGCCGGAGTCGGGCGGGCCGCCCCCTTGCCCGCCCGTCCCGCCCCCGGGGGGGGGCGGCCCCGCCGCCCAAGGGGGCGGGGGGGAAGGGGAGGGGGCGGCTTCGCCGCCCGGCGGTGGGGGCCCGGGAGGGGGATGGTGCCCGGAGGGCATCCATCCAGGGGCGCGGGGAACTGCGCGACCAGCCACGATCCACCCGCACGGAACCGGGGCCCGGCCGCCTAGGCCGGTCTGTAGGCCGGGGGCTTGATCAGGTGCGGGCCCCGGCCAGTGATGAGCGGGTCGACGACCTGTTCGTCCCAGGCCTCCGGCGGCACCGGCCGAAGGGCGATCGAGACGGCCCCCTCGTACGTTCCGAAGTGCGCGACGATCACGGCCGTGAGGTCCGACGCCAGTCGGCCCCGCTGCTCCTCGGTCAGCTCGGCGGGAAAGTGACTCAGGTCGATGTGGGGCACAGCAGACTCCAGGGGAGGGGAAGAAGGGAAGGGGGGATCAGGCGAGACGGCTGCGGATGGCCGCGAGAAGCTCCGGGAGCCCCCTCGGCCTGAGGACCTCGTAGTGGTCGGCGGCCAGATTCACCACCGCCGCAGGCGACACCGTGTAGCCCGTCGCGTCCTCGATGAAGGAGTAGTCGTCGCCGGTCGCCTTGAGGACCGTGACCGGCGCCGCGATCCGACGCTCCGTCAACTCGCGGAAGTTGTAGTCGAATTCGTACGTCTCGGCGACGATCCGGGTGATCCGCCGGATCAGCTCCTCGCCGAGGGCGGGTATGCGGTCGTGCACGAAGGCGACGAAGGAGTCCTCGTCGTGCGTCGCCGCCAGGCACTCCGCGACCTCCGGCCCCGTGATCGCCCCGGCGAAGACCGAGTGCAGGATCGTCACGTACGCGGGGTTGGCGTAGGAGGACTCCCGCCCGTGCCGCGCGCCCTCGGCGGCCCGCACCTTCGGGTTGCCGGGGCAGATCAGCACCAGGTCCGAGACCTCCTGCCCCGCCTGCTCCAGCTGCCAGGCCGTCTCGAAGGCGACCCGGGCCCCGAAGGAGTAACCCCAGAGCAGGTACGGGCCCTGGGGCTGCACCCGCCGGATCTCGGCGACGTCGGCCGCGGCCATCTCCTGCACCGTCGGGTACGGGGTCTCGCCCGCGTTGATGCCGTGCGCCTGGATGCCGTAGAAGCTGCGGCCGAGCCCGGCCTCCCGGCCCAGGAGGCGGAGGTTCATGGGGTACCCGCCGAGCCCCGGCCAGCAGAACACCGGCGGCAGACCGGCCGACTCGTCGTCGTACAGGCGGATCAGCCGGGAGGAGACGGCGGAGACGGCGGAGGCTCCCACCGTGCCCTCGGCCTCGATCCGTGCCGCCAGTTCCCCCAACTTCGGTGCCTCGAAGATGACTTGCAGGGGCAGCGAGGTGCCGAACTCCCGGTTGATCCGGTTGACGAGCGCGACCGCGACGAGCGAGTTGCCGCCCGCGGTGAAGAAGTCGTCCGCCGTCGAGGGGTCCTCGTACTTCAGGGCCTTGCCCCACGCCTCGGCGAGCCACTTCTCGTGCACGGTCTCCGGCGCGACGTACGGGGCGTCGCTGCCCGCCGCGCGCACCGTCTCGTCGGCGGCGAGCGCCTTCGCGTCGACCTTGCCGTTCGCGGTGAGCGGCAGGCTGTCCAGGACGAGGACCCGGTTGGGGATCATGTAGTCGGGCAGCAGGGTCGCCAGCTCGTCCTTGATGATCTCGGCGGGCCCCTTGGAGTGCACCGAGTCCTCGTACATGCCCTCGCTGCGGATCTGCTCCTCGCTGACCCGGCCGCCGAGGAAGAAGTAGGACGGGCCGCGCTCGACGCCCTGGGCCGCGAGGATCTCGTCGATGCGGCGGGAGGCGGGCAGCGGGTTTCCGGACTCGGAGCTGTAGCCCGCCGACATGAAGCCGAGCGCCAGTCCGTTGCGCTGGAGGTGGTGGAGCTTGGTGCCCATGGCGATGTACGAGAGCCAGGGTTCGGCGGCGCGGCTGACGGCGGCGATCCCGAAAGAGGCCCGGTCGTACACGCTCTGGTTGATCGCGATGACGTGCTTGCGCTGCACGAGGTCGGCGGAGAAGGGTGTCAACTCGCCCCCTCTGTAGCGGTAATGACCCTCCGTCAGATCGGCTACCCGCCCGGGATGGGCCTGGACGTAGATGTCGGTCGGGTCGGCGGCGGGCGTGCCGTCGTTGCGGACGATCTCGAAGGTGCCCAGGTAGTGGTCCTCGTCGGGGACGCGCAGCAGGTCCTTCACCTCGGGCAGGAATCCGGTGGGCCGCACGGTCAGCCCGTACTCCGGGAGGACTTCCTCGAAGACGCCCAGCATGTGGCCCGTCTCGAACTCCAGCACCTCGCGGATGTTGTTGGCGTAGACCGGCTGGATCGCCTGGTTCTTGCCGAGGAAGTGCAGGCGCAGCGCGGTGGCCCCGGTGTCCGGGACCAGCCCCGAGGGGCCCGCGATCCGGATCAGGGTGTGGTCGACGGGGTGGTGGTAGTGGATGCCGTCCGCGATGCCCGCGAAACCCGAGGTCTCCAGGTAGAGCTGGGTCGCGTACAGCGCGCCGGGGGAGGCGTACGCGTACTTCGGCAGCAGCCGCTCCGTACTGCGGAAGGGGCCGAACCAGCGTAGTACGTCCGCCAGTTGCTCGTACGTCAGCTCGCCGAGGTCCCGTCCGGAGGCGGCGACGGCCGGGGTGCGCGGGGCGAGCAGTTCCAGCAGGTCGTCCCGGGTCACCTCGCCCCCGTCGTAGAAGCGGTACGTCTTGCGGGCGAAGGTCTCCCGACGCTGGCGTTCCGTGCCGTCGCGGCCCGGCAGTTCGAGGACGTCCGCGCTGCTCACACCGAGGTCGAGCAGGTCCTCGGCGTCGCGCACCCCGGCGTGCGAGAGCTGGGCCTTGACCTGGAGCTTGCTGGCCTTGGACTGGTGGTGGCCGCCGTGGTTGCCCTGGTCCATCAGGGCCGCCTCGCGCGGGTTCAGCTCGACGACGGCCACCAGGTTCTGGAAGCCGGTGCGGGCGTCGTCAGTGACCACCGCCGCCGCCCTGCGCACCCAGGTGTGCTCCTCGACGGCGACCGCGATCTCGTCCAACTCGACCCGGTTGCCGCGCAGTTTGACCTGGTTGTCGGCCCGGCCGAGGCAGGTGATGGTGCCGTCCGGGTTCCAGTGGGCCAGGTCGCCGGTGCGGTAGAGACGCTCGGTGGGAATGAAGGGGGAGGGGACGAAGCGCTCTTCGGTGAGGTCGGGGCGGTGCAGGTAGCCGCGCGCCAACTGGACGCCGCCTATGTAGAGTTCGCCAGTCGTGCCGATGCCGACCGGGTGGCGCTCCTCGTCCAGGATGAAGCACTGGGTGTTGTCGACGGGGACCCCGATGGGGACGGTCCCGTTGCCCTCCGCCGGCTCGTCCAGCGAGTCCGGGTCGACCAGGTTGGCCGTGGCGTTGATGGTGGTCTCGGTGGGCCCGTACAGATTGACCAGCGAGGCGTCCGGCAGCGCGGCCAGCAGCTCGCGGGCGAGCCGCCGGGAGAGGGCCTCGCCGCCGGAGAAGACGCGGTGCAATGAGGTGCAGGAGCCGAACCGCTCGGTGTCCAGGAGGGCCTGGAGGAGCGTCGGTACGCCCTGGAGGGTCGTCACCCCGTACCGGTTGATCGCGGCGATCAGCGCCTCCGGGTCCCGGTAGCTGCCCGGCGGGGCGACGACGACCCGCGCGCCGGTGGCGGGCGCGAGGATCTCCCACTGCGCGGCGTCGAAGCTCATCGGCGTCTTCTGCAACACCGAGACATGGCTGCCGAGATGGCCGAACGTGTGCATCCACCGCAGCTGCGAGACGACGCTGCGGTGCTCGATCATCACGCCCTTGGGGCGGCCGGTGCTGCCCGAGGTGTAGATGACGTACGCGAGCGAGTCGGGGCGGGGACCGGGCGCGGCCGGGTGGGACCGGGGCGCGCGGGCGGCGGGGCTGACCGTGCAGTGGTGCACGTCGGCGGTCGAGACGTCGCGGGCCTCGTCGGGCGTGACGATGCGGGTGCCCGCCGGGGCGACGGCGGCGAGGCGCTCGCGCAGGTGCTCCTGGGTGACGACGACGGTGGTGCGGCTGTTCTCGATCATGTATCGCAGCCGGTCCTCCGGGTACTCCGGGGAGAGCGGCAGATAGGCGGCCCCGGCGAACAGGACGCCCCAGGCCCCTACCATCAGGTCGAGCGAGGGCTCCGTGAAGACACCGACGCAGTCGTCGGTCCGTACGCCCAAGAGGTGAAGTTTCGCGGCCAGTTGACCGCTCGCCAGTCCCAGCTCCCGGAAGGTGAGCCGCTGCTCGCCGCTGACCACGGCCACCGCGTCGGGGCGCAGCGCGATCTGGTGCTCCAGCAGGCCGGGCAGGCAGGAGGCGTGTTCCAGACGGATGTCCTGTGCGCCGCGCTCGCTGCGGACGCCGTGTTCGGTGCGCGCGCCGCGTTCGGCACGGCCCTCGTGGGCGGTGCGGAGGTGAGTGGTGCGGAGGTCGCGGTCAGGTACGGCGGGATGTGCTCCAGGCAAGGTGTACTCCCCAGTGATGAAGCGCTTTCGGTGCCCGGTTTCCGGGCCTCCCCCCGCGCCCTTCCCCCGTGCTGGACGGGGTGGGCGGCGAGCTGCGCGACTGAGACAAGCACACTTCCCGCGGCGATTGCACTCTGCGCAATGGAAGTTTAACAATCGTTCCAGAACGGCTAACCTTGCTGCTATGTCACCTCGCCCCCGGGGCTTCGACCTCGACAAAGCACTGGACGCGGCCATGGACACCTTCTGGGACAAGGGGTACGCCGCCACGTCCGCCCAGGACCTGGTGGACAGCACGGGTCTGGGCCGCGGCAGTCTCTACAACACCTTCGACAGCAAGTACGGCCTGTTCCAGGCGGCGCTGAAGCGCTACGACACCGAGTGGACGACCCGCCTGGTGACGCTCCTGGAAGAGGGCGACGGCCCCGCGCGCGACCGCATTCGCACGGTCCTGATGAGCGTCGTGGAGGAGGAGACCGCGGAACATCCCGCGCACCGGGGGTGTCTCGTGGTCAACTCCGCCATGGAGTTGGCCGGCCGTGACGCCCGGGTCACCCAGCACGTCCGGGACACCTTCGACCGCGTGACGCAGGCGCTGGCGGTCTGCGTCGAGCAGGGGGTGCGCGACGGATCGCTCCCGCACGCGGCGGAGCCGCCCCGCGACCGCGCGCTCTACCTGCTCAACTCGATGTACGGGCTGCGCGTGCTCGGCAAGGTCTCCGACCGGGGCGACCTGGCGGCCCTCGTGGACCGCATCCTGCCGCCCGCGTCCTGAGCTGCCCCTAGCGGCCGGTCTCCGCCAGCCTCAGCAGGTTCTCTAGCAGCCCCGGGAAGCGCTCCTCGAAGTCGGGGCGCAGCCGCAGCAGCATTCCGGTGCCCGTGCTGCGCTGGACGATCAGGCCCGCCTCGCGGAGGACCTTCCAGTGGTACGAGCGGGTGGACTTTGACCCCGGTACGTCGAGGGTCGTACAGGGGACTTCCTCGTCCGGCGACGAGGCGAGCCGCACCACCACGAGCCGTCGGTGCCGGTCGGCCAACGCGCCGTACACGGCGTCGAGTTGGACGTCGCCGAGCGGTGGGTGGGAGAGCTGTACGGGCATCGGCGACCTTTCATCCGGCGTTCACGTGGGGGCGTTGCCAGCATATCCGGGGGGTCTCTATGGTGGCTGGGTACGAAAATTTTCGAACCCCTCGCGCGTGAACCCGTGTGAACCCATGTGAATCCAGGAGTCTGACATGACCACCCCCCGGCCGGTCGTCGCCGTCCTCGGCACCGGAATCATCGGCGCCCCCGTCGCCCGCAACCTCGCCCAGGGCGGCTTCACCGTCCGCGCCTGGAACCGCACCCGCGCCAAGGCCGACGCCCTCGCCGAACACGGCGTGCACGTCGCCGACACCCCGGCCGACGCGGTCGACGGCGCCGACGTCGTCCTCACCGTCCTCAATGACGGCCCCCGCGTCCTGGAGGCGGTCCGCGCCGCCGCCCCGAAGCTGACCGAGGGCACCGTCTGGGTGCAGGTCAGCACCGTCGGCGAGGACATCGACGCGATCGCCGCCTACGCGGCCGAGGCCGGGCTCGTCCTGGTGGACGCCCCGGTGCAGGGCACCCGCCAGCCCGCCGAACTGGGCAAGCTCGTCGTCCTGGCGGCAGGTCCGGAAACCGTGCGCCCGACCGTCCAGCCGCTCTTCGACACCATCGGCTCGCGCACGGTGTGGGTCGGCGAGGACGGCACGAAGGGCGCGGCCAGCCGCCTCAAGCTGGTGCTCAACACCTGGGTCATCGCCCTCACCAACGGCGTCGGCGAGGCGCTCTCCCTGGCCAGGGGCCTCGACGTCGACCCGAAGCACTTCGTCGACGTCATCACCGGCGGCCCCCTGGACAGCGGCTACTTCCAGGGCAAGTCCGGGGCCGTCCTGGCCGAGGACTTCACCCCGAGCTTCACCGTCGACAACGCGGAGAAGGACGCCCGCCTCGCCGCCGAGGCCGCCCGCCGCGCGGGCCTGCGCCTGGACGGTGCGGAAGCCGCCCGCGACCGTTTCGCCCGAGCGTCCGAGCAGGGCCACGGCGCGGAGGACATGGCGGCCGTCTACTTCGCCAGCTTCGACGCCGCCGCGGCCCCGGACCCCCAGGCCTGACCGGGCCTCCCTCGGCCGGAGGGCACCGGCCCGTCCCGGCCGGCGGGGCGGCCCGGCCACTCCCGGTCCGGGCCGCTGAACCGCCCCGACTGATGGGGCGGGTCGAGCCGACCGTTCTCGGTCCGGGGCGCCGGATTGCCCCGGCCGTCAGGGGGCCGCGCGGCGGGACTGTCCCGGCCGGTGTGGCGGGTTGGTCCGACCGTTCCCGGTCCGGGCCGCTGAGCCGCCCCGACTGGTGGGGCGGGTCGAGCCGACCGTTACCGGTCCGGGGCGCCGGATTGTCCCGGCCGTCCTCGCGGGCCGAGCGGTACGGCCGCTCCGGACCAGGCGGCTGGGCCCGTCGGTCCGGGCCGGTGCGGGCCCAGCCCTGGGCGCCCTCGGTTCGGGGCGCAGGGGCGGCCCCTTGACGCGGGCCCTTCCACGTAAACCCCTTCACGCGCACCCCTTCACCCGACCCCACCACAACGTACGACCACGCAGGAGCCCCGCATGCCGATCGACAGGTTTCCCGAGCGCACCCGAGTCCTCATCGCGGGCGGTGGCCCCGTCGGCATGCTGCTGGCCTGTGAGCTCGCCCTCCAGAACGTCGAGGCGATCGTCCTGGAGCAGGACGTACGGGTCAGGGACACCCCACGGGCAGGCACCCTGCACGCCCGCAGCGTGCAGTCCCTGCTCCGGCGGGGGTTTCTGCGGCTTCCCGAGCCCGGGCGCCTCGACCTCCACCACTGCACCGGGTTCCACTTCGCCGGACTGCCCCTCCTGGAGATCACCACTCCCACCGCCGAGGGCCCGCCGATCTTCAACCAGTCGCAGTCCGCGCTGGAGGAGGCCTTCGAGGCCCGGGCCCGCGCCCTCGGTGCCGAGATCCGGCGCGGAGTGCGGGTGACCGGCCTGACCGAGCACCCCGACCGCGTCGAGGTCGACACCCTCGCCGAGGACGGCACCCGCTCCCGCATCGAGGCCGACTGGCTCATCGGCAGCGACGGCGCGCGTTCCACCGTCCGCGAGGCCGCCGGGATACCGGCCACCACCACCCCGCCGTCCTTCAGCGGCATCGTCGCCCTGGTGGAACTCCTCGACCCGGTGACCGCCCCCGGCGGCTGGGCGCACGGCCCTGAGGGCGCGACGCTGATCAACGTCAATCCGTACGGACTCAGCCGCGTCGTCGTCCACGACTTCACCCACCCCTTCCCGGACCGGCAACAGCCGGTTTCGTTCGGGGAGTTGAACGAGGCCACGACACGCGTGCTGGGCCGGGAGGTGCCGATGCGCGGGGCGACGTACCTCTCCCGGTTCAGCGACTTCACCCGCCTCGCCGACACCTACCGCTCCGCAGGCCCCGGCCGGGTGCTGCTCGCGGGCGACGCCGCGCACGTGCACGCCCCGCTCGGCGGGCAGGGCCTCAACACCGGACTCCAGGACGCCTTCAACCTGGGCTGGAAGCTCGGCGCGGTGGCCCGGGGCGACGCCCCCGCCGCACTCCTCGACACGTACACCCGCGAACGCCGCCCGGTGGGCCGGCAGGTCGTCGACAACACCCGCACCCAGGCCGCCGTCATGAACCCGCACCCCGAGCACGACCCGCTGCGCGCCCACATCACCGCACAGCTCGCCGACCCCGCCCGGGTGAAGGAACTGGCCGACATCGTCAGCGGCCAGGGCATCCGCTACCGGGAGACGGCCTCCGACGCCTCACCCCTGGAGGGCACCTTCCTGCCCAACCACGTCTGCACCACGGAGGAAGGGCCCCGACAGACCGTCGCCGAACTCCTTGACGAAGCACAGCCGTTGCTGCTCCTCGCGGAGGGCGCCGCGCACCCCGCCGCGACCCGTCCGGGACTTCGTACGGTACGAGTGGCAGGCCCGGAGCCCCTCGCCTGGAGCGCACTGCTCCTGCGCCCGGACGGCTACGTCGCCTGGGCCGCACCGGCAGGCGCGGGCCCGGATGCCGGGGGCCTGGCGGAAGCCCTCGACCGGTGGTTCGGTCCGGCGCCCGCGCGCCAACGGGCGGAACGGGTGGCCTGAACTCCCGCCCCGGCAAGGGGGGTTACGGCTTGGCGGCCCGTCGCCCGCTGCGGCGCGGCGCGGGCTCCGCACCGTTCAGCAGCTCGCGGCGGCGCTCCTCGCCGTGCTCCTCCACCTGGACGACGATCCGGCGCAGGGCGTCCGCCGTCTTCTTGCACTCGTCCGCGTCCAACTGCTGCGCCACGAACGCCTCTTCGGCGTTCAGCTCGGGGAAGACGCGCCGCATCAGGGCCTCGCCCTCGTCGGTGAGGCTGAGCAGGACCCGGCGGCCGTCGGAGGGGTGGTCGGTGCGCCGCACCAGGCCGCGCCCCTCCAGGGTGCGGGCCACCCCGGTCAGGGTGCCCTTGGAGATCCCGGCCTCCTCGGCGACGTAACGCGTCTCCTGCTCGCCCCAGATCCAGACCACCCACAGCACCACGAACGCGGTCCAGGTGAGGTCCGAGCCGCGCAGCACCGAGTTCTCGAAGTGGCCCCGGACGGCGGCGGCCGCGCGGTGGATGTTGGCGATGACCGCCATCTGCTCGTGCTGGATGGGGATGCCGCCGAGCTTGGACTCGACCAGCTTCTCGGTCTCGATGATGGAACGCTGGCCGGGCACAGGCTCTCCTTCGGACACACCTAGCGGTTCGGTCGTTCGACACCACATCGGTTCGACACCGAATTGTACGTGCGGCCGGATCCCCAGGTCAGGGGCCCGGCCGCCGCCTCCGTACCAGGAGTGCCGGTCACTCCCGGAGCCGGGCCGCGCGCCGCGCGTACGGCAGCCGGGACAGGCCCGCGCACAGCACGAGTGCCGCCGGGACGGACACCGCCAGCCAGGTCGCGGTCGCCGCGTCCCCGCCGATCAGGGTGGGGAAGTTCGTGACCACGAGGAAGATCGCGCCCGCGATGCCGAGCGACCCGAGGAGCGGGGCGATCAGCGTGTTCCACACCCGGGTGTCCTGCCGGGTGCGGCGGAAGAAGACGATCACCGCGACCGAGGTCAGGAAGTACAGGAACGTGATCGCCAGGGCCGCGACGCCGCTGAACCAGGAGAACATCGTCAGCACCGGGTCCTTGCCGAGCACCACGAACGGCAGCGCGAGCGCCGCCGCCATCAGGGTCTGCACGACCCCGGCCGCCCACGGCGACTGCCGCTTGCTGAGGGCGGACAGCCCGCGCGGGAGCAGGCCGTCACGGCTCAGCGAGAAGAGGTAGCGGTTGGCGGAGTTGTGGAAGGCGAGGATTCCGGCGAACAGGGAGGTGGCGAGGAGGAAGGGCAGGACGTCGTTCGTCCAGGCCCCGAACTGCTCGGCCACGGGGGCGAACACGAAGGCCGCCCCGTCACCGCCCGCCAGCGCCTTCCCGGCCGCCGCCGCGCTCGTGGACGCTCCGTACGAGGAGATCAGCATCCACGTGGTGAACGCGAAGAAGCAGGTCACCACTGCGACCGCCAGGTAGGTGGCACGCGGCACGGTCCTCTTCGGGTCGCGCGCCTCCTCCCCGTAGATCGCCGTGGCCTCGAAGCCGAGCATCGAGGCGAGCGCGAAGACGAGCGCCACACCGGGCGCGCCTTCGAGCATCGCGGACGGCGAGAAGGAGGCGCCCGCGTTCAGCCCCTCGGGTCCGCCGCCCTGGAGCAGTGTCACCACGCCGAACGCCAGCAGGATGCTGAACTCGGCGAGCACGAACACCGCGAGGACCTTCGCGCCCACCTCGATGCCCAGCACGCCCAGCAGCTGCACGATCGCCATCGTCACGAACGCGCAGACCCACCACGGGACGTCCAGCCCCGCGTAGTCGGCGAAGAGCCTGCTGGTGGTCGCGCCGAACAGCCCGTACATCGAGCTCTGGATGGTGCTGTACGCGAGCAGGGCCACGCCCGCGCTGCCGATGCCGGTGGTCCGGCCGAGCCCCTTGCCGATGTACGTGTAGAACGCGCCCGCGTCGACGACGTACCGCCCCATCGCGACGAACCCGACGGAGAACAGCAGCACGATGCCGCCCGCCACCGCGTACGCGGCCGGGACGCCGGGGCCGTTCCCGATGGCTATCGCGATCGGGGCGGCCCCGGCCATGCCGGTCAGCGGGGCCTGTGCGGAGAGGACGAAGAAGAGGATGCCGAGGGCCCCCAGGGCGCCCCGCTTGAGCGTGCGGGGCGCGTCACCACGTGCCGGAACTTCCGAAGTCTCTGTCCGCTGCGAGGCCATGGCGGGTCAGCCTCTCTTGGGTGCGCGGACGCCGCGGAACTCCCAGTCGCCGCCGAAGGCCGTGGAGACGACCTCCTCCGACTCGGTGGGCTGCGCACCGCAGTCGTCGCGGACGGGAAAGGGGCCGGTGACGATGTGGTTCGTCAGCCTGCCGAGGCCCTCGACCTCGACCTCGACGACGTCACCGGGCTGCACGGGACGGGAGTTGGCGGGCGTGCCCGACAGCAGGACGTCGCCCGGGTGCAGGGTGATGGTGCGGGCGATGTCGGCGACCAGGTAGTGCATGTCCCACTCCATCTCGGAGGTGGAACCGTCCTGCACGACGACGCCGTTGACGTACGTGCGCAGGTACTTGTTACGGAAGTCCCAATCGGTGACCAGGCCCGGGCCGAGCGGGCACAGGGTGTCCGAGCCCTTCACGCGCAGCATGGAGCCGGCGTCGGTGTCGCGGAAGTCGTGCAGGCCGTAGTCGTTGCCGATGGTGTAACCGGCGATGTAGTCACCGGCCTCCTCGGGGGAGATGTTGCGGGCGGTCTTCCCGATGACGATCGCGACCTCGCCCTCGTAGTTGAGGTACTTGCAGCCCTCGGGGCGCACGATCGCGCCCTGGTGGGAGTTCAGCGCGGAGGTCGGCTTGTGGAAGTACGTCGGGGTGGGGGTCAGGTCGATCTGGAACTCCTCCACCCGGCTGCGGTGGTTGAGGTGCACGGCGATCACCTTGGACGGCACGACCGGCGGCAGGTGACGGACGTCGTCGATCTTGACGCGGCGGCCGTCGGCGGAGACCAACTCGTCGTCCTGGCGCTCCACTTGGACGACGGCACCGTCGAGGAGGATACGGCGGTACTCAGGCATGGGAGGTCTCCAGATTCGTGTTCGCAGAGGTTGAGGAGGTTGCGGGGGTTGCGGTCCAGCCGCCCTCGGGGCGGTCGAACCAGATGTGCACCTGGCCGGTGCCGACGGAGTTCTCGTACGCGCTGAACAGCCGTCCGGGAGCGGTGCAGCGCTCCTCGCCGAGCGCGCCGGCCATCATCAGGTAGTGCCCGAAGCGGGCCTCGGGCTTGAACCGGTAGAACTCCGGCATCGTGCGCAGGACTTCGTCGTGCCGCCCCTGCTCGAACCAGGCGATCCGCTCGTAGTCGGCCTCGCGGGCACCGGCGGTGAAGATGTGGCTGGGGTCGCTGGACTCGTGGTCGCGCAACTCGCGCAGGGACCAGAAGGTGTGCGACAGGGCGCCGGACGCGATCAGGAGGACCTTGCGGTCGGTGGCGGCGATGCCGTCGGCGAGCGCACGGCCGAGCCGCAGGTTGTCCTCGGTGTCGGCGGTCTGGCAGACGCCGATCGACACCCACTTCTTGTCCGGCAGCCCCTCGCCGAGGTACTTCCACAGGTTGATCGTGGCGTAGTACACGGGCAGGTACGGGTCGTCGATCGGGGTGATCCAGGTGCCGTGCCGGTCGGCGAACTTCGCGATGTTGCGGGCCAGTTCGGGGTCGCCGGGGTAGTCGTACGGCATCCGGCACATGCCGCGCGGGAGCTCCTCGGAGGTGAAGAGACCGGCACGTCTGTCCTGCGCGGAGACGACGTACTCGACGGTGGTCGCCCAGTGCGAGTCCAGGACGACGACGGTGTCGTAGTCCAGCGTCTCGAAGACCTCCTCGCGCAGCTTGCGCAGGCCCGGGACGAGGCTGATCTCGCGGCCCTCGTTGAGCTCCTTGCGGGTCTCCTCGGGCAGAACGATGGTGGGGACGTGGGACAGCAGCCCCGCGCCGACGATTTCACCCATGTTTACGCCCACCCTGATTCCTGTGCGGTGACGGTGTTCTTGAGGTCGCAGTAGAAGTCGAAGCTCCAGGTGCCGCCCTCCCGGCCGACCCCGGACTGGCGGGAGCCGCCGAAGGGTGCGCGCAGGTCGCGTACGTAGAAGCAGTTGACCCAGACGGTGCCCGCGACGAGCTGCCGGGCGATCAGGTCGGCGTGGTCGCGGTCGCCGCTGACGACGGTGGCGGCGAGACCGAAGCGGGTGCCGTTGGCGAGCGCGATCGCCTCGTCGTCGTCCGCGAAGGTCTGGAGGGTCAGGACGGGGCCGAAGATCTCCTCCTGGACGGCTTCGGCGTCCTGGGCGAGGCCGGTGAGGAGGGTCGGCCGGTAGTACAGGCCGCCCAGTTCGGTGTTGGGCCCGCCGCCGATCACGGCCTCGGCGCCCGCCGCGAGCGCGCGCTGCACGAAGCCGTCGATCTTCTCCAGCTGGCGGGGGTGGATGTTGGGCCCGAGGTCGGTGGCGGCGTCGCGGGGGTCGCCCTGGACGAGGGCGCTCGCCTTCTCGACGAAGCGCCGGGTGAACTCCGCCTCGATGGACTCGTGCACCAGGAGCCGGGTGCCCGCCAGGCAGACCTGACCGGCGTTGTCGTACTGCTCCACGGCCAGCTCGACGGCGAGGTCCAGGTCCGCGTCCGCCAGCACCAACAGGGGTGACTTGCCGCCCAGTTCGAGCGAGGTCGGGGTGAGGTTCGCGGCGGCGGCCGCCGAGATGTGGCGCGCGGTCGGCACGGAGCCGGTGAAGCTGATGCGGCGTACGTCGGGGTGCTCGGTCAGCGCCTGGCCGACCTCGGCCCCGTACCCCTGCACGATGTTGAGCACACCGGCGGGCAGCCCGGCCCCGTCGGCGATGTCGGCGAGCAGGGAGGCGGTCAGCGGCGACCACTCGGCGGGCTTGAGGACGACGGTGTTGCCCGCGGCGAGGGCGGGGGCGACCTTCCAGCTCTCCATCATCAGCGGAGCGTTCCACGGCGTGATCAGTACGCAGGGTCCTGCCGGGTCCCAACTGACTTGATTGCGGCGGGTGTTGGTGTCGAAGTCGGGGTGCCCGAGGTCGTTCGTCAGCCAGTCGGCGAAGAAGCGGAAGTTGTGGGCGACGCGCGGCATGACGCCCCGGCGGTGCGAGCGGATGAGCGCGCCGTTGTCGTGGGTCTCGACCTGGGCCAGCTCCTCCAGGCGCTTCTCGACGCCGTCGGCGATGGCGTGCAGGATGCGGGCGCGCTCTTCGTACGACGTGGCGGCCCAGGCCGGGAAGGCGGCCTTGGCGGCGGCCACGGCGGCCTCGGCCTCGGGCCTGCCGCCGCGCGAGATCTGCCCGAGCTCGGTGCCGTCGATGGGGGAGTGGTCGGGGAAGGTGGCGCCGTCGGCGGACGCGACGCGGACGCCGTTGATCCAGTGCCGGGTGTCGATGGGAGTACTGGCGACGGTGGTGGTGTGGGGCATGGGGCTTCCTTGGGAGGGGGGAGGGTGGTCAGGAGGGCTGCTCGGCTTCCGTGGGCGCGGGGTTCACTCCGCCCCGGACGTTCCCGACTCCAGCAGTCGGCCGCCGTCCCACGTGACGCCCACCTGGCGGAAGTACGCGCCGATCGGCTCGCGGATCTCCAGCCGGGACAGCTCCTCGGTCGGCGCGTCGAAGAGCGTGAGCTCCGCGTCCGCGGCCCAGGCGGGACCGGCCTCGAAGGACGCGCCGCCCGTCTCGACCAGCTCGTCCAGCGCCAGCCCCTTCCCCTTCTCGATCGAGGGGAGCCACCGGTGGTGGATCATCGGGTGCCCGTTCACGAACCCGTTGGTGGCGCTCTCCTCGCGGAGGGTGAACGTGGCCTCCGCCAGCCGCCGGTCCGCCGCCGCGAGCGTCGCCCCGAACCGGGCCCCGGCCGCCACCCGGGGCGCGGGACCGTACGGGTGCGGGCGCGTCTGGTGGATCGAGCCGAGCTTCTTCGGGTAGCCCTGGTGCAGCCCGCGGGCGATCGCGAAGTCCTTGTCGACCCAGATGTAGACGCACCGCGAGTACGTCCGACCCCGGTACGAGCACCGCACCACCACGAACGCTTCCTTGTACTGCGCGCGCACCGGGTCGAGCAGCTCTTCCTGCGACGCCGAGCAGGACTGCCAGTCCGCCCAGATCAGCGCGACCGCACCCGGGTCCTCGTCCGCCAACTCCAGTGGCTCCGGCAGGAGTTCACGCACCCGCTCCGGGTCCGTCCGGTACTCGACGGTCAGCAGGTCGCCGGAGTACTGCCACGGCGGCGCCGGAATCAGCGACGACGACCCGGTCGCCGTCTTGGGGTGGAAGTAGCCGCGAACGGTGCTCACGCCAGTGCTCCTTGCGTTACGGGTGAAGAGGAAGGTTCGGTTGATTCAGCAGAGGGGGAGGTCGACTCGGCGGAAGGGGAGGTCAGCTCGGCCCGGTAGGAAGCGGCCCTGGCCACCACCGCGGCCCCGCCCAGCGCCACGACCCCCACCAGCCGCCCGCCCGCGTCGTGGTACCCGGCCAGCACGTCCCCGGCCGGGTCCCCCTCCAGCACGCGCACGTCGCCCGCGCCGAGACCGGGCGAGCCGAACGACTGGATGCGGTCCGCGTACTGGTCCGACCAGAACGAGGGCAGCGGCGCGAAGGCCTCCTGCTCCGCCCCGAGCAGTGTCCGGGCCGCGTGCTTGGCGCTGTCGCCCGGCACCGACCAGTGCTCGACGCGCCGGGCCACCGTGTCGTACCGCGCGTTGGGGAAGCGGGCCACGTCGCCCACGGCGACCACACCCGCAGGCGCCCCGACCGCCCGCAGCGCCGCGTCGCAGAGCACGCCGTCGCTCAGGTCGAGCCCGTTGCCCGCCAGCCACTCCACGTTGGGCAGCGACCCGACGGCCTCCACGACCACGTCGGCCCGCACCCGCGAGGCGTCGTCCAGGACGAGTCCCGTCACCTGCTCGTCGGTCCCGGTGAAGCGGCTGACCGTACGCCCGAGGGCGAAGCGCACGCCCTGCGCGCGATGCCGGGCCAGCAGTGCCCGCGCGAGCACCTCGCCCAGCGCGCGCACCAGCGGCAGCGGTCCCGGGTCGACGACGGTCACCTCCGCACCCAGCCCCCGTGCGGTCGCGGCGACCTCGCAGCCGACGAAGCCCGCGCCGACGACGGCCACCCGCGCCCCCGGCCGCAGCGCACCGCGCAGGGCGCGGGCATCGTCCAGGGTGCGGACCGTGTGCCGGCCCCCGACCGGGCCCGGCACGTCCAGTCGCCGCGGCCGCAGTCCGGTGGCGACGACCAGGGAGTCGTACGAGAGGGTCGCGCCGTCCGCCAGGGTGAGGGTCCGCCCGGCGAGGTCCGCCGAGGCCACGGCCGAGCCCAGCCGCCACACCACGTCCCCGGCGGCGGCCTTCGGACGGAAGGCGAGCGACTCGAAGCCGGCCTTCCCGGCGAGGACCTCCTTGGAGAGCGGCGGGCGGTTGTAGGGCATGTGAGGTTCGTCGCCGACGACGACGATCTCGCCCGTGAACCCCGCCCGGCGCAGCTGTTCGGCGGTGCGCAGTCCGCCGAGGGAGGCCCCGGCGACCACGATGCGGTCGAGAGTGCTCATGTGGGGGTCAGTCCTCGATGGTGATGGCCTGGAGCGGGCAGACGTCCGCGGCGTCCTCGACGTCCTCGCGCAGCGACTCGTCGGGTTCGGCGACGTACAACAGCCGTCCCTCGTCGCTGAGTCGGAAGACCTCCGGGGAGGCGAAGACGCACTGACCGTGGTCCTGACAGACGTCCATGTCCACGACGACCTTCATGGGGCGTGCCTCCCGGGAGAAGTGGTGATGCCGCTGGTGAGAGCGCGAGCCGGGGTCGTCCGTGGGACGCACGGGGTGCGGTGCGGGGACCTGCTCGTGAACTCGTTTGAGTTCAAACAAGTTAAGCCCCCGAGCCCGGCCGGTCAACAGTCGTGTTCCGGTCGGCCGATGGCCGTGTGAAGGTGAGGAAAGTTGCCGCCCACCTCTTGTGCCCTACCGGGGGCCTGCATATCTTTTGGAGTCAAACGACATGGAGGATTCACCGGTGAGCGCTCAGCAGTACCCGTCGCACTCGCACTCGGCGGCCGCGTCCGCCCCTGCGGTCCCGGCCGCCGTCTCCCGGTACGCCCCGCTGCCGCCGCAGGCCCGTGAGCCCCTGGAGCGGCTGGCCGCCCAGGGCCACGAGATCGACGTCGTACGCGTGACCTTCCCGGACCTCCTCGGCACCGACCGGGCCCGCGACATCCTCGTGGAGCACCTGCCCTCGGCCCTCGGGCACGGCCTGGCGTTCTGCCGCGCCGTCTACCACACCTCCCCGCGCGGCGACACGGTCGACGTCGCGGGCGGCCTGGACGCCGGACTGCCCGACATCCTGGTCAAGCCCGACCTCTCCACCCTCGTCCCGCTGCCCTGGGAGCCCGGCGTGGCCTGGTGTCTGGGTGAGGCGACCGACCCGGCGACCGGCGAGCGCGCCCCGGAGTCCCCGCGCGGCGTCCTCCAGCGGGTGCTGGACGCGTGGGCCGAGCACGGGCTCGTCCCCGTCGTCGGCCCCGAACTCGAATACTTCCTCTGCGAGGAGGCCCCCGGCACCCCCACCGGCTGGCGCCGGTACGCCGAGGCCCCCGGCAACATCTACACGGCGGGCCTGCGCGGCGACCCCGACCGCCACCTGCTCCGTACGATCCGCCACCTGCGCGACCTCGGGCTGCGCGTGACGGCGGGCAACCACGAGTACAGCAGCGGCCAGTTCGAGATCAACCTCGACCACTCCGAGGCGCTCGACGCCGCCGACCGGGGCTTCCGCTTCAAGGCCGCCGTCAAGGAACTCGCCCGCAAGGAAGGCAAGTTGGCCACCTTCATGGCCAAGCCCTTCAACGACGAGGGCGGTTCGGGCTTCCACATCCACCTCTCCGTGGTCTCCGACACCTCCGGCGACAACGCCTTCGACGACCCCGCCGCCCCGCACGGCCTGTCCGACCTGGCCCGCCACGCCCTCGCCGGAATCCTGGCGCACGCCCCGGCGCTGGCCGCCCTCCAGAACCCCACCGTCAACTCCTACAAGCGCTTCGGCCCCGACACCCTCGCCCCGTGGCTGATCGACTGGGGCCTGGACAACCGCAGCGCCATGCTGCGCATACCGCCGGAGCGCGGCGCGGCCTCCCGCCTGGAGGTGCGCCTGGGCGACGCGAGCGCCAACCCGTACCTGGTCGTCGCCTCCACCCTGGCCGCGGCCCTCCTCGGCATTCGCGCGGGCGAGGAGCCCCCCGCCCCGCTGGAGGGCTACGGCTACGACGTCAGCAAGGCCCCCCAGCTGCCCGCGTCCCTGACCGCCGCGCTGGACGCACTGGTCGCCGACGGCCCGCTCACCGAACTCCTCGGCAAGGAGTTCACCTCCTCCTTCCTCGCCTACAAGCGCAACGAGGTCGAGCGGTTCCAACAGCACGTCACGGACTGGGAGTTCGGCGAGTACGCGTACCACATCTGAGCCTCTGGAGCCCTGAGCCATGCCTGAACCCCTGCCCCTGTCAGCCGTGGACCTCGCCGACCCGGACAGGTTCCTCGACGGCGAGACCCCCTGGCGGATGCTGGAGACCCTGCGCCGCGAGGACCCCGTCCACTGGCAGCCCGAACCCGCCCCGAACAGCGGCTTCTGGGCGGTCACCAAGCACGCCGACATCGTCGCGGTGGACCGCGACCCCGAGACGTACACCTCCACCCGCTTCACCAACCTGGAGGAGGTGGACGACGACCAGATCGCCCTGCGCCGCTCCCTCCTGGAAACCGACGGCCTGCGCCACCAGGCGATGCGCCGCCTCCTCCAAAAACCCTTCACTCCCAGGGCAGTTGCCGCCTACGGCGACTTCCTGCGCGTCCTGACCCGCCGCACCCTGGACGCCGCCCTCGCCAAGGGGAGCTTCGACTTCGTCGAGGAGGTCTCCGCCGACTTCCCCATCAACGTCCTGGCCCGGATGCTCGACATCCCCGAGGACGACACCCAGCAGCTCATCGACTGGGGCAACCGGATCATCGGCAACACGGACCCGGACTACGCGGACGTCCTGCTGCACTCCGCCGAGAGCGAGAAGTACCGGGACCTGCCCTTCCGCAGCCCCGCCTCGCTCGAAGTCTTCGCGTACGGACGGAAGTTGGCCGAGGAGCGCCGGGGCGGCGACGGCACGGACCTCGTCAGCCTGCTGGTCAACCAGACCCCGAAGGACGGCGTCCCGCTCACCCCCACCGACTTCGACAACTACTTCCTGCTGCTGGTCGTCGCGGGCAACGAGACCACCCGGCACGCCATCTCGCACTCCATGCTGGCCCTCATCCAGCACCCGGAGGAACTCGCCAGGCTCCAGGCCGACCCCGCCCTGATCCCGGGCGCGGTCGAGGAGTTCCTCCGCTGGGCCTCGCCCGTCTACCACTTCCGCCGCACGGCGACGAAGGACACCACCCTGGGCGGCAAGGAGATCAAGGCGGGCGACAAGGTCGTCCTGTGGTTCGCCTCCGGCAACCGCGACGAGGACGTCTTCACCGACCCGTACACCTTCGACGTCACCCGCACGAACATCGACCACGTCACCTTCGGCAAGGGCAGCCCGCACTTCTGCCTCGGCAACTCCCTGGCCCGCCTCGAAATCCAGATCCTCTTCGAGGAGCTGCTGCCGCGCATCGCGTCGATCCGCCTGACGGGCGACGTCCCGCGCGTCCGCAGCAACTTCGTCAACGGCATCAAGAAGCTGCCGGTGGAGGTCACCCTCGTCTGAACGGTCAGCGGCGCAGTCCTCGCGGGGCGAACAGGTCCGCCGGGCCGGCAATCCGGTCGCCGCCCGGACGGGCCGTCCCCTACGGTGGCGCCGTGAAGACGCAGATGATCGTGCTCAACGGTGGTTCCAGCTCCGGGAAGTCGGGCATCGTCCGCTGTTTGCAGGCGGTGCTGCCGGACCCCTGGCTGGCCGTGGGCACCGACCTGTTCGTCGACCTCCTTCCCCGGTCGCTGCGCGAGCCCGAGGAGGAGGGGGCGGGCTCGGGGCGGGGGCTGGTGATCGGGGCCGACGGGACCGTGACCGTGGGGGAGGACTTCCTGCGGTTGCAGGACGCGTGGACCGCCGGGGTCGTGGCGATGGTGCGGGCGGGGGCACGGGTCGTCGTGGACGAGGTCTTCCTCGGGGGCGGTGCCGGCCAGGACCGGTGGGAAGCCGCGCTCGGCGGGGACGTCGAGGTGCTGTGGGTCGGGGTCCGGTGCGACGCGGACGTGGCGGCGGGGCGTGAGGTCGCCCGAGGCGACCGGGCCGGCGGAATGGCCGCGGGGCAGGCGGAGGTGGTGCATCGGGGGATGCGGTACGACCTGGAGGTGGACACCACCCACACTGAGGCCATGGAGTGCGCGCGACGGATTGCGGCGCAGGTGAAGTGAGAGGGTGAGCAGGATGGGGGACCGGCGTGCGGGGGCGAGTGAGGGCCGAGTGGACCGCGGGGGAACCGATGAAGCCCGCCGGACGACGGACGAGCTGTTCGCCGGAGCGCTCGCGGAGGTGAGCGAGCAGGCGGGCGAGGACGCGGAAGCCCCGACGCCTTGCCTGGACGCCCTGCACGGGCGTCCGACCCGCGAGGTCTTCGACCGTGCCGCACACCTGCTGGGACGCGACGACCCCGACGAACGGGAGCTGGGCGCACGCGTACTGCGCGAGCTGGGCGATCCGGACGACGACGGCCGCCGCCCCTTCACCGAGGAGACCGTCGCGGTCGTCCTGCGCGAGCTGGAGGACGAGCCCGACCCGTGGGTCCTGAGCTGGATGATCTCGGTGCTCGGACACCACCGGGCTCAGCAGGCCCTGGACCTGGTGCTCGCCCACCGGGCCCACCCCGAGCAGGCGATGCGTTTCGCGGTCGCCGCCGCCCTGCCGGACCTGGCGGATCCGGATTCCACCGAACAGTGGGTCCTGGAAGCACTGTTGGAGCTGGCGACGGACAGCAGCGACGCGGTGCGGTGGTACGCCCTGTACGCGCTGTTCAACGAGACGGTCGGGGTCCGGGCGGAGCAGCGGAGGGCGTGGGCCACCCGCCTGACCGCAGAGGCGGACGGCGAAACCGAGCGCCGCGAGCAGTTGGCCCACTTGTCCACGACGCTGCACGACGAGGCGGCTGCCGATCCCGCCCTGCGCGACATCCTGGGACAGCGGGCCGGCGCGTAGACGCACGGCGGACCGGTCGGTGTGCGATTCCGCCGCGCAGCGGAACCCCCACCGACCGGCCCGCCCGCCGGGTACTAACCTCGCGCCACCCGCAGCGTCAGGATCTGGAACGGCCGCAGAGCCACCTCCACCTCGCCGCCGGCGCCGAGCTCATACGCCCCGGCTTCCGGCAGCGCCCGCTCCAGCAGGTCCGTCTCCGTGACGGAGGACGCCGAGAAGCCCACCGTCAGCGTCCCCGCCGCGCGCCCGCCCGCCGACTCGTAGAGCCGTACGACCACATCCCCGCTCCCGTCCTCGGCCAGCTTCACCGCCTCCACGACGATCCGTTCGTCGGAGACCCGGAACAGCGGCGCGACACCCGCGTCGGAACCGAACACCGTCCGCTCCGGAAGGTTGATCCAGTGACCCTCGCGGACCGCGTCCGTCACCGAAGCCCCCGGCGCCAGCGCGAAGCGCAGGCGGTGCGAGCCCTGGTCGGTCTCCGGGTCCGGGTAGCGCGGGGCGCGGAGCAGGGAGAGGCGGACGGTCGTGGTCTGGCCGCCGTCCTCCCGTACATCACGGGTCACGTCGTGGCCGTACGTCGAGTCGTTGACGACCGCCGCGCCCCAGCCGGGCTCCTCCACCTGGATCCACCGGTGCGCGCAGATCTCGAACTTGGCCGCCTCCCAGGAGGTGTTGGTGTGCGTCGCGCGGAAGACGTGTCCGAACTGCGTCTCCGCCGCCGACCGGTCCGCCTTCACGTCCAGCGGGAACGCCGCCTTCAGGAACTGCTCCGTCTCGTGCCACTCCACATCCGTTTCGATATCGAGCACCTTCGCACCGGCGCGCAGGCTGAGCCGCTGGACGACGGTCGACTCGCCGAAGGAGCGCGACACCGTTACCGTCGCCAAGTCGGCTCCGGACATGGTGAGTTCAATGGAGTCGACCGCCGTCAGGTCCGTCACGTTATGGCGGTAGAACTCGTCGATGTCCCACGCGTCCCACATGTTCGGGAAGTCCGGGTGGACCTGGAGGAGGTTCGCGGCCAGGCCCGGTGCGACCGCCTCGCGCCGCGCCTCGACGTCGTACGCCGACACGACCAGCCCACGTGCGTCGACCACGACGCACAGCCGACCGTTCGCCAGCTCGAAGCCGCCGTCGCGGGCCGCCGCTGTGACGGCTTCGGCGGTACGTTGCGGGGTGGCCGCCGCGCCCATCCCCGCCACCGCGTTCCGCTCGTGCGGGGCCGCGTTGAAGACCAGCGGCGTCGAACCCTCGCCCGCGAGCGCGGTCTGCGCGGCGAGAGTGATCGCCTCCAGCTCCGCCCGCACCCGCGCGTACGTCTCCCGCGCCTCCCGGTGCACCCAGGCGATCGACGACCCCGGCAGGATGTCGTGGAACTGGTGGAGGAGGACCGTCTTCCAGATCCGCTCCAAGTCCACCTGCGGATAGCCGAATCCGGGCACCCGGACGGCCGCCGTCGCGGACCACAGCTCCGCCTCCCGCAGCAGAGACTCGCTGTGCCGGTTGCCCTGCTTGGTCTTCGCCTGCGAGGTGTACGTCCCCCGGTGCAGCTCCAGGTACAGCTCGCCCGCCCACACCGGCGCGTCCGGGTACTCCGCCTCCGCCTTGGCGAAGAAGGCCGACGGCTTCTCGACCGTCACCCTCGGGGAGCCCTCCAGGTCCCGCAGCCGCTCCGCCCGCGCCAGCATCTCGCGGGTGGGACCGCCACCGCCGTCACCCCACCCGAAGGGGGCCAGCGAGCGCGAACCCCGGCCCTTCTCCCGGTAGTTGCGGGCGGCGTGCGCCATCTGCTCGCCGCCCAGGTCGGAGTTGTAGGTGTCCACCGGCGGGAAGTGCGTGAAGACCCGCGTGCCGTCGATGCCCTCCCACCAGAACGTGTGGTGCGGGAACTTGTTCACCTGCGACCACGAGATCTTCTGCGTCAGGAACCACTTCGACCCGGACAGCTTCACCAACTGCGGCATGGCGGCGGTGTATCCGAAGGAGTCCGGCAGCCAGACCTCGTTGGTCTCGATCCCGAACTCGTCCAGGAAGAACTTCTTGCCGTACAGGAACTGGCGGGCCATCGCCTCCCCGCCGACCATGTTGGTGTCCGACTCCACCCACATGCCGCCCACCGGCACGAACTGCCCGTCCGCGATCTTCTTCTTGACCTTCGCGAACACCTCCGGCCGGTGCTCCTTGATCCAGGCGAGCTGCTGCGCCTGCGACATCGCGAAGACGAACTCCGGGTGGTCGTCCATGAGGGCGACCATGTTGGACGAGGTCCGCGCCACCTTCCGCACGGTCTCGCGCAGCGGCCACAGCCACGCCGAGTCGATGTGCGCGTGCCCCACCGCGCTGATCCGGTGCGCGGACCGGGTGGCGGGCGAGGCCAGCACCTCCGCCAGCTCGGTGCGGGCACGGGCGGCCGTGCCGGCGACGTCCGTGAGGTCGACCGCGTCCAGGCAGCGTTCGATCGCGCGCAGGATCTCCCAGCGGCGCGCGTCGTCCTGGGAGAGGTGGTGCATGAGGGAGCCCAGGACCTCCAGGTCCTGCACCAGCTCCCAGACGTCGGTCTCGAAGACCGTCAGGTCCATCCGCTCGATGCGGTACAGCGGGTCCTGACGTGCCGTCAGGCGGTCGCCCTCGTACGTCGGCGCGTGGTCGACCAGGATCGGGTTCGAGGACGCCTCGACGTACAGCAGCACCTCCTCGCCGCCCTCGACGTGCTCCCCGCCGATGCGCACCCAGTCGTTGCGCGGGTTCAGCGCCTTCACGGCCTCGCCGTCGGGGCGGTAGACCAGGCCCTCGCACTGGAAGCCGGGCATGTTCCGGTCGAAGCCCAGGTCGATGACCGCCTCGACGGTCCTCCCGGCCCACTCGGCGGGCACCCGCCCGGTCACCCGGAACCAGGTCGTGCCCCAGGCCGGCCCCCACGGCTCACCGGCCGAGGCCGGACCGTACCCGGCGGACAGCCCCTCCGCGACGGGCACGGGCTCGCCCGGGGCCTCCCAGCGCTCGATGGTGAGCGGAACGGACTGCGAATGAACGGCGGGCTGGATGCGGTCGTGCAGCACACGCCGGAGGCGGTGTTCCACGATGCTGCGGTCGTCGTGCATGAGGGGTACTCCGTACGTGTGGAGGGGGTGGCTACGAGGACAGGGGTACGGGGGGTACGGGGGCCTTTCGGGTGGAGGGGGGCGGGGGCGGAGCCCAAGGGGCTAGGAGGGTACGGGAGGGGGCGCTGCCCCTGCACCCCCTACGCCCTCACCCCCCGACCACAGCCCCCACCCGCACCACCTCCCGAATACCCCTCCCCTCCAAGTGCGCCGCATCCGACGCCCGGTCCGCCAGGACCACCCCCGCCCGTACGCCGTCCGCCGCCAACCGCGCCCACGCCTCGTAGAAGTCCCCGCCCGGCGCACACGTGCCTCGCCCGGGCGCAGTCTCCGCGTCCCCGACGTCGAGGACCAGCGCGGTGGTCCTGCGCACCGGCCCGGGCGCAGTGCCAGCCCGTACCCGCCCCGCCAGCTCGCCCAGCGCCTTGCCCTGCGGCTTCACCTCCCGCTCCGAAGTGAGCAGCCCGAGCCCGTACTCCAGCTCGGGGAAATCCGCCAGCGACCGCGACACGTCGTGTGAGCACCACCACGTGACCCCGTACAGATCCTCACAACTCAGCGCGTTCTCGACCGTGTCCGTCAGGAACTCCGCCGCGTGCTCCGCCGGAATCAGGGGCGCCGGGGCGCCCACCTCCTGGAGCCACACCGGCCGCCCCACCGGCGCCCACGCCCGCGACAGCTCGATCAGGTACTCCGCGAGGTGCACGGTCGCCGCCCCCGTCCGCCCGTGCCGCTGGGCGGTCCCGTTGAACACCCATGAGTGGATCGTCGTGATGCCCCCGAGCCGCGAGGCGTGCGCCGGGGTGAAGGGGTGGCCCGGCTGGAACCACACCGCGTCGTACTCCGAGTGCGTGTGCAGCTTCCCCGGCGCCCCCCGCTCGCACGCCGCGAGCAGTTGCTCCAGCCACCGCCCGGCCTGCTCGTACGTACACGGATCGGGATCGGGGTGCGGCCGGTCCGAGAACTGGTTGACCTCGTTGCCCAGCGTCATGCCGATGAAGTTCGACCGCCCGGCCAGCGAGGACGCCAGCGTCTCCAGATACCGCGCCTCGGCCTCCACCACGTCCACGTCCGTGAACATGTTCCGCCGGTGCCACGTCGTCAGCCACGTCGGTACGAAGTCGAAGCTCGACAAGTGCCCCTGGAGCGCGTCCACCGCGACATCGAGCCCCCGTTCGCCCGCCGCGTCCACCAGTTGCCCGAGCTGCTCGACCGCCCGCCCCCGGATCATCGACCGGTTCGGCTGGAACACCGGCCACAGGGCGAAGGCCCGTACGTGATCGAGCCCGAGCGCCGCGAGCGAGTCGAAGTCCCGGCGCACGTCGTCGAGGTCGAAGTCCAGCCAGTGGTGGAACCACCCGACCGACGGTGTGTAGTTGGCCCCGAATCGTGGGCGCGGAGGTACGGCGGCGTTCATGTACGACATCCCCAATTCCCTTGCAAGCAAAGACAGTTCAGGCCAGACAGGTCAGGACGGACAGGTCAGGGCAGACAGGTCAGGACACCCGGCACGTCAGGTTTTGACGGCCCCCTCCCCGACCCCCCGGAAGAAGTACCGCTGCAACGCGAAGAACAGCAGCAGCATCGGCAGCAGCGCGGCCATCGCCCCCGCCGAGATCAGCCGCTGGTCGTTGACCGTCGTCGCACCGGCGAGCGTCTTCAATCCCAGTTGCAGCGTGTAGTTGTCACTGTTCGTCAGGACGATCAGCGGCCACAGGAAGTCGTCCCACGCCCCCATGAAGCTGGTGATGCACACCACCGCCAGCGCCCCCTTGGCGCTCGGCACGAACACCCGCCGGAACCGCTGCCACTCGTTGGCCCCGTCCAGTACGGCCGCCTCCTCCACCTCCTTCGGTACGGCGAGGAAGGCGGCCCGCATGATCATCAGGTTCAGCACGGACACCGCACCCGGCAGCCACACACCCACCAGGGTGTCCACCAGCCCCATCTCGCGCACCGTCAGGAACATCGAGATCATCACGGACTCGAAGGGGAACATCAGCGTGGCGATCAGCACCGTGAACACGGTCTTGCGCCCCCGCCACCCGGCCCGCGACAGCGCGTATCCGCCCATCGCCGCGAAGAGGCAGTTGGAGGTGACGGCCAGCGCGGCGACGATCAGCGTGTTCCCGACGTACTGGAAGAGCGGGAACGCCTCCGCGACGCGCGCGTAGTTGTCGAGGGTCGGATCGCTGGGCAGCACCCCCTCGTACACGCTCTCGCCGCGCCCCTTGAGCGAGGTCAGGAACTGCCAGACGATCGGCCCGACCAGCACCACCAGCATCAGGCACAGGGTCAGATACCGGCCGGACAGCCCGACGACCACCCGCCTGCTGTACTTCTTCGGCTTCTGGGCGACCGGCTCGTCCGAGACGGCCGTGGCCGTGGTGCTGCTCAACTCTCGTCCCCCTTGGACAGCCGGTGCCCCAGCACGCTGAACACCAGCGTCAGCAGGAACAGCAGAATCGAAATGGCCGCCGCGTACCCGGTCTCGCCCGCGAACCCCAGGCCCACCTGCCGGATCAGGAACGGCAGCGTCCGGGAGTCGCCGCCCGGGCCGCCGCTCTCGCCGCCCAGGATGTAGATCTCGGTGAACACCCGTAGCGCGGAGATCGCCGACAGGGTCCCCACCAGCAGCATCATCGGCTTCACCGTCGGCACGGTGATCGAGAAGAACCGCCGCACGGGCCCCGCCCCGTCGATCGCCGCAGCCTCGTACAGCGAGGTCGGCACGTTCCCGAGCGCGGCCAGGTAGAAGACCATGTAGTAACCGAGGCCCTTCCACACGGTCACGATCATGGCCGAGACCAGCAGCATCGTGGAGTCGGTCAGGAACGGCACCGGCTCGCTGACCAGCCGCAGCTTCTCGAAGACCGTGTTGACCAGGCCGTCACTGCGCAGAATCCACTGCCACATCAGCCCCACCACCACCGCCGACGCGATCACCGGCGTGTAGAAGGCGGACCGGAAGAAGCCGATCCCGGGGATCTTCTTCTGTACGAGCACGGCCAGCGCCAGCGGCAGGAACACCAGGCACGGCACCACCACGACCGTGTACACCACGCTGTTGACCAGCGCCAGCCAGAAGGTGTCGTCACCAAGCGCCCGCACGTAGTTGTCCAGACCCACGAACCCGCCGCCACGCAGGATCTGAGCATCCGTCAGCGAGAGGATGACCGTGTTGATGAACGGCCACAGGCTGAACAGCACCACCAGGACCAGCCCCGGCAGCAGGAAGAGATACGGCGTCCACCACCGCCGGTGCACCAGCCCCGACTCCTGGCCCGTCTCCTTCTTCAGGCGGCGCCTCTCCCGCGCCTTCGGCGGGCCCGGAACGCGGCCGACGCCCTTCGTGACGGCGGCCGCGCCCCGCTCCGTACCAGCGATCTGTGCCATGGCTCGTCCGCCGCCTACTTCTTCTTCTGCTGGGCCTGCTGGGCCAGGATCTTGTTCGCTTCCTCCTGCGCCTTCGCCAGCGCGGTCTTCGCGTCCACCTCGCCCTTGATGGCCTTCTGCATCTCGCGGACCACCGCGTCACCGATCTGGCTGGTCCACTCCACCGGCGTGTTCGCGTCGAGCTGCGCCTCCTTCAGCTCCTCCGCGCCGAGCGCCCGCGCCAGGGTCTCCGGGTCCTTGCCGTCGCCCTTGTCGGAGAAGTACGGGTCGGCCAGGCCCTTGGCGTTCGAGGGGTAGATCGCGACCTCCTTGGCGAAGGCGACCTGGTTGGGGCCGTTCGTGACCCACTTCGCGAACTCGGCTGCCGCGTCAGGGGACTTGGTGTCCTTGCGGACGCCCAGCGACTGCGTGTAGATCCCGATGTGGCCGAGCACCCCGGTGACGGCCTTCTGCACCTGCGTCTTGGCGTACACCTTCGGCGCGTTCGCCTTGACGTCCCGGATGAACCCGGGCGAACCCGGGCCAAAGACCAGCTTGTCGGCCCCGTACAGCTGGCTGGTGTCGTCGGACTTGGTGAGCGACTCCTTGGGCATCGCGCCCTTGGCGTACAGCTCCTTCATCCGCTCGACCCACGCGACGGCCTTCGGCGTGTTGAAGGTGAAGGCGTCCTTCTTCGCGTTGAGGACCGGCACGCCCATCTTCTGCCAGTCGCCGGGGAGCCGGGACTTCGGGTCGGCCATGAAGGCCGCGTACTTACCGCCGGACTTCTCGGTGATCTTCTCCGCGTAGTCGAAGAACTGCTCCACCGTCGTCGGCGGCTTGTCGACGTCCAGGCCGGACTTCGCGAAGAGATCCTTGTTGTACGTGAGGATCTCCGGCGTCACGTACCAGGGGTACGCGAACACGCCCTTCTTGCCCGGCAGCTTGTACTGGTCCCACGCGCCCGGCACGTACTCCTGCTGCACCGCCGGGTCCAGTGTGGCGACATCGGCCAACATGCCCCGGTCGGCGAGGAGTTGGAAGGAGTCGGTGTTGAGGTTGACGACGTCCGGCAGTGCGCCCGCCTGCGCGTCCGCGACCAGCTTCTCGTTGTAGCCGTCGCCCGGTACGTCCTCCCACTTCACCTTCACGTCCGGGTACTTCTTCTGGAACGCGTCGATGACGCCCTGGACGTACGTGGTGAAGGTCGGCTTGAGCTGAAGCGTGCGGAAACTGATCTCGCCGGACACCTTGCCCGACTTCTCGGGCTGCTTGGCATCGTTGTCATTGCCGCTGCCGCCCAGACCGCAGGCGGCGGTGGACAGCAGGGTTGCCGCCATGGCGGTGGCGATGGAGATGCGGGACAGGCGCCCACGGGACATCGTCGTTCCTCCTCTTCGCACCGGCCGCGCTGCCGGATTGCGCAACACACGATGGAGGGGGCGATCTGCATTCGTCAACAGGTCGGTCAGCGTCGGTTTTTGTACGGCTGTGAGCTGGACTAAAGCGGTTGAGTGGGGAGTTGACACCGCAGGGCGGGAGCGGTAATGCTTCTTCGCGCTCATGCGGTTTAGCCGGAGTGCGTGACATGTGCGTGCGCATCAAATGCCGCGTGACCGCTAATGCGGTTTAGCTGCTACTCGCCTACTGGCGTACGGAGTTGGGGGTTCGGGTGGACGGCATGCGCACCGGCGTCACGGTCACGGGGGTGGACACACCGAGCCTCTTCACCGGCCCGGAGGGTCATCCGTTGCAGGTGGTACGCGTGGGACTGCGGCGGAGCCGGCCGGTCGGCCCCCTCGTCGTCTCACTCGCGGGTCCACAGGTCGAGACGCCGCACCCGCGATGGCTGCGCGCGGACGCGGTGGAGGCGTATGCGGGGGTGGATGCGGCCTCCGAACTGCCGACCCCGTCAGGGGAGTTCACCCGGTCCGACACCGTTGAGGTCTCCGTCGACCTGTGCGGCGCGTCCCCCGGCACCCGCCTGCCCGCGACCGTCCGCGTCAGCACCCCGGACGGGCGGCTCCTCGCCTCCCGTCCCTGCGACCTGGTCGCCGCCGAACCCGGCTGGACGGTCCGCCTGGTTCCGCACTTCCACTACGACCCGCTCTGGTGGAACACCCAGGCCGCCTACACCTCCCAGTGGGACGCCCCCGCCCGGGAGGGCGAGCCGGACAAGGGCTGGGAGTACGTCGGGGTGCCCGCCTTCACCCTCGTGCCGCTGCACCTCCAGCAGGCCCGCGACGACCTCTCGTACCGCTTCGTCCTCTCGGAGGTCGACTACCTCAAGCCGTTCTGGGACACGCATCCCGCATACCGGGACGAGCTGCGGGAGTTGATCGCGGACGGCCACCTGGAGATCGTCGGCGGCACCTACAACGAGCCCTCCACCAACCTCACCTGCGCCGAGACCACCGTCCGCAGCGCCCTGCACGGCCTGCGCCTCCACCGCGACGCCCTCGGCGCCGACCCCCGTACCGCCTGGCAGCTCGACGTCTTCGGCCACGACCCCGGCTTCCCCTCCCTGATGGCCGGCGCGGGCCTCGACTCGGCGGTCCTCGCCCGGGGCCCGTACCACCAGTGGGGTCCGATGATGGACACCTGGGGCGCGGCGCTGCGGCCCCCGACCGCCATGCAACTGCCCTCCGAGTACGAGTGGATCGGCCCCGGCGGCGGCCCCGGCCTGCTCCTGCACTACCTCCCCGCCCACTACTCGGCGGGCTGGTTCTCGCACGCCGAGCCGGACGCGGAGGCCGCCGCCGCGAAGCTCCTCGAACTCTTCGAGCTGCTGCGCCGTTCCGCGACCACCCGCAACGTCCTCATCCCGATGGGCACGGACTTCTCCTGGCCGCACCCGTGGGGCCTCGCGGTCCAGCGCGAGTGGACCGCGCGCTACACCTGGCCGAAGCTGGAGCACGCGACCCCCAGTGACCATTTCGCCGCCGTCCGGGCCGAGTTGACGTCCAGGGGCGAACTTCCGCTGCCGGTGACGCGCGAGATGGGGCCCGTCTACACCGGCAAGGACGTCTCGTACGCCGACGTGAAACAGGCCCACCGCGCCGCCGAATACCTCCTCCAGGAGGCCGAGACCCTGGCCGCCCTCGCCCACGCGCGCGACGGCCTCCCGTACCCGCAGGCCGCCCTCGACAAGGCCTGGCGACACCTGCTGCACGCCGCCCACCACGACGCCGTCACCGGAACCTTCTCCGACCAGGTCTACCTCGACCTGCTGCCGACCTGGCGCGAGGCACACGAACTGGCGGGCCAGGTGCGGGGGTTGGCGCTGGATGCCCTGGTGGGGGAGGGGGTCGGTGCCTCGGCGGAGGCGGCCGGCCCCTCGGTGACCGTCGTCAACGCGCTGTCGTGGACGCGGACGGATGTCGTACGGGTCGACCTCCCCGGCCTCGCCGCGCGGGCCGACCGGCTCGCCCTGTGCGACGAGACGGGCGCGCTCTCCCCGGTCCTGGTGGAGGGGGTCTCCCCGGAGGGCGCGGTGAGCATCGCCTTCCTGGCGGCGGACGTGCCGGGGCTCGGGCGGCGGACCTGGTCGGTGGTCCGTGATGAGACGGGACTGTCCGAGGGGTGGACCGTGGACGCGGGTGCGGCACCCGTCGTACGGAACGAGACGTACGAGGTGGAAGCCGACCCGACCCGGGGCGGCGGCTTGTGCCGGATCACCCAACGAGCCGACGGACAGGAGCTGTTGACGGCGGGGGAGGTGGACGCGCTCGTCGTCCAGGACGAGTACCCGGCCCACCCCTTCTTCGAGGAAGGGCCCTGGCACCTGCTCCCCAAGGGGCCGGGGGAGTCCTCGGAGTCCGCGCCCGCCGACGCGGTGCGGGTCGAGCGCTGCCCGATCGGGGCGCGCATCGTCGCCTCGGGGCGCACCGGGCCCGTGGCGTGGACCCGGACGACCACCCTGTGGGACGGCGTGGACAGGGTCGAACTGAACACCCTCGTGCGGGACTTCACCGGCAGCGACCAGCTCCTGCGGCTGCGCCTGCCCGTGGACGTGCCCGGCGCGCAGCCCGTCGCGGAGACGGCCACGGCGGCCGTGGGGCGCGGCTTCGCGTTCCCCGAGGCCGACACGGGCGCCGACCACACCCGGGCCCCGTGGACCCTCGACACCCCGTGCCTGAACTGGTTCGGCCTCTCCGCCATGACCCGGGCGGTGCTGAGCGGCCCCGACGGAGCGGCGGCCGGAGTGCGGGCGCTGGGCGCGGGCGAGATTGTCCTGCCGGACGCGGGAGCGCCCGAGGGGCTGCGGGAGTGCGTCACGGCGCTGGGCGCACTCGGCGTGACGACCACGCCCACCCGCCCGGACGGGCCCCGCTGGGGCGACCTCGCCGTCGACAGCAGCCTCCCCGACTTCCGGCTGGCCCTCGGCGGACCCGAGGCCAACGCCTTCACCGCCGCCGTGCTGGCCGCCGCCGACCCGGCCTACGCGGACGCCGTGAAGCGCGGCGCACCGGTGGTGTGGGTGCCCGCGCTGCGGCCCCTGCGGGAGACCTGGCAGCCCGGATGCGACCTGACGGGAGTGCGGGACCTTCCGGTGCTGGTGCTCGCGGGCACCCTTGCGTCGTTCACCGACACGGTGGTGCGCGAGCGCCAGGTGGGGGCGCTGCATCCGCTGCCGGAGGAAGGGGCGCAGGAGTATGCCGTTTTCGAGGACCGCACGGTCGCCCTCCTGGTGCGCGGCACACCGGGGTGCGCGGTGGACACCCGGGGCCGGTTGCACAGTTCGCTGCTGCGGTCGTGCACCGGGCGGCCGAGCGGCGCGTGGATGGACCCGCCGCGCCGCACCGCCCCCGACGGCAGCTCCTTCCAGCTCCAGCACTGGACGCACGCATTCACGCATGCCCTGGTGTCAGGGGCGGGCGACTGGCGGGACCTCGACCTGGTGCGCAGGGGGCGGGAGTTCAACTCCCCGATGACCGCACGGGTGACGGGCGCGGAGCCCGGTGCCGGGCGCTTCCTGGAGGTGGACGGGCTGCTGGTCGAGACCGTCAAGCGCGCCGCCGACGGAGGCGTGGCCGTACGTCTCAGGGAGGCACAGGGGCGGACGGTCACCGGCACGGTCCGGGTGCCCTTCCCGGTGGCCGGGGCGGCACGGGCCGACCTCCTCGACGTACCGCAGCAGGAACTGACGCCCGACGCCGGCGACGGTGCGTACCGGGTGACGCTCGGCGGCAACCAGTGGACGACCCTGCACCTCACCCTGCCGGAGGGGCCGGGTTCCACCGTCGAGCACAGGGAGGCGTTGCAGCCGGGCTTCAGCAGGTACTGGCTGCACAACACCGGCACCGCGCCGCTGGGCGACTCACCGTACGCGGTGACGGTCGCGCCCGACCTGGTGACGGTCGCCTCCGGGGGACCGGCGGGCGAGGCCACCGTGACCGTGCACGCGCCCGCTGGGTGGCAGACCTCCTGGACGACGCAGACGGTCGCCCTGGACGCGGGCGGGCATGTGCGTCTCCCGTTCCGGGTGGAGCCTGCGGGCGGGGCGGCGGCGGGCGACCACCTGGTGCGGGTGACGGCGGAGTTCCAGGACGGCACCGCCGTGGAGGACAGCCTCACTGTCACCGTCGCCGGTGACAGTGCGCTGCCCGTGCCGGGGATCGCCGTCAGCGTGCCCGAAGGAACGGTCCGTGTCGTCGCGGGGGAGAGTGTCCCGTTGCCCGTCCATCTGTCGAACACCCTGCGCAGTGACCTGCGGTGCGAGGCCATCCTGGTCTCCCCGTACGGTGGTTGGCAGTCGGCCGGTCCCCGCTCGCGCGTCGTCGACGTCCCCCCGGACGGCACGGCCGAAGCCCGCTTCACCCTGCACCCGCCCGTCACCACCGCACCCGGCAGCTACTGGGTGCTGGTCAAGGCGGTCGGGCAGGGCCGCATCGCGTACAGCGCGGCCGTCGACGTACGGGTGGAAGCACCCGTGGTACGGGTGGAAGCACCCCTTCCGCAGATTCGGCAGAACCCCACTCCCGAGAGGACCCCCGCCCCATGACCGCTGCTGCCGCGTCCGGTGACGGCATCCGGCCCCGTCCGGCGCGCAGACCCACCATGAAGGACATCGCCCGCCGCGCCGGAGTCTCCGAGAGCGCCGTGTCCTTCGCCCTCAACGACCGCCCCGGAGTCTCCCCGGGCACCCGCGAGAGGGTGCGCAGGGTCGCCGAGGAGCTGGGCTGGCAGGCCAACAGCGCCGCCCGCGCGCTCTCCGGCGAGCGGTCGGGGTGCGCCGGGCTGGTGCTCGCGCGGCCCGCGCACACCCTGGGCGTCGAGTCGTTCTTCCTCCAGCTCGTCTCCGGCATCCAGGAGGCGCTGTCCGCCCGCCAAGTGGCCCTGCTCTTCCAGGTGGTGGAGGACCTCGACACCGAGCTGGCCGTCCTGCGCCGCTGGTGGGCCGAACGCCGCGTGGACGGCGTCCTGGTGGTCGACCCCCGCGTCGACGACCCCCGCCCCGCCCTGCTGGCCTCCCTGGGGCTGCCCGCCGTCGTCATCGGCGGCCTGGAGGCCGACCGGCACCACGCGGAGACCCCGCCGGCCGTCTCCAACGTGTGGGCCGACGACGCGGGCGCCATGGCCTCCGTACTGGACCACCTGTACTCCCTCGGCCACCGCCGCATCGTGCACGTCGCCGGAATGCGCGGCCTCGCACACACGGAACGGCGCATCGTGTCCCTGCGCGCGGAGGCCGCCCGCCGCAACCTCACCGAGGACGAGGTGCGCTCGGTGGCCACCGACTACTCCGACGCGGAGGGTGCCGCCGCCACCCGCCGCATCCTCGACGAGCCGCCGCGCACCCGCCCCACGGCGATCGTCTACGACAACGACGTGATGGCCGTCGCGGGCGCCTCCGTGGCCGCCGGACGCGGTGTCTCCGTCCCCTCGGAGCTGTCCATCGTCGCCTGGGACGACTCGGCGCTCTGCCGGGTCACCCACCCCCGGCTGACGGCCCTGGTGCGCGACACCCCCGGCTTCGGCCGCCTCGCCGCGCAGGAACTCCTCGCCGTCCTCGACGGAGCCCCCGTACGCAGCCTCCAGGGCGAACTGCCGCACCTGGAGCCGAGGGAGAGCACGGGCCCACCACGGAAGTGACCCCCTGGGTGCCGCCTCCCGCCGAGGCGGCACCCGGCGCAAGGGGTGTCAGATCCGCCCCTCGACACCGTTGATCCAGTCGTACGGATACGGCACCGGCCGCGAGCTCGCCGCATCCAGCCTCGCCACCTGCTCCGCCGTCAGCGCCCAACCGCCCGCCCCCAGGCTCTCCGTGAGCTGCTCCGCCGTGCGTGCCCCCACGATCGGCGCCGCCACCGCCTGCCGGTCCATCAGCCACCGCAGCGCCACCTGCCCCGGCGTGCGCTCCGCCTCCTCCGCGACCGCGACAAGGGCGTCCACGACCCGCCAGGTCTCCTCGGTGTCCCGCTCGCCCCACGACCCGTCACCGGCGGTGCTCTGCCGACGGGCCTCACGGGAACCGTCGGGCGCCGTCGCCCCCCGCCGGTACTTGCCGGTGAGCCAGCCACCGGACAGCGGGCTGAAGGGCACGATTCCGATGCCCTCCTCCGCGCACAGCGGCCCCAGCTCCCACTCCACCTCGCGCTGCATCAGGTTGTAGAGCGGCTGGAGCGAGCTGTACGGCTCCCAGCCGTGCGCCCGCGCCACGTACTGCGCCCTCAGCAACTGCGAAGGTGCGATGTTGCTCGCGCCCAGGTAACGCACCTTGCCCGCCCGCACCAGGGTGTCGAGCGTGGACAGGGTCTCCTCGATCGGCGTCGTCCGGTCCCACATGTGCGTCTGGTACAGGTCGATGTGGTCGGTGCCCAGCCGGCGCAGGCTGGCCTCCACCGCCGAGACGATGTGCTTGCGGCTCAGGGCACTGTCGTTGGCGCCCTCGCCCATGCGCGCCCACACCTTGGTGGCGATCACCAGGTCGTCCCGGCGGCGGCCCTTCAGCCACCGTCCCAGCACCTCTTCCGAGACGCCCCGCCCGTACATGTCGGCGGTGTCGATGAACGTGCCGCCCGCCTCGACGAACGTGTCGAGGATGCGATGCGCCTCGGCTTCGCCGTCCCCGTCGCTGAACGTCATCGCGCCGAGGCACAGTTCGCTGACCCGCAGTCCGGTGCGCCCCAGGTTCCGCTGCTCCATGAATTCCCCTCCGTGGTCCGTGAGCGGGAACCTTAGGGACTCAAGCGCACTTGAGGTCAAGTGTCGCTGCGGCCAGTCCTGTTGATCAGCTTCCCAGCACCACGCAGGAGTGCGCCGGAAGCACCAGCACCCCGTCCCGTCCCGGTGCCTGCACCGGCTCCCACGCCGCCAGCACCCGGGTACGACCGTTGCGGCCGAGCCCGATGGTCGCCGGGTCCGGTGCCAGGTTCACCGCCACCCGCACGTCGCCCCTGCGGTACGCGATCCAGCTCCCCGCCCCGTGCGCCGCGTGGGCGACCCGGACCGCCGCCAGGTCCGGGTCGGTCAGGTCGGGGTGCGTACGGCGCAGGGCGATCAGCTCCCGGTACCAGGCCAGCAGCCGGGCGTGCGGCTCGCGGTCGGGCTCCGACCAGTCCAGGCAGGAGCGCTCGCGGGTGCGCGGGTCCTGCGGATCCGGAATGTCCTCCGCCGCCCAGCCGTGCGCCGCGAATTCCCGGCGGCGGCCCGTCCGTACGGCCTCCGCGAGTTCCGGATCGGTGTGGTCGGTGAAGAACTGCCAGGGCGTGCGCGCCCCCCACTCCTCGCCCATGAACAGCATCGGCGTGAACGGGCTGGTGAGCACCAGCGCCGCCGCGCACGCCAGCAGCCCGGGGGGCAGCGAGGCGGACAGCCGGTCGCCCACGGCCCGGTTGCCGACCTGGTCGTGCGTCTGCGCGTACCCCAGGAAGCGGTGCGCGGACGTCGTCGTCCGGTCGACCGGCCGCCCGTGCGCGCGGCCCCGGAACGACGAATGCGTACCGTCGTGGAAGAACGCCCGCGTGAGGGTCTTCGCGAGCGCCTCCAGAGGTGCTCGCGCGAAGTCCGCGTAGTAGCCCTGGGACTCGCCCGTGAGAGCGGTGTGCAGGGCGTGGTGGAAGTCGTCGTTCCACTGCGCGTGCAACCCCAGCCCGTTCAGGCTGCGCGGTGCGGTGGTGCGCGGGTCGCCGAGGTCGGACTCGCCGATCAGGAACATCGGCCGCCCGGTGTCCGCCGCCAGTTGGTCCACGGCGGCCGACAGCTCCTCCAGGAAGTGCAGCGCGCGGGTGTCGGCGAGGGCGTGCACGGCGTCCAGGCGCAGCCCGTCGATCCGGTAGTCCCGCAGCCACGACAGGGCGCTCTCGCGCAGGTACGCGCGCACCTCGTCGGAGCCGGGCGCGTCCAGGTTCACCGCCGAGCCCCAGGGCGTGTGGTGGGTGTCGGTGAAGTACGGGCCGAACAGGGGCAGGTAGTTGCCGGACGGGCCGAGGTGGTTGTGCACGACGTCCAGCACCACCCCGAGCCCGGCCGCGTGCGCCGCGTCGACGAACCGCTTCAGGCCGTCCGGGCCCCCGTACGGTTCGTGCACCGCCCACAGCGACACCCCCTCGTACCCCCACCCGTGCGTCCCCGGGAACGGGCACACCGGCATCAGCTCGACGTGCGTGACCCCCAGCTCCACCAGGTGCGCGAGCCGCTTCGCGGCCGCGTCGAAGGTGCCTTCGAGGGTGTACGTGCCGATGTGCAGCTCGTACAGCACCGCACCCGACAGCGACCTCCCCCGCCACTCCCGCGCCCACGTGTACGCCTCGTGGTCCACGACGGCGCTGGGGCCGTCGGGACCCTCCGGCTGGCGGCGCGAGCGGGGGTCGGGCCGCACCGGGCCCCCGTCGAGCGAGAAGCCGTACGGAGTGCGGTGCGCGGCCTGCACCCCCACCGTCCACCAGCCGTCCCGGTCCGGATCGCGTTCCATGGGGTACGTCTGCACCTCCGCGTCCGGCAGGTGCAGCGTCACCCGTTCCTCCGCATGCGGCGCCCATACGTCGAACAGCACTGGCGGCCCCTCTTCGTCGGCGAGCTCTGCTCGGGGGCGGCTCTGTCCGGGGGAGAGCTCGGTCAGCCCCAGGTCATATTCAGTGCCCGCTCGAAGTTGACATAACCGGCACGGGCGAACGCCTTGGCCATCGGCACGTTGGCGAGGTCCGTCGCGGCGCGGATGCGCGGCACGTCCTCGGCGGCGAGCACCCGGGTGCCCTCGGCGAGGAGCTCGTCGATGTAGCCCTGGCCGCGGTGGGCGGGCAGCACGCCGATGTAGGCGATGATCGGGTGGTAGTTGTTGCGGGCCGGGACCACGAAGCCCACCGGTTCACCGGTGTCGGCGCGCTCGGCGACGCGCCACCACTCCTGCGGCGTCGTGAAGTGCGCGAGCTCCTCGTCGTAGTGCAGTTCGGCGGCCTCGCGCAGACTCAGCCCGCCCGCGAGATCGGCCTGTCCGTGGGCGTCGAGGGTGCCCTCCATCACCGGCGTCATCAGTGCCAGCAGGTCCTCGCGGTCGCGCACCGGCCGGAAGACCAGCCGCCCGGTGGGCTCGGCGACCGGGGTTCCCGGACGCCACTCCAGGCGCAGCCGCTCCACCAGCAGCCGCGCGCCGGACGCCTGAAGGATGTTCATGCGGGCCTCGACGGCGTCCCGGTCCGCTGCGTTGTCGTGCCAGTCGCCCGGGACGTAGCGCCCGTACTCGGGCCACTGGGTGACGTCCTGCGGCAGGACGGCCGCTGCGGCGCGTCTCAGCAACTCGGCGCCGACCTCGGAGCGTTCGGGCTCGTCGAGCGTGTCGTCCAGGTCGAAGAAGTCCAGGGCCTGCGGGGTGTCGCCCTTCGTGCCGGTCCACCAGGAGATCCTGGCCAGGACCCGGTCCTCGCGCACGGCGACCCACATCCAGGACGGCAGCCGGCGGCCCTCGGCGAGATCGTCGGCCAGCTCGTGGTCGAGCGTGTAGGACAACTTGCAGAACAGGTCGAGTTCCTCGGGCCCTGCGAGCGGACGGAATATTACGGACAAAAGTGCTCCCTGAGCCGGGTGTTGTCGCAGATCAGTACGGTTCTGACGTGTGCACGATGCCAGAATTCCCGGCGCGCTGGACACCTTGGCCGTATCGGCCCGACAATCTTCCTGTGACGCCCTCCTACGAGCCCCACACCTACCCGGCGAGGCTCTCCGACGCCGAACGGGACCGTGCGCTGGCCGTGCTCCGTGAGGGCGCCGCCCAGGGCAAGCTCTCGCACGAGACGTTCCTCCAGCGGATGGAGCTGGCCCTCGCCGCCCGGCAGTCCGCCGACCTCGCGATACTCACCGCCGACCTCGACACCGACGGCCGCTGGTCCCGCCGGATGTTCGGCGCGGTGAGCCGGGCCTCCGCCTTCACCGTGCGGCTGCGCAGGGCCTGGACGACCGAACGGCTGCCGAAACTGCTGCTGCCGGACCCCGGCCCCACCCCGCTGCTGATCGGCCGCGACATCGGCAACGGGCTGCGGCTGAGCCACGAGACCGTCTCCCGGCGGCACGCGGAGCTGCTCCGCCAGGGCGGGCTGTGGATACTGCGCGACCTCGGCTCGACCAACGGCACCTGTGTCAACGGCCGCCGGGTCACCGGCATGGCGGTCGTCAACGACGGCGACCAGGTCAGCTTCGGGCGCATGTCCTTCCGTCTCTCGGCCACCTGAGACCGCTCACAACAGCCGTACGCGGCGACGGGTTGCGCCGGTGTGGGCCGTTCGGCCCAGCGCGGGTCAACGTGCGCCGTCACCGTGCCGATGCACGCACCGGCGCGGACGACCGTCCGCGCGGCACCCGTGCACAGAACGGTGACACCCATGTCGGCAGTACGCACCGCAGTTCGCAGCACCCTGCGCAGGTCCCTCGTCGTGGCCGCCGCCTCCGCGGCCCTGTTCGCCTCCGCGGGCGGCGCCACCGCCCAGGAGACGCCCGCCCAGCACTCCGGCAACTGGATGTACGTCGCCGTCGTCGAGGGGGAGGACGTGATGGGCGACGTGCGGGGCACCCTCCTGAAGTGTCCGCCCGCCCAGGACGCCGGGCACAAGAACGCCGCCGCTGCCTGCAAGCAGCTCGCCGCCGTCGACGGCGACATCACGAAGATCAAGCGCGCCGACGTCGCCTGCCCGATGATCTACAAGCCGGTGACGGCCATGGCGTACGGCATGTGGGACGGCCGCCGCATGGTGTTCGCCAAGAACTTCCCCAACGCCTGTGTCATGCAGGCCTCCACCGGCTCCGTCTTCACCATGGGCCGCTAGCACGGGAACCGTCCTTCGGGGCCGTGCGGGAGCGTCGCTCTCCCGCACGGCCCCGGAAGCCACTGCCGATGCTCCGATGCCCCTGTGCCCCTGCGCCCCTGCGCCTCAGGAATGCTGCGGGGCGCCGCCCGGTGCCCGTACCAACAGCGCCACCGGGCGCTCCGCGAACAGCTCCAGGAGCGGCACCGCGCCCTCGAACTCCCGGCCGCCGCCCAGCCGGTCGGTCCACCGGCCCGCCGGGAGCGTCAGCACCGTGTCCCGCCAGCCGCCCGCCTCCGCCAGCCGCAGCGACAGCCGGGTCACCGCCGTCACCGTCTCCCCGGAGCGGGTGAACGCGACACAGTGCCGGGCGGCGGGCCCCGAGGCCGTCAGCGGGGTGTACGTGGCGCTGTCGCCGAAGACCTCCGGGCGCTCCCTGCGCAGGGTGAGGGCGGTCGCCGTCAGGTGCAGCTTCTCCTCGGCGAGGGTGACGCCCGCGGGGGCGTCGTCGAGGGTGCGCGGGTCGTAGGAGACGGGGCGGCGGTTGTCCGGGTCCACCAGCGCCAGGTATTCGCCCTCCGTGCCCTGGTACAGCTCCGGCACACCGGGCATGGTGAGCTGCACGAGCGTGGCGCCCAGCGCATTGGCCCGGGTGTGGGGCGTCAGTTCGCGCGAGAAGAGCGCGAGCTCGTACTGGGCGCTGCCGCAGGGGCCCGACCGTACGAACGCCTCCAGAGCCTGTTCGTAGCCCGCGTCCTGCTCGGTCCAGCTGGTGTGCAGGCCCGCCTCGCGGGCCGCCTTCACCAGGGCGGGGACCAGCCGGTCGGGGCCCGCGTACGGGACGGCCACGGCCGTCTGCCAGGCCGTCCACGCGGCGTGCGGGTCCGGGGCAGCGGCCGTCTGCGCCCAGCGCCGCAGCAGGCCCGCCCAGCGCTGCGGGCACTCGGTCAGCACCGCCAGGCGGGCCCGTACGTCCGCGCTGCGCTTGGTGTCGTGGGTGGACAGCACGGTGCCGGTGCCCGGCCAGTCCCGGGCCAGCCGTCCGCAGAACGCGTGGAACTCGTCCGGCGACACCGCGGGCCGCCCCGGGTCCCCGCCGACCTCCGCCGCCGACAGCAGCGGCGTGTAGCGGTAGAACGCGGTGTCCTCCACCGACTTGGCGCGCAGCGCCGAGGAGGTCTGCGCGAACCGGGCGCAGAACGCCCGGTGGTCGGGCCCCGACCCCAGCCGCCCCAGCGCCAGTTCCCGTACGACGTCCACCGCCGACGCCTCCTCGGGCACGGAGAACGCCGCCTTCGCCTCGCGCACCGCCTCCGGCGGCAGGGTCGCCTCCGCCTCCTCCGGCGTGGGGCCGCCCGCCGCGACGTAGGGGCGGTACACGGGCATCCGTACCAACAGCTCGTGCAGGGCACTGTGCAGCGCCCAGGGGGCGTGGTCCCGCAGCGCCGGGTCCGCGGCGCAGATCCGGCCCGCCGCGCGCACCAGGTAGGCGGTCTCGGCGGCCAGTTCGTGCGTGAGCACCCGGTGGGCGGCGCGGCGCACGGTGGCCGCCCAGTAGCCGCCCCGGTCGCCGGGCGGGTCGGCGAACGCCCGGTACAGCTCGGTGAGTTCATCGGCGCCCGTAGGATCGTTGAACAATCCGTCGATCCTGTGCAGGGCGTCGTAACCGGTGGTGCCCGCCACCGGCCAGTCGGCGGGCAGCCGCTCGTCGCCGGTGAGGATCTTCTCCACCACCGTCCAGACCGGCCCGCCCACGGCCTCCTCCGTGGCCCGAGCCAACTGCCGCAGATAGTCGCCGGGGGCGGCGAGACCGTCCGGATGGTCGATCCGCAGCCCCTCCACGACGCCCTCGCGCACCAGCTGGAGGATCTTCGCGTGCGAGGCGGCGAACACCTCCGGGTCCTCCACCCGCACCCCGATGAGGTCCGAAATGGTGAAGAAGCGCCGGTAGTTGAGCTCGGTACGGGCCAGCCGCCACCAGGCGAGCCGGTACCACTGGGCGTCCAGCAGCTCCGGCAGCGGCAGCTTCTCGGTGCCCTCGCGCAGCGGGAAGGCGTGGTCGAAGTAGCGCAGCACCCCGTCCGCCACGGACAGGTGCTCCAGCTCCTCGCCGAGCCTGCCGCCCAGCACCGGCAGCAGGATCTTGCCGTCACCGCCCTCCCAGTCCAGGTCGAACCAGCCCGCGTACGGCGACGCGGGACCCTCCCGCAGCACCTCCCACAGCGGCACGTTGAGGTGCTCGGGGGCGGGCACGGCCATGTGGTTGGGGACGATGTCCAGGACCAGGCCGAGCCCGTGCGCGCGGGCCGTGCGGGAGAGCGCCCGCAGGCCCTCCTCGCCGCCCAGCTCCGCGCGCACGCGTGCGTGGTCCACCACGTCGTACCCGTGCGTGGAGCCGGGCACTGCTTCCAGCACCGGTGACAGGTGCAGATGGGAGACCCCGAGGGCGGCCAGGTACGGCACCGCTTCCTCGGCGGCCGAGAAGGGGAAGTCGGGCTGCAACTGGAGGCGGTAGGTGGAGGTCGGCGTCATGCGAACGTACGTACCCGCATTCGGGGCTTCTGTGTCATCGACCCATGCGTCCGCTCGTCGCGGCGGGGCTAATTTCGCCTGATGGCTTCAGAGACCGAGACACCGAAGAAGAGGGAAGGTTCAGGCGCTCTGCGGACGTACCGGAAGAGCTATCGCGAGGCGATGGCGCTCACCGGCCCTGTACTGCCCCTGGTGTCCTTCCTCGGAAGGCTCCCCCTGGCCATGTGCCAGCTCGGCACCCTGCTGCTGGTCGCCGAGACCAGCGGCAGCCTCGGCACCGCCGGACTCGTCGGCGGCGCCCTGGCGGCCGGACAGACCGTCGGCGGCCCCCTGCTGGGCCGGGCCGCCGACCGGCGCGGACAGCGCCTCGTGGTGCTCGGCGCAACCCTCCTCAACGCCGTCGCCGTCACCGCCCTGGTGCTCGCCGCGCTCGCCCGCCTGGAGACCCTGCCGCTCGCCCTGATCGCCGTGGTCGCGGGCGCGTCCGTGCCGCAGATCGGCCCCATGTCACGCACCCGCACCCTGGCGCTCGCCCGCCGCAAGGGCGCCGACGACCGGCTCATCGGCACGGTGCTCTCCTTCGAGGGCACCCTCGACGAGGTCACCTTCGTCCTCGGACCGGCCCTGGTGGGCCTCGCCGTCGCCGTCGCGCACCCCGCCGCCGCACTGCTCGTCGCCGCCGGACTCCTCGCCGTATGCGGTACGTGGTTCGCACTGCATCCGACGGCGTCCCTGCTACGCCCTACCGCGCACACCACGTCCGGCGAACGTACGAGGCTGACCGGTCAGGTGTACGCCCTGCGTCTCGCGATGGCCCTCCAGGGCGCCATGTTCGGGGCGTCCCAGGCGGGCATCACCGCGCTCACCGAGGACCTGGGGAGGCCGGAGCAGGCGGGCCTGGTGTACGCCGCCATGGGCGTCATGAGCGCCGTCGCCGGGTTCTCGATGGCCGCCGTCCCGGCGAGCGTGGCCCTGAGCACCCGCTGGCGGATCGCCACCGGCGCCCTGGTGGTGCTCTCGGTGCCGCTGCTGTTCGTGTCGCAGCTGTGGCCGCTGTACGTCGTCGTGGTCGTCCTCGGCGTCGCCTACGCCCCCAACATGATCACGATCTTCGGGCTCACCGAACGCGCCGTCCCCGCGGGCAGGCTCGCCGAGTCCATGGCGTACTTGATGAGCGGCATCGTCGGCGGCCAGGCGCTCGCCCTGGCGCTCTCCGGCCGCCTCGCCGAGTCCAGCGGCCCGCCCGCCGCCTTCGCGGTGGTGATCGGGGCAGCCGTCCTGTGCGCGGCTCTGTCCTGGGCGGTACGCCCCCGGGCGGGCCGGGAACGTACCGCCGTCGCGAAAGGCGTCACGCGGGACGCTGAAGCACCGTCAAGCACCGGCCGATGAGCGTGAGGTGCTCGCCCGCGTCCAGCTTCGCGCCGGTGCCGGGCGGCACCCCGTCCTCCCGCGCGGTGTCCACCACGACCTCCCACTGCTGCCCGTGGTCGACCGGCACCCGGAACTCCAGGGTCTCCGCGCTGGCGTTGAACATCAGCAGGAACGAGTCGTCCGCGATGCGCTCGCCGCGCGTGCCCGGCTCCGAGATCGCCTCCCCGTTCAGGAACACCGTGAGCGCCTTGGCGTGCGCGGCCTCCCAGTCCTCCTGCGTCATCTCCTCGCCCTCCGGCGTGAACCACGCGATGTCGGAGAGCTCGTCCTGCGTGCCGCGCACCGGACGCCCGTGGAAGAAGCGCCGGCGCCGGAAGACGGGATGGTCGCGCCGCAGCGCCACCATGGCGCGCGTGAACTGCAACAGGGTGCCGTCCTCGGCCTTGTGGCCCTCCTCGTCGGGGCCCGGCCACGGCACCCAGGAGATCTCGTTGTCCTGGCAGTAGGCGTTGTTGTTGCCGCCCTGGCTGCGCGCGAACTCGTCGCCGTGGCTGAGCATCGGCACCCCTTGCGAGAGCATCAGCGTCGCCACGAAGTTGCGCATCTGCCGCTGCCGCAGCGCCAGGATCTCGCCGTCGTCGGTGGACCCCTCCGCACCGCAGTTCCAGGAGCGGTTGTGGCTCTCGCCGTCCCGGTTGCCCTCGCCGTTGGCGGTGTTGTGCTTGTCGTTGTACGCCACCAGGTCGTGCAGCGTGAACCCGTCGTGGCAGGTGGTGAAGTTGATCGACGCCAGCGGCCGCCGCCCGTCGTCCTGGTACAGGTCCGACGACCCCGTCAGGCGGCCCGCGAACTCCGCTATCGTCTGTGGCTCGCCGCGCCACATGTCGCGCACGGTGTCACGGTACTTACCGTTCCACTCCGTCCACAGCGGCGGGAAGTTGCCCACCTGGTAGCCGCCCTCGCCGACGTCCCACGGCTCGGCGATCAGCTTCACCTGGCTCACGATCGGGTCCTGCTGCACCAGGTCGAAGAACGACGACAGCCGGTCCACCTCGTGGAACTGCCGGGCCAGCGTCGCCGCGAGGTCGAAGCGGAAACCGTCCACCCGCATCTCGGTCACCCAGTACCGCAGCGAGTCCATGATCAGCTGGAGGACGTGCGGCGAGCGCATCAACAGCGAGTTGCCGGTGCCGGTGGTGTCCATGTAGTACTTCGGGTCGTCCGCCAGGCGGTAGTACGACGGGTTGTCGAGCCCCCGGAACGACAGCGTCGGCCCCAGGTGGTTGCCCTCCGCCGTGTGGTTGTAGACCACGTCGAGGATGACCTCGATGCCCGCCTCGTGCAGCGCCTTGACCGCCGTCTTGAACTCCAGCACCTGTTCGCCCCGGTCGCCCCAGGACGCGTAGCTGTTGTGCGGGGCGAAGAAACCGATGGTGTTGTAGCCCCAGTAGTTGTTCATGCCCGCGTCCACCAGCCGGTGGTCGTTGACGAACTGGTGCACCGGCATCAGCTCCAGCGCCGTCACCCCCAGCTCCACCAGGTGGTCGATGATCGCCGGGTGCGCCAGAGCCGCGTACGAACCGCGCAGGTCGTCGGGCAGGTCCGGGTGCAGCATCGTGAGGCCCTTGACGTGCGCCTCGTACAGGATGGTGTGGTGGTAGGCGGTGCGGGGCGGCCGGTCGTCGCCCCAGTCGAAGTACGGGTTGACCACCACCGAGGTCATGGTGTGCGGCGCGGAGTCCTGGTCGTTGCGCTCGTCCGGCTTCCCGAAGTGGTAGCCGTACACCGCCTCGCCCCACTCGATCTCCCCGCTGATCGCCTTCGCGTACGGGTCGAGCAGCAGCTTCGCGGAGTTGGACCGCAGCCCCTGGGAGGGGTCGTACGGGCCGTGGACGCGGTAGCCGTAGCGCTGGCCCGGCATGATGCCGGGCAGGTAGGCGTGCCGTACGAACGCGTCCGACTCCCGCAGCTCGACGGCGGTCTCCGAACCGTCGTCGTGCAGCAGGCACAGCTCGATGCGTTCGGCGGCCTCCGAGAAGACCGCGAAGTTCGTTCCGGCGCCGTCGTACGTGGCGCCCAGGGGATAAGCCTCTCCCGGCCAGACCTGCATGCGATCGACTCTTCCACTTCTGATCCGGGTGGTGCGGAACGACGGGGGGACGGACGAGCGACGGGGACACGGACGAGCACGGACGAGCACGGACGAGCAAGGACGGACGAGCGACGGACGAACGAGGTGCCGTAGCGTCAGATCTTCCCCCGAATCGTGCCCCAATGCGGGCCAATCGCCGGGCGGTTGTGGCCGTCTGGGGGAACGGCTGCACCGGTCGCCCCTCCCGGAGTACCCTTCCTTGATCGTCGGCGGAGGCCGGAGAGCAGGCGGACAACAGTCGAAAGCAGGCAGAAGGCGGTGCGTGGGTGAGCTCGGGAGGGCTGGAGCTACCCCCAGGTGACACGGGTCACGAGGGGGGCTCGGGCGACATCCCGCCCGGTGCGGTCTCGCTCGCGCGACCGATGGAGATCGGTGCGGAACTGGACTGGGGCACGGACGCCTGGAGCGAGGTGCGTACGCGCGCCCAGCGGGCGGGCCGCGCCTACATCTGGCTCAATCTGGTCGAACAGCGCATGCGCGCCGTCGTCGCCGCCGTGCTGCGCCCGGTGTACGAGCCCGTCCACGGCGACGAGTGGGTGGTGGCCGCCGCCGGGCCCGCCGGACAGGAGTGGGTGCAGCGCGCCGTCGCGGTGCGCGAGGTGAGCCGCCGCAAGGGGTACCTCCTGGACCCCGCCGACGACAACGTGCTGAGCTTCCTCACCCTGCCGCAGCTGCGCGAGCTGATGGTGCAGCACTGGCCCTGCTTCGAGCCGTACTACGACGACCGCCGCGACGTCGAGCTGGCGCTCGACGAGCTGGAGGTCACCCGCAACGTCGTCTCCCGCAACCGCGCACTGTCGGAGACCGTCCTCGCACAGGCGGAACGGGCCTCCGCGCGGCTGCTCGAAATCCTCGGCGCGGGCTCCGGCGCGCCGTCCGCCGACCGGCTGCCCGTCGACGCCGTCGAGGACCTCGTCGGCGACCGCTACGCCGACGTCGTCTCCGTGCACCCCGACCGGGTGCGGCTCCAACGGCAGCTGCCCGCCGAGGACCTCTTCGGCGGGGCCCGGCGCGTCGACGCGATCGGGATAGGCCTCAACCTGCTGGTGCAGAACTTCTCCGGGCGCAGACTCGTACGGCTCGCGGAGGCGGGCTGCCGGGTGCGGCTGCTCTTCCTCAACCCGGCCAGCAGCTCGGTGAAGCGGCGCGAACGGGAACTGGGCCTGCGCAAGGGCGAGTTGAGCCGGTCGGTGGAGATGAACATCCTGCACATGCGGCGGGTGCGGGCCAGCCTGCGCGACCCCGGGGCCTTCCAGATCCAGGTCTTCGACGAGACTCCGCGCTTCACCGCCTACCTCGTGGACGGCGACGGGCCCGGCGGCCTCGCCGTCGTCCAGTCGTACCTGCGGCGGGCGCGCGGCATGGAGGCCCCCGTGCTCGTGCTGCGCGGCGGCGGGCGGGGCGGCCGCGACGGGGTGGTGCGGCACGGCCAGGAGACCGAGGCAGGGCTCTTCGAGACGTACCGCGAGGAATTCGAATCGGTCTGGACGGACTCGCGGCCGGTCTCCTGACCTGCACGGCAGACCTCGCGGAAGACCCTGCGGGAACGATCTTCGAGGCCGATTGTCAGTGCTGCGTGCGAGGGTTGTTCTCCGTTGGGGGAGAACACTCAAGGAGGCCCAGGAATGGGATGGCACGGGGAATCGCTGATCGGCTTCGACCTGGAGACCACGGGCACGGAGCCGCTGGAGTCGCGCATCGTGACCGCGGCGGTCGTGGAGGTGCGGGGCGGGGAGGTCGTGGAGCGGCGGCTGTGGCTGGCCGATCCCGGCATCAGAATCCCGGCCCAGGCCACGGCGATACACGGCATCAGCACCGAGCGCGCGAGCACCGAGGGCCGCCCGGCCCGCGAGGTCGCGGACGAGGTCGCCGACGTGCTGGTCGAGCACTGGGCGCGGGGCGTGCCGGTCGTCGCGTACAACGCGGCCTTCGACCTGACGCTGCTCTCCGCCGAACTGGCCCGGCACGGGCTGCCCGCGCTGGGCGACCGGCTCGCCGCGCTGACGGGGGAGCAGGGCATCGGCCCGGTCGTCGACCCGCTCACCATCGACCGGGCCGTCGACCGCTACCGGCGCGGCAAGCGCACCCTCGAAGCGGTCTGTGTGGAGTACGGAGTGGAGCTGGACGGGGCGCACGAGGCGTCGGCGGACGCCCTGGCGGCCGTGCGGGTGGCGATCGCGATAGCCGAGCGGCACCCCACGATCGCCGGACTCGCCCTGCCGGAGCTGCACCAGGAACAGGTGCGGTGGTACGCGGACTGGGCCACCGGCTTCCAGGAGTTCCTCCGGAAGAAGGGCACCGCCGATGCCGTCATCGACCCCACCTGGCCGCTGCGCGCCCCGAGCCCGGCCACCGCGCAGAGCTGACCGGGGCCGGGGCCGATACCGAGGCCAAGCCCGGGGCCAAGACCGGGACCGCCGACGTCGCGGACCGGCCGGCGACCTTCTAGAACGGGTACCAGCGCACCTGCGGATCGTTGTCCCGCAGCGAGCGCACGCGGCGGCGGAACTCCGCGAGCGCCTTCGGGTTGGTCGGCGCGTGCTGGGCCACCCAGGCACAGCTCGCCGTCTCGCGGGCGCCGCGCAGCACCGTCCAGCCGTCCCACGCACGCACGTCCCAGCCGTACGTGGCGACGAAGGCGTCGTACCGCTCCTCGGGCAGCCCGTAGCGGTCCAGCGAGAGCGCCATCACCACCAGGTCGTGCTCGCGGAAGTCCGAGGAGAAGGTCTCCAGGTCGACCAGGACCGGTCCGTCGGGACCGACCATCACATTGCGGGGCAGCGCGTCCCCGTGGATCGGGCCCTGCGGCAGATGCGGGACGAGCGCGGCGGCGGAGGCGGCGAAACCGTCCCGGCGGCCCCGCAGATACACCGCGTCCTCCGGGTCGATGGCGTCGCCCGCGAGCCGCAGCCACCGCTCGACCCCGTCCAGCAGGTCCCGGGGCGGCAGCGTGAACGGCGGGGCGGGCAGCGCGTGCACCAGGTTCAGCAGCTCGGCCACGTCCCGCGGCTCCGAGGGACGTACGGCGTCGGGCAGCCGGTGCCACAGCGTCACGGGGTGGCCGTCCACCAGCCACGGCTTCTCGGCGGCGGGCCGTACGGCCGGGACGCCGACGTCCGCCAGCCACGCGCCGACCGCCAGTTCGCGCCGGGCGCGGGCGGCCAGGTCCGGGGAGCCCCGGCCGACCTTGGCCACGAAGGAACCATCGGGGTTCTCCACCGCGAACACCGCGTTCTCGCCCAGGGACACCAGTTCCGCCCCCGCGCCGAGACCGGTGGCCTCCAGCACCTCGCGTGCGCGCTTCTCGTCCATCGTCGTGCTTCTCCCGTGTGCCCGGTGGTGTGCGTCCGGCCGGTGTGCTTCCGGCGGCGAATCCGACAAAGTCTCGCATCCGTGCAGGTTGGCTTGACGAACCCACGGGGCGTCAGCACGATGACGGATGCCGCTGGACGGCCAGATCGGTACAAAACGCCCGAAGTGAGCACACTGCCCGAAGGAGCCGCATCCGTGACACTGGCGACCGCACAGGGGCAGTCGGGGAAACCGGGCAGGGGGACACCGAGACAGCGGGAGCCGGGCGGCGGCGGCCGCAGGCCCGACTTCGGGACCTGGTTCCTGGTCCTGCCCGCCCTCATCCCCATCCTGATCCTCAGCGTCGGCCCGCTGCTCTACGGCATCGCCCTCGCCTTCACCGACTCCCAGTCGGGCCGCACCGCCCCCACCCAGTGGATCGGCGCCCTCAACTTCACCGACCTGCTGCACGACACCCTCTTCTGGGACTCCTTCCGGATCGGCCTGCTCTGGGCGGTCGGCGTCACGATCCCGCAGTTCCTGCTGGCCCTGGGCCTGGCCCTGCTGCTCAACCAGAACCTCCGCTTCCGCTGGCTGGCGCGGGCGCTCGCGATCGTCCCGTGGGCGATGCCCGAGGTCGTCGTCGGCATCATGTGGCGACTCGTCTACAACCCCGACGCGGGCATCCTCAACGAGACGATCCGCAGCCTCGGCCTCGGGGAGGGCCGCGACTGGCTCACCGGCCTGGCCACCGCCCTGCCCGCCGTGATCCTCGTCGGCATCTGGGCCGGCATGCCGCAGACCACCGTCGCCCTGCTCGCCGGACTCCAGAACACCCCGCACGAACTCCACGAGGCCGCCGCCCTCGACGGCGCCGGGGCCTGGCGCCGCTTCCGCGCCGTCACCTGGCCGGCCCTGAAGCCCATCGCGCTGTCCATCACCGCACTCAACTTCATCTGGAACTTCAACTCCTTCGCCCTGGTGTACGTCCTGACCAGCGGCGGTCCCGGCGGACGCACCCGGCTGCCGATGCTCTTCGCCTACGAAGAGGCCTTCCGCTACGGGCAGTTCGGCTACGCCGCCGCGATGGGCTGCGTCATGGTCGCCGTCATCTCCGTGCTCCTCGCCGTCTTCCTGGCGGGACGACTCAAGGGAGGCGACAAGTGAGCCTCACCTCCGGACCCATGCGCACCCGCCCGGCCGCCCGCGCGGGCCAGTACCTCGCGCTCCTCGCCTACCTGGTCTTCCTCGCCTTCCCGTTCCTCTGGCTGATCTCGACCGCCTTCAAGTCCCCGCGCGAGCTGGGCGACCTGCACCCCACCTGGATTCCCAAGGATCCGAGTCTGGACAACTTCCGGCAGGCCTTCGAGGAACAGCCCCTCCTGGAAGCCGCCGGCAACAGCCTGCTCGCCGCGCTCGCCGCCGCCCTGATCGCCGTCGTCATCGCGACCCCGATGGCCTTCGTGATGGCCCGGCACCGCAGCAGGCTCACCACCGCCGCCACCGGCTGGGTCGTGGTCAGCCAGGCGTTCCCGTTCGTGCTGGTGATCATCCCGCTGTTCCTGATCCTGAAGAACCTGCACCTGATCAACTCGCTGCCCGGGCTGATCATGGTGTACGTCGTCTGGTCGCTGCCCTTCGCGCTGTGGATGCTCGTCGGGTACGTCCGTGCCGTCCCGCGCGAGCTGGAGGAGGCCGCCGCCGTCGACGGCGCGAGCCGCGTCCGTACGCTCGTCTCCGTCACCGCGCCGCTGCTCATGCCCGGACTGGTCGCCACCGCGCTGTTCGCGTTCATCACCGCATGGAACGAGTTCTTCTTCGCGCTCGTCCTGCTCAAGTCCCCGGAGAAGCAGACCTTGCCGGTCGTCCTCACCCACTTCATCGGCGCGGAGGGCGCGGCCGACCTCGGGCCGCTGGCCGCCGCGGCCTTCCTCGCCACCCTCCCCTCGCTGGTGATCTTCGCGATCATCCAGAAACGGATCACGGGCGGCATGCTGGCGGGGGCGGTGAAGAGCTGATGCGCACACCCCGGACACCCCGGACACCCCGCACACTCGTCGCCGTCGTCGCGGCGGCGGCCCTGCTGGCCACCGGCTGCTCGGCGGCCGGGCGCGGCCCCGACAAGGACGGCGTGGTGCATCTGCGCTTCCAGTCGCTGGCCTGGCAGAAGGAGTCCGTCGACATCAACAGACAACTGGTGAAGGAGTGGAACGCCGCACACCCCACGGTCCAGGTCGAATACGTCCAGGGCAGTTGGGACAGCGTCCACGACCAGCTCCTCACCTCCTTCGAGGGCGGCGAGGCGCCCGACATCATCCACGACGCCTCCGACGACCTCGCCGACTTCTCCTACGGCGGCTACCTCGCCGACCTGACGGAGCTGCTGCCCGCCCGCCTGAAGGCCGACATCCCGCAGCAGAGCTGGGACACCACCACCTTCGACAAGAAGGTGTACGGCGTCCCCTTCCTCCAGGAACCCCGCGTCCTGATGGCCAACGAGAAGCTCCTCAAGGCCTCCGGCGTCCGCCTCCCCACCCCCGAACAGCCGTGGACCTGGGCGGAGTTCCGGCAGGTCACCAAGAAGCTGACCGCCGACATGGGCAAGGGCAAGTACGGCGTCGCCTGGCCGCTCAAGGAACCGGTCTCCGCCACCCTCAACCTGGGCCTGTCGGCGGGCGGCGCACTCTTCCGCCAGGGCGACGACGGCAAGGCCGCGATCCGCTTCACCGACGCCGACCTGGTCGTCCCCGGCACCGTCCACGACCAGGTCAACACCGACGGCTCCGCCTCCGCCGCCACCCTCGGCATGGGCGGCTCCGACACCCTCCCCGGCTTCTTCGGCGGCAAGTACGCGATGGTCCCGCTCGGCTTCTCCTACCGCCAGCAGATCGCGCAGCAGGCCCCCGAGGGCTTCCCCTGGACGGTGCTCCCGGCCCCCGCGGGCAAGGACGGGCTCACCCAGGGCGTCAGCCCGCAGACCCTGTCGGTCGCCGAGGACAGCCCGTTCAAGAAGGAGGCCGTCGCGTTCATCGACTTCTTCCTGGCCCCGGACAACATGGCCCGCCTTGCCCAGGGCGACTGGATGCTCCCCACCGGCACACAGGCCCTCAAGGACCCCTCCCTGCACACCCCCAAGGACGGCTGGGCCACCGGCACCGCCCTCGCCGCGCACCTGCGCTCGGCCCCCGCGCAGAAGGTGCGCGGCTACCCGGAGTGGAAGGACAAGGTCGCCACGCCCGCCTACCAGGAGTTCTACAGCGGCGCCATCGACGCCGCCGAACTCCGTCAACGCCTGGAGAAGGACGGCAACTTGGTGCTCGCCCGCTATCAGCGTTGATCGGCGGCCCGGGAGCGGCCCGGGAGCGGCCCGGGAGCGGACCGGCAGCGTTCCGGGAGCAGCGCGTTCCGCAAAAGATGTTGCACGAGACGTGTCGTCTCGCCTACGGTACCGGCATGAACGCCACGCCTCGTGCTGCCGCGCACATCCTCATGTACTCCATCGCCCAGCCCGGGCACGTCAACCCGAGCCTCGACGTCATCCGCGAGCTGGTCGCGCGCGGCCACCGCGTCAGTTACGCGATCCCCGCGTCGTACGCGGAGAAGGTGGCCGCGACGGGCGCCGAGCCCGTGGTCTACACCTCGACGCTCCCCGAGGAAGGCGCCGATCCGGAGGCGTGGGGGACCGAACTCGTCGACAACCTCCAGCCGTTCCTCGACAACGGCATCCAGTCCCTGCCGCAGGTGGCCGAGGCCCTCGAGGGCGACGAGCCCGACCTCGTCCTGCACGACATCAGCGGCTATCCGGCCCCGATCCTCGCCCGCCGCTGGGGCGTCCCCGTGATCTCCCTCTCGCCGAACCTGGTCGCCTGGGACGGGTATGCGGAGGAGTACCAGAAGCCCATGGAGGACGCGCTCCTGGCGACCGAGCGGGGGCGGGCCTACCTGGACGGCTTCCGGGACTGGCTCCGCGAGAACGACATGCCGGCCAAGAGCTTCTTCGAGTACATCGCCCCCACCCGCTCCCTCGTCCTCATCCCCAAGGCGCTCCAGCCGAACGCCGACCGGGTCGACGAGACGGTCCACACCTTCGTCGGCGCCTGTCAGGGCGAGCGCGCCGACCAGGGGGAGTGGCACCGCCCGGCCGACGCCGAGAAGGTCGTGCTGGTCTCCCTCGGCTCCTCCTTCACCAAGCAGCCCGCCTTCTACCGCGAGTGCCTGAAGGCCTTCGGCGACCTGCCCGGCTGGCGCCTGGTGCTCCAGATCGGCAAGTTCGTCCAGGAGTCGGAGCTCGGCGAGATCCCCGCGAACGTCGAAGTGACGCGCTGGGCGCCGCAGTTGGCCATCCTCCAGCAGGCCGACCTGTTCGTCACGCACGCGGGCGCGGGCGGCAGCCAGGAGGGCCTCGCCACCCGTACGCCGATGATCGCGGTCCCGCAGGCCGTCGACCAGTTCGGCAACGCCGACATGCTCCAGGGGCTCGGCGTCGCCCGGCGCATCGACACCGAGGACGCCACCGCCGAACTCCTCCGCAGTACCGCCCAGTTGCTCGTCTCCGACCCCGACGTCGCCCGGAAGCTCGCCGACATCGCGGCCGACATGGCCAAGGAGGGCGGCACCCGCCGCGCCGCCGACCTCATTGAGGCCGAACTTCCGTAAATGCGGAGATGAAGAAAAGAAATGAAGGAGCCCGTCCCGTGCGACATTCGCAAGGGGCGGGCTTTTTGTGAAGGCGTTAACTGACTTTGAAGTAAGGCCAGTTGGGAGTACGTCCGACTCGGCCTGCACTGTCCCCATTTTTGATTACGGATTTTTGTTTAATGGATTACGGCCGTATGGAGGTCTTGATCTGACGCCGTCAATCCGCCAGTGTTTCGACCCAACCCCCGGAGGACTTCCGGTCCTTGGGGGCCACCCCCACACATTCCCCCCACAGAAGAATGGCGAGGAGACCCCTCTTCATGGCCATGAACAAGACCAAGCTGATCGCGGCGATAACCACCGTCGCCGCCGTGGCAGGCATGTCCGCCCTCTCCGCCCCCACGGCGGGTGCGGCACCCGCCGAAGGCGCCGTCTACGGCGCGAATGCCGAGGGCGCGGTGGCGGGCAGCTACATCGTGATGCTCGACCAGAAGGCCGACAAGAAGGCCCTCGCCAAGACCTACGGCGGCGAACTCAGGCGGAACTACAACTCCGCCCTCAACGGCTTCTCCGCCTCCGGCCTCACCATCACCGAGGCCAAGCGGCTCGCCGCCGACCCGGCGGTCGCCAAGGTCGTCCAGAACAAGAAGTTCCACGCCGACGCCACCCAGGACAACCCGCCGTCCTGGGGCATCGACCGCATCGACCAGGCCGACACCGCCCTCGACAAGAAGTACACGTACCCCGACAGCGCGGGCGAGGGCGTCACCGCGTACGTCATCGACACCGGGGTGCGCGTCACCCACAAGGACTTCGGCGGCCGCGCCTCCTCCGGCTTCGACGCCATCGACAACGACGACAACGCGGACGACGGCAACGGCCACGGCACCCACGTCGCGGGCACCATCGCCGGAACCGCGCACGGCGTCGCCAAGAAGGCGAAGATCGTCGCTGTCCGCGTTCTGGACGATTCGGGCTCCGGCACCACCGAGCAGGTCGTCGCGGGCATCGACTGGGTCACCGCCCACCACAAGGGCCCCTCGGTCGCCAACATGAGCCTCGGCGGGGGCGCCGACCCGGCCCTCGACACGGCCGTCAGCAAGGCCATCGCCTCCGGCGTCACCTTCGCGGTCGCCGCCGGGAACGACGCCAGCGACGCCAAGGACTACTCCCCGGCCCGCGTCCCGGAGGCCATCACCGTCGCCTCCTCCGCCGAGGGCGACACCCAGTCCAGCTTCTCCAACTTCGGTTCGCTGGTGGACCTCTACGCCCCCGGCTCGGACATCACCTCGTCGTGGAACGACAGCGACGACGGTACGAAGACCATCTCGGGCACGTCGATGGCGACCCCGCACGTGGTCGGCGCGGCGGCGGTCTACCTGGCCGGACACCAGGACGCCACCCCCGCCCAGGTCGCCGAGGCGCTGACCGGCGGCGCCACCCCGGACAAGATCTCGAACGCCTCCCCGGGTACCGCGAACAAGCTCCTCAAGGTCGTCGAGTAGGAACCCCTCCTCCTGGTGAGCGGGGCGAGCCCCACCTCGTCCCGCCCGCCCTCGGCCGCCGCGCTCTTCCCCCACGGGGCGCGGCGGCCGATCGCCGTCTCCGGCCGGGGCCCCGGCGGAGATGAGCGGCCGATTGTCAGTGGCACCACCTATCGTCGTGCCATGAAGACGAAGAGGTACGCGGCTCTCCTGCGGGGCATCAACGTGGGCGGCGGCAAGAAGCTCCCCATGGCGGAACTGCGAGAGCTGCTTGCGGAGTTGGGGCACACGGACGTGAGCACCCTCCTCGCCAGCGGAAACGCGGCCTTCACCACGGACTCCGCCGCCTCCGAGGACGCCCTCGCCCGCGACCTGGAGAAGGCGATCGAGAAGCGCTTCGGCTTCACCGTCGCCTGCCTGGTCCGCGACCACGCCTACCTGAGCGCCGTCGCGGACGCCTGCCCCTTCCCCGCCGCCGAACTGGAGGGCAGGCAACTCCACGCGAACTTCGCCTCGGCCCCGCTCGATGCCGAGCGCTACGCGGGCCTCGACCCCGCCGCGTACCTCCCGGAGGAATTCCGCCTCGGCGACCGCGTCCTCTACCTCTACGCGCCCAACGGCCTGGGCCGCTCCAAACTCGCCGAGGCCCTCGCCAAACCCGCGCTCAACAAGGGCCTCACGGTCACCAGCCGCAACTGGAACACGGTGGTGAAACTGGTCGAACTCACTGCCTGAGCCCCGCGCCGGTCTCCTCCCGCTCCACCGGAATCCACAGCTCCGCCTCCGCCCGGGTGGCGTCCGCGTTCAGCCGGGTCCGCAGGATCTCCGGTCCCGGCCTGCTGCGGTACGGATTCGACGGGAACCACTCGGTGAACACGTCCCGCCACAGGAACTGAAGTGCCTGCGGAAACGCCCCGGAACTGGCGAACACCGCCCAGGTTCCGGCCGGCACCTCCAGCACGTCCAGGTCCGCGGGGACATCGGCCGAACCGCTCACCACCGCGTGGTAGTAGTCCAGTTCGGTGCCCTCGGCCCGGCTGCCCGCGAGGTCGTCGCTCACGCCGACGATCCCCTCCGGCTGCTGGTCGGAGAACTCCTTGATCCGCTCCATCACCCCCTTGTCGATGCTCCGGATGAAGTCGCCGATCGCCGGATTCATCCCCTCGTGCACGAGCGGCACCCGTGCCTTCTTCCCGACCACCCGGAAGGCGTCCTTCTCCACCACGCGGTATTCCATGCTGCTGTTCCCTTCGACGACGAGCCGGAAGGACATCCGGGGCTGCGACCGCAGGACCGCGCCGGTCCGCCGGGCCTCGCCGGGGCCGACGCCGTGCATGGCGCGGAACGCCCGGGCGAAGGCCTCGCCCGAGCCGTACCCGTACCGCACGGCGATCTCCAGCAGGGTCCGCCGGTCGTCCAGCACCTCGGCCCCCGCGAGGGTCAGTCGCCTGCGCCGGACGTACTCCGACAGCGGTATCCCCGCCAGCGCCGAGAACAGCCGCCGGAAGTGGTACTCCGAGGTGGCCGCGATGCGGGCCAGTTCGGGGACATCGACCTCGGCCTGTTGCGTGACCTGTGTCTCGACGCGTTCCATGGCCTCATTGAGCCGTTCCAGCACCCCGGGACTCCTTCCTCGTTACGTCGTCCACGGTAGGGACGGGCAAGCCTGCCGCACCCGACATCCTGTGCCCGGAATGGTCGGGGGGGACTGGGCGGGGTCGGGTCGGCACCCGGTGCCGGGGTGACGGTTCCGTGCGGGTGGGTGGGTGGCTGGTCGCGCAGTTCCCCGCGCCCCTAGGGTGCCTCCCTCGCCCGGAACGGGCAGTTCTGGCCAGCCATTCAGCCCGTCCGGCGTTTGAGGACGCGCGGCGGAGCCGGGCAGGGGGTGAGGGGCGTAGCCCCATCAGGAACAGCAACTCCCACCGGGGCGAAAGCGGGCCGGGCGCGGGTCAGGCTGCGGTGAGGGTGGTTGTGGCGCGGGCCGCCGCCTCGTAGCGGGTCAGGACGAGGTCGGCCACCTCCGGGCAGTCGCCCAGGACGGGGGCCAGGACGTCGGCCCCGCCGAGCGAGGCCCCCCGCGCGATCCGGTCCGGCAGGAAGCCGGGGGCCAGGACGTACGGGGCGACGGCCACCCGGGACACACCCGGGGCCGCACGGAGGGCGCGTACCGCATCCTCCGTGCGGGGAAGTGCCGCGGAGGCGAACGCAGGCCGCACGGAACGCCAACCGGCGTCCCGCAGCTCCCGCGCGATTTCAGCGATCACTGCGATCGCCTCCGGGTCGGTGGAGCCCGCCGAGGCCAGGACGACCCCGGTCGAGCTCTTGTCGTCGGGCCGCAGCCCGGACTCGTACAGACGACGCTCCACGGCGCTGAGCAGGAGCGGGGAGGGGCCCAGCACCTCGGCGCGCGTGATGCGCAGGTGCGGCAGCCGGGCGGCGGTCTCGTTCAGCACCGCCGGGATGTCCGCCTTGGCGTGGAAGGCACGCGTGAGCAGGAGCGGGAGGGCGACGACGTCGCGGACCCCCGCGCGGGCGAGGCGGTTGAGGGCGGCCGGGACGGGAGGGGTGTTGAAGTCCAGGAAGGAGACTTCCACCCGGGTGCCCGGCTGCCGCTCCCGCACCCGTTCCGCCAGCGCGTGCACCGTCGCCGCGTGGCGCGGGTCGCGGCTGCCGTGCGCGATGAGCAGGAGGGTGGGGGAGGAAGCGGCGTACACGGTGGGATCAGCTCCTGACGAGGAGGCCGCGGCTGCGGAGCACACGGCGTTCCAGGGGCGAGAAAAACAGCAGGTCGATACCGATGCCGACGATCAGGATGAGGATGATCGTGGCGAGGACGCCGGACATGTCGCTGTTGACGCGGAAGTTTTCCATCAGCTGGCCCAGACCCGTGCCGAGGTCCGGCGAGTTGGCGATCAGCTCGGCGGCCATCAGCGAACGCCAGGAGAACGCCCAGCCCTGCTTGAGACCGGCCAGGTAGCCGGGCAGGGCGGCAGGGAGCAGCACGTGGCGGACGCTGTCCAGGCCGCGCGCGCCCAGGGTGCGGCCCGCCCGCAGGTACAGCGGCGGGATCTGGTCGACGCCGGAGACCAGGCCGTTGGCGATCGAGGGGACCGCGCCGAGCAGCACGACCGCGTAGATCGTCGCGTCGGTGAGCCCGAACCAGATGATCGCGGCCGGCACCCAGGCCACCGAGGGCAGCGACTGGAGGCCGGAGAGGATCGGGCCGATCGCCGCCCGGACCACCTTGACCCGCGCCACCAGCAGGCCCAGCGGTGTGCCGATCGCGACGGCGACCACGAAGCCGAGGGCGCCGCGCGAGATGCTGGTCCAGATGTAGCCGATGAGAGTGCCGTCGAGCCACATCGTCTGGACGGACTTCCAGACGTCCAGCGGACCCGGCAGGACGTAGTCCGGCTTGAAGTCGGAGGCCGCGGCGAACTGCCAGACGGTGAGGACCAGCGCGACGGCGATCAGCGGCGGTACCAGCTTGGCGAGCACGATACGGCCCAGACCCACGCGCTCACGGGCGGGAGCGGTGTCGAGCGCGTCCAGCCCGGCTTCGAGCCCGGCCAGGCTCTCGACGGAGCTGGGCTTCTTCACGGTGAGGACGGAGCCCTGCTGCGGCGCGGCGGACTTCGTGGCCGCTGCGGCCCCGGCGTGCCGGGCGTTCGACGCGGATGCGGTGGGTGCGGCGGATGCGACGACCGAGCCGGTGCCCGAGGCCCCGTCGCCCGTGCCGCCCTCGGTGCCGGTGCCGGTGCCTTCGGCGTGGGCGTCGTCGGCGGCCCCGGCGGACGTCCGGGCGTCAGAGGCCCCGGCCGTCGCACCGGGCCCCGCGGTACCCGTGTCCGCGGCGGCCGGAGGCGTGTCCGTGTCGTCGGCGGGCGGGGTCCCTGCCGGGCCTCCGGCGGCCGGAGCCGTTCCCGTACCCCCCGCGGCCCGAGTCGTTTCAGTGCTGGCCATGTCGGCGGATCTCCCCACGCAGCTGTTCAGTGATCTCTACGGACAGGTCGGCCACCGCAGCGTCCTCGATGCGGCGCGGCTGCGGCAGGTCGATGGCCCACTCGCGGGCGACCCGTCCGGGGCGCGACGACAGCAGGACGACGCGCTGCGCCAGCCGTACCGCCTCGCGCACGTTGTGCGTGACGAACAGGACGGACACCGAGGTCTCCGCCCAGATGCGGGTCAGCTCCTCGTGCAGGACGTCCCGTGTGATGGCGTCCAGTGCGGCGAACGGCTCGTCCATCAGGAGGAGTTGGCTGTCCTGGGCCAGTGCGCGGGCCAGGGCGACGCGCTGGCGCATGCCGCCCGAGAGCTCGTGCACCCGCTTGCCGTACGCGCCCTTGAGGCGTACGAGTTCCAGGAGCCGCTCCGCCTCGGGCTTGCGGTCCGACTTCGCCACGCCCCGCAGTTTCAGGGCGAGTTCGATGTTCTTGCCCGCCGTGAGCCAGGGGAACAGGGCGTGTTCCTGGAACATCAGGGCGGGACGTCCGCCCGGTACGTCGATGGTGCCGGCCGACGGCTTGTCGAGCCCGGCGACCAGGTTGAGCAGGGTGGACTTCCCGCAGCCGGAAGCCCCCAGGAGGGTCACGAACTCGCCCGGGGCGACATCGATGCTGATGTCGTCCAGGACGAGCTGACGGGCCGAGCCGGGCCGGCCGAACGACTTCGAGACATGGTCGATGCGCGCGGCGTACGACGAGGCCGGTGCCGAGGCCTTGTCGGCGACCGGAGCGGCTGCCGTACCGTCCTTGACGAGTGTGCTGGCCATGGGTCTCACCTCCTGGGGGCTGGGGGTAGCTACGGGCTGAACTGCGGTACGGGCAGGGCTACTTGACGCCGAGACCGGCGTCGGAGACCTCGGGCTTGCCCGCGGCCTTGAGGACCTTGTTCAGCGGACGCAGGTCGTAGATGCCGTCCAGCAGCGGGTCCTTGAGCAGGCCCGCCTTCACCGCGTGCTGGGCCTCGTCGCGCAGGGTGGAGGCCAGCGGGTCGTCGATCACGTCGACGTTCTTGAACGCCTGCTCCAGGATGTTCGCGGGCAGTTCCTTGCCGGAGTCCTGCTTGAGCCGGGCGTTGATGCTGGCCTTCGCCTTGTCCGGGTTGGCCTTGATCCAGGTGTTGGTGTTCACCGAGCCGCGCAGGATCGCCTCGACGGCGTCCGGGTGCTCCTTGAGGAACTTCTGCGAGACGATGATGTTCGTGATGACGAACTTGTCGTCCTTCCACAGCTTCTTCTCGTCCAGCAGCACCTTGCCGCCCGCGTCCACCAGCCGTGCGGCGGTCGGCTCCGGCACCCAGGCCCCGTCGATGGCGCCGGACTTGAAGGAGTTCGGGATCTCCTTGTTGTCCTGGCGGACCACGGTCACGTCACCCTTGCCGGTGTTCGCGTCGACCTTGTGGCCCTTCTCCGACAGGTAGTTCAGGAGCGCCACGTCCTGGGTGTTGCCCAGCTGAGGGGTGGCGATGCGCTTGCCCTTGAGGTCGTCCAGGGACTTGATCTTCTTGTCGTTCACGACGAGGGAGACACCGCCCGAGGCGGAGCCGCCGATGATGCGCAGGTTCTGGCCCTTGGACTTGGTGAAGCCGTTGATGGAGGGCGAGGGGCCGATCCAGCCGATGTCGATCGCGCCCGCGTTCAGCGCCTCGATCTCGGAGGGGCCCGCGTTGAAGACCTGGGTCTTGATCTTCGTGCCGGCCAACTCCTTCTGGAACAGGCCCTCCTGAAGACCCGCCAGAGCGGTGGCGTGCGTGACGTTGGCGAAGTAGCCGATCTTCACCTCGTCCAGGCCGCCGATCTTCTCGCCCTTGGCGACGGGCGCGGCCTTGCCTGGGTCGTCCTTCTTGGCCTCGGAACCGTAGCCGCAGGCGCCGAGCGCGGCGATCAGCAGGGGCAGCGCGGCGGCCGCGGCCAGGGAACGGCGCAGGGTGGTGCGGGAGGCAGTCATGGTGATGGGTCCTCGGGTCTTCGTTTGTGCACGCTTGCTCGCATGCGGAGAGAAGTGCGGAAGGAGGTGCTGGATGCACCGGTGGTGCCGTGGGCGTCGCGGATGTACGTCATCGCGCACATCGCCCGACCCCGCCCTGTCCGCTGCCGAGGGTGCCGCTGCCTATCCGGCCGCCCTCCTTGGCGAACGTCGCGTAGACGTCGACCATGGTCATCAGAAGTCCCAACCCTCTTCGTCGGCAACGGCGTCGACCGCTGCGGTGGTGGCGAAGGAACGGCCCGCCATGCCTGCGGCGAGCGTCGTCCCGTCCGCCGGATCGATCAACAGGAAGGAGCCGGTGCGCCGCGAGTCCGCGTACGCGTCGAGCGCGAGCGGCTCGGCCGTGCGGACCACGACCCGCCCGATGTCGTTGGCGACGAGCTGCCCGGGAGCCGGGTGCTGGGAGAGGTCGTCCAGGGTGAGCCGGGACGGGATCTCCTTCACGATCGCCTTGACCGTGCGGGTGGTGTGCTTGAGCAGCACCCGCTGCCCCACCGACAGCGGGCGGTCCGCGACGTGGCAGACGGTCGCCTCGACGTCCTGCGTCGGCGCGGGCGCGTCCGCGCTCGGGGCGATCAGGTCGCCGCGCGAGACGTCGATGTCGTCGGCCAGCCGCAGCGTCACCGACTGCGGCGCCCATGCGATGTCGACGGCCTCGCCGAGCGCGTCGATGCCCTCGATGGTCGAGGTCCGTCCCGACGGCAGTACGGTCACCTGCTCGCCGACCCGGAACGCCCCGGCCGCGATCTGGCCCGCGTAGCCCCGGTAGTCCGGGTGCTCGGCGGACTGCGGGCGGATCACGTACTGGACCGGGAAGCGGGCGTGGCAGGCGGTCAGGTCGTGCGCGACCGGGACCGTCTCCAGGTGCTCCAGGACGGTCGGCCCGCCGTACCAGTCCATGTGCGCGGACGGCTCGACCACGTTGTCCCCGGCGAGCGCCGAGATCGGGATCGCGGTGATCTCCGGGACGCCCAACTCGCTCGCGTACGCGGTGAATTCCTCCGCGATGGCGGCGAAGACGGGCTCCGCGTAGTCCACCAGGTCCATCTTGTTCACGGCCAGCACCACGTGCGGGACCCGCAGCAGGGCGGCGACGGCGGCGTGCCGCCGGGTCTGCTCGACGACCCCGTTGCGGGCGTCCACCAGGACGACGGCCAGCTCGGCCGTCGACGCGCCGGTCACCATGTTCCGGGTGTACTGCACATGCCCGGGGGTGTCGGCCAGGATGAACCGGCGGCGGGCCGTCGCGAAGTAGCGGTACGCCACGTCGATGGTGATGCCCTGCTCGCGCTCGGCGCGCAGCCCGTCGGTCAGCAGCGCCAGGTCCGGAGTCTCCTGACCCCGGTTGCGCGACGCGTGCTCGACGGCCTCCAGCTGGTCGGTCAGCACCGACTTCGAGTCGTGCAGCAGCCGCCCCACCAGGGTCGACTTGCCGTCGTCCACGGACCCGGCGGTCGCGAAGCGAAGAAGGGTGGTGGTGCTCAACTGCTCTGCCACAGTGGTCATGTCTAGAAGTACCCTTCGCGCTTGCGGTCTTCCATCGCGGCCTCGGACATCTTGTCGTCGGCGCGGGTGGCACCCCGCTCGGTGAGCCGGGAGGCGGCGATCTCGGCGATGACGGCGTCCAGCGTGGTGGCGTCCGAGTCGACCGCGCCGGTGCAGGACATGTCGCCGACGGTGCGGTAGCGGATCAGCCGCGTCTGCACCGGCTCGGACTCCTTGGGGCCGCCCCACTCGCCGGCGGTCAGCCACATGCCGTTGCGGGCGAAGACCTCACGCTCGTGCGCGTAGTAGATCTGCGGGAGTTCGATCTTCTCGCGGGCGATGTACTGCCAGACGTCCAGCTCGGTCCAGTTGGAGAGCGGGAAGACCCGGACGTGCTCGCCGGGCGCGTGGCGGCCGTTGTAGAGCTGCCACAGCTCGGGGCGCTGGCGGCGCGGGTCCCACTGCGAGAACTCGTCCCGCAGGCTGAACACCCGCTCCTTGGCGCGCGCCTTCTCCTCGTCGCGGCGTCCGCCGCCGAAGACCGCGTCGAAGCGCTCCGCCTGGATCTTCTCGGTCAGCGGCAGCGTCTGGAGCGGGTTGCGGGTCCCGTCGGGCCGCTCGCGCAGCACACCGCGGTCGATGTAGTCCTGTACGGACGCCACGTGCAGCCGCAGCCCGTGCCGCTCGACGGCCCGGTCCCGGTACTCCAGCACCTCGGGGAAGTTGTGCCCGGTGTCCACGTGCAGCAGCGAGAAGGGGACCGCCGCCGGGGCGAACGCCTTCAGCGCCAGGTGCAGCATGACGATGGAGTCCTTGCCGCCGGAGAAGAGGATCACCGGCCGCTCGAACTCGCCCGCCACCTCGCGGAAGATGTGCACCGCCTCCGACTCCAGGGAGTCGAGGTGGCTGAGCGCGAAGGGGCTGTCGACACCCTCGTCGGTGGTTGCGGTGGTCGTCACGCCAGACCCCTCTCGGTGAGCAGCGCGTGCAGCGCCGCCGCGGACTCGTCGACGGACTGGGTGTGCGACTCGATGCGCAGGTCCGCCTCGACCGGCGCCTCGTACGGGTCGTCCACGCCGGTCAGCCCGGATATCTCCCCGGCCGCCTGCTTGGCGTACAGGCCCTTCACATCGCGTACGGAGCACACCTCGACCGGCGTCGCCACGTGCACCTCCAGGTAGGCGGTGCCCTCCGCCTGGTGCCGCTTGCGGACGGCCTCCCGGCTGTCGGCGTACGGGGCGATGACCGGGGCCAGCGCCAACACGCCGTTACGGGCCAGGAGTTCGGCCACGTAACCGATCCGCGTGACGTTGGTGTGCCGGTCCTCGCGGCTGAAGCCGAGGCCCGCCGAGAGGAACTCGCGGATCTCGTCGCCGTCGAGCACCTGGACCGCGCGGCCCTCGGCGCGCAGCCTTTCGGCGAGCGCGTACGCGATGGTGGTCTTGCCCGCGCTCGGCAGGCCGGTGAGCCAGACGGTGGCTCCGGTCACGGTGTTCTCCTGAGGGGTCTGACTGCTGCGACTGTCCGTCATCCGTGCAGCCCGCATTCGGTCTTGTTGCGTCCGGCCCAGCGTCCGGCGCGGGCGTCCTCGCCCTCCAGCACCCTGCGCGTGCAGGGGGCGCAGCCGACGGACGCGTAGCCGTCGGTCAGGAGGGGGTTGGTGAGGACGCCGTGCTCGGCGACGTACGCCTCGACGTCGTCCTGGGTCCAGCGGGCGATGGGGGAGACCTTCACCTTGCGGCGCTTCTCGTCCCAGCCGACGACCGGGGTGTTCGCCCGGGTCGGGGACTCGTCGCGGCGCAGCCCGGTCGCCCACGCGTCGTACGAACTCAAGGCCTCCTCAAGGGGCTTGACCTTGCGCAGCGCGCAGCACAGGTCGGGGTCGCGGTCGTGCAGCTTCGGCCCGTACTGGGCGTCCTGCTCGGCGACGGTCTGCCGGGGCGTGAGGGTGATGACATTGACGTCCATCACCGCGTCCACGGCGTCGCGGGTGCCGATGGTCTCCTCGAAGTGGTAGCCGGTGTCGAGGAAGACGACGTCCACGCCGGGCAGGGCGCGCGAGGCGAGGTGGGCGACGACCGCGTCCTCCATGGAGGACGTCACGCAGAAGCGGCTGCCGAAGGTGGTGGTCGCCCACGTCAGGATGTCGAGCGGGGAGGCGTCTTCGAGGTCGCGTCCGGCCTGCTCGGCCAGCGCGCGCAGGTCGCCCTGAACATTGTCCTGAACGACTGTCATATCCCTTCCCCTTCCGTCGAGTTGTTCGCGGTGAGACCCCGGGAGAGCAGCCCCAGGTACTTCAGCTGGAAGGCCCGGTTGCAGGAGTGGCACTCCCAGGCCCCGTGCCCGGTCTCGTTGGGCCGCAGGTCCTCGTCGCCGCAGTACGGGCAGTGGAAGGGGGCCGCGCGCTCGCTCACGACAGGTCCCCGTCCGCCGCACGCGTCGCCCAGGTCGCGAAGCGCTCGCCGTCCTCGCGCTGCTCCTGGAAGCGGGTCAGCACACGCTCCACGTAGTCGGGCAGCTCGGCCGCGGTGACCTTCAGGCCGCGGACCTTGCGCCCGAACCCGGCCTCCAGGCCGAGCGCGCCGCCCAGGTGCACCTGGTAGCCCTCGACCTGGTTGCCGTCGGCGTCCAGCACCAGCTGGCCCTTGAGGCCGATGTCGGCGACCTGGATACGGGCGCAGGCGTTGGGGCAGCCGTTGATGTTGATGGTGAGCGGCTCGTCGAACTCCGGGATGCGGCGCTCCAGTTCGTCGATGAGGGAGGCGCCGCGCGCCTTCGTCTCGACGATCGCCAGCTTGCAGAACTCGATGCCGGTGCAGGCCATCGTGCCGCGCCTGAACGGCGAAGGCGTGACCTTCAGGTCCAGCGACTCAAGCCCCGCCACCAGCGACTCGACCTGCTCCTCGGCGACGTCGAGCACGATCATCTTCTGCTCGGCGGTGGTACGCAGCCGCCCGGAGCCGTGGGCGTCCGCCAGCTCGGCGATCTTCGTCAGCGTGGAGCCGTCGACCCGCCCGACCCGGGGTGCGAAGCCGACGTAGAAACGCCCGTCCTTCTGCTGGTGCACACCGAGGTGGTCGCGCCAGGTCCCCTTGGGCTGCTGTGGCGCGGGCCCGTCGACCAGCGTGCGCTTGAGGTACTCGTCCTCCAGGACCTGCCGGAACTTCTCCGGGCCCCAGTCGGCGACCAGGAACTTCAGCCGGGCGCGGTTGCGCAGCCGCCGGTAGCCGTAGTCGCGGAAGATGCCGATGACGCCGCCGTACACGTCCGGCACGTCCTCCAGGGAGACCCAGGCCCCCAGCCGTACACCCAGCTTGGGGTTGGTGGAGAGCCCGCCGCCGACCCACAGGTCGAAGCCGGGGCCGTGCTCGGGGTGCTCGACGCCGACGAACGCGATGTCGTTGATCTCGTGCGCCACGTCCAGCTGCGGCGAACCGGAGATCGCCGACTTGAACTTGCGCGGCAGGTTGGAGAAGTCCGGGTTGCCGATGAACCGGCGGTAGATCTCGTCGATCGCGGGCGTGCCGTCGATGATCTCGTCCACCGCGATCCCGGCGACCGGCGAGCCGAGGATGACACGCGGGGTGTCGCCGCACGCCTCGGTCGTGGACAGCCCCACGGCCTCCAGGCGGCGCCAGATCTCCGGCACGTCCTCGATGCGGATCCAGTGGTACTGGACGTTCTGCCGGTCGGTGAGGTCGGCGGTGCCCCGCGCGAACTCCTGCGAGATCTCCCCGATCACGCGCAGCTGCTCGGTGGTCAGCCGACCGCCGTCGATGCGCACCCGCAGCATGAAGAACTCGTCGTCCAGCTCCTCCGGCTCCAGGATCGCGGTCTTGCCGCCGTCGATCCCGGGCTTGCGCTGCGTGTACAGCCCCCACCAACGCATGCGCCCGCGAAGGTCGTTGGGGTCGATGGAGTCGAAACCGCGCTGGGAGTAGATCGTCTCAATACGCGTCCGTACGTTGAGACCGTCGTCGTCCTTCTTGAACTGCTCGTTGCCGTTGAGGGGCGTGTGGTGCCCAACGGCCCACTGGCCTTCGCCACGGTGGCGTCCGGCCTTGCGGCGGGCGGTGACGGCAGCACCCGCTGCGGGCTTCTCTGGGGTGGCAGACATGGCGGTACGTCCTTCGGGCATGCGGGGGCTGCGTGGAATTCTCGGGCAGGCGGCTCTGACCTGCACACTCGCGCAGAAAGGGCGCGGGGGTGCGCAGACATGCGGGGCGCGGGGGTGCGGAAAACGCGAAAGGGGGTGCGGCAGTGCTGGGCTGTCAGCAGGCCGGACAGATGGCGCTGGACATGCGGCCGAGGTCGACGTGACGCCGACTGATCAAGGCAACTCCAGCTGTAGACATGACGGAAGCGTGGCACGGGGATCTCGGGCCAGTCCACCACTATCCACTATGTGGACCACTTGGTCTCACCTGTCGAAACGGTGTGCTCTGGGTCACTCTGGATCGGGTCCCCGGTCATATCCTGCTGTACCCGCACATGCGCGGTGTTCCAGGGGAGTTCGCTGCTCGCCAGGACGGCGCCCGGCTCACCGTTGTCCTCGGCGTCCCCGGTGCGGGCGCGACGATGGTGCCGCGGCACGGCGTGCTCCAGTGGGCGCAGGCCCGGCAGGGGAAGGGGGCCTCCAGGGACCCCACCCGCATCCCGCCCTGCTGCTGCGCGGCCTGCTCCACGTGGTGGAGCACCCCCGTCGCCGCGCTCGACCGCGAGCCCGACCCGCCCCCGCACTGAGCGGCCCGCTCAGACCTGCGGAAACGCCCCCGGCCACGGACCGGGGTTCGCCACCTCCGGCTCCGCCTCGACCGTCGTGTCGAAGAGCCTGAACCCGCGCCGCTCGTAGTTCGCCATCGCGTGCGGCCCGTCCTTGGAGCAGGTGTGCAGCCACACCCGCTTGGTCGGCGTCCGGTCCGGGTGCCGCTCGGCGAGGTCCCAGGCGCGCTCGATCCCGTACGAGAGGAGGTGACCGCCGATCCGCCGCCCCCGGAACGCCGGGATCAGCCCGAAGTAGACGATCTCCACCGCGCCCTCGTCCTGGGCCTCCAGCTCGACGTATCCGGCCGGGGTGCCCCTGTCGTACGCGACCCAGGTCTCGACCTCGGGCCGGTCCACGGCACGCCGCCACTGCTCGTACGACCAGGGCAGGCGGTCCGTCCAGCGGATGTCGCCGCCGACGGCGGTGTACAGGAAGCGGCTCAGCTCGGGCGAGGCGACCTCGGCCCGGACGATCCGCAGGTCGTCGCCGGGCGGGGGCGGGACCGGGCGCAGATCGTCCGGGGAGGTCTGTTCGAGGGACCAGGTGGTGACGTCGACGGTGCTCATACCGTCAGAGAATCACGCCTCCCACGTCCGCCAGAAGCGGGGGCTACGCTTCCGGTCGCGCCCGCTCCACCACCGCCCCCAGGTCCAGGCTGCCCGGCAGGGTGCCGAAGGCCGTTCCCCAGTCGCCGCCCAGACGTGAGGCGCAGAACGCGTCCGCGACCTCCGAGGGCGCCCACCGCACCAGTAGCGACCCCTGGAGGACGAGGGCCATCCGCTCCACGAGACGGCGTGCCCGCCCCTCGATACCGTCCAGGTCGGCCAGTTCGGTCAGCAGGTTCTTGATCGCCCCGTCCAGGCGGTGATCGGCGCCGCGCGCCTGCCCGACCTCGGTGAGGAAGGCGTTCAGCGCCATCGGTTCGCGCTGGAGGGCGCGCAGGACGTCCAGGGCCTGGACGTTGCCCGAGCCCTCCCAGATGGAGTTCAGCGGCGACTCGCGCAGCAGGCGCGGCATGCCCGAGTCCTCGACGTAGCCGTTGCCGCCCAGGCACTCCAGGGCCTCCGCCGCCACCGGCGTGCACCGCTTGGTCACCCAGTACTTCGCCGCCGGGACCGCGAGCCGCAGCAGCGCCCGGTCCTGCTCGCTGTCGCTGTCGTACGCGGCCGCCAGGCGCAGCGCGAGGGCGGTCGCCGCCTCCGACTCCAGGTGCAGGTCGGCCAGGACGTTGCGCATCAGGGGCTTGTCGATCAGCTCGCCGCCGAAGGCGCTGCGGTGCGCGGCGTGGTGCGTGGCCTGCGCGACCGCCTGCCGCATCAGCGCCGCCGAGCCGATCACGCAGTCCAGCCGGGTCGCCGCGACCATCCCGATGATGGTGCGCACCCCGCGCCCCTCCTCGCCGACCAGCCGCCCCCACGTCCCGTCGAACTCGACCTCGCTGGAGGCGTTCGACTTGTTGCCGAGCTTGTCCTTGAGGCGCTGGATGCGGAAGGTGTTGCGCGTCCCGTCCTCCAGCACGCGCGGTACGAGGAAGCAGCTCAGCCCGCCGGGCGCCTGCGCCAGCACCAGGAAGCCGTCGGACATCGGGGCGGAGCAGAACCACTTGTGCCCGGTGAGCGTGTACTCGCCGTCGACACCCGTGGGCAGGGCCTGGGTCGTGTTGGCCCGTACGTCGCTGCCGCCCTGCTTCTCGGTCATGCCCATGCCGAAGAGCGCCCCCGGCTTCTGGGAGGCGGGCAGCAGCTCCTGTCCGTACACCGACGAAGTCAGCCGGGGCTCCCACACCGCCGCCAGCGCCGGATCGGCACGCAGCGCGGGCACGGCGGCGTGTGTCATCGACACCGGACAGCCGTGCCCGCCCTCCGCCTGCGTCCACACCAGGAACCCGGCGGCCCGTCGCACGTGCCCGTTCGGGCGACCCCAGGCGTTCGTCAGACCGGACGACACGGCGTGCCCGAGGAGCCGGTGCCAGGAGGGGTGGAAGGTGACCTCGTCGATCCGGTTCCCGTACCGGTCGTGGGTGTGCAGCGTCGGCGGGTTCTCGTTCGCCAGCGCCCCCCATTCCTGGGCCTGCGCCGATCCGGCGGCCTGTCCGAGGGCGTGGAGTTCCTCCCGTACGCCCTCCAGGAGAGCGGGTTCGACATGCCGCTCGACCGCCTCCGTGAGGGCACGGTCCGCGCCGTAGACGTCGTACCCCACCAGGGGCGGGGCCTGATTGGTCACTGTGTGGGTGGTGGCTGCCATGCGGATACGGTAAGGAGGTGCAGGCAGCAAAAGAAACACCCGAACGGCCGCGGAAACACCGCAAGGAGAACCGGCTCCACCGTGCACGGGCCCTCTACCGGAACGTGTCGAAGCGGAAGCTGGCCTGGCTGCTCCTGAAGGACACCGTCAATTCCTGCGTCGAGTACCGCATCCTCGGCCTCGCCGCCGAAGCCGCCTTCTTCACGCTGCTGTCCCTGCCGCCGCTCCTCCTCGGCCTGATCGGCCTGCTCGGCTACATCGACGACTGGACGGCGACGGAGACCGTCCAGTCGATCGAGCGGAACATCCTCAACGCCTCGCAGGCGGTGCTCTCCGACCGGGGCGTCAACGAATTCGCCAAGCCGCTCCTGGAGGACGTGACCCGGGAGGGCCGCCCGGACGTCATCTCGATCGGCTTCGCGATCGCCCTGTGGTCCGGCTCGCGCGCCGTCAACGTCTTCATCGACACCATCACGGTCATGTACGGCCTCGACGGCCACCGGGGCATCGTGAAGACGCGGCTGCTGGCGTTCCTGCTGTACGTCGTCGCGCTGCTGATCGGCGCGGTGGTGCTGCCGCTGATGGTGGTGGGGCCGGACCGGGTGGTGGAGCTGGTGCCGTTCGGCACGGAGGTCATCTCCGTCCTGTACTGGCCGCTGGTGATAGTGCTGTCGGTTGTCTTCCTGACCACGCTCTACCACGTGTCCGTGCCGGTGCGGTCGCCCTGGGTGGAGGACGTGCCCGGGTCGCTGATAGCGCTGGGGATGTGGGTGCTGGGCAGCTTTCTGCTCCGTATCTACGTCACGAGCACGGTCGAGGGCGGCACGATCTACGGCTCGCTGGCCGCCCCGATCGCCGTCCTGCTGTGGATCGGGGTGTCCGCCTTCGCCGTGCTGGTGGGCGCTGCGGTGAACGCGGCCATCGACCGGGTCTGGCCGTCCGTCGCCACCGCCGCCGCCCGCGCCGACAACGACCGGCTGCGGACCGCTCAGGCCGCGGCGGTGATAGCGCGGGCCCGGGCGGCGGAGCTGGAGGCACAGGCGGGCTGGGTGCGGGACGAGGACGACGACGAGGCGTACGGGGACGACGGCGAGGGCCAGTGGACGGGGGCCAACCCGGACATGCCGTCGGAGTTCCCGGAGCGGTGGTCGCGGTTCTTGCCGCCGGACGATGTGAAGGGGCGGTTGCATGCGCAGCGGGAGAGGGCGGGGGAGAGGGAGCGGGGGGAGTAGTTCCGTCCCGGTACGCCGACACCTCCACCAGCAGCGCGCCCCGGCCCGCGCCGCTGCGTTCGATCTCCACGAGGATCGGCGACCAGCGCCGCCCGGCGGCCGGCGGGGCCGGGGCCGCGACGGGCGCGGGCCGGGCACGCGTACCGGCGCGGACGCCCGCACCGGCGCGACCATCCCCGCCGTGTCACGGAAGTCCGCCCGGTGCTCCTGCGCCCACCCCCGCAGCCCCTGCTCGACCCCGGGTCCGGCACGAGGTCCGCCAGCCGCACCGTCAACTCCGCGAGCGGCAGCGCGTCCGGCCGGGGCGGGGCCTCCGAGAGCAGGTACCAGACCGCCTCCCACAGGGTGTGCGGCCCGTCCGGGGGCATGGCGATGCCGAGCGTTCCGGTCGCGCCGCGCAGCAACGCGCCCAGGTCGTAGGCGACATCACCCCGAGGGGGCGTCGCGGCGGCGCGTTCGACGAGCGTGCGCAGCCGCCGCTTGCTGTCCCCGTCGTACCCCCGGGTGGGAACCAGTTCGGCCGAGCGCGGCAGATGGCGGGCGAGGGTGCGCGCCGGGATCATGCGGCCGACCCGGGTCCGGCCACTGCTCGCGGAGATCATCCCGACGACCGCCCCGCTGCCCTCCAGGAACGCGGCGGCCCCGCTGAAACCGCCGGTCAGCTCCTGGCCGTACGACGACCAGGACTTCACCTGCGTCCACTGGCCCGCGATCAACTGCCGTGATGTCGTGCGGAGTTCGCTGAGCACGCCGTCCTTGTCGTAGCCGTACGGGAAGCCGTACGAGGCCAGTTGGGCGGCGGACTGGCGTACGGGTCCTCCAGCCCGGCGAACACCGCCGGGGCCAGGCCGTCCACCGGGGTGTCCAGTTCCAGCAGGGCCACGTCACCGGGGTCGAGGTCGTGTCCTGACCACGGCCCGCGCTCGACCACCGTCGCCCCGACCGAGGCCTCGCGGCAGCCCGGGAGGACCAGCTCGACCCGCTCAGCCCGTGCACGACATGGGCACAGGTCAGCTCGTGCCGGTCGGACACCAGGGAACCGGAGCCGGTGGGGGCTCGTTCGTGCTCGACGCGTACGTGCCAGGCGGCGGGGGAGGCGGCGGCTCTGCTCACGGGGTGGCGGCCCCGGGAGCACCGGGGGGCGTGGCACCCGTACCGGCGGCACCCGTCGGGTCCGCCGCCGACGGGTCCGCCACCTTCGAGCCCCACGCCAGCTTGACCGTGATGTGCCCCTCCATCGAGGTCTTGGCGATCACCGCCCCCGCCTCGCCCGTCAGCTTCACGCCGAACTCCAGCTCCACGCCGTCCGGGCTGAGCGCCCCGCCCCGGAAGGTCCGCAGCGCGGACTCGGCCGCCGTGCGGATGCCCTCCAGGGCGTCGCTGAAGCTGCGGCCCGCGTCCAGCAGGTTGTCGCGGCGCGAGACCAGGGTGGCTCCGCGCGGTGCGTGGTCGATCTCGACGACCACGTTCCCGCCGTCCTCCGTCTTGAACTGCATCAGCTCGCTCACAACAGCCCCCGCGATCACGTCAGTTGTGCGGTGTCAGGTGTACCGCATTGTCCCCGAGCGCGGGTACGAGTGCCAGCGGATCAGCCCCGCCGGGCGGCGGGGCACAGGGGTGCGACGTAGCCTGGGGGCATGCCCGGCACCTATCAGGAGCGACCGTCGCTGCTGGACGGCGCGGTCCTCTGGCGGCGTGAAGCCGACCCCGCCCCCGCCCCCGGCGCGGCGGCGTACCCGGTGCTGCCCGACGGCTGCATGGACCTCGTCCTGGTCGACGGACGGCTGATCGTCGCGGGCCCCGACACCCGCGCCCACGGGACGTCCGACAGCCCCGGCGGCCGGTTCGCCGGAATCCGCTTCGCGCCCGGGACCGGGGCCGCCTTCCTCGGCGTACCGGCACACGCCCTGCGCGACCTGCGGGTTCCGCTCGACGAGGTGTGGGAGAAGGGGGCCGCGCGGGATGCGGCCGAGCGGGCCGCCGAAGCGCCCGACCCGCTGGGCGCGCTGGAGGAGTTCGCGCTGCGCAGGGCCGCCGACACCGGGCCGTGGGACCCGGTGATCCGGGCGGTCGCGGCAGGTCTTGAGGCCGGGGCCACGGTCGGGGCGGCCGCCGACGCCGTCGGGCTCGGCGCCCGGCAGCTGCACCGCCGCTCCCTCGACGCCTTCGGGTACGGGCCCAAGACCCTGGCCCGGGTGCTGCGGTTGCAGCGTGCGCTGGGACTCGTACGGGAAGGAACGCCGTTCGCGGAGGCGGCACACCGGGCGGGCTGTGCGGACCAGGCCCATCTGGCGCGCGAGACGCGGGAGTTGGCGGGGATGACGCTGCGCGCCTACACGGCGATGACGGCCGCGCGTCAGGCCAGGTCGTCGGCGAAGACCGAGACCCCGAGCCCGTCCGGGTCGAGCACGACGGCGTAGCGCTGGCCCCACTCGGCGTTCCACGGCTTCATGCTGCCGGTGTACCCGGCGGAGATCAGGTCGTCGTACGTCGCGTCCACGTCGGCGGCGTCGTCGCAGCGGAACGCGAGGCCGGTCCGGTCGCCGCCCTCCGGCTTCTTCCAGTCGGGGTCGATGGAGCGCATCACGTCCTCCGTGTCCCACAGCAGGCGCAGTCCGCCGGGCAGGTGGGCCTCCACGTGCGGCAGTGACTCGGCGCCGTCGGGCACCGGGACGCCGAGGCGGCGGTAGAAGGCGAGGGAGGCGGCGAGGTCGGCCGTGACCAGGCTGATGGAGTCGAATCGAGGAGTCATGGGGGAAACGTAACCCGGTCCGCGCGGCCGGATCTTGAAGAATTCGGACGTGTGGACGTGTGGACGTGTGGGTCTGGGGACGTGTGGGCCTGGGGGCGTGTGGACGTGCGGGCCTGGGGACATGCGGGTCTGGGGACGTGCGGTCCCGGATGCGCTCCGCCCGCCGGCGGAGACCCGCCACGGGGTCACCTGGGACGGCGGGAACTCCCGTTCCGCTGTGGGCGCAGTGTGCGGCCGGGTCCCCGTCCCGGCTCCCGGGGCATGATCGGCCGCATGAAGCTACTGATACTGGGCGGCACCGAGTTCGTCGGCCGCGCCGTCAGCGAGGAAGCACTCGCCCGGGGCTGGGACGTCACCGTTTTCCACCGGGGCACCCACGCGCCGCCGCCCGGCGTCACCGCCCTGCACGGCGACCGTCTCGGCGACCTCGCCGCGCTCGCCGGTGCGGTGCGCGACGGGGCCCGCTGGGACGTCGTACTCGATACGTGGTCGGGGGCGCCCGCCGCCGTCCGCGCGGCGGCGGAGCTGCTCGCCGGGCACGCCGAGCGGTATGTGTACGTGTCCTCGCGCTCCGTGTACGCCGACCCCGTGCCGCCGCACCAGGGGGAGGACGGGGCCCTGGTGGAGCCCGGCGACGAGGGGTACGCGCACCTCAAGCGCGGCGGGGAGCTGGCCGCCGTCGAGGTCTTCGGCGAGGACCGCAGCCTGCTGGTGCGGGCCGGGCTGATCCTGGGCCCCGGCGAGAACATCGGCCGCCTGCCGTGGTGGCTGAACCGCATCGCGCGCGGCGGCCCGGTGCTGGCCCCCGGACCTCGCGACCTCCCCCTCCAGTACGTGGACGCCCGGGACATGGCGGTCTGGATGCTGGACGCGGCCGAGCGCGGCCTGTCCGGCCCGTACCTGCTGGTTTCGCCGGAGGGGCACACCACCATGGGCGAACTGCTGGCGGCCTGCGTGCGGGCCACCGGCGCGAGCGGCGTCGAACTGCGCTGGGCCGAGCCCGCGTTGATCCTCGCCCACGGTGTCGAGCCCTGGCTGCACCTGCCGGTGTGGGTGCCGCCGGGCGAGGGTCACGACGCCATCCACCGGGCCGACGTCTCCAAGGCGGTCGCCGCCGGGCTGCGGTGCCGACCCGTGGCGCAGACGGTGGCCGACACCTGGGCGTGGCTCGGCACGCTCGGCGGGGTGGCGCCGCAGCGCCCCGACCGGCCGGTGGTCGGGCTGGACCCGGACGTCGAGGCGAAGGTGCTTGCGGCGCTGGGAGGTTGACGCGGGCCCGGGGGTCGGGTCACTCCGTCCAGCTCTCCGTGTCGATGAGCAAACCCACCCGGTGCGGCTGGAAGTCCACGAGTTCGCGGCACCTGGCGGTCATCGCCCGGTGCCGCACCTCCCAGCCGGGGCGCGCGCCGTACGCGTCGAAGAATCCCTCCAACGCGGCCACCCACTGCGGGTGATGGGTGCGCACGATCCACTCGCACCACGCCAGGTCCTCCACCGGGTCGCCCGCGTGCGCCCACTCCCAGTCGAGCAGTGCGGTGAGCTGGGAGCCGTCGTCGGAGAGCAGCATGTTGTTCGGTCCGAAGTCGCCGTGCACCAGGACCGAACCGGGCCTCGCCCGGGGGAACACCTCGACGGCGTCCACCGAGTGGACGGCCCGCAGCGCCGCACCGCAGGTGCGCAGTACGGACTCCGCCCAGCCCGCCTCGATCAAGTCCTGGCCGTGCACGCCCTCCAGGAAGGTCATGCTGAGGCTCTCCCCGGTGCAGCCGATCAACTGGGGCACCGGCAGCACCGCCCCGAGCGTCTCCAGTCCGCACAGGGCGGCGGCCTCCCGCTCCATCCGGCGCTGGGCGTCCCTGCCCTTGTACGTCTTGGTGACGACACCGGCGTGGTGGGTGGTGTGGTTGGTGTGTCCGTGCGGCAGCAGTTCCATGGGCTCAGCTTTGCTCATGCGGGAGGCCGCACGGGTTTTCGTATCGGGGGGCGGGAGACGGGTTGACGCCCAGATGAGGCGTCGCCCGACGTACGGCAGGGACCCTCGCGGCCTTCGCTGCGGCCGCTCTGCCGGTTACCGGAGGGATCGGCCCGTGGCGGCCGACCCCACCCGGCAGGGCCCGCAGACTTCGGGTTGCGTGGTCAGCGGTGGCGGCGGATCAGGACCGTCGAGTCCGTGCGGGTTGCCTCCGTGCCGTCGGGGGTCAGCTGCTTGCGGTCGTGTTCGGCGCAGACGAGGACGTCCCACGCTCCCTCCTCCAGGCGGAGGGATTCCACGACCTCGTCCGGCGACGGCAGGTGCACCTCCGGGTGGGGGTTGGGCTGCCAGGACGGCCAGCCCGAGTGGCCCTCGATCAGGAGCAGGCCGCCGGGGGCCACCGCCGACGCCGCCCGGCGCAGGATCTCCTCCCGGGGCAGTTCCGTCGGCGAGTGCAGGAACTGGGAGGAGACCAGGTCGAACTCACCGGCGGGGAAGGTCTTGCCGAGTTCGTGCCGCTGCCAGTCGATCCGGTCGGCGACGCCTGCCTCCGCCGCGTGCCGTGCCGCCCGCTCCAGGGCCACCCGGGAGATGTCCGTCGCCGTCACCTCCCAGCCCTGCCGCGCCAGCCACACCGCGTCCGCGCCCTCGCCGCAGCCCAGGTCCAGGGCTCGACCGGGGGTCAGGTCGGCGGTCTCCCGGACCAGGACCACGTTCGGGTTCCCGCTCCACACGCGGTCGCTCTCGGCGTAGCGACCGTCCCAGAATTCCGCGGATTCCGTCGGGTTCGAGGTGGCCTCGGACGTGTCGTCAACAGGTGTCATGAGTGATCGTTCCTCCGGCGAAGGGGGTGCTGTCGGTCGTTCTCCGTTACGACCGACAGCGTCCGCCCGCCCCTGTCGTTCCGGCAAAGGTTCTTGCCGGAACGGCAAAGCGGGCGTCAGGCCAGGAGGCGGGCGGGTCCGTCGGCCGGACCGCTCCTCCGGCACGCGTCGTCGTGGCCGCCGTTGAACTCGCCGTACGTGACGTCGTGGCCGCCCGTCGGCGGCGCGTTGAGCATCCGGCGGTTCTCGTGCCGGAGCATCCACTCCTGGGCCCCCGCCTCCAGCCGGAAGCGCACCCCGGGGCGGCGGTCCGTCCGTGCGAACTCGGCCGCCAGCCACTTCGGCTCTCGCGCCGGGTCCGTGTCCGGCCACCAGAAGGAGCCCGACGGGACCTGGACCCGCCGCCCGCAGCGGTCCGCCGACCAAGATGGTCTGTTCCGGTCTGATGTGTCTGTGCCCTGTGTGTCCGGTATGCCCACTGGGGCTTTTTCGGCCGGGAGTTGACCGGAGGTGGCGGATACCCCGGTGGTGCCCGCACGCCGGGCGGTCATAAGGTGAGGCTAGCCTAAGTTTTTGTCAGGCCCCGGTGTTGTCGATCTTCATCGTGCGTTAGGTTAGGCTCACCTAACAAGACTCCGGGAGGACTTTGCATGCCTGAGCACATACCGTCGCAATCACCGTCCGCCCCGGGCGAGTTCGGGGGGCGGGGCGAATTCGCCGGCCGTGTCGCGCTCGTCACCGGTGCGGGGCAGGGCATCGGTGAAGCGGTGGTGCGGGCCCTGGCAGCGCGCGGGGCGACCGTCGCCGCGACCGACCGGACACCGGAGGGCGTCGAGGCGTTGGCCGCGGAGCTGGCCCCCGGGACCGGCCCCGGAGGTGTGGTGGCGTACCCGCTGGACGTCACCGACGCGGCGGCCGTGGACGCGGTCGTCTCCCGGGTCGAGGACGAACTCGGGCCGCTCGACCTGCTGGTGAACGTCGCCGGAATCCTCCGGATCTCCCCGGCCACCGAGCTCACCGACCGCGACTGGGCCGACACCTTCGCCGTCAACACCACCGGCGTCTTCCACACCTCGCGCGCCGCCGCCGCCCTCATGGCCGGGCGCCGCCGGGGATGCATCGTCACCGTCGCCTCCAACGCCGCCGGGATACCCCGCACCGGCATGGCCGCGTACGCCGCCTCCAAGGCCGCCGCCGCCATGTTCACCAAGTGCCTCGGCCTGGAGGTCGCCCGCAGCGGGGTGCGCTGCAACGTCGTCGCGCCCGGCTCCACCGACACCCCCATGCTGCGCGGCATGGGCGAGGGCCGCCCCGACGCCGAACGCGCCCTGATCGACGGCGACTTGGCCTCGTACAAGAACGGCATACCGCTCGGGCGGATCGCCCAGCCGGAGGACATCGCGGACGCGGTGCTCTTCCTGGCGTCCGACCGCGCGCGCCACATCACCATGCAGGACATCTACGTCGACGGCGGCGCGACCCTGCGCTGACCCGCCCCTCCCCGCTGACGCCTTTCTCTGGCTCCGCCCCCACATCCTCACGAGCATTGGAGAACCCGTGGACACCGTGTCGACGGCACCCGAAGTCGCCACCACCACCGCCGCGGTCCCGGTCCCGCGCCACAGCCGCTCCGCCGAGGCGGCGCACCCCGCCGTCGGTGCGGCCACCGCACTACTGGACGCGTACACCCCCGGCGCGCGCTTCCTCGCCACCCCCACCCGGACCCTGCTGTCCGACGGCCCCGCGCGTGAAGTCCCGCACGGGGAAGCGCCGTTGGGCGAGCGGGTCGCCGAGACCCTGGCGGCCGCCCGGCGCGACGGGCAGCCCCGCCCGATCGTCATCGGCGCGGTGCCGTTCGACCAGAGCGCGCCCGCCGCCCTCGCGGTCCCGGAGTTCGTGCAGGACGCGCCGCCGCTCGCGAACGACCCGCTGATAGCCCTCCCGGCCGACCTGCCCGCCGCCACGACCTGGCAGGTGCGGCCGGTGCCGGAGCCCGAGGTGTACGGGGCCGGGGTCGCCGCCGTCGTGGACCGCATGTGGCGGGGGGAGTTCAGCAAGGTCGTGCTGGCGCGGACTCTGGAGCTGACGGCGGACGCGCCGCTGGACCTGCCGGTGATGCTCCAGCGGCTGGCGCGGCGGGATCCGTCGGGGTACACCTTCGCGCTGCCGACCGGCATCGAGGCCGACGGGGCCGTCCGTACGGGTGAGGGGCGCACGCTCCTGGGGGCCAGCCCCGAACTGCTGGTCTCGCGGCGGGGCAACAAGGTCGTGGCCAACCCGCTCGCCGGGTCCACCCCGCGCAGCGAGGACCTCGCGGAGGACGTGCGCAGGGCGGCGGCGCTGCTCGCCTCGGCGAAGGACCTGCACGAGCACGCGGTGGTCGTCGACGCGGTGCACGGGGCGTTGGCTCCGTACTGCACGTCGCTGGACGTCCCGGCGAAGCCGACGCTGATCCGCACCGCCACGATGTGGCACCTGTCGACGACGGTCACCGGCACGCTGCCCGAGGAGGGTGCGGCCTCCGCGCTGGAGCTGGCCTCGGCGCTGCACCCGACGCCCGCCGTGTGCGGCACGCCGACCCTGACGGCGCGTCAGGTCATCGCGGAGACCGAGCCGTTCGACCGGGGCTTCTTCACCGGGATGATCGGGTGGGGCGACGCGGACGGCGACGGGGAGTGGGTCGTCACGATCCGCTGCGCGGAGGCGGAGGAGCGCACGCTGCGGCTGTATGCGGGGGCGGGCGTGGTGGCGGCGTCCGAGCCGGAGGCGGAGACGGCGGAGACGGGCGCCAAGTTCCGGACGTTCCTGCACGCGGTGGGGGCGGAGTAGGGATGGCCGGGGGGCGGGGTGCCCCGGACCTCTGGGGCGGCACTCTGCCTCCCTCTGGGCGGTGCCATGCCTCCCTGGTCGGCACCCCCGTCCCCTTGGGCTCCGCCTCTTCGCCCGCCCTTGGGCTCCGCCTCTTCCCCCTGCCCCCTTGGGCGGCGGGGCCGCCCCCCGGGGGCGGGACGGGCGGGCAAGGGGGCGGCCCGCCCGATACGGGCCCGGCCCGGTTCCGCCCCCTGCCTGCACGCCGGTGCCGGGTTGCTGTTCGGGCCGGGGGCTCCGCCCCCGGACCCCCGGGTTTCGCCCCGGTCCCGCCCCTTTCCCTAAAGCGCTTGCCGCGCGGCTGGGTGGGTGGTTGCTCGCGCAGTTCCCCGCGCCCCTGAAGGGGCGCTCCTTGTCGGCGAGCCAGGTTCCGCCGCCGGTGGGCCACGTTCTGCCGCCGGCGGGCCAGGTTCCGCCCCTTGGGCGACCCGCCCGCCACGCGGGGTCCGTGGTGTGGTGGTGCCGCATCCCGGGGCCGCTCGCGCCTACCGTGACCGTTATGAACGCATCTGGTATGGATTCCGACCGGCTCAATGCCCTCGCCGCACTGAGCGAAAGCACCGACGCCAACCGCGCCGAACTCATCGACCGCGCCTGGCGCACCGGCACCCGCAACGTCGTCGAGCTGGCCTCCGTCTCCGGGGCGGACCGGGACACCGTCTACGCCGACCTCACCGCCCGGGGCATCGACTGGCGCGACCCCGACGCCCTCCCCGCCCCCCGCCCCGAGCGCGTCGGCCCGGAAGCCGTCGAGCTGGTGGCCCGGCAGGCCGAGGACGCCTTCGGGCCGCTCGTGCACGACACGCACGACCCGGGCCCCCTCACCACCGTCAGCTGGCAGCTCGCCATCGCGTACCGGTCGATCGCCGCCCTGCTGCTCGACGAACTCTCCGACGCCGACCGCGAGGAGACCGCCGAGGAGCTCTCCGACCGGCTCCAGATCGCCCTGCACCACTCCCACGTCTACCGTGCGTCCCGCAGCACCCCGCGCCGCCTCGGCGCCCAGACCGGGCGCACCGACGCCGAGATCGCCTTCCTCCAGCCGCTGCCCACGGGTGCGACCGTCACGCTCGCCCTCCAGTCCGGCGAGACCCTCACCGTGACGCTGGGGAGCGAGGAGGGGACCGGGCTGACCACCCTCACCTCCGACAACCCGCTGCTGGACACCACCCTGGAGGCCCACGACCACCTGGAGCTGCACACCGCCCTGGACACGGTCGCGCAGGTGCTCACCCGTCACCTCTGACACGTACGAGCCGACCCGTACGAGCCCGTACGAGAAGGCTTCCCAGCGCGGCCAGGATCTGGAACGCGGCGGCGGCCAGCAGCGCCGCCGGGACGGATCGCGCGGCCAGCGGGCCCGCGAGCGCCGCGCCCAGCGCGAATCCGGTGATCTTCAGGCTGGCCCCGGTCGTGAACACCTGGCCGCGCAGCCCCTCGGGGGCCTCCCGGTGACGTATCGCGAAGAGCGCGGTGAGCTGCGGGCCCGTCGCGCAGCCCGCCAGCACGGCGGCCACGAGGACCGGCGCGGGGTACGTCGTCGCGGCGAGCAGCATCGCGACCGCGAGCAGCGCCGCGCTCCGGCCGAGCACGGTGTCCGGCCGCAGCGGGAGCGGTCGGCGGGCCAGTACGGCGTTGGCGGCCAGGGCGGCGACGGCCGACAGGGACAGCAGCAGGGCACCTCGGTGCGCGCCGCCCAGGGCCAGCGATCCGAGCAGCGGCGTCACCGCGACGAACACGCCCTCGCCCGCGCAGGACAGCACGGACACGGCCGTCGCCCCGGCCAGCGCCCGGCGGCGCAGCAGCACCCGGAATCCGGCGGCGAGGCCCGCGACGGCGGACGGGCCGGTGCGCGGACGGTCCGGGGGTGCGGGGAGGCGGTACGGCGGTGCGGGGATGCGCCACGCCACCGGGAGCGCCGCCGCGATCAGCGCCGCCGCGAGGGCCAGGGAAGCCTTCGCCCCGGCCAGCGCCGTGACTCCGGCGGCCAGCGCCGGGCCCGCCAGGGCGGCCGCGTCGAAGGTCATCGCGTCCAGCGTGTTGGCGCGTGCGAGGTTCGATTCCCCGACGGCGTGCGGGAGTTGGGAGGTCCAGCCGCCCGAGAGGGCCGGGGCGAGGAGTCCGGTCCCGGCGGCCAGGAGGAGCGGAACCGCGTCCGGCGTCCGGCCCAGCGCCAGCAGCACCGCCAGCAGCCCCGCCGCGTACAGCGCGAGCGCCCCGGCGAGCAGACGCCCCGGGCGGCGGGCCCGGTCGAGCAGTACCCCGAACAGGGGGCCGCCCAGCGCCGCCGCGACCGTCAGCGCGGCCAGCAGGGACGAGGCGGCCGCCGCCGAACCGGTGACGGCCAGGGCGAGCAGCAGGAGGGCGGGGCCCGACGTCTCGTCGCCGGTGCGGGCAAGGGTCGCCCCGGCGGCGTAGCGGCCCGGCGGGTAACGCTTCGGCATGGCGGGCACGTTACGCACGTAACGGAAAGTAGTGCTAGTTGCGTTACATTTGGCGGATGCTGTCGATGCACACCGCCCGGCGGACCGTGGCCCTGATCAATGTGCTGTGTGCGGCGGGCGAGGAGGCCGCCGTGCTCAAGGCCGTGAGGGAAGTCCTCGTGGAATACGGTGAGTTGGAGCCGCTCGGCATCCGCGGGGACGACCTCGCCGATCTCCGTGCGGCGGCCCTGTCGCTGCGCGAGGTCTTCGCCGCCGTCGACGTCGACAGCGCCGCCGTCACCCTCAACGGCCTGCTGGGCGACGTCCGGGGGCGGCTGCGGCTCACCTCGCACGACGGCTCCGGCGGATGGCACCCGCACCTGGACAGCGACGACGAAGCCCCGTGGGGCGAGTGGTTCCTGGCCTCCTCGGTGCTCGCCCTGACCGTGCTGCTCTGGGACCGGCAGGCGCCCCCGGGCGGACTCTGCTCCTCCCCGTCCTGCCCGCACGTCTACCTCGCCCACGGCAGCGGCCCCGAACGCCGCTACTGCTCCCGCCGCTGCGCCACCCGCGAACGCGTCGCGGCCCACCGCAGGGCCCGCGCCGAGGCGGTGCGCTGAGGCGGTGCGCTGAGGTGGCGCGCCGAGGTCGTCGGGAAAATCGGTGGCGTGCCGCCGGAGGGTGTGGTTATGGTTCAGCCTGTTCCTCCGGCGGCGCTCAGCGCTGCCGGACATTCGGTCGAAGCAAGGCAGGAGGTGGGCCCGATGGCTGCCGTCGTCGTCATGGGTGCCGCGCGCACTCGGAAGCTCGTTCTCCCCACCACCTCCGTGGCCTCCGGCTGATCACTCACTTTCCGCGTCCGTGAACGCGGTGCCGGGGCCGTCCTTGAAGGGTCCCACCTTGTCTTCTGCTGCTTCTTCGCAGTCCTCCACCTTCTCGCTCCACGCTTCCGTGTCCTCGCACCCGCTCCAGCCGTACGGCTGGGACGCGCAGTGGGAGGCCGAGTTCGCCCCGTACGCCGAGCAGGGCCTGCTGCCCGGCCGGGTCGTACGGGTCGACCGGGGGCAGGCCGACGTCGTCACCGCCGACGGGCTGATCCGTGCCGACACCGCGCTGGTCACCCCGCACGACCCGCTGCGGGTCGTCTGCACCGGCGACTGGGCCGCCGTCGAGCCCGCCGGTGACCCGCGGCTGATCCGGGCGCTGCTGCCGCGCCGTACCGCGTTCGTACGGTCCACCTCCTCCCAGCGGTCCGAGGGGCAGATCCTCGCCGCCAACGTCGACCACGCGATCATCGCGGTCTCGCTCGCCGTCGAGCTGGACCTCGGGCGCATCGAACGCTTCCTCGCCCTGGCCTGGGAGTCGGGGGCGCAGCCGCTGGTCGTCCTGACCAAGTGCGACCTGGTCCCGGACGCCACCGGGCGCTCGTACCTCGTCGAAGACGTCGAGACCACCGCGCCCGGCGTCCAGGTGCTGGCCGTCAGCTCCACCACCGGGGAGGGCCTCGACGTCCTCGGGGCGATCGTCGCCGACGGCACCAGCGTGCTGCTCGGCGCGTCCGGCGCGGGCAAGTCGACGCTCGCCAACACCCTGCTCGGCAAGGACGTGATGGAGGTCCAGGCCGCCCGTGACGTCGACGGCAAGGGCCGGCACACCACCACCACCCGCAACCTCCTCGCGCTGCCCGGCGGGGGAGTCCTCATCGACACCCCCGGTCTGCGCGGTGTCGGGCTGTGGGACTCCGAGGCCGGGGTCGGCCAGGTCTTCTCGGAGATCGGGGAGTTGGCCGAGGAGTGCCGCTTCCACGACTGCGGGCACGTCGCCGAGCCGGGCTGCGCCGTGCTCGCCGCGATCGAGGACGGGGCGCTGCCCGAGCGACGGCTGGAGAGCTGGCGCAAGCTGATGCGCGAGAACCGGCGCATCGTCGCCAAGACCGACGCCCGGCTGCGCCAGGAGATGCTCAAGAACTGGAAGCAGATGGGCGCGGAGGGCCGGACCAACGCCGCCATCAAGCGCGGCCAGCGCGTCCGGTGAGCGTTTCCGGTGACCGTCGCCCGGTGAGCGGCTGACTCCGCGCATGGCCATAGGCCAACTCGCGGGTGGTGCATAGCAGAAACGCACGTCGCACACGGAAGACGCGTGCGGTCTTCGGCAGTTGAGTGGGGCATCGAGGCAACTCGGTGCCCCCTTCGTCGTGTTGGCGGCCGGGTGCGCCCGTGCACGGGTCTGTGTCCCCGGGATGTCAGGCCGGTGAAAAGTCTTTACAGGTCCGACCACTCGGTGCCAAACTCGCGCCCCGAACGGCTGTAAAGCCACTTGTATGCGCTTCCAACTTGTCGCACCCTCCGATTTGTCGGACAACTCAAGGAGCTCCGCGTGAGACGTCGTCAGCTGATCACCCTCGCTACCGCCCTGGTCGCGGCCACCGCTCTCACCGCGACCGGGTGCGGCCGGTCCGACACCGGCAAGGACGACAAGGCCAAGGACGTCGCGGCGGGTGCGGCCAAGGGCGAGATCACCGTCTGGGCGATGGGCGGCGAGGGCGACAACCTGCCCAAGCTGGCGGCGGAGTTCGAGAAGGCCAACCCCGGCACCAAGATCAAGGTCACCGCGATCCCGTGGAGCGCCGCGCACGACAAGCTGGCCGGTGCCATCGCCGCCAACAAGACCCCCGACATCTCGCTGGTCGGCACGACCTGGATGGCGGAGTTCGCCAAGACCGGCGCCCTCGACCCGGTTCCGGCGATCGTCGACCAGAAGAAGTTCTTCCCGGCGTCGGTGGAGCCGATGACGGTCAACAACCAGATGTACGCGGTGCCCTGGTACGTCGACGTACGCGCCCTCTACGGCCACAACAAGATCCTCGCCAAGGCGGGCATCACCAAGGCCCCCGAGACCTGGGAGGAGCTGAAGGCCTCGGCCAAGGCGGCGCAGACCAAGGGCGGCGCCAAGTGGGGCCTGTTCATTCCGCCGGGCGGCCTCGGCTCCGGCCAGGTGCTGCTGCCGCTGATCTGGCAGCAGGGCAGCGACATCATGGACGCCGACCACAAGAAGTTCACCCTGGACACCCCGGAGAACGTCAAGGCGCTCACGTACTACAAGTCCTTCTTCGAGGAGAAGATCGCCCCCAAGGCGTTCGCCGAGGGCGACCCGGAGCGCTGGTTCACCAAGGACCAGCTCGCCTACTACATCAACGGCCCCTACATGGTCACCCAGTTCGCCAAGCTGGGCGGCGCGGGCTTCGAGAAGGAGTTCACCGTCTCGCAGGTGGCGGGCGCGGCCAAGCGCACCTCCTTCGCGGGCGGCGCGGGCCTCGCGGTCTTCAAGTCCGCCAAGAACCGTGACGCCTCCTGGAAGTTCGTCAACTGGCTGACCGAGCCCAAGGTCCAGTCGACCTGGTACGACATCCAGAAGGACCTGCCCAGCGTGCCCACCGCCTGGGAGTCGGGACCGCTCAAGGAGAACCCGAACAACGCGGCCTTCGGCAAGCAGATGACCGACGCCAAGGCGCCCCCGGCCATCCAGACCTTCGAAGAGGTCAACAAGATGATCGAGGCCACCGTCGAGAAGGTCGTCAAGGGCGGACTGTCGCCCGCCGACGCCGCCAAGGAGATGCAGAAGAAGGCCGACGGCATCGGAACGGGCGCCTGATCATGACCTCCACCATGTCGGCCGGGACCCGGGAGCGCCGCACCGGCGCCCCGGCGTCGCGGCCGGCGGGCGGCCGCCGGGTACGGGCCGGGTCGGCCCGCTCCCGCCGGGCGGTGGCGGGCTGGGTGTTCTCCCTGCCCTTCCTCGTCCTGTACGCGCTCTTCGAACTGGTGCCGGTGATCGCCTCCGTCGCGATCAGCTTCACCGACATGCGCTCCACCGACCTGCGCGACCCGCTCGCCGTCGATCCGGCGGGATTCGACAACTACTCCCGCATCCTCTCCGACGACGTCTTCTGGAAAGCCGTCGGCAACACCTTCTACTTCACCGCCGTCAGCGTCCCGCTGACCCTCGTGTGCGGCCTGGCCCTGGCGGTCGCCCTCAACTCCGGCATCGCCCGCTTCAAGACCTTCTTCCGGGTCGGTTACTACCTGCCCGTGGTCTCCAGCATCATCGCCGTCGCCGTCGTGTGGAACTACCTCCTCAACGACGACATGGGCCTGATCAACACCGTCCTCGGCTGGGTCGGCATCGACGGACCCGACTGGCTGAACTCCACCACCTGGGCCATGCCCGCCCTGATCGCCATGGCCGTCTGGCGGCACATGGGCTTCGCCATGGTCATCTTCCTGGCCGGCCTCCAGGGCGTGCCCCAGGAGATGTACGAGGCGGCCACCCTCGACGGGACCACCAAGTGGCAGGCCTTCCGGCACATCACACTGCCGATGCTGCGGCCCACCATGCTCTTCATGGTCGTCATCTCGATGATCGGCAACCTCCAGTTCTTCGAGGAGCCCTTCGTCATGACCCAGGGCGAACCCCTGAACAGCACGACCTCGATCGCCTACCAGATCTACGAGGCCTTCGGCACCGGCCAGTACGGCTACGCCGCCGCGATGAGCTACGTGCTGTTCCTCCTGATCGCCCTGCTGACCCTGGTCCAGTTCCGGCTGCTGCGGGAGAAAGAATGAGCGCGCCTGCCACGTCCCTGCGGATCGACACGGGCAAGCGGCCCCCGCAGGAGGTCACCCCCGACCGGCCCTACCGGGGACAGCGCTGGGTGTACGTGGTCCTGGTGGCCGGTCTGGTGGTGGTCTGCGCACCCTTCGTCTGGATGGTGCTCAGCGCCTTCAAGACCCAGAAGGAGATCTACGCCTCCCCGCCCACCTGGTTCCCCGAGGCACCCACCTTCGACAACTTCAGCGTCCTGCTCGACAAGCTGGACATCCCGCAGTTCTTCTTCAACAGCGTCTTCGTCGCGACCGTCACCACCCTCGGCAACCTGCTGTTCTGCTCGATGCTCGGCTACGCCCTCGCGAAGATCGACTACCCCGGCAAGAAGATCATCTTCGGTCTCGTCATGTCGAAGCTGATGATCCCCGGCATCGCCCTGCTCGTGCCGACCTTCGTGGTCGTCGCCTCGCTCGGCCTGGTCGACAGCTACGCGGGCATCATCCTGCCCGGGCTCGCCGCCCCCATGGGCGTCTTCCTGATGCGCCAGTTCATCCAGGGCCTGCCCGACGACCTCATCGACGCCGGACGCGTGGACGGCGCGGGGGAGTTCCGGATCTTCTTCCGGATCATCCTGCCGCTGTGCCGCCCGGCGCTGGCCACGCTCGGCCTGCTCACCTTCCTCGCCTCCTGGAACAGCTTCCTGTGGCCGCTCGTGGTGGCCCAGAGCGAGGACATGTACACCCTCCCGGTCGGCGTCGCGCTCTACTCGCTCGACCACCAGAACGCGGAGTACGGCCTGCTCCTCGCGGGCGCCTCCATGCTCGTCCTGCCGATCATCGCCGTATTCGTCTACTTCCAGCGCCACTTCGTCCAAGGCATCGCTACGACGGGACTCAAGTGACCAGATCGCGACACCTCCGCAGACCCGGCCGGCTCAGACTGCTGCTGGCCGCCGCCCTCGCCGGCGCCGTGGCCCTCACCGGCCTGAGCGCCCCGCCCGCCGCCCAGGCCCGTACCCCGGACGCGGCCGACGCCAAGCGGCCCGTCGACCCGAACGTCCTGACGTACCAGGACCGGGTGACCCTCAAGGGGTACGCCGCCGACACCTGGAAATCCCTCGAAGCCCTGATCTCCCCGGAGACCGGGCTGCCCGCCAGCTCCCTGAACGGCGACCTCACCAACCGGGTCCACCAGACCGGGCCGACACCGTTCGGCACGTACCTCTGGAGCGCGACCGCCGCCTGGAAGAGCGGCGTCATCTCGCGCTCCCGGGCCCGCGACCGTGTCCAGCGCACCCTCAAGGCACTGAACAGGCTCGACTACCACCGCGGCTCCGGCATGTTCTACCGGTGGTACGACCCGTACACCGGCGGGCTGCGCGACGCGACCCCCGAGGCCCGCTTCGTCTCCAGCGTCGACAACGCGTGGGCGGCCACCGGACTGATGGTCGTCAAGGACGCCTTCCCCGAACTCCGGCGCGAGATACGCCCGTTGCTGGACCGCATGGACTTCCGCTGGTTCTACGAGGCGAACGCCGCCGGCGCCAACAAGGGCGGCGGCCTGATGCGCGGCGGCTTCTACACCACCGAGACCGCCCCCAACGTGTGCACCGTCAAGGCGCGCGGCGTCGGCTTCACCTGCCACTTCTACGGCGCGCTCGGCGAGACCCGCCAAGTGACGTACGTGGCCATGGCGTTGGGGCAGGTCCCGAGGCAGGCCTACTGGGGTCAGAACCGGTCCTTCGCCGACACCGAGTGCAAGCAGGAGACCAAGCCGACCGGTGCGTACCGCACGTACGACGGTGTGAAGGTCTGGGAAGGGGCCTACGACTACCGGGGCATGAAGGTCATGCCCGCCTGGGGCGGCTCCATGTTCGAGGCCATGATGCCCAACCTGTTCCTCCCCGAGGAGAAATGGGGCAGACAGAGCTGGGCCAAGAACCACCCGCTGATCGTCAAGTCCCAGATCGAGCACGGGATGGACGAGGCCACGTACGGGTACTGGGGCTTCTCCCCGTCCAACAACCCGGCCGGCGGCTACCGCGCGTACGGCGTCGACGGCATCGGCATGGACCCCGAGGGCTACACCTCCGACCAGGAGAAGACCACCCGCGACCCGGGCTTCGCGGGCTGCCGCGAGGGCAAGCCGCTGCCGGCCAAGTACGGCGACGGCGTCGTCACCCCGCACGCCTCCTTCCTGGCCCTGCGCTACGCACCCCGGGCCGCCCTCGACAACCTGGCCAAGCTGCGGAAGGACTTCGACATCTACGGGCCCGGCGGCTTCTACGACGCCGTCGCCGTGAAGTCCAAGAAGGTCTCCCGCGAGTACCTCACCCTCGACCAGGGCATGGTGATGGCCGCCCTCGGCAACGCCCTCGCCGGTGACACGCTGCGCGACAGCTTCGTACGGGGCGGCGACCGGGCCGGCGTGCACCGGATCAAGGACGTGATCTCCCGGGAGCGGTTCGCGAGCCAGGACCGCAAGGCGCCCTCCTTCACGGAGGACGACACCGCGACCGTACGGGCGTACGCCGTCGACACCTGGAAGTCCATGGCCGCCATGGTCGAGCCCGCCACCGGGCTGCCCGTCGACAACATCGGCGGCGACCTGAGCGCGGGCAGCCGCAGCGCCACCACCTCGCCGACCAACATCGGCATGTACCTGTGGGGCGCCGTCACCGCCCGCGACCTGGGCCTGATCACCGCCGCCGACGCGCGCACCCGGGTGCAGAAGGTGCTGGGGACGCTCGCCACGATGGACCACCACGAGCCGTCCGGCATGTACTACAACTGGTTCGACCCCAAGACCGGCCACACCCTGACGACCTGGCCGGAGAACGGCAACGTCGTCAGCCCGTTCCTGTCCAGTGTCGACAACGCCTGGCTCGCCTCGGCGCTCATGGTCGTGCGCACCGCCGTCCCCGAGGCCACGACGCAGGCGCAGAGCATCCTCGGCCGCATGAAGTGGACGTACTTCTACAACAACGTCGACGCCACCCCCGGCAGCCCGGCCGGCCTCATGCGCGGCGGCTTCTGGCCCACCAAGCCCACCGACGGCACCTGCACCGTCCCCGGCAACTACTCCGGCGACGGAAAGCCGAACGTCCAGTACACCTGCCACAACTACGGCGCGATGGGCGAGACCCGCATCGTCTCCTACGTCGGCATCGCCTCCGGGCAGATCCCGCCCGTGCACTACTTCGGCGGCAACCGCGGCTTCGCGCCCACCTGCGCCTGGGCCTGGCAGGAGCAGAAGCCGACCGGCACCACGCAGACGTACCTCGGCGCCCCCGTCTTCGAGGGCACGTACAGCTACCGCGGCATGAAGCTCATGCCGAACTGGGGCGGCTCCATGTTCGAGGAGCTGATGAACGACCTGGTGGTGCCCGAGGACACGTGGGCCCCGAACAGCTGGGGCAAGAACCACCCCGTCTTCGTGAAGGCGCAGATCGCCCATGGGATGGAGGAGGCCAAGTACGGGTACTGGGGCTTCTCGCCGTCGAACAACCCGAATGGGGGCTACCGCGAGTACGGCGTCGACGCGATCGGCATGGCCGCCGACGGCTACACCTCCGACCAGGAGAAGACGCAGGTCGACGGCGGATTCGAGGGGTGCAGGGAGGGCAAGCCCGCCCCTGTCGCGTACGGAGACGGCGTCGTCACCCCGCACGCCGCCGCCCTCGCCTACCGGTACGAGCCCAGGGCGGCGCTCGACAACCTCGCCAAGCTGCGCGCCAACTTCGACGCGTACGGACCCGGCGGCTTCTACGACGCCGTCGCGGTCAAGTCCGGCAAGGTCTCCCAGCGCTACCTCTCCCTCGACCAGGGCATGCTGCTCGCCTCCTTCGGCAACGCCCTGACCGGCGACAAGCTGCGCGGCTACTTCGCCGCCGGTGAGGCCACGACCGTACTGAAGCCGCTGCTCGGCCTGGAGAAGTGGGAGTCGCACTCGTGAGGAAGCGCTACGCGGCCGTGGTGGCGGGACTCGCCGCCCTCGCGTTGGCCGCACCGACGGCCGTCCAGGCGAACCCGGCCGGGCACGGCAGGCCCGGCGTCGGGAAGACCCCCGACTACCAGCCCACCTACGCCTCCCTCGCCACGCACCCGGTACCGCAGTGGTTCAACGACGCCAAGCTCGGCATCTTCATCCACTGGGGGGCCTACGCGATCCCCGCCTGGGCCGTGAAGGGCGGCTGGCCGGCCGGTTCCCCGTACTCCGAGTGGTACTGGAAGGAGATGAACCGGCCGAACAGCCCGGCGCAGCTCCACCACAAGGAGAAGTACGGCACTGCCAAGAACTACGACGACTTCGTCAAGGAGTGGAAGGCCCCGGCCTTCGACGCCAAGAAGTGGCTCGGCCTCTTCAAGGACGGCGGCGCGAAGTACTACACGCTCGTCACCAAGCACCACGACGGCGTCGCCCTCTGGGACACCGCGACCAGCGACCGCAACACGGTGAAGCTCGGCCCCGGCCGGGACTTCGTCAAGGAGCTGGTGGAGACCAACAAGAAGGGCGGCTACGGGCTCAAGAACGGCTTCTACTACTCGATGCCCGAGTGGTTCCACCCCAACATGCCCAAGATCGGCGGGGGTTGGTTCGGGGACGGCGCGCCGCGCAACCCGTACACGAAGGAACCGCTGCCGTACACCGGGTACAAACCCGTCAAGGACTATGTGAAGGACCATCAGTTCCCGCAGCTCAAGGAGCTGGTGGACCGGTTCGACCCGGACCTGATCTGGTGCGACATCGGCCTGGAGAACGTCAACAACAGCGAGGAGTTCAACGCCTACTACTTCAACCAGGCGAAGAACCGCAGGAAGCCGAAGGAGGTCGCGGTCGACGACCGGTGCGGCACCAACGTGCCCGCCGACTTCACCACCCCCGAATACTCCGTCGAACCCGACATCAAGACCGCCAAGTGGGAGGCCAGCCGGGGCCTCGGCCAGTCCTACGGCTACAACGAGAACGAGCGGCCCGAGGACTATCTGACCTCCGCCGCGCTGATCTCCAACTTCGTCGACGTCGTCTCCAAGAACGGCAACCTGCTGCTCAACCTCGGCCCGCGCGCCGACGGCAGCATGGACCCCGCCCAGGAGGAACGGGTCCGCGACCTCGGCGCCTGGCTCAAGGTCAACGGCGAGGCGATCTACGGCTCCCGCTACTGGACGCAGGCCGAGGACAAGGGCGCCAATGTGCCCGTACGGTTCACCACGCAGCCGGAGGCGTTCTACGCCACCGCACTCAAATGGCCCGGTGCGGAACTGAAGTTGACGGCGCAGGTGCCGCTCGGGGCGCACGACGAGATCCGGCTGGTCGGTGACCGCGGCGGCAAGGCGTTGAAGTGGACGAAGAACGCCGACGGCTCGCTCAGCATCGACACCTCGCAGCTGAAGGACACCGGCGCGCACGCCTACACCTTCCGCATCGCCAGGCCCGGCTACCGGGCGGACCGGGCCATGCTGCTCGGCGTGCAGACCCCGGCCGTCACCGCGAACCAGGGCGAGAGGATCACCGTGCCCGTCGAGGTCGCCAACCGGGGCGACAAACACCTCCCCGGCGGCCTCGCCAAGGTCTCGGTGCCCGGCGCGAAGCCCGTGTGGCTGACGACGCCCGCCCTGGACGCACACACCCGCGTCACCCTGAAGGCCCAGGTCACCGTAGGTAGGACGGTCGCACCCGGGGACTACCGGGTGAAGGTCGAGACCCAGGTGCGGGGCAAGCGGTTCGACTCCTCGTCGGCGCTGTCCGTGCTCGGCGAGATGACCCGCACCGACCTGTCCGCCCTCTACGACAACGACGGCATCGCCACCGCCGGCAACCCCAAGGACGGCAACTTCGACACGGCCGGATCGACGTATCCGGCCGAGGAACTGCCGAAGGCGGGCGTCTTCCAGACCCCGCAGCGCGTCCCCTTCACCTGGCCCGCCACCACCGACGGCACCAAGAACAACGTCGTGCTGTCCGGCCAGAGCATCCCGGTGACCCCGGGCAAGTACCGCAAGCTGCACCTGCTCGCGTCGGCCGCGTTCGGCGGCGGCGGGAAGACGTCCGCCACGGTGACGTACGCGGACGGCAGCACCCAGCAGATCCCCATGGCCTTCCCCGACTGGTTGAGCGCGGGCGGGCTGCCGGTCGCCGTGAAGGCCACCTACCGCTACAACGCGGACGGGACCAAGGGCACGGGACCGTACATCAACCTGCACTCCCTCGCCGTCGACCCGGCGAAGGAGGTCCGCTCGGTGACGTTGGCCAGGCCCACCGGCAACAACGCCCGGGTGAACCTGCACCTGTGGGGGCTCACCGCCGAGAAGTGACACGCCCCGCAGTGGGGAGCCTGCACCCGGCCGACACCGGGGGCGGGCTCCCCGTACCACCCGCACAGCCCCTCCGTACCACCCGCACCCCCTCCCCAGTCCCGTGAGAGAGAGCACCGTGTCCGACCAGCACAGCACCAGCCGGGGCCGCCGCCCCAACATCCTGTTCATCATGGCCGACGACCACGCGGCGCACGCCGTCAGCGCGTACGGCAGCAACATCAACGAGACCCCGCACATCGACCGCATCGCCGAGGGCGGCATGCGCCTCGACAACTGCTTCTGCACCAACTCCCTGTGCGCGCCCAGCCGGGCGACCATCCTCACCGGCACGTACAACCACGTGAACGGCGTGCAGACGCTCTCCACCGAGTTCGACTCGCGCCAGCCCGCCGTCGCCGGAATGCTCCAGGACGCGGGGTACGAGACCGCCATCGTCGGCAAGTGGCACCTCGGGCACGGCGAGCAGCACGACCCGCGCGGCTTCGACCACTGGACGGTCGTCCCCGACCAAGGCCGGTACCACAACCCGGTGTTCATCGACATGGACGGCAGTCAGCGGGTCATCCCCGGCTACGCCACCAACATCATCACGGACCTCGCCGAGGAGTGGCTCGACGGCCGCGACGAGGAGAAGCCCTTCTTCCTGATGGTCCATCACAAGGCACCGCACCGTAACTGGGAGCCCGACGAGAAGCACCTCGACATGTACACCGACGGCGACCTCGCCGTCCCCGAGAACTTCTTCGACGACTACTCGGGGCGGGCCACCGCCGCCCGCGAGGCCCAGATGCGGGTCGCCGACCACCTGCGGATGGACGACCTGAAGAAGCTGCTGCCGCCCGGGATGACCCAGGACGAGCAGGCGCTGTGGAAGTACCAGACGTACATCAAGGACTACCTGCGCTGCGTGGCCTCCGTCGACGACAACGTGGGGCGGCTGCTCGACTACCTGGACGCGAAGGGCCTCACCGAGGACACCATCGTCATCTACACCTCCGACCAGGGCTTCTTCCTCGGCGACCACGGCTGGTACGACAAGCGCTTCATGTACGAGGAGTCGCTGCGGATGCCGTTCGTGATCCGCTACCCGAAGGAGATCGAGGCCGGGTCGGTCAGCGACGCCCTGTGCATGAACGTCGACTTCGCGCAGACCTTCCTGGACTACGCGGGCGTCCCCGCCATCGAGCGCATGCAGGGCGAGTCCCTGCGCCCGCTGCTCAAGGGTGAACTCCCGGGCGACTGGCGGAAGTCGGTGTACTACCGCTACTGGGAGCACGACGACGGCATCCACCACGTGTGGGCCCACTACGGGGTGCGCACCGACCGGTACAAGCTGGTCTACTACTACGCCGACGGCCTGGGCCTGCCCGGCACCTCCGACAAGGTCATGGAGCCCGAGTGGGAGCTCTTCGACCTTCACAACGACCCGTGGGAGATGAAGAGCGTCTACGACGACCCCGCGTACGCCGAGGCGCGTGCCGAGCTGGAGGCCGAACTCGCCCGTGTACAGGCCGAGATCGGCGACAAGCCGTACGTGGCGGGGGAGCGCGCGTGACGACCGTCGAGGAGGCGCACGAAGCTTCACACGAAGCGGCGCACAGCGACTGGCGGGAGCGGATCTACAAACCGTCCGGGGGTGTGACGCCGGTCCCTGCCGTCGAGCTGGCCGCCCCGCAGGGCCTGCGGATGCGGGCCGGGGCCGGGCACGTCACGCTCGAATGGGAACCCGTCGAGGGTGCGATCGGCTACCTGGTGCACCGGGCCGCCGGGGCGGGGGACTTCGTCACCACCAAGCAGCGTGACGTGGACGTGCCGCAGGTGCCCTCCCCGTGCTTCGTGGACACGGCGCTCGTCCCGGGCGAGACGGTGCGCTACATCGTGGCGGCCGTCGGGGCGATGGACGTGACGGGCCCGTTCTGCCCGCCGATCGCGGCGGCCGCGGCCATCGTGCCCACGACGCCGCCGCAGGCGTCGGTTTCCGTACGGGCCGATGTGACGACACGTCAACTGCCGCGCCCCTGGCGCCACATGATCGGGTCCGAGCACCTCTCGTACTCGCTGAGCGAGGACACGACCGGCGGGCGCCCCGTCGGCGCCGAACTGACCGAGGCGCTGCGCGTCGTCCACGACGAGATCGGCGTCGAGACGGTCCGCGCGCACGCGATCCTCTGCGACGACCTCGGCGTGTACCGGGAGGTCGACGGCGAACCCGTGCACGACTTCACGGGAGTCGACGCCGTCTACGACTCGATACGAGCCATCGGCCTGCGCCCGATCGTCGAAATCGGCTACATGCCACGGGACTTGGCGTCCGACCCGGCCAAGACCGTCTTCGGCTACCAGGCGATCGTCTCCCCGCCGAAGTCGTACGAGCGGTGGGGCGACCTCGTCGCCGCCCTCACCCGGCACCTCGTGGAGCGCTACGGCCTCCAGGAGGTCCGCGACCACTGGGCCTTCGAGGTGTGGAACGAGGCCAACCTCGAAGTGTTCTGGTCGGGGACGCCCGAGGAGTTCTTCCGGCTGTACGACGTGACCGCGGCCGCCGTGAAGAGTGTCGACCCCGGCCTGCGGGTCGGGGGCCCGTCCAGTGCGGCCAACGGCTGGGTGCGCGAACTCCTCGCCCACGTCAGGGAGTCGGGGGCGGCGCTCGACTTCGTCACGACGCACACGTACGGCAACGCCCCCCTCGACTGGCGGCCGGTCCTTGAGCAGTACGGCAAGGGGGACGTGCCGATCTGGTGGACGGAGTGGGGCCCCACCCCGACCCACTTCCACGGCATCGGCGACGGGCCCTTCGGGGCGACCTTCCTGCTGCACGGCATGAAGTCCTCCGCCGGACGCCTCGACGCGCTCGCGCACTGGGTGGCGTCCGACCACTTCGAGGAGCTGGGCACCCCGCCCCGCCTCTTCCACGGCGGGTTCGGGCTGCTCACGGTCGGCAACCTGCGCAAGCCCCGGTACTGGGCGCTGGACCTGGTGAACCGGCTCGGCGACCACGAGCTGGCCGCCTCCGTGGGCGGCGACACGGCGGGCGTGGAGGCCTGGGCGGCCCGGCACGACGACGGCCGCATCGGGGTGCTGGTCTGGAACGGCACCCTCAACCAGGCGCAGGCCTTCGGGGCGCCCGAGCTGACGCGGACGGTGGAGCTGGAGGTGGCGGGGCTCCGGGAAGGGGTCTCCTACCGCCTCGTCCACCACCGCATCGACGAGCAGCACTCCAACATCCAGGCGGTCTGGCGCGAGCACAGCAGCGCGGACTGGCCGCAGGGCGAGGAGTGGGACGCGCTGACGGCGGCCAACGTGCTGGACGAGCTGGAGGAGGAGCGGACCCACGGGGGTGGACCGGTCGTCTTCGAGCTGCCGATGCCGGGGGTGTCGTACGTGGAGCTGATTCCGGAGGCGTAAGCCGCTCGCCGTTCCCCCGGAGGGCCGCTCGCTGGTCCCCCGGGAGCCGCTCGCCGTTCCCCCGGGCTCGATGTCCGAATCCCGCGAGCACGGGGGGCGGGGGAGGCGCACACTGGGTGGCATGAACGCTGCCGACGACACCCGGGCGGACCACCGGGAAGACGCCCGGGACGACACCCGTTACGAGGCCGTGAGCAGCCGCGACGCCCGGTTCGACGGGGTGTTCTTCTTCGCGGTGACGAGCACCGGCATCTACTGCCGCCCCAGCTGCCCGGCGGTCACGCCCAAGCGGGCCAACGTGCGCTTCTTCCCCACGGCCGCCGCCGCCCAGGGCAACGGCTTCCGGGCGTGCCGCCGGTGCCGCCCGGACGCGGTGCCGGGCTCGGCGGAGTGGAACGTGCGCGCGGACGCCGTCGGCCGGGCGGTGCGGCTGATCGCCGACGGGGTGGTCGACCGGGAGGGCGTCCCGGGCCTGGCCTCCCGCCTGGGCTACAGCGCCCGCCAGGTGCAGCGGCAGCTCACGGCGGAACTGGGGGCCGGGCCGATCGCCCTGGCCCGGGCGCAGCGCGCCCACACCGCCCGCGTCCTCCTCCAGACGACCGGGCTGCCGGTCACGGACATCGCCTTCGCTTCGGGCTTCGCGAGCGTGCGCCAGTTCAACGACACGGTGCGCGGGATCTACGCCCGCACCCCGAGCGCACTGCGCGCCGAGCGGGGCACCCGGCTGGCCGGAAGCACTGCCGCCGCCCCGCACCCCCTCGTCGCCGGAATCCCCCTCCGCCTCGCCTACCGGGGCCCCTACGCCGCCCGCGAGACCTTCGACCTGCTGGCCGCCGAGGTCGTGCCCCGGGTCGAGGAGATGCTGGGCGAGCCCGGCGCCCGCACCTACCGCCGCACCCTCAGCCTGCCGCACGGCACCGGCGTCGTCTCCGTCGACGAGGCCCCGCACCCCGGCTGGCTCGACGCCCGGGTCAGCCTCTCCGACCTGCGCGACCTCACCACCGCCGTGCAGCGCCTGCGCCGCCTCTTCGACCTGGACGCCGACCCGTACGCCGTGGACGAACGGCTCGGCAGCGACCCCCGGCTCACCCGCCTCGTGGAGGCGCGCCCCGGTCTCCGTTCACCGGGGGCCGCCGATCCCGACGAGTGTGCGGTACGGCTGAGGGTCGGCCGGGAGCGGGCCGCCGTGCTCGCCGAGGCGTACGGTCAGGCGCACCCGCACCCCTGCGGCACTCTCGACCTGCTCTTCCCGACGCCGGACGCCCTGACCGGCGAGCCCGACGCGGGGCCGCTCGCCCGCGCGCTCGCGGCCGGGACCGTACGCCTCGACCCGGGAGCCGACCGGGAGGAGACGGCGCGGGCACTGGAGGCCGTGCCGGACCTGGACGCCCGGACCGCCGCCCTCATCCGGATGCGCGCCCTGGGCGACCCGGACGTGGCGCTCCCGGACTCGCCGGACGAAGGGACCTGGCGCCCCTGGCGCTCGTACGCCACCCGGCACCTCGCCCTGGACGCCGCCCGCCTCACCCCCACAGGGCCCGCACCAGCGCGGTGACCACCACCGCCCCCACCAGCGCCAGCGCCAACGGCACCCGGCACAGCCGCAGCCCGATCACGGCGGCCAGGCCCGCCAGCACCGCGGGGTCGAGACCCGACCAGCCCGGGCCCGCGATCTCCACGACCACGAACGCCGCCAGCAGCACGGGGGCCAGCAGGGCGATCACCGTGCGCGCCCGGTCGGGGAGTTCGCGGCCCGCGAGGACGGCGGGGCCCGCCGCCTTGCAGACGAAGCTCACCAGGGCGACCGCCGCGACGGCGGTCCACAGGACGGTGGGGTTCATACCGGGGCTCCCTTCCGGTGCCACAGGCCCATCAGCGCGGCCAGCCCCGAACCGATCAGGGCGAGCCCGGTGGGCAGGAACGCGATCAGGACGGCGGCGAGCAGTGCGCCCGCGAGCGCGGGGAGGCGGTTGTCGCGGTCCTTGCGCAGCTCGTCCAGGAGGAGCGCGGCGAAGAGCGCGGGGGTGAGGACGTCCAGGCCCAGCGTGTGCTGGAGGCTCGCGTCGGGGGCGAGCACGACACCCAGCACGGTGCCCGCCACCCACGGCGGCCACTGCGCGAGCGTCGCCCCGAACAGGAACGACCGGTCGAAGCGCCCGCCGCCCCGGTGGGCCGCCGCCCACGACGCGTCCACCACCGCCTGGCCCTCGAAGGCCCGCCGCAGCCGTCCGCCGCGCAGGTCGCCCGCGACGGCGATGCCCATGGGCAGGAACCGGCTGTTGATCATCGCGGCGGCAGCCACGGCGGACCCCGGCCCACCGCTCGCGAGCGTCGCCACCAGGGCGAACTGGGCCGAGCCGGAGAACACCACCGCCGAACAGACGATCGGCACGACGACCCCCCACCCCTGCGCCTGCGTGACCGCCCCGAAGCTGAGCGCCAGCAGGAACGACGCCGCCCCGAACCCGGCCCCGACCCGCACCCCGGCCCGGAAGCGGGTGCGCGGTGCGTCGGGGTCCTTCCGGGGGACGGGTGCGGCCGGGTCCGGCTGTGGAGTGTCCTTGCGAGGTGAATCGCTCATCCCCCCACCCTAACAAGCTAATAGCGCCGAGCCTGTTAGAGCGATACCATGACGAAGTGACCCAACTCGACAGCCCCGAACCCCAGTTCATCGCCGGACACCCCGCCCTCGACTTCGTCAACACCGTCGCCTGGCGCACCGACGACGCCCGCCGCGTGGAGCGCGTGACGGGCGTCGAGGAGTGGATACTGTGGGCGGCGAAGGCCGGAATCGACGCGCCGGTCCAGGGGGCCGGCGGTCTCACCGAGTTGCGCGGTGCGCTCGGGGAGGTCCTGGACGCCCTGGTCGACGGCGTCGGCCCGCTGCCGCCCGGCCCCTGGCAGGAGCTGAGCCGGGCGATCGTACGGGCGCGTCAACGGGCGGATGTACCCGCGGAGTTGCCCCTGCGGTGGCGGCCCGCCGGGTTGGACGACGCGCTGGCCCTGCTGGCCGAGGAGCTGCTGGCCGGGCCGTACCTCGAACGGATCGGCCGGTGCCAGGGGCCCGGCTGCGGCTGGTTCTACCTGGACCGGACCCGTGCGGGCAACCGCCGCTGGTGCAGTTCCGGCGACTGCGGCAACCGGGACCGGGCGCGCCGCCACTACGCCCGGAGCGCTCAGTCCTCGCCCAGGTAGGCCTTGCGGACGGACTCGTCGTGCAACAGGCGCTCGCCCGTGCCCGACAGGACCACCCTGCCGATCTCCATGACGTGGCCCTGGTCGGCGAGGGAGAGCGCCGCCTGCGCGTTCTGCTCGACGAGCAGGATCGTCGTACCCGTGGACCTCAGCTCCCGAATCGTCTCCATGATCTTCTGCATCATGATCGGGGAGAGGCCCATGGAGGGCTCGTCCAGCATCAGGAGCTTGGGGCGGGACATCAACGCCCGCCCCATGGCCAGCATCTGCTGCTCCCCGCCGGAGAGGGTGCCCGCGGCCTGCTTACGGCGTTCGCCGAGGATCGGGAAGAGGTCGTACGCCCGCTGGATGTCCCGGGCGATGCCCTCCTTGTCGTTGCGCAGGAACGCCCCGAGCTGGAGGTTCTCCGTGATGGTCAGGCGCGGGAAGATGTGCCGGCCCTCGGGGGAGTGGGCGAGGCCCAGCGCCACGATCTTGTGCGCGGGGACCCCGGAGAGGGGCTTGCCGTCAAAGACGATGCGGCCGCCGGTCGGCCTCAGGAGGCCGGAGAGGGTGCGGAGCGTGGTTGTCTTGCCCGCGCCATTGGTGCCGATGAGGGTGACGACCTGGCCCTCGTCCACCCGGAAGGAGATCCCCTTCACGGCCTCGATCTTGCCGTACGAGACGCGGAGGTCCTCGACCTCCAGCAGCGCGGTCACGCGGCGGCCCCTTCCGTGGTGCCCAGGTAGGCGGCGACGACGCGCTCGTCGCCCCGTACGACGTCGGCCGTGCCCTCGACCAGCTTCTCGCCCTGCACCAGGCAGGCGACCCGGTCGCAGAGGTTGAAGATGAAGCGCATGTCGTGCTCGATGACCAGGACCGAGGTGCCCCGGTCGCGGATGGCGAACACCAACTCCTCGGTGACCCGCGTCTCTTGGGGATTCATACCGGCGGTCGGCTCGTCCAGGAGGAGCAGCCCCGGGTCACTGGCCAGGGCCCGGGCGATCTCCAGCTTGCGCTGCTCGCCGTAGGGGAGGTTGCGGGCGAGGTGGTCCGCCTTGGCGGCCAGACCCGTGAACTCCAGGAGCTCCAGGGCGCGTTCGCGGGACTCCGCCTCCGCGCGCCGGAAGCCGGGGCCCCGTACCAGGGCCGACAGCAGGCCCTCCTTGGTGCGGGTGTGGCGGCCGACCAGGACGTTCTCCAGGACCGTCATGTGGGCGAACAGCCGGATGTTCTGGAAGGTGCGGGCGATGCCCGCCTTCGTCACCAGGTGGGGCTTGGGCGGCAGGACCGTGCCTCGGTGGCGGACCGTTCCCTCGGTGGGGACGTACAGGCCGGTAAGACAGTTGAAGAAGGTGGTCTTGCCCGCCCCGTTCGGGCCGATCAGGCCCACGATCTCACCGCCGCCGACCTTCAGGTCCACCCCGCGCACGGCGGTCAGCCCGCCGAAGCGCATCGTGACGCCGGTCGCGTCCAGTACGAGTTCGTCGCTCATGCCGTGGCTCCCGCCGCGTCGTGGTTCATGCGCTTGCGCCGGTCCGCGACCAGTCCGTCCGGCCGGAACCGCATCAGCAGGATCAGCGCGACGCCGAACGCCATCAGCTGGTAGTCCTGCATGAATTGCAGCTTCATCGGGATCAGGTAGAGCAGTGCCGCCCCGATCAGCGGGCCCGCGACCGTGCCCGTTCCGCCGAGGACGACGGCCGCAAGGAGGAAGGCCGAGTTGGGCGGCACCGCGCCCGCGAACTGGTACGGGTCGGGGACCACGGCGTACGACACGTGCGCCTGCACCGTGCCCGCGACACCGGCGAGTGCCGCGCCCAGCGCGAACGCGATCAGCTTCAGCTTGAAGCTGTTGATGCCCATCGCGGTCGCCGCCGTCTCGTCCTCCCGGATCGCCACCCACGCCCGCCCGGTCCGCGACTCCCCGACGCGCTGGAAGACGACCACCACCACGGCGGTGACCAGCAGCATGAGCAGGAAGTAGTTGGCGAACCGGCCGAGTTGCACCCCGGCGACCATGTGCGTCGCGCCGAAGTCGAAGCCGAAGAGGGACAGGTCGGGAATGTTGGGGATGCCGCCGGGGCCGCCGGTGATGTTGGGGCCGGACTGCCCGTCGAGGTTGTTCACGGCGATCCGGAAGATCTCGCCGAAGCCCAGCGTCACGATCGCCAGATAGTCGCCGCGCACCCGCAGCGTCGGCGCCCCGATGAGCAGCCCGAACAGCATCGAGACGAAGCCGCCCGCCAGCACCGCAGCCCAGAAGGGCAGACGGAAGCCGAGCGCGGAGGCCGACGCGCCGGACACCAGCGCCGCCGTGTACGCGCCCACGCCGAGGAAGGCGACGTATCCGAGGTCGAGCAGTCCGGCCAGGCCCACGACCACGTTCAGGCCGAGCGCCACCGTCGCGAAGATCAGGATGTTCACGCCCACCGACATGTACGTCTCGTCGGAGCCCGTGAAGGGGAAGGCGACGGCCGCCACGAGCGTCGCCCCGGCCGCTGCCGTACGGTGCCGGGCCGTCAGCCCGGTCAGCCGGGCGAGGAGACCGGCCTTGGCCAGTCCCGCCGCCGCGAACCCCGCCGTGATCAGGAACCCGGCGAACAGCTCGCCGTCCGTCCCGATCCCGTACGTGAAGACCAGGAGCCCGCCGCCCGCCGCCCCCGTGATCAGCAACAGCTCCACCCAGGAGGGCAGTTGACGCGGCTTCGACGGCTCCCGTGCGTCCTGCGGCAGCAGGAACGCCCCCGCCACCGGCACCGCCGAGGCCACCGCCGCGAACCAGCCGCCGGGCTCCACGTTGATCGTGCCGCCCAGCGTCCAGGAGATCGCCCCGACGGCGAACCACGTGACGGCCAGGCCGCTCAGCGCGAAGAGCCGCAGCGCGGTCGTCGCCCCGGCGGGAACCGCCCACCGGAAGCCCCGCACCCCGTATCCGCCCAGCGAGGCCAGCACCGTGAGGAGCCCGGACACCAGCGTCAGCACCTGGAGCCCGCCCGGCCACCCGTTGACCGTGAGGTCGCCCGGGAAGGCCGGTGTCCAGGTCCACGCCACCAGGGTGGAGGCGATGGTCAGCACCCCGCCCGCCCCCGTGAGCACCCGGGCCGAAGCCGCGGTCCTGGCCTTCGGCGCGACGGGGGCCGCCGGGGTCGCCGGGGCCGTTTCGGTCAGTCGTGTCACCGTGTTCATCCCCCTCACGCCCTGTCCGCCGTCAACTTGCTGAACAGGCCCTGCGGCCGGATCAGCAGCACCACGATCAGCAGCACGAACGCCCACACGTTCGCCCACGCCCCGCCCCCGAAGAGATCGAGCCCCGGCAGGAACTTCACGTAACCGGCGGCCAGCGCCTCCGCCAGACCCAGCGCGAGACCGCCCAGCATCGCGCCCTGGATCGAACCGATCCCGCCCAGCACGGCCGCCGTGAACGCCTTCAGCCCGGTGATGAAGCCCATCCGGAAGTCCACCTGCCCGTACCGCAGCCCGTGCGCGACGGCCGCCAGCGCGGCGAAGGCGGCCCCGATGGCGAACGCGGTGACGATGATCCGGTCGGTGTTGATGCCCATCAGCCGCGAGGTGTCCGGGTCCTGCGCGGTGGCCTGCATGGCCCGGCCGGTGCGGGTGCTGCGGACGAACCACATCAGCGCCAGCATCGACAGGACGGCCGCCACCACCAGGAACACGTCCCCGGTCTGGACGGTGACCGGACCCACCTCGTAGGGCCCGCCCGGCAGATGCGGGAAGGTCCGGGCCTGCTTGGCGTCCGGGTACCAGGCCCACACCATCTGCTGGATGGCGATCGACAGACCGATCGCCGTGATCAGCGGCGCCAGCCGGGACGACCCGCGCAGCGGCCGGTAGGCGAGGCGCTCCGCGAGGACCGCCACCGACGTGGACACCAGCACGGCGGCGAGCAGCATCACCGGCAGCGCCAGCCACAACGACACACCGCTCGGCAGCATCAGGAACGCGGTGAGGGCGCCGAAGCCCCCGGTCATGAAGACCTCGCCGTGGGCGAAGTTGATGAGCTGGACGATGCCGTAGACCATCGTGTAGCCGATCGCGATCAGCCCGTACATCGAGCCGAGCAGAAGGCCGTTGGCCAGCGTTTGCGGCAGTTCGTGCACTGCAACGCCTCCGTGGAATCCGTGGGAGAGGTGAACGAGGAGAAAGGGAGCGTTACTTGGCGGTGAAGGTGCCGCTGGTGACCGGCGCCCACGCGCCGTCCTTCACCTGATTGACCGTCAACTGCTTGTTCGTGGTGTCGCCGAACTCGTCGAAGGAGACCTTGCCGGTCACCCCGTCGAAGGCGACCTTCTGCACCGCCTCGGTGACCTTGGCGCGGGCGTCGGCCGGCACCTTGCCGCCGTTCGCCGCGGCGACCGCCTTCACGGCCTCGATCAGCGTGGTCGCCGAGTCGTACGCGTAGCCGCCGTAGGCGCCGTACGGGTCCTTGAACTTCGCCGCCTTGTAGGCCTCGGCGAAGGTCTTGCCCGCCGCGCCCGACTCCAGGGGTGCGCCCACCGTCGTACAGAAGTCGCCCGTCGCGCCGCCGCCCGCCAGCTTGATGAAGTTGGCGTCCGAGATGCCGTCGCCGCCGACCAGCGGGATCTTCACGCCCGCCTTCTTCAGCTGGCCCGTCAGGGGGCCCGCGTCCGGGTACTCGCCGCCGTAGTAGACGAACTGGGCGCCCGAGCTCTTGATCTTGTTGATCACCGAGGAGAAGTCCTTCTCGCCCGAGTTGATCTGGTCGGTGTCCACGACCTGCCCGCCGCGCTTCTTGAACTCGTCGGTGAAGGTCGCCGCCAGGCCCGCCCCGTACGCCTTCTTGTCGTCGACGACAAAGACCTTCGTCAGCTTGAGGGTGTCGTGCAGGTGCTGGGCGGCGAAGGGGCCCTGCACGGCGTCCGTGGTCGCGGTGCGGAAGTACGTCGTGAAGCGGCGCTCCTTGGTGCCCTTGGCCCAGTTGTCGCCCTGGGTGAGGCCGGGGCTGGTGGTCGCCGGGGAGACGACGGCCAGCTTCGCCTGCTCGAAGATCATCTGCATCGACTTGGCGACGCCCGAGTTCAGCGGGCCGACCACGCCGAGCACCTGCTTGTCGCCGGTCAGTGCGGTGGCGTTCTGCTGGCCCGTGCCGGGCTGGCCCTGGTCGTCCAGCGACTTCAGGGTGAACGTCACACCGGGCACGGCCTGGGTCTTGTTGGCCTGGTCGACGGCGAGCTGGGCCGCGTTCTTCGCGCCGATGGCGAGCGCGGAGAGGTCGCCGGTCAGCGGGCCGTCGAAGCCGATGACGACGGTGGTGGTGCCGCCGGACGCGCCGCCCGCCGCACCACCGGCTTCGGAGCGGGTGCCGCAGGCGGAGAGAACCAGGGTGGAACAGAGGGCGAGTGCGGGCAGGGCGACCGTGCTTCTGCGCATGGGAGTCACGTCCTTGTCGACGAGGAGGAGGGTTACGGCTGGCTGTTGCGGAAGGGGGCGTCCGGCCGCCCGAGGTTCGGCTTGCCGAGCACCTTCGGGGCGGACAGGGCGTAGATGCCGTGGTTGGTGAGCGCCCACGCGATGTTGCGGTCCCACTCGACGTACACGCCGTGCGTCTGGTTGCCGTACGCGTACTCCGGGGTGTCCTTGCCGTATGCCTTCGGCACGAAGTACGCCTCGATCTCCGGCTTCTGAGGCTTCGTCACGTCGAAGAACTGCACACCGGCGTTGTAGAAGCCGTAGCTCAGAACGCCCGCGTCGTGCTTGCCCGGGTTGGTGTAGTAGCCGGTCCGCTTGGGGCCGAAGCTGCCGCGCCGCTGGCAGAAGTCGGTGAAGGAGGCCGACTTCGGCGGGGTCGGGCGGGGGAGACGGCCGACGATCCGGGGGTTCGCCGGGTCCTTGGCGTCGACCTGGAAGATCTCCTTGTACGGCTCGTAACAGTCCTCGGTGAGGGGGTAGCCGGAGACGTACACCATGCCGGTCTTCTCGTACTGCGACACGTCCACGTTGTCGCCCTCGGTGCCCGCCACCGACGGCGGCAGGTCCAGATGGCCGACGGTCTTCATCTTCGCCGGGTTCGAGATGTCGAGCACGGTGAGCCCCAGCCCGCCCTGCACCGCGAACGCGTAACGCCCGCCCTGCTCGGGGGACTTGGGAACGAACAGCGGCATCCGCGCGCCCAGCCAGCTCGTCCGGTTCCCGCACCGCGGGTTCTTCTTGTACGCGGCGGACTCGCCGGTGACCTGGCCCGGCAGGTGCCAGGTGTCGAGCAGCTTCGGGTGAGCCGGGTCGGACATGTCCCAGGACTGGTAGCCGGCCGAGTGCAGGTTCGTCGGGTACTCGTTGTTGGCGTACGCGTCATTGGGTGCGACCGCGAGGAACATGTACTTCCCGCCGGTCCAGTACGGCACGTCCAGCGAACCCGAGCCCTGTTGCGGCTTGTTGAGGTCGCTGTTGAGCGGGTCGCGCTGGGTGGAGTCCGTCGAGACGGTGGCCAGGAGCTTCCAGTCCTTCTTGCGCGGGCCGTCGAGCCGGTAGACCTTGAAGCCCTTCAGGCCCTTCTTCGCGCGCAGCTCGGCGACGCCGTCCGGGTTCCCGTACTTGTCCTGGCCCGGCTCGTCCGTCAGCTCGCTGATCTGCCGCTTGTCCTCGAAGCTCACCACCATCACATAGGCGTTCAGCTTCTTGTTCCACTGGACGGTGGAGCCGCCCCAGTAGTCCCCGGCCGCCCAGTCCTTGCTCGCCTTCGACTCGTCGCCGCCGACGTCCGCGCGGGTCAGCTTCTCGACGACCGTGACCTTCTTGACGTCGGTCACGTCGTAGACGCGCCCCTCGGAGCGGTCGTACTGGAAGAGGTAGCGGCGGCCGTGGAAGTCCACCACGTTCTGCCAGGTGTGGAAGTAGTCCGGGGTGAAGTCCGCACCCTCGTAGGCCGCTTCGACCTTCATGTTCTTGCTGTACGACGTGGTGTCGTACGCGGCGTTGCGCCCCGGGAAGGGGTGCGGGTGCTCCTCGTCCAGCGGGGTGAGGGCAGGGTGCAGGAAGCTCTTGTCGAGCTGCATCCCGTACGACTTGGGGTCGACCGGCTCGGGCCGCTTGTCCTCGCAGACGGTGGGGATGTTCGGGTCGGCGGGGGCGGCGGCGACCGCGTCCCCCGAGGTGGGGACGAGCAGCGTCGCCGTGACGGCGGCAGCGGCGGTCGCGGCCAGGGCGACCCTGACGGGGGTGTGACGGGGGAGACGCATCCGACGGTCCTTCCGGAAAGGCCAAGGGGGTACAAAAGCGGAGGAAAGGGATGGTGCGAGGGTGCGGAAGGCCGGGGGAGGGGCACGAGGTCGCCTCCCCTGACCGGTACGGGGTGGATCAGGTCACGGTGGAGCGCCGCTGGAAGCGCGGCTCCCGGTGTTCCCCGGTGCTGACGATCTCGTGCAACTGCCGGACACAGTCGAGGACGTCGGCGTACGACACGTACAGCGCGTTCACCCCGAACCGCAGCAGGTCCGGCGCCCGCATGTCACCGATGACGCCGCGCGCCACCAGGGCCGCCACCAGCGGGTACGCCTCCGGGTGGCGCAGCGCGATCTGGCTGCCCCGGCGCTCGGGCTCGCGCGGGGTCGCCGCGGTGAAGCCCAAGCCGTCGAGCAGGACGTCCGCGCACTCCTGGAAGAACCCGGTGAGCGCGAGGCCCTTCGTGCGCACCGCCGCCATCTCCACCCCGTCGTACGCGGTCAGCGCCGCCTCCAGGGCCAGCAGCGACAGCAGCGGCGGCGTGCTGATCCGGGCGCGGGCGATGCCCTGCGCGGGGGTGTACGAGCCGTGCATCCCGAACGGGTCGGCGTGCCCGTGCCAGCCCGTGAGCGGCTGGTCGAAGGAGGACTGGTGGCGCTCGGCGACGTACAGGAAGGCGGGCGCGCCCGGACCTCCCGACAGGTACTTGTAACCGCAGCCGACCGCGAAGTCCGCCCCGATCGCGTCCAGTTGCACCGGCAGCGCGCCCGCTACGTGGCACAGGTCCCACAGCATCAGCGCACCCGCCTCGTGGGCGGCGGCGGTCAGTGCCGCCATGTCGTACGCCTCGCCCGTCCGGTAGTCGACCGGCGCGTACGCGGCCACCGCCACGTCGAAGCCCTCGGCGGCCAGCACGGAGCGGGCCTCCCGGGCGGGCACCCGCCGCACCTCGACGCCCAGCAGCCGGGCCACCGAGTCGGCGATGTACTGGTCGGTGGGGAAGTGGTCCGGGTCGGTGAGCAGCAGGCTCCGCCCGGGACGCAGGCGTACCGCCGCCACCAGCGCGTTGTACAGCTGCACGCTCGTCGAGTCGCTCGCCACGACCTGCCCCGGGGCCGCCCCGATCAGCGCGCCCACCGCGTCGCCGACCCGCAGCGGGGCGTTCCACCAGTCGTTGTCGTTCCACGACCGGATCAGGTCGGTGCCCCACTGGCGGTGCACCGCGTCCGTCAGCGCCTCGGGCACGGCGGCCGGGAGCGCGCCGAGCGAGTTCCCGTCGAGGTAGACGACGCCTTCGGGAAGCAGGAACCGCTCCCGGACGTGGGCGAGAGGGTCGGCCGCGTCCAGTGCCTCGGCCCGCGCCGTGAACTCCTTCAACTGCTGTGTGACATCCATCAGTTGCCTCCCTTGGCCGCTGTGAGATCGAGTGCGATGTCCGTCAGGAGGTCCTCCTGCCCGCCGACCATCCGGCGGGCCCCCGCCTCCACGAGCAGCGAGCGGGTGTCCAGCCCGTACCGGGCGGCGGTGGTCTCGGCGTGCCGCAGGAAGCTGGAGTACACCCCGGCGTACCCGAGCGTCAGCGTCTCCCGGTCCACCCGCACCGGTCGGTCCTGCGTCGGCCGTACGAGCTCCTCCGCCGCGTCCATCAGCGGGAACAGGTCGCAGCCGTGCTCCCACCCCATCAGGTCCGCGACCGCGATGAACGGCTCCAGCGGGGCGTTGCCCGCCCCCGCGCCCTGTCCGGCCAGCGACGCGTCGACGCGGTACGCGCCGGCCTCGACGGCGACGACGCTGTTGGCGACGCCGAGCGCGAGGTTGTGGTGGGCGTGGATGCCGATCTGCGTCGCGTCGTCGAGCACGTCCCGGTAGGCGCGCACCCGCTCCCGGACGCCGTCCATGGTCAGTCGCCCGCCCGAGTCCGTGACGTACACGCAAGCGGCCCCGTACGACTCCATCAGCTTCGCCTGCCGGGCCAGCTCCACCGGCTCCGCCATGTGCGACATCATCAGGAAGCCGGAGACGTCCATCCCCAACTCCCGTGCCAGCGCGATGTGCTGGGCGGCGACGTCGGCCTCGGTGCAGTGCGTGGCGATACGGATCGAGGCGACCCCGAGCCCGTGCGCACGCCGCAGGTCGTCGGCGGTGCCGATGCCCGGCAGCAGCAGCGTCGTCAGCTTCGCCCGGGTGAGGACGGACGCGGCGGCCTCCAGCCACTCCCAGTCGGTGTGCGCCCCGGGCCCGTACGTGACGGAGGCCCCGGAGAGCCCGTCGCCGTGCGCGACCTCGACGGCGTCCACCCCGGCCGCGTCCAGCGCGGCGGCGATCGTGCGGACCTGATCCACGGTGTACCGGTGCGACACGGCGTGCATGCCGTCCCGCAGGGTGACGTCCTGGACGTACACGCGTGTCATGACGGGCTCCCGGTGGTGCGGGCCGTACTGGCCAGGCGCTCGGCGGTGCGGAGTGCGGCGGACGTCATGATGTCGAGGTTCCCGGCGTATGCGGGCAGGTAGTGGGCGGCGCCCTCCACCTCCAGGAACACGGAGACCAGCACCCCGCCCCCGGCGAGCCCCGCCAGTTTCGCGAGCGGGTCGCCCGCCGCCAGCTTCCGGAACTGCGGCTCCTGCTTCAGCCGGTACCCGGGCACGTACGCGGCGACCTCCGCCGCCTTCGCCCGCACCGAGTCCGCCACCGCGTCCGTGTCGCAGTCGCCGACCACGCAGTGCACGGTGTCGCGCATCATCAGCGGCGGCTCCGCCGGGTTCAGCACGATGATCGCCTTGCCCCGCACCGCCCCGCCGACCTGCTCCAGCGCCCGCGCGGTCGTCTCGGTGAACTCGTCGATGTTGGCCCGGGTGCCGGGCCCCGCCGACCGCGAGGCGATCGAGGCGACGATCTCCGCGTACGCCACCGGGGTCACCGCGGAGACGGCCGCGACGACCGGCACGGTGGCCTGCCCGCCGCACGTCACCATGTTCAGGTTCGGCGCGCCGAGGTGGGCGTCGAGGTTCACCGACGGCACCACGTACGGGCCGATGGCGGCCGGGGTGAGGTCGATCAGCCGCTTCCCGTACGGGGCGAGCGCGGCGGCGTTGTGGTGGTGCGCCCCGGCGGAGGTCGCGTCGAAGACGACGTCGATCCGGTCGAAGCCGTCCAGGGCGATGAGCCCCCGGACACCGTCCGCGCTGGTCGCGACCCCCAGCCGGGCGGCGCGGGCGAGCCCGTCGGACTCCGGGTCGATGCCGATCATCGCGGCGGCGGTCACCGCCCCCGACCCCCGGATCATCTTGATGAGGAGGTCGGTGCCGATGTTGCCGGAGCCGATGACGGCGGCTTGCAGTGCGGTCACCGTACGGCCTCCTGTCCCACCCGATGACGTACGAGATCGAAGAAGCGCACCGCGTTCCCGCCCAGCACGGCCGCCTTCTCGGCGTCGCTGAGCGTGCTCTCCCGCACCAGCCTGCCGATCTCGGCCTCGCCGAGGGGGAACGGGTGGTCGGAGCCGAGCAGCACCTGCTCCGCGCCCATCACCTGGACCAGGTGCTCCAGCGCCCGCTGGTCGAAGACCGCCGAGTCGACGCTGAAGCGGTCGGTGTACGCCGACGGGGGCTGCGGGCTGTCCGCCCGCACCAGGTCCCTGCGCTGCCAGGCGTTGTCCGCCCGGCCCAGCAGGTACGGGAAGCTGCCGCCGCCGTGCGCGAACAACAGCCGCAGGGAGGTGGGCAGTTGCTCGAAGGTCCCCGACAGCATCATCGACAGGATGGTGAGGTGGGTCTCGGCGGCCATGCCGACCAGCCACTGGAGCATGTACCGCTCCACGCGCGGCCCGCCCGGCATGTCCCAGGGGTGCACGAGGACGGCCGCGTTCTCGTGCGCGCAGTGGGTGAGGAACTCCACGACCGCGCCGTCGTCCAGGTCGCGTTCGCCGATGTGGTTGCCGATGTGCACGCCGTGGAAGCCCTGCGCCATCGCCTCGGTGACCAGCGCGCAGGCCGCCTCGGTGTCCTGGAGCGGCACCTGGCACAGTGCGGGCAGCCGCTGGGGATCGTACGAACTGAACTCCAGCAGCCGCGCGTTGACCATGCGGCACCAGTCGGCCGCCCGGTCCGCGTCCGCGTCGTACCCGAAGAGCAGCGGTGTGCTGGACAGCACCTGGATGTCGACGCCGAGCCGGTCCAGGTCGGCGACGCGGGTCGCCGGGTCCCACAGGGTGCGCCGGACGGGCCGGTACTCGTGCGAGCCGCGCATCATCATGCCCTGGCCGGGGCCGTCGGTGCCGTCGGACCGCAGCCAGGGTCCTTCGGTGTCCTGGAGGAGGCGGGACTCGGTGCGGGAGATCTGCGGGAAGACGTGGGCGTGCACGTCGACCACGGGCCCCCCGTGGGCGGTCGTCATGCGCGCTCTTCGGAGTCGGGGAGACCGCCACCGGGCAGGGCGGTGGTGGGGCGCAGGGCGTCCGGCCAGTCCTTGCCGGGGTGCACGGCCGAGCAGTGCGGGCAGGTGCGGGCCGCGTCGTCGCCGTAGAAGGCGTTGAAGACCGGCGGCAGGTCGTCCACGATCGACTTCAGCTGCACCTCGCTGCGGTGCACCAGGTGGTGGCAGTTCATGCAGTACCACTCGAAGGCGTCCAACGAGCCCTCGGGGCGGGCGAATTCGACCACCAGGCCGATCGAGCCCTCCTCGGGCCGCTGCGGCGAGTGCCGCAGGTGCGCGGGGGCCAGGTACACGTCGCCCTCGCGGATGTGGATGTCGCGCGGCGGCGCCCCCTCCTCCTCCATCACGCGCAGCACCATGTTGCCCTTGAGCTGGTAGAAGAACTCCTCGATCGGGTCGTCGTGGAAGTCCGTACGGCGGTTGGGGCCGCCGACGACGGTGACCATCAGGTCGGCGTCCTGCCACACCTGGACGTTGCCGACCGGCGGCTTCAGCAGGTGCTGGTGCTCGTCGATCCAGGAGCGGAAGTTGAACGGCGCGGACGGCGACTTCCTCATCGGGCTGCTGCTGCTCATGCGGGGGACTCCTCGGGGAGTGAGGTGCGGGGCAGGTGGGCCACGGCGCTGATCTCGATCAGCAGCTGCGGGTGCGGGAGTTGGTGGACGGCGACGGTGGTGCGGGCCGGGCCCGACGCGTCGAAGTACTCGGCGTAGACCTCGTTGTAGCCGCCGAAGTCGTTCATGTTCACGAGGTAGGTGGTGACGGAGACCAGGTCGCGCAGGCTTCCTCCGGCGGCCCGGAGCAGCCGCCCGATGTTGTCGAGCACCGCCCGCGTCTGCTCGCGGATGTCGAGGTCCGTGACGCCCATCGGGTCGATCCGGGCCCCGGCGAAGGTGCCGTCGGGCCGCCGGGAACTCGTACCCGAGACGAAGACCAAGTCACCGGCGCGGCGCAGGTGCGGGAAGCTGCCCCGGGGGACGGGGGCGCCGTCGACGATCACGCTTCCTCCCGAGGTGTGCGTACGGTGCTGAAGCCGACCGTGCCCAGCCCGGACACCGTCGCCCGGACGTGCACGCCGGGCGGCAGCGGGGCGGCGGCGGTGGCCGCGCCCGCCAGGACCACCGTCCCGGCGTCGAGGACGCCGCGCGGGGCCAGCCGGGCGGCGGCCGCCAGGGCGCGCAGCGGGTGGCCGAGGATCGCGGCGGTCGAACCGGCCTCCACGAGACGGCCGTCGATCTCCAACAGGACGCCCCGGTCGGCGAGTTCGAGTGGCTCGCGCCACGGTCCGAGGACGTATCCGGCGGCGGAGGTGTTGTCCGCGATCACCTCGGGCAGCGAGAACGTGAACCCGTCGTACCGCGAGTCGATGACCTCCAGCGCCGGGGCGACGGCCGCGACGGCGCTCAGCGGGTCGACGGTGTCGGGTCCCAGCGGCCCGCCGAGCAGGAACGCCACCTCGGGCTCGACCCGCGGGTGGATCAGCGTCCCCGCGTCGAACGTCCCGCCGTCGGCGATCCGCATCCGGTCGGTGATCCGGCCGTGGATGAGGTCGTGCACCCCCATCTGCCGCATCTTCGCCGTGCTGGTGAAGCCCAGCTTGAACCCGGTGAGCCGGGCACCGCGTCCCAACTGTCGTGCGACCAGGGCCTCTTGGGCCTCGTACGCCTCGTCCACCCCGGTGAGACCGCTGCTGCCGCTCGCGAGGGTGCTGCGGGTGAGGGCGGCCTCGTCCAGCGCCGCCGCGAACTCCTTCAGCCGGGTGCCGCTCATGCGCCCTCTCCTTCCGGCTTCGCCGCGAACGCGGCCCGTACCGTGCCCAGGCCCTCGATCCGGGCCTCCACCACATCGCCCGGCATCACGTCCACGACCGGCCCGAGCGCCCCGGTCAGCAGGGTGTCCCCGGCCCGCAGCGGACGCCCCAGCCCGGCCAGGGTGTCGGCCAGCCAGAGCGCGGCGTTCAGTGGATTGCCCAGGCAGGCGGCCCCCGCCCCGACCGACACGGGCTCCCCGCGCCGCTCCAGGACCGCACCGGCGGTCCGCAGGTCCAGGGCGTCCAGGCCGACCGGCCGGGTGCCCAGGACGTACACGCCGCTGGACGCGTTGTCGGCGACGGTGTCGACCAGGCTGATGTCCCAGTCGCGGATGCGACTGCCGACGACCTCGATCGCGGGCAGCGCGAACGCGGTCGCCCGCAGCAGGTCCGCGACGGTGTTCCGCTCGTGCGGCAGGTCCGCGCCGAGCACCAGCGCGACTTCCACCTCGGCACGCGGCTGGAGCACCGCGCCGACCGGGATGTCCGCGCCGTCGGGGAACGCCGTGTCGTCGAAGAGAGCCCCGAAGTCCGGCGAACCCACACCGAGTTGGCGCTGCACGGCGGCGGACGTGAGCCCGATCTTCCACCCGGTGATCCGACGCCCGGCGGCGAGCCGCCGCTCGGTGGTCAGGCTCTGCACGGCGTAGGCGGCACCGACGTCACCGGCCGGGAGGAGGTCCCGCACCGGAGCGGCCGGAACACCCGTGCGACGGGCCTCCTCCAGCCGGTCGGCGGCCTCGACGATCTCCTTCGCGGGCTCGTGGTCACTCATATCTTCACGCACACATTCATCGGCTCGGAGAAGAAGTCGAGGGAGTGGTGGCCGCCCTCGCGGCCGATCCCGGAGGCCTTCACCCCGCCGAAGGGGGTGCGCAGGTCCCGCAGGTTCCAGGTGTTGACCCAGGCGATGCCGACGTCCAGACGGGGCGCGACCCGGTGGGCGCGGCTCAGGTCGCCGGTCCACACGGTGGCGGCCAGCCCGTACGGTCCGGCATTGGCCAGGGCGAGGGCCTCCTCCTCGGTGTCGAAGGGGGCCAGGTGGACGACAGGCCCGAAGATCTCCTCCCGTACCGCCGGATGGTCCTCCGGCAGCCCGGTCAGCACGGTCGGCCGCACCCAGAACCCGCCGTCGCGCGCGTCCCCGAAGACGGGGGCGTCACCACCCGCCCGTACGACACCGTCCGCGGCGGCCTGCGCGAGGTACCCCGTCACCTTGTCGCGGTGCTCGGCCGAGACCATGGGTCCGTACGCCACGGACTCGGCGCCCTTGGCGAGTGCGGCGGCGAACTCCTCGAAGACGGGCCGCTCCACGTACACGCGCTCGGTGCACAGGCACACCTGGCCGCTGTTGGTGAAGGCGGACCGCAGCGTCCCCTCGACGGCCTGCTCCAGATCGGCGTCGGCGAACACGAGCCCCGCGTTCTTGCCGCCCAACTCGAAGGAGACCGGGGTGAGGTGATCGGCGGCTGCCCGCATGATCGCGCTACCGGTCCGGGACTCGCCGGTGAAGGCGATGGCGTCCACCCCGGGGTGCGCGGTCAGCCAGGCCCCGGCGGCGTCCGCGCCGTGCCCGTGCACGAGGTTGAACACCCCGGCGGGGACTCCTGCCGCGTCGATCACCTCGGCGAGCAACTCGGCGGTGGAGGGCGTGAGTTCGGAGGGCTTGGCGACGACGGTGTTGCCCGTCGCCAGCGCCGGGGCGACCTTCCACGTCAGCAGCAGCAGCGGCAGGTTCCACGGGGCGACGACCGCGACGACACCCAGTGGCTTGTGCACGGTGTAGTTGAGCGCGCCCCGCCCGTCGGGGGTCTCGGTGTGCCAGGACTGCTCGCTGCGGGACGCCGAAAGGTCCGCGTAGGCACGGAAGTTGGCGATGCCGCGCGGGATGTCGACGGAGGCCGCCAGCTCGTGCGGCTTGCCGGTGTCGGAACACTCCGCCGCGACGAACTCCTCGAAGCGGGCCTCGATCCCGTCCGCGATCCGGTGCAGGACCCGGGACCGGTCGGCGGGGGAGCACCCGCCCCACGGCCCGGCCAGGGCCTCGCGGGCGGCCCGTACCGCCGCGTCGACGGTCGCGGCGTCCGCCTCCGGGACCTGTCCGACCTCGCGCCCGTCCACCGGGTCGACCAGCGGGAAGGACGCTCCCTCGGAGTGGAACCGTCCGGCCGTGTAGTGCCGCACCCTCCGCACCTGCCCTGCGGGTGAACTCACCGTCGTGACCTCCCTGTTCCTGGCGTTCCCGGCAAACCTGCCTCTGGTGTCCGGTTCCTTGCGTGTGCATCATGAGCCAGGTCACATATGCCGAGCCAATGCCGGAACGGGCAACTGCCATACCAGAACGGGTATGACACCAGGTGAGGGGACGAGGAGCCGACAGATGGACCTGCTCGACGGCCGGCTGAAATTCCGGCATCTGGTACTTCTCGCCGCGATAGCCGAGCACGGCACGATGGTCAGGGCGGCCGAATCCCTGCACCTCACCCAGCCCGCCGCCACCCGCACCCTGCGCGAGCTGGAGAAGCTGGCGGACGTCGCACTCTTCCACCGCGAACCGCGCGGAATGCGCCCGACGGTGTACGGGGACGCGCTGGTCGGCCACGCCCGCGCCGTCATCGCGGAGGTCCGGCGCGCGGGCGACCACCTGACGGGCCTGCGGGACGGCCAGGCGGGCACGGTGACGGTGGGCACGCTGCTCGCGGGCGCGAACCTGTTGTTGCCGCGCGCCGTCGCCCGCCTGAAGGCGGAACGCCCGCACCTCACCGTCGTCGTCCGCGAGGGAACCTTCGACGTGCTGCACCCGGCGCTGCTGGCGGGCGACCTGGACGTGATCGTGGGCCGGGTCGGCCCCACCCCGGAACCGGGCCGCCTGCGCCAACGGGCCCTCTACCGGGAGCCGATCCGCCTGGCGGTACGCACCGGCCACCCCCTGCTGCGGGGCCCGGCCGGCACGCTCGCCGACACAGTCGGCCACCCCTGGATCCTCCCCCTCGAACAGACGGCCCTCCGTCAGGAGCTGGCAGCCGTCTTCGAGACCCAGGGCCTGGAACTCCCTCCGAACCGGGTCGAATGCACCTCCATCCTGACGATGCGCACCCTCCTCGTCTCCACGGACATGGTCGCCGCCCTCCCGGAACTCGTCCTCCGCGACGACGACCGCCTGGTCGCCCTCCCGGTCGAACTCCCCTCGGTGGGACGCACGGTGGGCACCACGGAGGCCGCCGCCCGCATCCGCACCCCGGGCCTGGTGGCCCTGCTCACCGCCCTCGACGTGGAGGCGGGCGCCCTGCGGCTGGCACTGGCGGGGCGGTGACTCAGCCGGAATTCAGCCCGTCCGGTGCTCGGGGAGGCAGTTGAGCCCGTCCGGCGTTCGAGGACGCGCGGGCGCAGCCCGTGCAGGGGTTCGGGGCCTGCCCCGGCATGAACAGCAACCACCCACCCACCTGCACCTACCGCCCCACCCAGCCCCTCTCGTACGCATGCCACCCCAGCTGCAACCTCGTCGTCACCCCCGCCACCTCCATCAACCCCTTCACCCTCCGCTGCACCGTCCGCAACCCCAGCTCCAACTGCTTGGCGACACTCGCATCGGTCATCCCCGCCAGCAGCAGCGACAGAATCTGCAGGTCCGTCCCGTCCGGCCCGGGAGCCACCACCTCCACGTCCGTCCCCGCCCCCATCCCCAGCCGCACCGGCCGCGCGTCCCGCCACACCGCCTCGAACAGCCCCATCAGCGACTCCAGCAGCCCGCTCGCGTGCACCACCAGCGCCGCGGGCTCCGCGTCCCGCCCCGTCAGCGGCACCATCGCCAGCGACCGGTCCGCGATCACCAGCTTGGTCGGGACGCGGTCCACCACCCGCACCTGCTCGTCCCGGGCCAGCGCTGCCGTCAGCTCGACCAGGCCCCGGGGCAGAGTGAGCACCTCCCGCTCGATGACCACGCGATACGTCACCCCACGCGCCGTCGCCCGTTCCTCGGCGGCGTTGTCGTACCCCGTGACCGCCACCGGCCGCCCGGTGACCAGCGCGCACACCTCCTCCACCGCCCCCAGCTGCAACTGCGCGAACCGGTGCGTCACCGCGCTCGCCCCCGTCACGACCTCCACCAGGTCGTGCACCGCGGGCTCGGCCGCCTCCGCCCGATACTCCTCCGCCAGCAGCACCGCCGCCAGCTCCGCCTGCTCCAGCTCGTGCCGCTGCTGCGTCAGGAGGGCGCCCAGCGCCACCCCGGGCGGTGCCGCCACCCACCGCTGCGTACCGGAGGAACCGGAGGAGGAGGCCTGCGCGGCGAGCCCCTGCCGTTCCAGATGCCGCAGCGCCCGCTCCGCCGCCGCCTCGCCGACCCCCAGCCGGTGCGCCAGGTCCCCGACCTCGGCCGCACCCACCGCGACCAGCGTCCGGTACGTCGCCTCCTGCGCCTCGTCCAGCCCTATCGCACCCAGCACCTCAGCAGTCCCCCTTCGCACCTTCCATGACTCGTCTGGCGGGAATGAGCCACGGCACAAACCCGCCTCACCACATCATCCCTGCACCACCTGCCCCTCTGCCAACCTGTCGCCACCGGCCATCACCCCCGGGGCCGGACCGACTTGGGGAGCACAATGCGTCCGATATCGCGCACGGCCCTGGGCGCGGCGACCGCCGCCGTCCTCGCCGTCACCGCGGTCGCCCCGTCCGTGGCCGCCCCGGCGCCCACGGACCCGGCGTCCGGCAAGAGACCGATCACCGGCAGTGCGAAGGCGGGCGGAGGCAAGGACGCGTCCGCCGTCGTCACCCTCGTCACCGGCGACAAGATCCTGGTGCGGCAAGGGAGTTCGGGGTCCGGCGCGGCGACCGCGCTGCCCCGCCCCGACGGCAGCACCCCGCTCGTCCAGACCCGTACGACAGGCCCGGACAAGGACCTGTACGTGTTCCCCGAGTCCGCCGCCGAGGCCCTCGCCTCCGGCCGCGTCGACCGGGAGCTCTTCAACGTCTCCGGGCTGATCCGCCAGGGCTACGACGACGCGCACGCCAAGGTCCTGCCGCTGATCGCCGTCTATGACAAGTCCGTGAACGTCGCCCGCGCGCTCCCCGCGACCCCCCGCGCCGCCACCCGCGGCCCGGCCCTGCCCGCCGTCGGCGGCGTCGCCCTCAAGGCCGACAAGGCCAAGGCCGCCGACTTCTGGGCGGACGTCACCAACACCCGCTCCCGGGCCGCCTCCGACCTGACCAAGCTCTGGCTCGACCGCAAGGTCGAGGCGACCCTCGACCGGTCGACGAAGCAGGTGAACGCCCCCGCCGCCTGGGCCGCCGGGTTCGACGGCAAGGGCACCAAGGTCGCCGTCCTCGACACCGGCGCGGACGCCGAGCACCCGGACCTCAAGGGCCGGATCGCCGCCGCCCAGAACTTCACCGACTCGCCCGACACCGGCGACGTCCAGGGCCACGGCACCCACACCAGCTCCACCGTCGGCGGCTCGGGCACGGCGAGCGGCGGCAAGAAGAAGGGCGTCGCCCCCGGCACTCAGCTCCTCAACGGCAAGGTCCTCAACGACGGCGGCTCCGGCGCCGAGTCGTGGATCATCGCGGGCATGCAGTGGGCCGTCGACCAGCAGGCCGACGTCGTCTCCATGAGCCTCGGCAGCCCCGAACCCACCGACTGCACCGACCCGTTGAGCATCGCCGCCGAAGAGCTCGCGAAGAGCACGCAGACACTCTTCGTGGTTGCCGCGGGCAACCTCGGCCCGCGCCGCAACTCGGTCTCCTCGCCCGGCTGCGCCCCCGGCGTCCTCACCGTCGGCGCCGTCGACCGCGACGACTCCACCGCCCCCTTCTCCAGCCGCGGCCCGACCGTCGCCGGCCACACCCTGAAGCCGGAGATCGCCGCCCCCGGCGTCGCGATCTCCGCCGCGGCGGCCGGAGGCCGGGGCGTGTACGCGTACCAGTCCATGTCCGGTACGTCGATGGCCACCCCGCATGTCGCGGGCGCCGCCGCCATCCTCAAGCAGGCCCACCCGGACTGGACCGCCCAGCAGATCAAGGCCGCGCTCGTCTCCTCGGCCGAGGTCGGCAAGGGCGACGCCCGCGAGACCGGCGGCGGCCGCCTCGACGTGAAGGCGGCCCTGAACCCGGGAGTCACCGGCGCGCCCGCCCTCCAGGGCGGCACCTTCAACTGGCCGCAGGACAGCAGCGACCGCACCACCGTCGACGTCCCGTACACCAACGTCACCGACAAGCCGGTCACCCTGGACCTCGCCGTCCAGGCGCCCACCGGCAACGACGGCACCCGCATCACCTCCCGGGTCGCCCGCCTCGGCAAGGACCGGATCACCGTCCCCGCCAAGGCCACCGTCACCGTCCCGCTGACCCTCGACCCGTCGGCCCGCCTGGAGCGCGGCCAGTACGGCGACGTCGTGGGCCGCGTCCTGGCCACCGCACGCGGCGGCGTCCGCGTCTCGACCCCGTTCGCCCTGCACGTCCAGCCCGAGACGGTCACCCTGCGCGTCAAGGTCATCGACCGCAGCGGCAAGCCCGCCACCGGGCCGAGCACCCTCGACGTCATCGGCACCGACGACGAGAGCGGCGAGATCCGCTACAACGACGGCCAGGCGGAACAGCGCTACGAGGTCCGCCCCGGCTCGTACTTCCTCTCCTCCTACGTCGCCACCCCCGACGCCGGTGACGCCACCGGCCAGGGCATCGGCTCGCTCAGCTACCTCTCCCACCCGCAACTGGAGCTGAAGAAGGACACCACCGTCGTCCTCGACGCCCGCAAGGCCCACCAGTTGAAGGTGGCGACCGACCGGCCCGGCGAGCGGCGCGGCACCACCCTCGCCTTCGACCGCTCCTGGAAGAACACCTGGCGGCACTCCGGCACCCTCAGCGCCGGACGCAACGTCCCCGCCTACTACGCCGACATCCAGGGCCGCGCCACCAAGGGCGACTTCGAGTTCGGCAGCTACTGGCGGCTGTACGCGCCGCTGCTGAACAGCCTCAAGGTCAGGGGCGGCCCCGCCCTGCACGCCGTCACCGGCGGCGTCGGCTCAGGCAACCTCGACGGCCGGGGCAGCGCGGCCCTGGTCGACGCGGGCAAGGGCACGCCCGAGGAGCTGAAGGCGGCCGGCGTCAAGGGCCGCATCGCCCTGGTCGAGGTCCCCGACGACAGCCCCAACCTGACCGCCCTCGCCGAGGACGCCCGGGCCGCGGGGGCCGTCGCCGTCCTGGCGCACCGGCCGTCGCCCGGCACCTGGTACCCGGGCGTGGGTCTCGGCGGAGGCACGGCCGTCCCCGTCCTCGCGGTTTCCACGACCGAGGCCAAGGACCTCAGGGGCCGTCTCGTCCAGGGCGCGGTCACGCTCGACTGGCAGGGCACCGCCCGCAGCCCGTACGTCTACAACCTCGCCTTCCAGGAGAAGGGCCCGCTCAACTCCACCCGGAACTACCGCACGTCGGACCGCGAGCTGGCCACCGTGCAGAACACCACCGGGTCCATGGGCGTCCGGAGCGACTTCATCGACTCCGTCGACGCGCTGCGCCCCAACGGCACCCGCATCTTCACCTCCTCGATGGCCGACCCGGTGCCCGCCCCCGGCACCCGCACCGAGCTCTACAGCGCGGACGGCTCCGGCTGGGGCCGCACGGTGATGAGCAGCTTCCCGTTCGGTGAACTGATGGTCTCCCCGCACCGGGTGCTGCGCTCCGGCCAGAAGCTCACCGAGTCCTGGTACGGAGGGGTCGTCGCCCCGACCGCGCCCCGCGACGACGCGGGCAAGGAGGTGCTGGTCGCCGAACGGCAGGGCAACCTCATCGGGTTCGCCGACGCCATGTGGGGCGACCGTGAACACTGGGCGATCCAGGGCGGGTTCGGCGACATCGGCTCGCTGCGGCTCAAGCGCGACGGTGAGGTCATCGGCGAGTCCGGCTGGCCGAGCGGCGTCTTCGAGATCCCGGCGGCCAAGGGGACGTACGAACTCAGCCAGCAGGGCATGAAGTTCGGGATGCCCGCCGACGTGTGGCAGCGCTCGACGGCCGTCGAGACCACCTGGAAGTTCACCTCCCAGCTGGACGAGAGCGCCTACTCGGTGCCGCTGCCGATCATCTTCCCGCGCTACGGCATCCCCGAGGACGCCCTGAAAACGCTCCCCGCCGCGAACGGGCAGCGGATCGCCCTCACCGCCTCCGGCCACGCGGGCTACACCCCGGGCGCGCTCACCTCGGCCGCGCTGTCCTACTCGTACGACGAGGGCAAGACCTGGACCAAGGCCAAGACCTCGCGCTCCGGCGGGAGTTGGACGGCCGTGGTCGACCACGCCGGGGCCACCGGCAAGCAGGTCACCCTCAAGACCGAACTGACGGACGCACGCGGCAACTCCGTCACCCAGCTCGTGACCCGCGCCTACGACGTGCGCTAGCGCGCCGGGCCGAGAACGGTCCGCCGGGCATCCTTCCCGTGGGGGGTGGGGTTGCCCGGCGGACCCCTTTTTTCGCCCTGCCCCGTTTCCGAATCGCCTCAGCGGTGGACAATAGGGGCATGAGTCAGCAGGGGGAGCGGCGCACCGGCGCCGAGGACGACTGGTGGGACCGGCTGTACGACGAGGCAGCTCCGGACACCGGCCCGGCACCGACGGGCCACACCGTGGACGACCACTTCGACTCGACCCCGGGCGCTGGTCCGGCGCGGGACGCCGCGGAGCCCGAGCCGCCCCGCCCGGTCCCCAAGGAACCCAGGGCCAGGGCCCCTTGGGAACCCCCGGAACCCCTTGCGGCACCGCCGCCCCCGGACGCGCCCCCACAAGCCACCTCGCCGGAGGTCCCCCCGGTCGTCCCCCGGGACGCCTCGCCGGACGTTC
>NZ_JBIUXN010000003.1:0-184199 GCF_044744005.1 Streptomyces sp. NPDC087440 | reverse complement strand
CCCGCCGGTTGCCCGCCGGGACGCTTCGCCGGACGTTCCGCCGGTTGCCCGCCGGGACGCTTCGCCGGACGTTCCGCCGGTTGCCCGCCGGGACGCTTCGCCGGACGTTCCGCCGGTTGCCCGCCGGGACGCCTCGCCGGACGTTCCGCCCGTCGCCCGCCCGGACGACTGGCAGGACCCGAGGTCCCCCCGCCCCGCCGAACGGGGCTGGGACGCCTGGCTCCCGACACCCCGCAAGGGCAGGCGAGCCGACCCTCCGGATGCGGACCCGACACCCCCGGCCGCCCCCACCGGCCGGACCCCGGCCCCTGAGGCGGCCCCCGACCCGACAAGCCTGACCCGGGCCTGGACCCCGGACCCGACGACGGACCGTACCGGCCTGACCGACGCGTGGACCCCGGCCCGGGAGACGGGCTCCGCCGGCCGGGAGGCCCCCGGCCGGGACCCCTCGGCCGGTGCCACCGACCGTGGCCCGGGCCCGGTGACCGATTCCGGCGACCGGGGCCCAGGGCCCGGAGCCGGGGCTGCGGAAGGCGCGCGGCGCACCTCGGCAGCGGGGCCCGCGGGGGAGCCGGAGAGCGGCCCGGCGTTCGAGCGCGGGGCAGGCTCCGAGCCCGGAGCGGCCGACGAGCCCATGGTCGCTTCCGACGAGGACGCCACTGCCTCCGCCCCGGAGAACGGCCCCGGGACCACCCCGGGCCCCCTTTCCGGTGCGGCCCCTGGAGCCGGGACCTCCCCCGGAACCGCTCCTGCGCCCGAAGCCGCCCCCGAAGTCGCTCCTGCGCCCGAAGTCGCCCCCGGGACCGCCCCCGGAATCGCTCCTGCGCCCGAGGTCACCCCCGGGGCCGCCCCCGGAATCGCTCCTGCGCCCGAGGTCACCCCCGGGACCGCCCCCGGAATCGCTCCTGCACCCGAGGCCGCCCCCGGGACCGGAACCGCTCCCGCCCGCCAAGCCGGGCCTCCTCCCGGCCCCGGGACCGGAACCACCCGCACCCCCGGGACCGAAACCACGCCCACCCCCGAAACCGGCCCCGAGTCCCCCCGACGGGACGCCGGGAGCCCCTGGTCCGGTTCGGAGACGGCCACCTGGGGGCCACCGCCCCCCTTGCCCGGCCCGCCCGGGACCCCCGGGCCCCGGCACGACCTCCGCCGCACCCGGCGCCTCTGGGACGAACCCTCGTCGGACGCCTACGGGCCCCGCCCCGAGCCGCCCGCGCCCGAGTCCCCCCGCGAGGACACCCCCGCCGCCGACCCCCGGCGCACCGAGACCCGCCGTACTGAGGGGAGGCTCCGCAACGTACCGCCCCTGCCGACGTCCTTCCCGCCCCGGCAGGACGCCCCGCCGGAGCCGTCCGTCCCCCCGCAGCCCCACCGCGCCCCCGCCGACCCCGGCGTCTTCGGGCCCCCGCCCTCACCCGTCGACGGCACGCCCCACAAGACACCCGCCCCGCGCACCGACACCCGTCCCGACACCCCCGCCCCCACCGTCTCGTGGGAGACCTCCGCGCCCCGCCCCTCCGTCACCCACCTGGGCGACGGGCCGCCCACCTATGACGCCGAGCCCACCGCCCTCGCCGCCGCCGACCCGCAGGACCTCGGAGGGCTCGTCGCGGACACCGTGCTGGACGGGGCCCGGTACGGCTCGTACACCCTGCGGGCCGCCTCCGTGCGCGGCGATTCGGCACGGTTCCGGGGCGAGCCCCGGCGCGACGCCCTGCTCACCGCCCGGTTCGGCAGTGGGGACGGCGGGCTGGTGCTGGTCGCCGTGGCCAGTGGGGCGCGTGCGGCGGAGGGGGCGCATCTGGCCGCCGCCGAGGCCTGCCGGTGGATCGGCGGGGCGGTCGGCCGCAGCCACGCCCGGCTGGCCGAGGACATCAGGGCCGGCCGGCGCGGCGACCTCAAGTCCGGGCTGCACCGGCTCACCGACCGCGCCTACGGCAAGCTGCGCGCCCGGGCCGCCGAGCTGGGCGTGGAGCCGGGGGAGTTCACCGCCGACCTGCGCTGCCTGCTGCTCTCCGCCGACCCGCTGTGCCGGACCCGGATCTACTTCGGGGTCGGCGACGGCGGCCTGTTCCGGCTGCGGGACGGGGTGTGGCAGGACATCGAACCGCCGGAGCCCGCCCCCGAGGCCCTCAGCGGCGAGGCGGTGGTCGGCTTCGGCTCCGTACCGAGTGCGGACGGCGAGCCCGAGGAGGGCCCGGACGGCGACCGGCTGACCATGGACCTCGGCATCACCACCCCGCCGTCCCCCTACGTCGACACCGCACCGCCCAGCTCCCGCTTCCGCTTCCGGGCGTCCGTGGCCCGCACCGACGACGTCCTGCTGCTCTGCAGCGCGGGCCTGGCCGAACCCCTGCGCGGCGAGGCGGCCCTCGCCAAGGAGCTCGCGGAACGCTGGGGCGAGGGCCGGCCGCCGGGCCTGGCCACCTACCTGGCGGACGTTCAGCTGCGGGTCAAGGGCTACGCGGACGACCGCACCTCGGCAGCGGTCTGGGAGGCATAACCGCATATTCCGTGGGTTCATGGACAGGCGTGCCGAGCGAGATCGAAAGCGTGATCGCAAACGCCGTCGACAGCGTGATCGCAAACGTCGTCGACAGCGCGATCGGCAGCGCGATCCGCAGCGTGTCCGAGAAGAGCCCTACCGGAAGGTGCACCCCCGTCATGGCGAAGCAGAAGGTGGCCGAGCAGTTCGTCGACATCCTCGTGCAGGCAGGAGTGGAACGCCTGTACGGGGTCGTCGGCGACAGCCTCAACCCGGTCGTGGACGCCATCCGCCGCAACGACGCCATCGAGTGGGTGCACGTCCGGCACGAGGAGACCGCCGCCTTCGCGGCCGGTGCCGAGGCCCAGATCACCGGCAAGCTGGCCGCCTGCGCGGGCTCCTGCGGCCCCGGCAACCTGCACCTCATCAACGGCCTCTTCGACGCCCACCGCTCGATGGCCCCCGTCCTGGCGCTGGCCTCGCACATCCCCTCCGCCGAGATCGGCCTCAACTACTTCCAGGCCACCCACCCCGACAAGCTCTTCGACGAGTGCAGCCACTACAACGAGCTGATCTCCTCCCCGAAGCAGATGCCCCGGGTCCTCCAGTCCGCGATCCAGCACGCCGTCGGCCGGGGCGGCGTCGGCGTGGTCTCCCTGCCCGGCGACGTCGCGGGCGAGACCGTCGCCGAGGAGGCCCTGGAGCAGTCGCTCGTCACCTCCCGCCCGGTGATCCGCCCCGGCGAGGGCGACCTCGCCAAGCTCACCGACCTGATCGACGGCGCCGAGAAGATCACCCTGTTCTGCGGCTCCGGCACGGCGGGCGCGCACGCCGAGGTGATGGAGTTCGCCGAGCGGATCAAGTCCCCGGTCGGGCACGCGCTGCGCGGCAAGGAGTTCATCCAGTACGACAACCCGTACGACGTGGGCATGAGCGGCCTGCTCGGCTACGGCGCCGCCTACGAGGCCATGCACGAGTGCGACCTGCTGATCCTGCTCGGCACGGACTTCCCGTACAACGACTTCCTCCCCAAGAACGTGAAGATCGTCCAGGTGGACGTCCGCCCCGAGAACCTCGGCCGCCGCTGCAAGCTGGAGCTCGGCGTGTGCGGCGACGTCCGCGAGACGCTGCGCTGCCTGACCCCGAGGGTGCGCGCCAAGTCGAGCCGCAAGTTCCTCGACAAGATGCTCAAGAAGCACGCCGACGCGCTGGAGGGCGTGATCAAGGCGTACACCCGCAAGGTCGACAAGCACGTCCCGATCCACCCCGAGTACGTGGCCTCCGTCCTGGACGAACTCGCCGACGAGGACGCCGTGTTCACCGTCGACACCGGCATGTGCAACGTCTGGGCGGCCCGCTACCTCACCCCCAACGGCCGCCGCCGCGTCATCGGCTCCTTCTCGCACGGCTCGATGGCCAACGCCCTCCCGCAGGCCATCGGCGCCCAGTTCACCGACCGCAACCGCCAGGTCGTCTCCATGTCCGGCGACGGCGGCTTCTCGATGCTGATGGGCGACTTCCTCACCCTGGTCCAGCACGACCTGCCGGTGAAGGTGGTGCTCTTCAACAACTCCTCCCTCGGCATGGTCGAGCTGGAGATGCTGGTCGACGGACTGCCTTCGTACGGTACGGAGAACCGCAACCCGGACTTCTCGGCGGTCGCGCGGGCCTGCGGTGCCTACGGCGTCCGGGTGGAGAAGCCCAAGGAGCTGGCGGGCGCGCTCAAGGACGCCTTCCGGCACAAGGGCCCGGCCCTGGTCGAGGTCGTCACCGACCCGAACGCCCTGTCGATCCCGCCGCACATCAAGGCCGCCCAGGTGAAGGGCTTCGCGCTGTCCGCCGGAAAGGTCGTACTGGACGGCGGAGTGGGCCGGATGGTCCAGATGGCGCGCTCCAACCTGCGGAATGTCCCGCGCCCCTAAGTCGTACGAGGGAACGGCGACGGCCCGCACGCCCGGGGCCATACGGATGGAAAGCGGCGCCGACGGGGGGTCTTCGGGGCGGGGTGCGGAACAGGTTCGTATCAAGTGACCATCGTTCCTCACCCCCTCAGGAAGGGTCCGTGACGCGCATGTCTTCCTCCCGTCGATACGGCCGCGTCTCCGCCGCAGCCGTCGCCGCGGTCGTCCTCACCGGCATCGCCGCCCCGGCCGCGTTCGCCGCCACCCCGGCCGCCGCGCCGACGGCCGCCACCGCGGTCGCCCCCTCCGACGACGTCCCGATCAAGGGCGGTCTGCTCAACCTGGACCTCGCCGCCGCGGTCGACCTCGACGCGCACGGTGTGGTCGTGGCCGCCGTCGACGGAGCCGTGCAGGCGGACGCCGGTGTCTCCCTGGTCATCGACGCGGGCAGCAGGGTCATCACCCGCAACGAGCAGATCGTCGGCGGCACCGTCGTACTCAAGGGCGGCGTCAAGCTGACCGCGGGCGCCAAGAGCGTCGTCGTCTCGGGCGTCAAGGTCGACCTCGCCACCGGTGTCGTCACCGCCACCGTCGGCACCAGGGCCGGGGTGCGGATCGGCACCATGGACGTCAGCAACGTCAGCGTCGACTCGGACGCCTCCCTCGTCCTGGACAGCGGGCTGACCCTGGACGCCGCGGCCCTCGTCTGGGTCGACACGGTCCTGGGCGTGCACGTCTTCGCCGACGTCGACGCCGACGTCCTCGTGGACGCCTACATCCAGGCCGACGTCGACGCCCGCATCCTGGTCGCCCTCGGCCTCAACGCCGACGTGGACGTCGACCTGGGTCTCGGCATCCTCTGACGCACCCCGCTCCGCCACCCGCCCCGCGCGGGACACGAACGCCCCGGTGCCCCGTCCTCGCTTGCTGGGAGGACGGGGCACCGGGGCGTCCCCGCGTTTCCCGCGCATGGCGTACGTCCAGAACGGCAGCCGCGCCTAGGGCGTTGGGGCGAATCGGGGCGCTCCGAGCCCCCCTGTACCCGGCCCGGCATGAGTGCGGCCCGTGAGCGGGGGCATTCATTGCGTGAGGGTGTTCGACCAGGAGGGGTTGACCGGGGTGTGGGTGGGGGTTATGACAAGGCAACAGCCGGGCCGTACCGGACCGGTGGCGCAGGGCCGCACCGCGTCGGGGGAAGCGCGGGCGGGCGAGACGACCGAGGGCGGACGCGCGTCGCCCCAGATGCGGTGCCGACTGGGCCGGGCGGACCTCACCGCCGTGGCCGACGCCCGGCACGCACTGCGCGAACTGCTGCGCACCTGGGGACGCCCGGGCTGCGCGGACGTCGCCGAACTGCTCACCAGTGAGCTGGTCACCAACGCGCTGATACACACCGAGAGCGACGCGGAACTGACGGCCACCCTGGCCGCCTCCACGCTCCGCGTCGAAGTCCACGACCATCTGTCCCGCATGCCGGAGCCGCAGTTGGCGACCTGCGACGAGAACACGCACGGCCGCGGGCTGCTCCTGGTCCAGGCCCTCGCGGACGCCTGGGGCGTCCGGATGCAGGGACACGGGCCGGGCAAGGTGGTCTGGTTCGAACTGGACGGGGGCCCGGCCGCCGGCTGACACGCGAGCGGGGGCCGAGCTGACACGCGTACGGGGTTCGAGCTGACACGCGTACGGGGGTCGAGCCGGTGTGCACCGGCCCAACCCCCGTACCCGGCAGGTGACATGACGCCCCGTCACCCGAACTGCTGCTCAAGGTCCTTGAGCTTCTGCTCCAGCGAGTCCAGCCGGGGCAGGGCCTGCGTGTCGTCCTCGGCGGTCAGGTCCACCGTCCGGGTCTCAAATCCCTTGCTCCCAGCGCCTTTCACGGCCTGGAGGGAGGGCCGGTTGCGAAGCGGCAACTGTCCCGCTTCTGCTATGGCGGGCTCCGCGACGGCGTGCGGCGCGGAGCCCGACCCTGCGGACGACAGTTGTACGTCGACCTGACGGCCGCCCCGGCTGCGCCCCCAGGCGCGGTGCTGGCGGTTGATGGCCTTCAACTGGGCCCGCTCCAGCTTCTCGTGCTCCCTCCTGCGGAGACGGTTCTGCTCCTTCTGCCGCTTGTCCTCGCGGACCTCGTCCACCGCCTCGTCGAGCGTGCGCACGTTCTCCAGCAGCATCAGCGACCAGGCCCCGAAGGTCTCCCGGGGGGCCCGCAGCCACCGCACGATCCGGATCTGCGGCAGGGGGCGCGGTACGAGCCCCTGTTCGCGCAGCGCCGCCCGGCGGGTCTGCTTGAGCGCCCGGTCGAAGAGGACCGCCGCCGAGAGCGACATGCCGGCGAAGAAGTGCGGTGCGCCCGCATGCCCCAACCCCCGGGGAGCGTGCACCCAGTTGAACCAGGCGGCGGCCCCGGCGAAGGTCCACACCAGCAGGCGCGAGCCGAGCGCCGCGTCACCGTGGCTGGCCTCCCGCACCGCGAGCACGGAGCAGAACATCGCCGCCCCGTCGAGCCCGAACGGCACCAGGTACTCCCAGCCGCCGGACAGGTTCAGGTTCTGCTGCCCGAAGCCGACGAGACCGTGGAAGGACAGTGCGGCGGCGACGGCGGCGCAGCAGAACAGCAGGACGTAGGAAGCACTTCCGTAGAAGGCCTCCTTCCTTCTGCGCCGCTCCTCGCTGCGTTCCCACGAGTCCTCGCTGCTGGCGGCCTTCTCGCCCGCGCGCTTGCCGCGCGCGACCACGGCGATCGCCACCAGAACACCCGCGATCATCACGACGCCAGGAAGCAGCCAGTCCAGCGATATGTCGGTCATTCTCATGCGGAGTCCCTTTGCGTCAGCGCGGCGGCGACGCGCCCGTGAGTTACGGATCGCGGACCACGCATCGCGCCTGATTGCGTTTCGGCGACATATTGGCCCACGCCGCGAGACGCACAAGGGGTTTCGGGACAAGAGAACGCCATCGGGACTCCGCACTACGCGGATAGGTGGCAATAACTCGAACTTCCGCTCCCACGGAGCGAGTTGGGTTCGAATATCGTCACCCGCACGGGCGGCGTGGCGATCAGGCGGAGGTTACGGCCTCTTCGGACAGCTTCTTGATCCGGTCCGCGTCGCAGGTCCGGGGGCAGGTGGTGCAGGTGTCCTTGGGGCGCAGGGTGTAGAAGAGGCAGCAGGTGGCGCGGTCCCGGGTGGGCAGCTTCTCCCCGCCCGGACCGGTCAGCTCGCGGAAGCCCGCGGAGGCGCGGTACGGGGCCGTCGCGCCGGGCAGCAGCAGCTCCAGCTCGGCCATCGCGCGCTGCTCCTCGCCCAGCAGGTGCGCCACGTACCAGAGGCCCTCGACGATCTCGTCGGTCGCCATGCCCCACAGGGCGTGCCCGCGCCGCCGCATCCGGGGCCCGAAGCCCGCGAGCACCGGCTCCAGGTGCTCGGCCAGCGCGTCCCTGGCCTCGGCGCGCAGCGCCTCCTCGTCCGGTACCACCCGGGCGCCGGGCAGCGCCGCCGCCGGGTCGCCCGGCAGGCACGCGAACTCCGTCACCCGTACGGTCAGCCGTCCCAGCACCCGCTGGAAGGCCACGTCCGCCACCGGCACCCGGGGCACCCTGCGGTGCAGGAACCACGGCACGGTGACCAGCAGGCAGGCGGGCCAGGCGTACCGGTGCAGGGCGAAGCTGGCGATCACGTCGGGGCGGGCCTGCTGCCCGTAGTCGCGCAGCACCTGTGCGTTGTCCCAGGCCATGAACGCGTCCAGGTCCGCGCCGCCGGCCGCCAGCTCGTCCGCGCCGACCCAGCCGCCGCCGCGCTGATGGCTTTCGTCGCCGCGCAGCTCCTTGATCACCAGGGAGGGGAAGACCTCGGTGAGGCGCGCGTAGGAGTCCGCCACGGCGGACGCGGCGGCAGGGCGCACGGTGCCTGACGGCATCAGGGCGGGGACGGTCATGCAGGGGACCACCGAATCGCTCACGGGGCTAGTGCAGGTAAGCCTTACCTTAGCTGATTCTGGCCCGCTGTGAACTGGGGGGTTGCTCCATCCAGGCGGTATGGACATAAGTACGAGCCCGGCCGGGGGTGCCCGGCCGGGCTCGTACGCACTCCTGTCCGCCCTCCGGTACGGCCTAGGCGGCGGCCGGGGGCGGCGGCGGAAGCTGCGCGGCGAGCCAGGTGGGGACGCCGTCCAGCAGGTGGAAGAGGCGGGACGCCTCGGCCCGCAGCCGACTGGCCTCCGGCTCCGGCTCGGCGTCCGCGAGCGCGGCCAGCGCCGGGGCCGTGCCGACCAGGTAACCCAGCTCCTCCCGTATCCGCAGCGACTCCGCGAACCCGTGCCGCGCCTCCGCCAACTCGCCCTCGCGCAGGGCGAGTCCGGCGAGATGACGCCAGGTGAAGGAGAGCAGCAGCGTCTTGCGGTGAGTCGTCGCGCCCGCGTGCGCCCTGCGGTAGGCCGCCTTCGCCGACTGCGGCGACTCCGAGAGGTGCTCGGCGATCAGGCCCCGGCGGAAGTCCAGCAGCGGCCGGTTGGGGGAGTTGGGGTGCAGCAGGGCGGCGGCCCTGCCGAGTGCGGAACGGGCCTCGTCGGCGCGGTCGCGTACCCCGAGCACCGTGGAGGCGTACGCCAGATGACCGCGCTCGCAGGCCGCGCTGCCGCGTTCGTCGTCGTCCTTGGCGAGGGCCTCCGCGCCGCGCAGCGCCTCCTCGGCCTCGGGCCAGCCGTTCTCGGTGAACAGACAGCGCTCCACGAGCAGCGCCGCCCGCTGGAGCGCCGGACCCGCCCCCGGGCGGGACTCCAGCAGGGCCGCGGCGTCGGCCCAGCAGCCGCGCGAACGCAGCCGCCACACCGCCGTCTGGAGCGGACCGCCCGGGAACCCCGGGCCCCCCGCCCCTCCCGGGTCGGACCCCTCCCCCCTCGCTTTCTCAGTTTCGGAAGTGGAACCCGACATGGCGGTGTCCGCCACATTGCCCTCCCCGAGCGCGCCATTGAGCTGTGAAGTCCGACCGTTTCCACGCCTGTTTGTGTTCGACGTACGGCCGTGCGCGCATCACAGCATGAAATGACACGTGGGGCCAAGGGGCCGGGTGATTGTTTTCACAAAGGTCTGCCCGGAGTTGGTCATGAACGGCCCGTGGAGCTGCGGCGACTTTCCGTCAACTCATGCGCAGGGCCAGGAAGAAGTCCAGTTTGTCTTCCAGCCGGGACAGGTCACGGCCCGTCAACTGCTCGATCCGCCCCACCCGGTAACGCAGCGTGTTGACGTGCAGATGCAGCCGGGTCGCGCAGCGCGTCCAGGAGCCGTCGCTGTCGAGGAACGCCTCCAGGGTCGGGATCAGCTCCGCACGGTGCCGCCGGTCGTAGTCCCGCAGCGGGTCCAGCAGGCGCGCGGTGAACGCACGCCGTACGTCGTCCGGCACGAAGGGCAGCAGCAGCACGTGCGACGCCAGCTCGTGGTGCCCGGCCGCCGCCACCCGCCCGGGCCGCGCCGCCGCCACCCGGCGCGCGTGCCGGGCCTCCTCCAGCGCCCCGCGCAGACCCTCCGCCGAGTGCACCGGCGCGCTCACGCCCAGCGTCAGGCGCCCGTCGTCCGCGAGACCGCCCGACAGCGGCGCCTGCACGGCGGCGAGCAGGCTCTCCGCGTGCAGCCCGGGGGCCTTGCCCTCGCCGTCGCCCTGCTCGTCCGGCTGGTCGGCCGCGACCGCGGGCAGCGGCACCAGGGCGATGGCCTCCTCGCCGCTGTACGCCACCGCGATCCGGTCGGCGGGCTCGGCGGCCGCGGCCATCGAGTCCGCCGGAACCGTCGGATCGACCAGGATCTCCTCCAGCAGCGCCTGCGCCGCCGGGCCGCTCTCCACCGTGCCGCCGTCCCACTCGACCCGCGCCACCACGACCTGCCAGTGCGGGGCCGCCCCCAGCCCGGGCAGCAGCACGGGGGCCGCCACCCGCAGCCTGGCCGCGATCTCCGCGGGGGCCGCGCCGGTCTGCACCAGCTCCAGGACCTCCTGGGCGAGCCTGCGCCGTACCGTACGGGCGGAGTCCCGGCGGTCGCGCTCGACGGCGATCAGCTGCGTGACGCCCTGGAGCAGGTCCAGGCGTGCGGCGGGCCAGTCCCCGGCGTCCGCCTCCACGGCCAGCAGCCAGTCGGACAGCACGCTCGTACGGACGTCGCGGGAGGCGGCCGTCCCGGCGAGCCGCTCCGGGCCGCGGCCCGACGTACGGATCGGGAACAGGGAGTACGCGGTGCCGCCCACGGTCACCCGGTGCGGGCTGCGCCGACCCGAGCGGCTGGCCGCCAGGTGCTCGGCGGCCAGCGCCGGGCCGACCCCGGGGGGCAGCGGGGTGTCGGAGCCCGCGACCTGGCGGCCGACCGGGGAGAGCACCCAGGCGTGCAGGTCCAGGTCCGAGGTGAGCAGGTCGAGCACGACCTCCGGGCCGCCGCCCGCCGGGCCCGAGGTCATCAGCCGCCGGTGCCGGTCGACGACCGCCGCCAGGTCGCCCGCGCGCTCGCCGGACACCTGCCGTACCACGTGCTCGGTGATCGTGGCGAAGGCGACCGACTCCGTGACCGAAAACAGCGGCAGCCGGTGCCGGGCGCACGCCTGGACGAGGTCGTCCGGGACGCTGCCGAGCTCCGCCTCGCCCGCGGCGAGACCCACGACGCCGGCCGCGGCCAATATCCGTACAAAAGGCTCGGAGTCCTCGGGGGTGCGCCGCCAGGCCAGACCGGTGAGGACCAGTTCGCCGCCGGACAGGTAGCGGGTGGGGTCGCGCAGGTCAGTGGTCATGACCCCGCGCACGGTGCGGTCGAGCTCGTCCGCGCCGCCCAGCAGGCTCAGGCCGAGCGCATCGGTTTCCAGCAGGGCGCGCAGCCGCATGGTCGTGTCGCCGCCGTTTCTGTGTGGTGAGGGGAGGCTTTTCGTTCGAATCTACAAGACGAGACGGGCGACCAGCCAACTGCTTCATGGTTTCGGTGACTGCACCGGGCCTGCCACGGCTTGTGTACTTGGGCCACCCCCGCATGAACAGAGCATGAACCGGCTGGCTTGAACCGTGCGGACGGTGCGCAACTGAACAAGCGAACACGCAAGTGGCACGTGCATACGCAACTGAACAGTCGCCCCCGAAACGAAGAGAGAGCCAACCATGGACTTCCTTCGCCCCGCCAGCTGGGAGGACGCCCTGGCCGCCAAGGCCGAGCACCCCACGGCTGTCCCCATCGCGGGTGGCACCGATGTCATGGTCGAGATCAACTTCGACCACCGCCGTCCCGAGTACCTTCTGGACCTGGGCCGCATCGGTGAGCTGCGGGAGTGGGAGGTGGGCCAGGACAGTGTGAACCTCGGCGCCTCCGTTCCGTACACCCAGATCATGGAACACCTGCGGGCCGAGCTTCCCGGCCTCGCACTCGCCTCCCACACCGTGGGCTCCCCGCAGATCCGCAACCGCGGCTCCGTGGGAGGCAACCTCGGCGCCGCCTCCCCGGCCGGCGACTCGCACCCCGCCCTGCTCTCCGCAGGGGCCGAGGTCGAGGCGCAGTCCGTGCGCGGCACCCGGATGATCCCGGTCGAGGAGTTCTACACGGGCGTCAAGCGCAACGCCCTGGCCCCCGACGAGCTGATCCGTGCCGTACACATCCAGAAGGCGGACGGACCGCAGCAGTTCTCCAAGGTCGGCACCCGCAACGCCATGGTCATCGCCGTCTGCGCCTTCGGCATCGCCCTGCACCCCGAGACCCGGACGGTGAAGACGGGCATCGGCTCCGCCGCACCGACCCCGGTGCGGGCACGGGCCGCCGAGGACTTCCTGAACGCCGCGCTCGACGCGGGCGGCTTCTGGGAGAGCGGCAAGATCATCACGCCCTCCATCGCCAAGCAGTTCGCGGAGCTGGCCTCCGGCGCCTGCAACCCCATCGACGACGTGCGCGGCACCGCCCAGTACCGCCGCCACGCCGTCGGCATCATGGCCCGGCGCACCCTCGGCTGGACCTGGGAGCAGTACCGGGGCACCGCCCCCGCCCGCCTGGAAGGAGCTGCCTGATCATGCGCGTCAACGTCACGGTCAACGGTCGTCCGCAGGAGGCCGACGACGTCTGGGAGGGCGAGAGCCTCCTGTACGTCCTGCGCGAGCGGCTGGGTCTGCCCGGTTCGAAGAACGCCTGCGAGCAGGGCGAATGCGGTTCCTGCACGGTCCGGCTCGACGGCGTCCCGGTCTGCGCCTGCCTGGTCGCGGCCGGGCAGGTCGAGGGCCGCGAGGTCGTCACCGTCGAGGGCCTCGCGGACTACGCACAGCACCGGTCCGGCGAACACCCCGGAGGGGGCTGCGGATCGGGTTCCTGCGGTACGTCCCTGGACTCGGCCCAGCGCTGGCAGGCCCGCCCCGCCGACGGGCAGCCCGGCGAACAGGGCGAACTCGCCCCCGTCCAGCAGGCGTTCATCGACGCCGGAGCCGTCCAGTGCGGCTTCTGCACGCCGGGCCTGCTGGTCGCCGCCGACGAGATGCTGGAGCGCAACCCGTCGCCGTCGGACGCGGACATCCGGGAGGCCCTCTCGGGCAACCTCTGCCGCTGCACCGGCTACGAGAAGATCCTCGACGCGGTCCGCCTCGCTGCGGCCCGCCAGCAATCCCAGGAAGAAACGGTCTAGCACCATGAGCGTCACCGGCTCTCCGGCCACCGTCCACCGGTCCACCGCCAGCAGGGCGAAGGGCGGCACCGGCGCATGCGCGCCGCACCCCGACGGCACCGGCGCGTGCGGGTACGCGGTCCGACACCACGGAGAGCCGGTGGCACTCGCCGCCGCCGACCACCCCGGGACGCCCCGCCGGACCGCCAGGCGGATTCCGGTACGCCCGGAACGTCCGACCGGGACGTGATCCCGGGACCCAACGGTCCCTGACGCACCGTCAGGACCCCCATGAACTCCCCGGGCGGCGCTGCCTCCACGGAACGCCCCGCGTCCACCCGCCCCGCCGCCCGGGGCCCAACGCCCGCTGTTCAGGCGGCAGTTCCACCACGCACCACCATCAAGTGCTCACCTCGGACCGTCCTCCGGGTCGTGCAGCCCTCGTATCAGTCCCCGAATTCCCATGCCGTGCGCGGTGTTTGGGATGCCCCTTTGAACCTTGGGAGACAAGGCACCATGACCCAGCAGTCCACTGAGCCGAAGACGACGGCGGAGGACGCCGGCGCGGGGACGCGCCAGCCCGCCGGCCGCTCGTGGCTCGACCGGTACTTCCACATAACCAAGCGCCAGTCCACCGTCGCCCGTGAGGTGCGCGGCGGCATCACCACCTTCATGGCGATGGCGTACATCCTCCTGCTCAACCCGGTCATCCTCAGCGGCCCGGACGCCAAGGGCGGCGTGCTCGGCAACGCCGCGCTCATCACCGCGACCGCCTTCGCCGCGGCCGTCACCACCCTCCTGATGGGCTTCGTCGGCAAGGTGCCCCTGGCCCTCGCGGCCGGTCTCAGCGTCTCCGGCGTGCTCGCCTCGCAGGTTGCCCCCAACATGACCTGGGGACAGGCCATGGCGATGTGCATCATGTACGGCGTCGTGATCATGCTCCTGGTCGTCACCGGCCTCCGCGAGATGATCATGAACGCGATCCCGCTGCCGCTCAAGCACGGCATCACCATGGGCATCGGCCTCTTCATCGCCCTGATCGGGCTGGTCAAGGCCGGTTTCGTGCACCCGGGCAAGGCGACCCCGCTCTCGCTCGGCCCGGCCGGTGAACTCGCGGGCTGGCCCGTCCTGATCTTCGCAGTCACCCTGCTGCTGATCTTCGCCCTCCAGGCCCGCAACATCCCCGGTGCCATCCTCATCGGGATCGTCGTGGGCACCGTCATCGCCGTCATCGTCAACGCCATCTCGCCCATCCCGGGCAAGGGCTGGAGCAACGGCCGTCCGCCGGAGATCGACGGCGTGGTCTCCATGCCGGACTTCTCGCTCTTCGGCAAGGTCGAGTTCACCGGCTGGGGCGACATCGGCGTCCTGACCGTCGGCATGATCGTCTTCACCCTGGTCCTGGCGGGCTTCTTCGACGCCATGGCCACCATCATCGGCGTCGGCACCGAGGCCAAGCTCGCCGACGACAAGGGCCGCATGCCGGGCCTGTCCAAGGCACTGTTCATCGACGGCGCCGGCGGTGCCATCGGCGGTGTCACCGGAGCCTCCGGCCAGACCGTGTTCGTGGAGTCCGCGACGGGCGTCGGGGAGGGTGCCCGTACGGGTCTCTCCGCGGTTGTCACCGGCCTCTTCTTCGCGGCCTGCATCTTCTTCACCCCGCTCACCGCGATCGTCCCGGCCGAGGTGGCCTCCGCCGCCCTGGTCGTGATCGGCGCGATGATGATGCAGAACGCCCGCCACGTGGACTGGGCCGACCGCGCCACCGCCATCCCGGTGTTCCTCACGGTCGTCCTGATGCCCTTCACGTACACCATCACCACCGGTGTCGCCGCGGGTGTCATCGCCTGGACCGTCATCAAGGTGGCCCAGGGCAAGGCGCGCGAACTGGGCGCCTTCATGTGGGCGCTGACGGCGATCTTCGTCGTCTACTTCGCCCTGCACCCGATCGAGAGCTGGCTCGGCGTCGGATAGACGCCGGGACTGAAGTACGGTTCCGTGCCCTCCACACATCCGTTCCTCGTCCCTGACCTCTTGAAGGAGATCCCCGTGCTGGACATCGCCGCAGAGCTGGACCGGTGGATTCGGCAGGGACGGGAGTTCGCGGTCGCGAGCGTCGTGGCCACGAACGGAAGCTCGCCCAGGCAGCCCGGTGCCGCCCTCGCGGTCGACAGTGACGGCGAGGCCATCGGGTCGGTTTCCGGCGGGTGTGTGGAGGGCTCGGTCTACGAGCTGTGCAAGCAGGCCCTGGCGGACGGCGCGTCCGCCTTCGAACGCTTCGGTTACAGCGACGAGGACGCCTTCGCCGTCGGCCTGTCCTGCGGGGGAGTCATCGACATCCTGGTCACTCCGGTACGGGCGGACTCCCCGTCGCGTTCCGCCGTCACCGCCGCCTGCGCGCTGGCGGCGGCGGGCGCGACGGCCGCCCTCGCCCGGGTGGCGGACGGCCCCGCCGAACTCCTCGGCCGCGCCGTGCTGGTGCGTGCCGACGGTACGTACGAGGGCGGGCTCGGCGGTCCGGCCGAGCTGGACCGCACCGCCGTCGCGGAGGCCGCCGCGATGCTGGACGGCGGGCGCACCGGGCCGATCGAGATCGGCGCGGACGGCACGCGGTGCGGGGTGCCGGTGACGCTCCTCGTGGAGTCGAGCGTGCCCGCTCCCCGGATGATCGTGTTCGGGGCGATAGATTTCGCGGCGGCACTCGTGAGGGCGGGGAAGTTCCTCGGCCACCACGTGACCGTGTGCGACGCGCGGCCCGTCTTCGCGACGCGGGCGCGGTTTCCGGAGGCGGACGAGGTGGTGGTCGACTGGCCCCACCGCTATCTGGCGGCGACGCGGGATGCGGGCGGGCTCGACGCCCGGACGGTCCTGTGCGTCCTGACCCACGACGCGAAGTTCGACATCCCCCTCCTTGAGCTGGCGCTGCGGCTGCCGGTCGCGTACATCGGCGCGATGGGATCGCGCCGCACCCACCTCGACCGCAACGACCGCCTGCGGGCGGTGGGCCTCACGGACCGGGAACTGGCCCGGCTGCACTCGCCGATCGGGCTCGACCTGGGCGCGCGCACGCCGGAGGAGACGGCCCTCTCGATCGCGGCGGAGATCGTCGCCGTGCGGCGCGGCGGAACCGGGGTCTCCCTGGCCGGAGCCCACACCCCGATCCACCGCGACACCGCCGCCCCGGACCGCCTCGGGGCACTGGCCTGACCCCCTCCGGACTGCGCCCCTCCCTCCCCACCCCCACCCCCACCCCTCCACCTCAACTCGCGAGGCCGGGTGCCGGGCTGCTGCCCCTGATGGGGCTCCGCCCCTCGCCCCCTGCCCGGCTCCGCCGCGCGTCCTCAAACGCCGGACGGGCTGAGGTGCCTGGCACGCCCCTGAATGCCGCCCGAAGGGCGGGCATTTCAGGGGCGCGGGGAACTGCGCGACCAGCCACCCACCCACCCGCACGGAACCGTTCACAGCCCCGCAGGGTTACGGGAAGGGGCGGGTAGGGGAGAGAACCCACCCCGGCACCGGGTGCCGCCCCGACCGACCCCAGCCCCAGCGGCCCACCCCGTGACGTCACCCCGACCCCGCCCAGCGCCCCCGCCCCGCGCCCAGCGCCCCCGCCCCGAGTCCGGTCGCTACGCTTCCTCCCCGCTCCCGGCAGGGGCGAGGAGCAGCCCCCCCCAAGGCCCCGGGCCTTCGCCCCAGTGGCCCGCCCCGGGGCGTCACCCCGATACCGCCCCGCGCCCCGCGCCCCGCGTCCGGCGCCCCGCGCCCCGCGTCCGGCGCCCCGCGCCCCGCGTCCGGCGCCCCGCGCCCCGCGTCCGGCGCCCCGCGCCCCGCGCCCCGCGTCCGGCGCCCCGCGCCCCGCGTCCGGCGCCCCGCGCCCCGCGCCCCGCGTCCGGCGACCCCCGCCCAGCGCCCCGCGTCCGGTCGCTACGCTCCCTCCCGCTCCCGGCAGCGGCGAGGGGCAGGCCCCTCAAAGCTCCGGGCCCGCAGGTCCCTAGCCCCCGGCCCCGCGGGACCCAAGCCCCCGGCCCCCGCACGGGAAGCACCTCCCGATCCCCACCCCCTGACCCCCCGTCACCCCCCTGGCCCCCCAGAAATCGCCACCCCCCACCCCCTGATGCACCATCAAATCTCGGCCCGGCGCCACCCCCAGAACCCCCCTCACTCTTGACGCGCACATGGCCCTGGGCAACTCTCGTGCGGGAACCGCTCCCGCACGCCCTTGCGACCCCGGAGAGCCCCATGCGACCCGAACAGCACGACCGCCCCGTGCCGCACGATCGCACCACCCGGTACGGCGACCACCCCGTGCCCACCCTCGGCCCCCCTGCCCGCCACCGGCGACGTCCCGGGCCGCGTGTGCTGGCGCTTGCCGCCCTGCCCCCGCTCGCCGCAGGCGTCATCTGGGCCCTCACCTCCGCCCCCGCCTCCGGTGCGCCGGAACCCGCCGCCGGGCCGCCGGCCCCCGCGCTGGCCGGAAGCCCCCGGCTCTACACCCCGCTGGCCAATCCGGACGCGTACAAGCAGGCCCTGAAGCTGACCGGCAGCGCCGCCGGTGTGCGCGACGCCGCCGGGATCATCCGCATGGTGCGCACGCCGCACGCGGTCTGGTACGGGGACCAGTCGCCCGAGGCCGTCGAGAAGGACGCCCGCGCGGTCACCCGCGACGCCGGCATCGACGGGTCCATGCCCGTGTTCGCGCTCTACAACATCCCCGGCCGCGACTGCTCCAACTACTCCGCCGGCGGTGCGGGCAACACCGCCGAGTACAAGGCCTGGATCGACGGCGTCGCCCAGGGCATCGGCAAGCGCGACGCCATCGTCATCCTGGAGCCGGACGCGCTCGCCCTGCTGCCCTCCGAGTGCGGGAAGGGGGAGGAGGCGGAGAAGGTCGCCGCCCGGTACGAGGAGGTGAATTATGCGGTCAGCAGTCTGGCCGCGCTGCGCAAGACGCGGGTCTACCTCGACACCGGGCACGCGGGCTGGCACGACGTCGCCAGCATCGTCCCCCGGCTCATCAAGGGCGGGATCAAGAACGCCACGGGGTTCTACACCAACGCCTCCAATTATCAGACCGACGAGGTCAACTCCTGGTACGGGAAGCTGATTTCGTCCTGCATCGCGTATGTGGAGAAGGGCGGGAAGGCCGAGGCCTGCCCCTCGCAGAAGGGCGACAAGGCCGCGGCCCAGGCCTGGCTCGACAAGAACGTCACCACCCCGCCGTCCCGGATGAAGCACTTCGTGACGGACACGAGCCGGAACGGGAAGGGGGCCTGGACCCCGCCCGCGGGCAAGTACACCGACCCGCAGGACTGGTGCAACCCGCCCGGCCGAGGTCTCGGCGTCCGCCCCACCACCCGCACCGGCGACCCGCTGCACGACGCCAAGCTGTGGATCAAGACCCCGGGCGAGTCCGACGGCCTCTGCCTGCGCGGCACCGCAGGCCCCAAGGACCCCGAGCGCGACACCGTCGACCCCAAGGCCGGTGACTGGTTCCCCGAGCAGGCCCTCGAACTCGTACGCCTGGCGAATCCGCCGGTGCTGCCGGGCGGCCGCGCGGGGGACGAGGACGCCGCGGGGGACGACGCGGGGGCGGACGCCGGAGTCGCCCCGGGGGAGCCCAACCCCGCCGGATGAGGCGGCCCGTACCGCTGTAGCGTATGCCGGATGGGAACTGCTGTTCATGTCCCGCAGACCCGGGACATGATCGGGGACGAACTCTCCGGCGACGAAGCACTGATGGCCCTGCGTCACTACGGCGGCCGTCAGTTGCTGCTCGACGCCTTCGCGCGGTTCCGGTACGCCGACGGCTTCAGCAACGCGCGGTCCCTGGGGTACCAAGTGGTGCTCGGGATCGTGCCGTTCCTGGTGGCGGTGGTCGGTGCGGCGGCGACCGTGCACAACGAGGCCGTGGGGCGGGTCGTCGAGCAGACCCTCGTCGGGATCGTGCCGGGGGACAGTGCCGATCTCATCGAGGACGCCTTCGAGGAGACGCGGCGCAGTGCGGGCTCCGGCGTGTGGACGGCCGTCGCCATGTGGACGGGGCTGGTCTTCGCGCTGGTCAACCTGGCGTCCGCGATGGCGCAGATAGAGCGCGGGGCGAACCGGATCTACGGGATCGAGCGGGACCGGCCGTTCGCGCAGAAGTACGGGCGGAGCCTGCTGCTCGCCATGGCGGCGGGGATGCCGCTGGTGCTGGGATTCCTGGTGCTCGTCGCGGGCGACGCCGTCGGGGACGCCCTCGTGAAGGCGCTCGGGTGGTCCGACGGGTGGCTCGGCTGGTGGCACGGCATGGACATCCCCGCCGGGGTGCTGCTGGCGTGGGTCGCCTCGGCGGTCATCCTGCGGTGGTCGCCGCGCAGGCGCCAACCCGGGTACACCTGGCTGGCGTTCGGGTCCGCCGTGCACCTGGTGCTGTGGGTCGGCGCGACCTGGCTGCTGACGTTCTACGTCTCCAGGAGCGGGTCCTTCGGGGCCCTGTACGGGCCGCTCACCGCCTTCGTGGCGCTGCTGCTGTGGGCCAACCTCACCGGCATCGCCCTCTTCCTCGGCATCGCCTTCGCCGCCCAGCTGGAGGCCGCCCGCGCCGGGATCACCGACCCCGTACGGCCGGACCCGGGCCAGGGCGGCGAGGGGGACGCGCCGCCCGCACCCGCCGCTACAGGTACCGCCGGATCGGCGTGACAGCCGCCTCCCGCAGCCGCTGCACCGGACCCCGGCGCTTCCACTTCGCCCCGACGATCGCCTCGCTGCGCTGCACGTCCTCGTCGAAGTGCCCGTCGAGCACCGCCGTGAAGTCCTCGTCCAGGACCGCGAGCATGACCTCCTCGTCGTGGTCCAGGGAGCGCCGGTTGAAGTTCGTGGAGCCGGTCAGCGCGGCCACGCCGTCCACCGTGATGACCTTCGCGTGCATCATCGTCGGCTGGAAGTGCCAGATCTTCACGCCGCAGGCCGTCAGCTCCTCGTAGTGCTGCTCGCCCGCCAGCTGGCACACCCTCTTGTCGGTGTACGGTCCGGGCACCAGGATCTCCACCTCCACCCCGCGCCGGGCCGTCGCACACAGCAGCTCGATGAAGTACGGGTCGGGCGAGAAGTACGCCGTCGCAAGCCTCACCCGCACCTCCGCCGACTCCAGCACCACCCGCAGCAGCGTCTGCATGTCCTGCCAGCCGAAGCTGGCGGAACCGCGCACCACCTGGACCACGGCGTCGCCCGTGCGGGGGTGCTCCACGAAGCGGTCGTGCGCGTCGAAGAGGGCGTCGTCGCACTCCGCCCAGTTCTGCGCGAAGGCCGCCGCGATGCCGTCCACCGCCGGGCCCCTGACCTCGACGTGGGTGTCCCGCCACTCCTGCGGGTTGCGGGCGTCGCCGCACCACTCCTCGGCGATGCCGACGCCGCCGGTGAACGCGGTCTGCTCGTCCACGATCAGCGCCTTGCGGTGGCAGCGGTGGTTCTGCTTGAGCGGCGAGAGCCGCAGCGGCGGCCGGAACCAGGCGACGCGGACCCCCGCCGCGTCCATCTCGGCCAGCAGCTCCTTGTCGATGAGACGACTGCCGAAACCGTCGAGCAGCAGACGCACCCGCACCCCGGCACGCGCCCGCGCCGACAGCGCGAAGGCGAAGTCCCGGGCGATGTCGCCCTTCCAGTATACAAACGTCATCATGTCGATCGTGTGCTCGGCCCGCTCGATCGCACCGAGCATCGCCGGGAAGATCTCGTCGCCGTTGCGCAGCGCCGTGAGGTGGTTGCCCTCGGTGGCCGCGATGCCGATCAGTCGCTCCAGGCGGCGGCGCAGGCGCTGCTTGCGGGCATCCGCGTCGGTGTCGGCGTCGGCCGCGGTCGTCTGGACGGGTATCAGCTCAGCGGTCATGGCAAAAGCGCTCCGGGGGAGGGGGGAAGGGGGGCGGTGGTTCAGCGGACCTCGATGCCGATCAGGCACGTGTCGTCGTCGGTGTCCGAGCGGCTGTGGGTCAGCAGCCGGTCCAGGTGCTTCTCCAGCTCCGGCGGGGCGGTGCCCGCCAGGGAGAGGAGCTGCTCCAGGGACTCCTGGACCGTGCGGTCGCGCCGTTCGATGAGCCCGTCGGTGTACATCAGGAGCCGGTCGCCCGGTTCCAGCACGAGGTCGTTCTCCGTGTACGGAGCCTCGCCGACCGCACCGAGCAGTATGCCCGGCGGCATCGGCAGCGCCGCCGCGGCCCCGTCGCGCACCAGCACCGGCGGCGGGTGGCCCGCCCGTGCCCAGCGCAGCAGCCGGGTCTCGGGGTCGTACACGCCGCAGATCGCGGTGGCGGTGACCTGCTCGGTGAGGTGGTGGGCCACCGAGTTCAGCCAGCCCAGCAGCTGGGCCGGGCCCGCGCCCGTCGCGGCGAGCCCGCGCAGCGCGTTGCGCAGGACGACCATGCCGGTCGCGGCGTCGATGCCGTGGCCCGCGATGTCGCCGACGGCGAGGAGGACCTTGCCGCCCGGCAGCGCCACCGCGTCGTACCAGTCGCCGCCGACCAGGTGCTCCTCCTCGGCGGGCCGGTAGCGCACCGCGACCAGCAGCCCGGAGGTCTCCACCGCGTCGCGGGTCGGCGGCATGATCGCCTGCTGGAGCTGGAGGGCCAGCTTGTTGCGGGCCGCCGACTGCTCCTCGGAGTCCGCCAGCCGGTCCCGGGTCGCGGCGAGCGCCACCTCGGTCCAGTGCTGGGAGGACACGTCCTGGTAGGCGCCCCGGATGGACAGGATGTTCCCCGCCGGATCGGTGACCGGCTCGGCGACGATGCGGATGTGCCGCATCACCCCGTCGGCGCGCCGCAGCCGGAAGGCCGTGGACGACGAGTGGCGGTGGTGCAGCAGCGTCCGCAGGAAGCGGCCGATGGCCACCGAGTCGTCCTCGTGCGCGTGGTGGTGCAGACGCTCCAGCGGTACGGGCGACGAGCTGGGCGGCAGCCCGAAGAGGGTGAAGAGCTGACCGTTCCAGAGGATGTCGCCGGTGACGGCGTTCTCCTCGAACCCGCCGATGCGGCCCAGGCGTTGGGCGTGCTGGAGCAGGGAGGCGAGCCGCGACGCCTCGTCCTCCAGCCGCCAGCTCAGCAGCACACTGTCCCCGTAGCGCCCGACCCCCACCGAGGCCACCGACACCAACGGCACTTCGTCCACCTGGGAGTTGAGCGTCATCCGCCCCGCCCGGAACGGCTCGCCCGTCGCATGCACCCGCAACAGGTGCTCGTACAGCCCTCCCTGATGGGCACTCAGCGGATACGCCTCCAGCCAGCGCATCCCCGTCAGCACGGCCCGGGAGCGGCCCGCGAGGTCGGCGAACCGCTCGTTGGCGTACGCGATGTGGAAGTCGACCACCTCGTTGCGGTCGTCCAGCAGCGGCAGCAGCACGAGCGCCGGGTCGAGGAGGCCGTCGGCGAGGTCGGCGAGCGGGCCCGCCTGCTCGTCCGGCGGCCAGCCCGCCGAGGCGGCGGACACGTCGGTGCCGGGCAGGGTGTGCGCGCACAGGTCGGCGAGCGCGTCGAGCTGCCGGGTCGCGGCGGTCGTGAGCGGCGGCTGCGGCTGCGGCCAGCAAACTTCCAGTACGCCCAGGATGCGGCCGCCGACCTCGGCGGGCAGGATGCTGCGCGCGCCGTCGGTGCCGTGGCGCAGGCCGATGCCCGGGGCGCCGGGCGGCAGCGTTCCGTACCAGCGCGGGCGTCGCTCGGTGAGCACGTGCTGCGCCCAGGTCCCGACCCCCGGGGGCACGTATCTCCAGCGCTCCGCCTCGCCGCGCGAGAAGCCCGCGTGCCCGGCCAGTATCAGCGCGCCGTCGCGCCCGGCCGCCCACAGGGCGAGCGCGCTCGCGCCCAGCGGGGCGAGCGCCTGCTCGAACAGGGACTGCGCGGCGGTCTGCGCGTCCCCCGTCATCGACCCGGTCTCTGCGGCCCGCAGCCGCAGCACGGTGCCCGGCTTGGTGCCGGTGTCCTGGGCGGACGGCGACGGGTACGCGGACGCCGGGAGCGCGTCCGCGACATGGTCCCCGGCGGCCCCGTTGACGATGTCGGCGGCCAGTTCCAGGAGCGGCACCCGGGCGGACTCGGCAAGGTGCTCCAGGTGCAGGGCGGCCTCGGCGGGCCCGCCCTGCCCGCGCTCGACCAGGATGCCGGTGGCGATCCCGATCAACGCCCGTGCGTCGGCGGACTCCTGAGCGAGCGTCAGGTCCCGGCGCAACTGCTCGATGGTGGACGCGAGGGCGTCCAGGGGGCGCGGCGGGGGGTGCGCGCCACGGTCGGACGGGAAGGGCGTGGGGGCGCCGTCTGCGGCTCCGCCGGCGGCACGGGCAGGCTCGGCTCCGTACGGCGGATGGCTCGCCAGGAAGCCAGCCCCGGGGAGGTCGGCGGGGTCCCCGGTGCCGGGCGCGGTGGGCGCCGGGTCGGCTGCGGCCGGTGCTTCCGTCGCGTCCTGGCGGTGCGCAGGCTGCTCCCCGCTCATCGGGCGAGCCACGTGCGCATGCGGGACACCAGGTCGCCGGCGTCGACCGGCTTCGTGATGTAGTCGCTCGCGCCCGCCGCCAGGCACTTGTCCCGGTCGCCCTCCATGGCCTTCGCGGTCACCGCGATGATCGGCAGGTCCGCGTGCTCCGGCATGGCGCGGATCGCCGCCGTCGCCGCGTAGCCGTCCATCTCCGGCATCATCACGTCCATCAGGATGAGCTCCACCCCGCCGTGCAGGGCGAGCACTTCGAGGCCCTTGCGGCCGTTGTCGGCGTGCAGGACGCGCATGCCGTGCAGTTCGAGGATGCCGGTCAGCGCGTACACGTTGCGGGCGTCGTCGTCGACCACCAGGACGACCCGGCCGGACAGGTCCAGGCCGCCGTCCGCGGCGGGCTCCGGGTGGCGCGGCACCTCCAGGGGGAGGGCGGCCGGGCGGACCAGCGGCAGGACGTCCGCGGGGCGCTCCGCCGTCAGGTGCAGGGCGATGCGCTCCCTCAACTCGTCCAGGCTGGGCAGGAGTTCGAGCGGCTTGGAGCGCGACCATTCGAGGATCTGCCGCTCGTGCGACGCCTCCAGCGGGCGCGTGTGGTGGGCGAGCACCGGCACCTGGCGCAGCGCCGGGTCGCCGTCGAGTGCGGCCAGCAGCCGCATGGCCGACCCGTCGGGCATGTCCAGGCCGATGACGACGCAGTGGCACGGGTCGGACGCCAGCGCGGCCGCCGCCTCCTCCGGGCCGACGGCGGTACGTACGTGAACGGGGCCCCGCGCGTCGGGCAGCGACCCGTCGCCCAGCTCCGACACCGCGCTCTCCGCGACCAGCGACAGCAGTCCGCGCGGCCGGTCCTCTATCACCAGGAGCCTGCGCTGCTGCGCGGGAACGGCCGGGGCCGGCGCCCCGAGCGCCGTCACCTCGCGCTCCTTGTCCTTGAGCGCCGGGTCGGCGTAGGCGGCGGGCGATTCGAAGCGGGCCACCGGGATGTAGAGGGTGAAGGTCGAGCCCTCGCCGGGCGCGCTGGTGACCTGGATCGCGCCGCCGAGCAGATGCGCCATCTCGCGGCTGATCGACAGCCCGAGACCCGTGCCGCCGTACTTGCGGCTGGTCGTGCCGTCGGCCTGCTGGAACGCCCCGAAGATCGCTTCGAGCTGCTGCTCGGCGATGCCGATGCCGGTGTCCATCACACGGAAGGCGACGGCCGGGCCGTGCGGGCGCACGGTGGGCGGCAGGTCCGCGCCGATCGCCGGGTCGATGCGCAGCTCCACCGCGCCCGCCTCGGTGAACTTCACCGCGTTGGACAGCAGGTTGCGCAGGACCTGGCGCAGCCGGGAGTCGTCGGTGACCAGTTCGGCGGGGGCGCCCGGGGCGACGCTGATCCGGAAGTCGAGGCCCTTCTGCGCCGTCATCGGGCGGAAGGTCGCCTCCACGTAGTCGAGCAGCTTGCGCAGCCCCACCGGCTCCGGGTTGACGTCCATCTTGCCCGCCTCGACCTTCGACAGGTCGAGGATGTCGTTGATCAGCTGGAGCAGGTCGGAGCCCGCCGAGTGGATGACACCCGCGTACTCGACCTGCTTGGCGGAGAGGTTGCGGGTCGGGTTCTGGGCGAGCAACTGGGCCAGGATCAGCAGGGAATTGAGCGGGGTGCGCAGCTCGTGGCTCATGTTCGCCAGGAACTCCGACTTGTACTTCGAGGCGATGGAGAGCTGCTGCGCGCGGTCCTCCAGCTCCTGCCGCGCCTGCTCGATCTCCAGGTTCTTCGCCTCGATGTCCCGGTTCTGGGACGCCAGGAGCGCCGCCTTCTCCTCCAGTTCGGCGTTGGAGTGCTGCAACTCCTCCTGCTGCGACTGGAGTTCCTCCGAACGCGACTGCAACTCGGCGGCCAGACGCTGCGACTCGCCGAGCAGCTCGTCGGTGCGGGCGTTGGCGACGATGGTGTTGACGTTGACGCCGACCGTCTCCATCAGCTGTTCCAGGAAGTCCCGGTGCACCGGCGTGAACCCGCCCACCGAGGCCAGCTCGATCACGCCGAGCACCTGCCCCTCGACGGCGATCGGCAGCACCAGCAGGCTCCGCGCGTCCGTCGACCCGAGCCCGGAGGACACGGTGACGTACCCCGACGGCAGATCGTCCACCGCGATCGTGCGGCGGCTGCGCGCCACCTGCCCGACCAGCGACTGCCCCAGCTCGAAGCGGACGGGGCGGTCCTGGGAGCCCATGAAGTGCCCGTACCAGCCGATGAGTTCGAGCTCGGGGTTGCGGCCGGTGTCGTGCGCCAGGTAGAAGGCCCCGTACTGCGCGCCGACCAGCGGGGTCAGCTCGTCCATGATCAGCTCGGCGACGACGGTCAGGTCGCGCTGCCCCTGCATGAGCCCCGAGATGCGGGCCAGGTTGGTCTTGAGCCAGTCCTGCTCCTGGTTGGCCCGGGTGGTCTCGCGCAGGGACTCCACCATCGAGTTGATGTTGTCCTTGAGCTCGGAGACCTCGCCGGACGCGTCCACGGTGATGGAGCGGGTCAGGTCGCCCTCGGCGACGGCGCTGGTCACCTCGGCGATGGCACGGACCTGCCGGGTGAGGTTCCCGGCCAGCTCGTTCACGTTCTCGGTCAGGCGCTTCCACGTACCGGAGACGCCCTCGACCTCGGCCTGGCCGCCGAGCCGGCCCTCGGAGCCCACCTCGCGGGCCACGCGGGTGACCTCGGCGGCGAAGGAGGACAGCTGGTCGACCATCGTGTTGATGGTGGTCTTCAGCTCCAGGATCTCGCCCCGGGCGTCGACGTCGATCTTGCGGGTCAGGTCGCCCTGCGCGACGGCGGTGGTCACCTGGGCGATGTTGCGGACCTGCCCGGTGAGGTTGTTCGCCATCGAGTTGACGTTGTCGGTGAGGTCCTTCCAGGTGCCGGCCACGTGCGGCACGTGGGCCTGGCCGCCGAGGATGCCCTCGGTGCCGACCTCGCGGGCCACGCGGGTCACCTCGTCGGCGAAGGCGGACAGCGTCGTCACCATGGTGTTGATCACACCCGCGAGCGCCGCGACCTCGCCCTTCGCCTCGACGTTGATCTTCTGCGACAGGTCGCCCTTGGCGACGGCGGTCGCGACCTGCGCGATCGACCGCACCTGGCCGGTGAGGTTGGACGCCATCACGTTGACGTTGTCCGTGAGGTCCTTCCAGGTGCCCGAGACGCCGCGCACGGTCGCCTGGCCGCCCAGATTGCCCTCGGTGCCCACCTCGCGGGCCACCCGGGTCACCTCGTCGGCGAAGGCCGAGAGCTGGTCGACCATCGTGTTGATGGTCTCCTTCAGCTCCAGGATCTCGCCGCGCGCGTCCACGCGGATCTTCTGCGAGAGGTCGCCCTTGGCGACGGCGGTGGTCACCTGGGCGATGGAGCGCACCTGGGCGGTCAGGTTGTCGCCCATGACGTTGACGGACTCCGTGAGGTCCTTCCACGTGCCGGAGACGCCCTGGACGTCGGCCTGACCGCCGAGACGGCCCTCGGTGCCGACCTCGCGGGCCACCCTGGTGACCTCGTCCGCGAAGGACGACAGCTGGTCGACCATCGTGTTGATGGTGTTCTTCAGCTCGTGGATCTCGCCCTGCGCGTCCACGTCGATCTTGCGGGTCAGGTCGCCCTTGGCCACGGCGGTCGCGACCTGCGCGATGTCGCGCACCTGGGTGGTCAGATTCCCCGCCATCGCGTTGACGGAGTCCGTGAGGTCCTTCCAGGTGCCGTCGACGCCCGGCACCTCGGCCTGACCGCCGAGGCGTCCGTCGGTACCGACCTCGCGGGCGACACGGGTCACCTCGGAGGTGAACAGGGAGAGCTGGTCGACCATGCCGTTGAAGACCTGGGCGATCTCACCGAGGAGGCCGTCGCGGTCGTCGGGCAGGCGGGTGCCGAAGTCCCCGTCGCGTACGGCGGTGAGCCCGGCCAGCAGCTGACGCAGCTCGGGCTCGCCGACGGAGCCGTCGGGCTGCCGGGCGTGCCCGTTCGCGGTGGGGGCCGGCGTCTTGGGGGTGCGCGCGGTGCGGGCGACCCGGGTGGTGCGGGCCGGTTCGACGGCGGGCACGGTCTCGGGGGCCGTGGCGGCCTCGGGGGGCACGGTCGCCTCGGCGGTGGCCTTCGCGGGGGTGCGGCGGGCGGTGCGCGGCTTGGCGGAGGCCGCGCCGGTGCGGCTGCGCGGAGCCTTGGCGCGGGGCGTGCGAGGGGGTGCGGGGGCATCCGTACCGGAAGAGGCGTCCGTATGCGAAGGGACGTCCGTACGCGAAGGGTCTGCCGTACGAGATGAGGCGTCCGTACCCGAGGAAGCACCGGTGTCCGCTGCGGGGGCGCTCGTGCGGCCGGCCGGTGTGGCGCCGAGTCCGGCGGAGGGGGCGATGCTCGTGTCCGCCGCCGCGGTGTCGATGCCCGGGTGCGACGCGGCGCGCTCCGAGCCCGCCGACGCGGATGCTGACGACGGCGCTGCCGCCGCCGACGTGCCGTCCGCCGCGCCCGGTGCCGCCGACGACGCCCCGTCCGCCGTCTTGCCGACGCCGGAACGTCCGCCCGTCTCGGAACCCGTTGTCCCCATGGTCTGCCCCACCCCTTTGTGACTTGCTCGACACCGGCCCGCGCAGGGGGCGGCACCGGTACGACCAGCTCACTTCCGAACGGGCGTTCCGTGGGTCATGGTGCCACAGTTGCCGTACGACAATTTTTGCCGTTCCCGCGCTCGTTCGCCCCGTGCCCGCAAGGGCCGGACGGCGAGCGAGGGCGCTCGTCGAGCTCATAGCTGTCGCCCGAAAGGGTATGCGGTCGATTGCATGCTCGATACGGGCGGGATACGGGTGGGCGCGACGCTCGGCGGCGAGTGCGCGCGAGGAGGGTCGAGACGTGACGCAGAAGGTCCCCGAGAAGAGAGCGGAGCGGGCGCCCGAGGACGAGGAGCGCCGCTCCCGGGGCGGCTCCGACGGCGGCGAGCGTCGCCCCCGCGGCCGTTCCGAGAGCGAGGACGAGCGGGCCGACCGGCAGTGGGCGGAGCTGGTCCAGGAGATCCGGGTGACCCAGACCGGGGTGCAGATCCTCTTCGGGTTCCTGCTCACGGTGGTCTTCACCCCGCACTTCCAGGACCTGGCCCAGACCGACAAGACCATCTACATCGTCACGGTGGTCCTCGGCTCGACCGCCACCGGTGCGCTCATCGGCCCGGTCTCCTTCCACCGGATCGTCTCGGGCCGCCGGATCAAGCACAAGGCCGTCATCTGGGCCTCCCGGCTGACCTTCCTCGGCCTGGTCCTGCTGCTCGCCACGCTGTGCTCGGCGCTGCTGCTGGTGATGCGGGTGGCCACGCACAACGCGTTCGCGCCGTGGCTGGTGGCGGGGGTGTTCGGCTGGTACCTGCTGTGCTGGTTCGTGCTGCCGTTCTGGGCGCGCTGGAAGCACACGGACTGACGCGGCCCCCGGGGCGAGCCGTGGGCACCCCGATTTCGTACCGCCCTACTGACCGGACGGTATGTCTCTGCGTATCCTCCCTCAACGGCTCTTCCCCGCACGTGAGTTGAGGGAGCGTGGTCATGGAGTGGACGGGTGCGCGGTACGCGGACGGGCCCACCGCGCAGGACAGCGTCTGGATCGACGCCCCGCCGCAGCGGGTGTGGCAACTGGCCAGCGACATCACGCTGATGCCCGGCACCAGCGACGAACTGCGGTCCGTGCAATGGCTCGACGGCGCGACGGGGCCCGAACTCGGCGCCCGCTTCGCCGGACACAACAAGCACCCCTCCTTCGGCGAGTGGCAGACCACGTCGTACGTCGTCGAGTGCGAACCCGGCAGGGTGTTCGCCTGGGCGGTGGAGGACCCCGAAGTACCCTCCGCCCTCTGGAAGTTCACCCTCTCGGGTGAGGGGGAGCGCGGCGGCACCGTGCTCACGCAGTGGGTGCGGCTCGGCCCGGGGCGCTCGGGGCTCTCGTACGCGATCGACCGGATGCCGGAGAAGGAGCAGAAGATCGTGTTCGTACGGATGAAGGAGTTCGAGACGGGGATGGCCCGCACGCTCGCCGTGCTGAAGGGGCTCGCGGAGGGCGCCGACCCGGAGGCCGCTCCTGAGGCCGCTCCCGAGGCCGCTCCCGAGGAGGGCGGACGCTGATGCTGCGCACCGCCACCACCGTCGAGGCCGCGTCCGGCGACTGGCGCGAGACCGTGGACTACGTCACCGGGGCCGAGAAACTGGGCCTGGACATGTGCTGGGTCGCCGAGGCCTGGGGAGCGGACGCGCCGTCCCCGCTCGGCTTCCTCGCCGCCCGCACCGAGCGCATCCTGCTGGGCTCCGGCATCATCCAGCTCGGCACCCGCACCCCCGTCGCCGTCGCGCAGGCGGCGCTCACGCTCTCCCGCCTCTCCGAGGGCCGCTTCCTGCTGGGCCTCGGGCCGTCGGGGCCGCAGGTGATCGAGGGGCTGCACGGGGTGCCGTTCGCCCGCCCGCTGGCCCGGATGCGCGAGACGGTGGAGATCGTCCGCAGCGCGGCGGCGGGGGAGAGGATCAGCCACTCCGGCACGGCCTTCACCATCCCCCTCCCCGGCGGCGAGGGCCGCCCCATGCGCCTGGCGATCCGCGCCGAACACGACATCCCCGTCTACCTGGCCACCCTCTCGCCGAAGATGCTGCACCTCACCGGGGAGATCGCCGACGGGTGGCTCGGCACCAGCTTCGTCCCCGAGGGCTCCCGCGCCGCCTCCTTCGACCACCTCGACGCGGGCCTGGCCGCCTCCGGCCGCGACCGCTCGGCACTCGACGTCTGCCAGGGCGCGGAAGTCGCCTTCGCCCGCGACGAGGACGAACTGACGACGATGCTCGCGGGCCGCAAGAAGGAACTCGCCTTCAGCCTCGGCGGCATGGGCTCCGGCAGCACCAACTTCTACAACGACGCCTACTCCCGGCAGGGCTGGGCCGACGTCGCCGCCGAGGTCCGCACCCGCTGGCAGGCGGGGGACCGGGACGGCGCGGCCGCCCTGGTCACCGACGACATGGTCCTCGCCACCACCCTGATCGGCACCCCCGACCGGGTCCGCTCCCGGCTGCGCGACTGGCGCGACGCGGGCGTCACCACGATCCGCCTCTACCCGTCCGGCGACTCGCTCGCCGCCCGCCTGGACACACTGGGCCGCGCGCTGGATCTCGTACGGGAAGTGGACCGGGAGGGCGCGGGGGGCGGGCCGACGCATCCGGGCCCCTTGCCGCCCGATGCGGGACCTTCGGCCCCTGGGGGCGGCGCGACGGGTCTCCTACCCTGATGGGTCGACCGGTCGAACCCCGACCGGTCCGGTTCCCCCAGAGGTACGAGGAAGAATGCGCCGCACCGTCACGTCCACCGTCCGCATCCCTGTCGCGGTGGCGGCGCTCACCCTGGCCGTGTCCGCATGCGGGGGCGAGGGGACCCGTGCGCTGACCCCCGCGGACAACGCCGTGGTCGCCGACGTCGAGCACAAGGCCCCCTCGGCGACCCCTTCACCGACCGCCGAGCCCGCCCCGCCCGCCCAGAAGCTGGCCGCGCCGCGCCGCACGGTGGCCCCGCAGATCGCGCCGCTGAACGGCTCCACGGTCGGCGTCGGCCAGCCCCTGGCCCTGGTCTTCAAGGGCCAGAAGGTCGACAGATCCCTCCGCGCCGGCATCGAGGGCGCCCTGAAGGTCACCACCTCCACGCCGCTCACCGGCGCCTGGCACTGGACGGAGGCCAAGGGCGACACCCTGGTCCACTTCCGCCCCGAGCACTACTGGCCCGCCCACACGAAGGTCACCCTCGACGCCCGCCTGTCCCACGTGAAGCTCGCCGACGGCACCGCGGCCGACCGCGACCGCAGGCTCACCTTCACCACCGGCGACGCCACGGTCAACAAGGTCGACCTGGCCGCCCACACCATGACGGTCGTCCGCAACGGCGAGACGCTCAGGGTCATCCCGGTCAGCGGCGGCGAGGACCGTTTCAAGACCCGCGAGGGCATCAAGACGATCCTCTCCAAGGACGGCCGCGTGATCATGGACTCCCGCACCATCGGCATCCCGCGCAACAGCCCGGACGGCTACTACGACCCGTACGACTGGAGCATGCGCGAGACGATCAGCGGCGAGTACATCCACGCCGCCCCGGACAACGCGGCCTCCTTCGGCAAGGAGAACGTCAGCCACGGCTGCATCGGCATGTCCGACGCGGACGCCCGGTGGCTCTACGGCCTCAGCCGCGTCGGCGACGTCATCGAGGTCACCGGCACCACCGGCAAGCCGATGGACCACTTCGGCAACGGCTACGGCGACTGGAACCTCTCCTGGTCCGCCTGGCTCGCGGGCAGCGCACTGGGCGAACGGCCCACAGCCTGAAGGGGGTTGCTTGTGGGGTGCCTGCCGCGGACATAGCGTCGGCCCATGCACCTCACCAAATACACCCACTCCTGCGTCCGCCTGGAGCGGGAAGGCCTCGGCGTCCTGGTCGTCGACCCGGGTGCCTGGAGCGAGCCCGAGGCCCTGCGGGGCGCGGACGCCGTACTGATCACCCACGAGCACGCCGACCACATCGACCCCGCACACCTGCGCGGCCTCGACATCCCGGTGTACGCCCCCCACGGCGCCGCCCTGCCCGGCCTCCCGGACCTCCGTGTCACCGGGGTCGGCGCGGGCGACGCCTTCACCGCCGCGGGCTTCTGCGTCACCGCCCACGGCGGAGCCCACGCCCGCATCTACGGCGACGCCCCGGACTGTGCGAACCTGGGCTACCTGATCGAGGGCACCGTCTACCACCCCGGCGACTCCTTCCACCTCCCCGACGCTCCGGTCCACACCCTCCTGGTCCCCCTGCACGCCCCCTGGATGCGCATCAGCGAGGCCATCGACTTCACCCGCACCGCCCACCCGGAACGCGCCGTCGGCATCCACGACGCCCAGCTCAACTCCCGCGGCCTGGCCAGCGCGAACGGCTGGCTGGAGGAGCAGGGCGGGACCGACTACCGGTATCTGGAGCCGGGGGCCGAGCTGTGACGGCTACAGCCAGTCGCGCTTCTTGAAGACGACGTAGAGGCCGCCGCAGACGATGGCCATCAGGGCGATGGCGAAGGGGTAGCCCCAAGCCCACTGGAGTTCGGGCATGTTGTCGAAGTTCATGCCGTAGATCGTGCCGACCAGGGTCGGCGCGAAGAGGATGGCGGCCCAGGCCGAGATTTTCTTGATCTCTTCGTTCTGCTCGAAGCCCGCGACGGCCAACGCCCGCATTTCCGCGTTCTGTTGCTGGGTGACCAGGGTCGCGTTGACGGTGAGGATGTCGGTCAGGGCCTGGCGGAAGCCGTCCACGCGCTCGCTGGTGTGGGTGACGTGGTCGGCGACGTCGCGCAGGTAGCGCTGGAGTTCCTCGTCCGTGCGGTATTTGGTGAAGCCCGCCATCAGGCCGTTCAGCATGCCGATCAGGGGGCGGGTGGCGCGCTGGAACTCCACCACCTCGCGGGAGAGTTCGTAGATGCGCCGCGAGACCTCGGGGTCGCCGCGGAAGACCTCGGTCTCGATCTCGTCGATGTCGGTCTGGACACCGGAGACGACGGGTGCGTAACCGTCGACCACCGCGTCCAGGATCGCGTACAGGACCGCCTCGGGGCCGAGCGAGAGGAGCTCGGGGGTCTCCTCCATGCGGCGGCGGACCGCGGAGAGGTCGGGGGCCGCGCCGTGGCGGACCGTGATGACGAAGTCGTGGCCCACGAAGACGTGCAGCTCGCCGAAGTCGACCTCCTCGGCCGCGTCCAGGTAGCGGGCGGCGCGCAGGACCACGAAGAGCGTCTCGCCGTAGCGCTCCAGCTTCGGGCGCTGGTGGGCTTCGAGGGCGTCCTCGATGGAGAGGGGATGCAGGTCGAACTCCTCGGCCAGGGAGTGGAGTTCGGCCTCCGTGGGCCGGTGCAGACCGATCCAGGCCATGCCGTCGGGGTGCTCGCGCAGCTGGCGGAAGGTCTCCGCGAGGGAGTCCGGGGTGGAGACGCGGATGCCGTCCCGGTAGAGGGCCGCGTTGACGACGCTGCCGTGGTCGTGCGCGTCGGGGGGCTGTCGGCGTCCGGCCGGGGGAGCGGACGGAGCGGGAGGGGCGGGCGCGAGGGAGGGCTGGCGGCGCCAGGTGCGCTTCTTGGCAGGCATGGGGCTCGTCCGCCTCCCTCGTCCGTTTCCGGGCATGGTCCGCATCCGCCGGGCAGCGGATCACGAAGCAGGATATACGGGGCGAAGGGGACCGGCGCGGTGACGGCGGGGCCGGGCGGGGCCCCCTTGCGGACAGAAGGTGTCCGCAAGGGGCGGCCGGGCGTGTGCTTCGGAACCTCTGCGGGACCCGGGCCGGCAGGGCTCCGGGTCCCGCAGAAGCCGGTGGGGGTGCTACAGGCCCACGTCCCTCCTCCGCTGGTCGTCGTAGGTCTCGCGGCGTACGAGCAGCCGCGCCCGCCCCTCCCGCACCGCGACCACCGGCGGCCGGCCGACCAGGTTGTAGCCCGAGGCCATCGACAAGTGGTACGCACCGGACGCGGGCACCGCCAGCACGTCGCCGGGACGCACGTCCGCCGGGAGCTCGATGTCCTCGGCCAGTACGTCCCCCGCCTCGCAGTGGCGGCCCACCACCGTCGTCGTACGCATCGGGGCGGACTCCGCGCGGCCCACCAGCCGGACCGTGTAGCGGGCGCCGTACAGGGCGGGACGCGGATTGTCGCCCATCCCGCCGTCGACCGCGACGAAGACGCTGCCCGCCGACCGCTTCACGGACAGCACCCGGTACAGCGCGACCCCGGCCGGGGCCAGCAGCGAGCGTCCCGGCTCGACCGTCAGGCGGGGGGCCGGATAGTCGAACGCGGCGCAGGCGGTGGTGAGTTCGCGGGTGATGGTACGTGCGTACGCAGCCGGGGCGGGGGCCCGGTCGCCCGCCCGGTACGCGACGGCGAAGCCACCGCCGAGGTCCAGCTCGGGCAGGGTGATCCCGTACCGCTCACGCAGACCGGCCAGGAACGCGACCAGCCGGTGGACCGCGGCCCCGTACGGCTCCGGATCGGTGATCTGTGACCCCAAGTGGCAGTGCAGGCCGACGAGTTGGAGGCAGGGCTGACCGAGGATGCGGGCGACGGCGGCCTCGGCGTCGCCCGATGCGATGGACAGCCCGAACTTCTGGCCCTCCGCGCCGGTACGGATCTTCTTGTGCGCCCCGGCCTCGATGCCCGGCAGCACCCGCACCATGACCTGCTGCGGCGTCGGCCCCTCGGCCTGGGCGGCGAGCCGGGCGATCTCGCAGTCGGAGTCGATGACGATCCGTCCGACACCGAACCGGAGGGCCGTCTTGAGGTCCTGCGGGGACTTCGCGTTTCCGTGCAGCACGATCCGCTCGGGGTCGAAACCGCGGGACACCGCGAGCTCCAGCTCCCCGGCGGAGCACACGTCCAGCCCGAGCCCCTCCTCGCGGACCCAGTCCACGAGCGCCCGGCACAGGAACGCCTTCGCCGCGTACACGACCTCGGCGTCCGGCAGGGCCCGCCGCCATGCGCGCGCCCGCTGCCGCACCTCCTCCTCGTCCAGTACGTAGAGGGGCGTGCCGAACCGGTCGGCGAGCTCGGCGAGGGAGACGCCCGCGACGGCGAGACGGCCGCCCGGGGCGAGGGTGGCGGAGGACGGCCAGACGGGCCCGGTGTCGAGGAGACCGGGCGCGGTCGCCGCCCGTGCCTCAGTCGACACGGCTGTGGATGCCGGTGACGGCGAACCAGGGCGCGGGCAGCGGGCGCGGGGCCGACTGCGCTGCGGGGGCGGTGAGTTGGGGGTCGACGGTCACGGTCGTCACACCGAGGGGGGTGGCGAGGGCGCGCAGGGCGGGCTCGCCGAGACGCACCCAGGTCTGACGCGTGCCGAGGGTGGTGGCGAGGCGGTCCGGGGTGGTGAAGGCGACGGCGGTGCGGTGGCCGAGGGGGGTGCGCATGAAGCGGAGGTGGCGGCCGCCGGTTCGTCCGATGCGGACGGGGACGTAGAAGGCGCAGGGGGTGTGGGTGTCGGTGTCGGTGTCGTGCGGCGGCCGGCCGGGTTCGTCGGGGTCCGCGTCGGCGGGGGAGCGGGGGTCGTCCATGGGGTGCTCCTCGAAGGTGAGGCGGTGAGTGGGCTCCTTGGTGACGACGGTAGGTGGGGCGGGGGTCGGGGGAGGGGGGTCCTGACGCGGTGCTGATGGGGAGGGGGTGGAACTTGACGCGGTGCTGATGAGGGGGGTGGGGGTGGTTGCGGTTCAGCCGGGGGTGCTCCCCTCTGCGGCGGGTTTCTAGGGTGGGGGGCATGGCGAATGAAGCGAGTGATTGTTATCCCTGTGCCCAGGAGGCCCGGCTGCCGTATGTTCCGGAGCGGGAGTGTGTGGTCAGTGACGAGCACTGGCGGGTGGTGCATGCCTTCAACTCCGCGTTGCCCGGCTGGCTCGTTCTGCTGCCACGGCGGCATGTGACCGCCGTGCACGACCTCACCGACGCCGAGGCCGCGTCGCTCGGGGTGTGGCAGGTGCGGTTGTCGCGGGCGCTGCGGGACGTCACCGGGTGTGTGAAGACGTATGTGGTGCAGTTCGCGGAGAAGGAGGGGTTCGGGCACGTTCATTTCCATGTCGTGGCCCGCATGGGCGACCAGCCCGAGGATCGGCGCGGGCCCGCCGTCTTCGGGTACCTGGGCCGTCCGGAGGAGGAGTGGGTTGCGCCGGAGCGGGCCGACGCGCTGGCCCGGGAGATCGCCCGGGCGCTCCAGGATTAGGGCAGCAGCCCGGCGCGCCTGGCCGCCACCACCGCCTCCAGCCTCGTGTGCGCCCCCAGCTTCCGCATCGCGGAGCGCAGATAGCCCTTGACCGTCTCGGGGCGCAGGCCCAGCCGTTCGGCCGCCGCCGCGTTGGTCGCGCCCGAGGCCACGCACGCCAGCACGTCCGTCTCGCGGGGAGTCAGCGCCACCGTGTAGGCGACCGGCTCCCCGCCCCCGCAGGATGCCGCCAACCTCCCGCACACGGACAGGAGTTCCGCCCGCAGGGCCGGGTCGACGATGCGGGGTGCGAGGGCGCGCAGCTCGCTGTGGGCCTCGCGGACCTCCTCCCACGCGCCGGGGCCCTGCCCCGGCCCTCCGGCCACGTCCAGCAGGCGGCGCACCTCGTCCCGTACCGCCAGCGCCTGCTCCACCTCGCGCGCCGCGTCCAGCGCCGCGCCCGCCACCCGGTCGCCGAGGGACTGCGGGGTGCGCAGGGCCCCGTACAGGACACCCCGTACCCGTCGGCGTACGACCACGGGCACCGCGATCACCGAGCGCAGGCCCTCCGCGGTGACCGCCGCGTCGTACTCGTGGCTGATGTGCCGGGAGGAGAGGTACTCGGTGACCGCGCACGGGCGCCCCAGCGCGATCGACTTGCCGCCGAGCCCGATGCCCGCCGACACCAGCAGGCCCTCCAGCGACCGGGTCGAGGCCCCGCTCAACTCGCCGATCCGCAACTGGGCCGGACCGGTCAGCAACCCGCCGAAGGCGACCGGGATGCCGGTGGCCCGGCGCAGCCGCAGCAGCGCCGCCCGCATCTCGGCGGCGGGTACGGGCACGGGTCCGCCGGGAGCCTTCGGCAGACCCGTCCCGGACGTACCGGAAACGTCCCTCACGTGCGCTTCCCTTCCACCCCCGTCCGGGGGTAGTGAGATTCGGGCCACTGCAACAGGATGTTCAGGATGTTAACGACCACGGTCGACACAGGGAGAGTTCGATGCGGACGCCGATGACCATCTCCGACTTCCTCGATCGCGCCGAACTGGGGTTCGCCTCCAGTCCTGGCGTGATCGACGAGCCGATCCAGCCCGCATTGCCCGTTCCCACATCCACGTACGGCGACCTGGCGACCCGGGTGCGGGCCTGGCAGGCGGGGTTCGACGCGCTCGGCGTCGGCGAGGGCGAACGGATCGCCGTCGTGAGCCACAACTCGGCACGCATGCTGGAGCTGCTGTTCGCGGTCCCGACGAGCGGGCGGATCTGCGTGCCGATCAACTTCCGGCTGAAGCCCGAGGAGATCGCCTACATGGTGCGCCAGAGCGGTGCGCAGGTGCTGCTCGTCGACCCGGAGCTCGACGACGCGTTGAGCGGGGTCAAGGCACCCCACCGCTTTGTGCTCGGGGAGCAGACCGACAACGAGCTGATGCGGTACGGGATCGAGCCGCGCCCCTGGTCGCGTCCGGACGAGGACGCAACCGCCACCATCAACTACACCTCCGGAACGACCGCCCGCCCCAAGGGGGTTCAGCTCACCCACCGCAACATCTGGGTCAACGGGCTGACCTTCGGGCTGCACACCCGCGCCTGGGAGCGGGACGTCTACCTGCACACGCTGCCGATGTTCCACTGCAACGGCTGGGGCATGCCGTTCGTGATGGCCGGGCTCGGGGCCAAGCAGGTCGTGCTGCGCAAGGTCGACGGCGCGGAGATCCTGCGGCGGGTGGAGGAGCACGGGGTGACGCTGATGTGCGGCGCGCCCGCCGTGTGGAACGCGGTGCTGGACGCGGCGGCCACCTGGGACGGCGAGATCCCCGGCCGCGACACGGTGCGCGTCGTCTGCGCGGGCGCCCCGCCGCCCACCCGGACCATCCAGCGCATCGGCGAGGAACTGGGCTGGGAGTTCACCCAGATCTACGGTCTGACCGAGACCTCCCCCCTGCTCACCTTCAACCGCACCCAGCCCGCCGACGACGCCCTCCCCGCCGAGGAACGCGCCCGCAAGCTGTCCCGGGCGGGCATCCCGGCGCTCGGCGTGCAGGTGCGAGTGGCGGACAACGGCGAGGTGCTGGCCCGCTCCAACGTCGTACTCGACGCGTACTGGGAGAAGCCGGAGGAGACGGCGGAGGCCCTGGCCGACGACTGGTTCCACACCGGGGACGGCGGCTTCCTCGACACGAGCGACGGCCACCTCACGATCTCCGACCGCAAGAAGGACGTCATCATCACCGGCGGGGAGAACGTCAGCTCCATCGAGGTGGAGGACGTGATCTTCAGCCACCCGGCCGTCGCCGAGGTCGCCGTCATCGGCGTCCCGCACGAGAAGTGGGGCGAGACCATCAAGGCGCTGGTCGTCCTGGTGGAGGGCGCGGACGCCGACGAGGCCGCGATCATCGCCCACTGCAAGGAGCGGATCGGCGGCTACAAGGCCCCGACGTCGGTGGAGTTCCGGGCGGAGATCCCGCGCACGGCGACCGGCAAGATCCAGAAGTTCAAGCTGCGCGAGCCGTACTGGGCGGGCCTGGACCGGAAGGTCAACTGAGCGGTGGGCGGGGGTCGGCCAACCGATCGGCGGGTGGCCGGCCGAAGTGTCGGACGGATGCACGGTGGAGGGAATCAGGTGGAAGACAGCACGCGGCAGCAGCTTTCCCATGTGTACGGGGACACGGACGTCCCCCTGCTCGGGGACACCATCGGCGGCAGTCTGCTGCGCGCGGTGGCCGGTTTCCCCGAGCGGGAGGCGCTGGTCGACGTTCCGTCGGGGCGCCGCTGGACGTACGCCCAACTCGGAGCGGACGTCGACGCGTTGGCGCGTGGCTTGCTGGCCAGGGGGGTCGCCAAGGGGGACCGGGTCGGCATCTGGGCGGTGAACTGCCCGGAGTGGGTGCTCGTGCAGTACGCGACCGCGCGCATCGGCGCCGTCATGGTGAACATCAACCCCGCCTACCGGGCGCACGAGTTGGCGTACGTGCTCCAGCAGTCCGGGGTGTCCGTGCTGGTGGCCTCCCTCACCCACAAGGGCAGCGACTACCGCGCGCTGGTGGCGGAGGTCCGCGAGGCGTGTCCCGGGCTGCGGTCCGTGCACCACATCGGCGACCCCACCTGGGACGAGCTGACCGCCCACCTCGCCCCGGCGGAACAACTGGAGCTTCGGGCGGCCGAGTTGTCCTGCCACGACCCCATCAACATCCAGTACACCTCCGGCACCACCGGCTTCGCGAAGGGAGCCACGCTCTCCCACCACAACATCCTCAACAACGGCTACTTCGTCGGCGAGACCATCGCCTACGACGAACACGACCGCATCTGCCTGCCCGTGCCCTTCTACCACTGCTTCGGCATGGTCATGGGGAATCTGGCGGCCGTCTCGCACGGCGCCTGCGCCGTCATACCCGCCCCCTCCTTCGACCCCGCCGCCACCCTGCGCGCGGTCCAGGACGAGCGCTGCACCTCCCTGTACGGCGTCCCGACGATGTTCATCGCCGAGCTGAACCTCCCCGACTTCGCCTCGTACGACCTCTCCACCCTCCGCACCGGGATCATGGCCGGATCACCCTGCCCGGCGGAGGTGATGAAGCGGGTCGTCGCCGAGATGCACATGGCGGAGGTGTCCATCTGCTACGGCATGACGGAGACGTCCCCCGTCTCCACCCAGACCCGCCGCGACGACGACCTGGAGCGCCGCACGGGTACGGTCGGCCGGGTCCTGCCGCACCTGGAGGTCAAGGTCGTCGACCCGGCCACCGGCGCCACCGTGCCGCGCGGCTCCTCCGGCGAACTCTGCACCCGCGGCTACAGCGTGATGCTCGGCTACTGGAACGACCCCGAGCGCACCGCCGAGGTCGTCGACCCGGACCGCTGGATGCACACCGGCGACCTCGCCACCCTGCGCGAGGACGGCTACCTCCAGATCGTCGGCCGCATCAAGGACATGATCATCCGCGGTGGCGAGAACGTGTACCCGCGCGAGATCGAGGAGTTCCTCCACGCCCACCCGAAGATCGCCGACGTCCAGGTGGTCGGCGTCCCCGACGAGCGCTACGGCGAGGAGATCCTGGCCTGCGTCGTCCCCCGCGACCCGGCCGACCCGCCGACACAGGGCGAGGTCGCCGCGTACTGCGAGGGCCGCCTCGCGCACTACAAGATCCCGCGACGGGTGGAGATCCTGGAGGACTTCCCGATGACCGTCAGCGGCAAGGTGCGCAAGGTGGAACTGCGGCAGCGGTACGGAAGTTGACGCGCCGGGCCCCGTCCGCTGCGACCGGCGTGACGCCCGGGTGCGGAGGCCGGCCGTCGTACGCCCCGAACCAGGGTCACTGGGCTCGAACCCCCCTCGGGGGTTCGGCCGGAATCCTGCGGCGCATGCACACCCGTGGCCAGCGGCCGAGGCCCATCGACGCCTCCTCGGCGACGATCTCCCGCAGACCCAGGGTGAGTTGGTCGTCGGTGAGAGTGACGAAACCCAGGCGTGCGTAGTACGGGGCGTTCCACGGGACCTCGACGAAGGTGGTCAGGGTCAGTGCGTCGTATCCGGACTCCCGGGCCAGGTGCGCGATGAGGGCGCGGCCCGCTCCCCGGCGGGCCATCCTCGGGTGCACCGACACCTGGTCGATGTGGGCGGCCCCGTCGATCTCCTGCCAGATCAGGTACGCGCCGGGCAGGCCCGCCGCGTCCTCGAACACCCAGGCACGGCCCTCGTGCTGGTAACAGTCGAGCAGGTCGAGCGGCGGGGGATCGTCGTCCGCGATCTCCGCCATGCCGAGCTCCCGGAACGGCGCGCCGGCCGCGCGTTCGATGTCCTGGAGGAGGGGCAGTTCGGCGGGCCGGGCCCGGCGGATCGTCTGGGGTGTCCCGAGCGGCGCGGGCGGAGTCTGCGGCCGGGGGCGGATCGCTGCCATGCGTCGAGTATCGCGCAGGCCACCCGCGTACGCCCCGGTGATTCTCCCGAGTGACACCGGGAGGGGGCGGGCCCGGGCAGCCCAAGGACCGCGTCTGGGCCGCGATCGTCCCCGGGTCGCGATCGCCCCCGGCCGCCCAAGGACCGCCCGGCTCAGTGCGCCGTGCCCGCCAGGCGGTCCGCCGCGTGGTTGGCGGGCTGTGGCGTGCCCGTCAGGTCCATGACGAACAGCGGCACTCCCAGGCTCTCCGCGCGCTCCCGCGCCTCCGGGACGTACCCGGTGAGGGAGAAGAACACCGGCTGCGCCTCGGAGTTGAGCCCGTGCAGCCACAGGGTCTCCACGTCCCGCAGGGTCGAGGGCTCGGTGCGCGGGTCGACCTGGGCGATCAGGCCCCGGGCGCGCAGGTCGATGCCGGAGGCGGGGTGCTCAGGGGACTGCAGTACGTCGCGGAAGCCCAGCCACTTCAGGAAGAGCGCGGCCGCCGTGACCGCGTCCCGGGCGGTGCGGATGGTGAGCGGGCGGAAGGGCGGGCGCGGTGCGCGGGAGCGCTCCCCCGCTGCGGCAGAGCCGTCCGTGAGGGAGGAGTCGTCCGTGAGGGAGCACGTGCCGCCGGTGTCGCCCGGTGTGCCGTCCGCGCACGTCCTCGCGGAGCCGTCCGGGTGCACCGGCCGGGGGTCGGACATGGGGTGACCTGCGCTCTTCGGGTCCGGGGGAGCCGTCGGGGCCGGGCGGACCGGGATGCGCAGGACCGCGCCGCAGCCGCAGCCCAGCTCCGGCTGGGGCCACTGGTCGTCGCGGCCGCAGGACGGGCAGCGGACCGTCACCCAGGAGTCCGTCCAGGTGCGGTGCGTGACGGTCTGCGCCGGTGCGTCGCGCTGGAGCGGCGGGGCCAGCGGTGCGCCGCACGCACAGGGGAAGACGGGCGGTTCGTACGCGTGATCACGGCGGCAGGCGGGGCACCGCACCGGCACGCTGCTTCCCATGGGGCGACCTCCGGGACATCTCGTCCGGCGGGCACGTCCGGCGGCGCGCGACCGGGCGTGAACGCAAGAACGCATGAACGACTGATGCGCTGTGTCATTCCATGGTCACACCAACTGTGAAGCCTTGGCAGGCACTTCGCGTCTTTTCTGTCGACGTTTCGATCCGTGGACCTTCCCGCGCCCGCTCCCCGGTTTCCGGCGTGCCCCTTTGTGCGGTCCTCCACGCGGGCCGCTCCCGATCCGTGGACTCCTCCCTTGACGGGGACACCTCCGCATCCTATGTTGCTTCCACATAGCAGAACAGTTATTCCGCATTACGGAAAACCGGCCTGAAGCACAGGAGTGACCCGATGCCCCGTATGACCGCCGCCCTCGCGGCTGTTGAGATCCTCAAGCGCGAAGGCGTCAGCCACGCGTTCGGCGTGCCCGGCGCGGCGATCAACCCCTTCTACAAGGCCCTCCAGGTCGGAGGCGGGATCAAGCACACGCTCGCCCGCCACGTCGAGGGCGCCTCCCACATGGCGGAGGGCTACACCCGCAGCAACGCAGGCAACATCGGCGTCTGCATCGGTACGTCCGGCCCGGCCGGCACCGACATGATCACCGGCCTCTACTCGGCCATCGCGGACTCGATCCCGATCCTGTGCATCACCGGCCAGGCCCCGGTCGCGAAGCTCCACAAGGAGGACTTCCAGGCCGTCGACATCGCCTCGATCGCCAAGCCGGTCACCAAGAAGGCCACCACCGTCCTGGAGGCCGCGCAGGTCCCGGGCGTGTTCCAGGAGGCCTTCCACCTGATGCGCTCCGGCCGTCCGGGCCCGGTCCTCATCGACCTGCCGATCGACGTGCAGCTCACCGAGATCGAGTTCGACCCCGAGACGTACCAGCCGCTCCCGGTCTACAAGCCGGTCGCGACCCGCCCCCAGGTCGAGAAGGCCATCTCCTTCCTCCTGGAGTCCGAGCGCCCGCTGATCGTCGCCGGTGGCGGCGTCATCAACGCCGACGCCTCCGACCTGCTCCTGGAGTTCGCCGAGCTGACCGGCACCCCGGTCATCCCGACCCTCATGGGCTGGGGCATCGTCCCCGACGACCACGAGCTGAACGCCGGCATGGTGGGGCTCCAGACCTCGCACCGCTACGGCAACGCGAACTTCCTGGAGTCCGACTTCGTCCTCGGCATCGGCAACCGCTGGGCCAACCGCCACACCGGTGACCTGGCCGTCTACACCGAGGGCCGCAAGTTCGTCCACGTCGACATCGAGCCCACCCAGCTCGGCAAGATCTTCGCGCCGGACTACGGGATCGCCTCCGACGCCAAGGCCGCCCTGGAACTCTTCGTCGAGGTCGCCAAGGAGCTCAAGGCCGAGGGCAAGCTCCCCGACCGCAGCGAGTGGGCCGCCTCCACCCAGGACCGCAAGGCCAAGCTCCAGCGCCGTACGCACTTCGACAACGTGCCGCTCAAGCCGCAGCGCGTGTACGAGGAGATGAACCGCGCCTTCGGCCCCGAGACCCGGTACGTCACCACCATCGGCCTCTCCCAGATCGCCGGCGCGCAGATGCTGCACGTCTACAAGCCGCGCCACTGGATCAACTGCGGCCAGGCCGGCCCGCTCGGCTGGACGATCCCGGCCGCGCTCGGCGTCGCCACCGCCGACCCCGAGGGCCAGGTCGTCGCCCTCTCCGGCGACTACGACTTCCAGTTCATGCTGGAGGAGCTGGCCGTCGGCGCGCAGCACAACATCCCCTACGTCCACGTCCTCGTGAACAACTCCTACCTGGGCCTCATCCGCCAGGCCCAGCGCAACCTGGACATCAACTTCCAGGTCAACCTGGAGTTCGAGAACATCAACTCCCCGGAGCTGGGCGTCTACGGCGTCGACCACGTCAAGGTCGTCGAGGGCCTCGGCTGCAAGGCCATCCGCGTCACCGAGCCCGACCAGCTGCTCCCCGCCTTCGAGCAGGCCAAGAAGCTGGCCGCCGAGTACCGGGTGCCGGTCGTCGTCGAGGCGATCCTGGAGCGCGTCACCAACATCTCGATGAGCGGCGCGGGCATCGACGCCGTCAATGAGTGGGAGGACATCGTGACCGAGCCCGGCCACGCGCCGACCGCGGTGCGTCCGTTCGTGGGTCAGTAACACCGCCTGTACAAGGGCCTGTTGGACGAGGGCTCGTTGTACGAGGGCTCGCTGTACGAGGGGGCGGTCGCCGGATCACGGCGGCCGCCCCCTCGGGCATGGGCGGTGTCCCCCCGGGGGCGGCGTACACCTCGTCATACCTGAGAGGTACGCGACAGGTGCCCCCTCCTGGGGGACGCAGACGACGCGCGGCGATTCCTACATTCCGTACCGGTGGCAGCAGTTGCCACCGGTACGGAAGGACCACCCCGCATGACGACGCGTTCCCGCACCGCCCGCACCCCGCGCCGGGTCCGCCTGCGGCGCGGAGTGCTCGCCGCACTCGTCGCCGCCTCCGTCGCCCTCCCGGTGTCCGGCGCCGCCGGGGCCACGGAGGTCCCCGCGCCCGCCCCGGCGGACCTGGCCCCGCTGCGCGCCGCCACCGGGGCCGACCTCGCCGCCCGGTACGCCGCCCGGCGCGACGACCTCCGTGCCGCAGCCGACGCCGCCGAAGAGCACGGCTCCCACAAGCGTGCCGCCGCACTGCGCGAACTGGCCGCCCCGGAGCGGAAGTTCTACTCCTTCGACGGCCGCGACGGCGGGCGCAGCGTGGAGGTGTTCGGCGACCTCGCCCGGGCCGACCGCATCGCCGTCCTGGTCCCGGGAGCGGACACCTCCGTGGATCACTACGACCGCCTGCGGAACGCCGCCGAAGCACTGCTGAGGGAGGCCGGACCCCGTACCGCGGTCGTCGCCTGGGTCGGCTACCGCACCCCCGCCACCGTCAGCACCGACTCCATCACGGCGGGCCGCGCCGACGGGGCCGCCCACGAACTCACCGCGTTCTCCGCCGAGTTGGCCGACCTGCGACCCGGGACACCCGCCTCGTACCTCTGTCACTCCTACGGCGCCGTCGTCTGCACCCTGGCCGCCCCCGGCCTCAGCGCCGCGAACCTCGTCCTCTTCGGCAGCCCGGGAGTCGGCACCGACGCCGTCCGCGCCGCGGACCTGGGCGGCCGGGCCGTCGTCTGGGCGGGGCGGGGGAGCGCCGACTGGATCGGTGGCGTCCCGCACGTCTCCCTCGACCTCGGCATCACCACCGTCGGCTTCGGCGCCGACCCGGCCGCACCGGAGTTCGGGGCGCTCCCCTTCGACGCGGGCGACAGCGACCACAGCGGCTACCTCAGCCCCGGCTCGGCCTCCCTGACCCACCTCACGGGCATCGTCACGGGTGAGGTCGCTCCCGCGGACACCCGGAAGGCCCCGCGTGAGAACACCGCCACCCCCGGGAACACGGTGAGCGGCCGTGCGTGAGCGCCGCATCCTCCCGCAACTCCCCGCCCTCGCCCGGCGCATCGACGCAGCCACCCCGGCCGGACGGGACCGGACCGTCGACGCCCTGCGGGCCCTGGCCGTCCTCGGCGTGGTGCTCGGGCACTGGCTGGTCACCGCGCTCGTCGCCGACACCGGCACCGTCCACGGGGCGAGCCCGCTGGCCGCCATACCCCAACTCGCCCCCATCTCCTGGATGTTCCAGACCCTGGCCGTCTTCTTCCTGGTCGGCGGGTACGTCGCCGCCCAGGGGTACGCCGCCGCCCGCGCCCGAGGCACCCGCTACCGGGACTGGGCCGCCGCCCGCATGCTCCGGCTCTTCAGGCCCGTCGCAGCCCTGCTCCTCACCTGGGTCTGCGTCTGCGCCGCGATGCTCGCCGCCGGGGTCCGCGTCGACACCGTGACCACCCTCCTCAAGCTGGTGCTCTCCCCGCTCTGGTTCCTGCTGGTGTTCGCCGCGCTCACCGCGGCCACCCCGCTCGTCACCAGGCTGCACCCGCTGTGGCCGCTCGCCGTCGTCCTGCACGTCGACCTGATCCGCTTCGGCCTCGACGGGCCCGAGACGCTCGGCCTGCTCAACATCGGCGCGGGCTGGCTCGTCCCGTACTGCCTGGGAGCGCTCTGGGCGCGCGGCGGGTTCCACCCCCGCAGCGCCGGACTCGTCCTGCTGCCCTGCGGTGCGCTCGCGGCCGCCGCACTGGTCCTCTTCGCGGGCTACCCGGCCTCCATGGTCGGCGTCCCCGGCGCGGCCGTCTCCAACCTCAACCCGCCCACCCTCGCCGCCGTCTGCTTCGGCCTCGCCCAGTGCGGTGCCGCGCTCCTGCTCCTCGAACCGCTCCGCAGGGTGCTGCGCAGGCCCCTGCTCTGGGCGGGCGTCGCCCTGCTGAACCTCTCCGTGATGACCGTCTTCCTCTGGCACCAGACCGCGATGATGGCCGTCACCGCGCTCGGCCTGCTCGCGGGCCGCCCGCTCCCCGGACTGCACACCGCGCCGGAAGGCCCGGGCTGGGTGCTCGCCCGGATCGGCTGGCTGCCGGTCTTCGCATGCGCGCTGCTGGTGTGCTGGGCGGCGTACCGGACGTACGAACAGAGGAGCGGGGGAGGGAGCACCGGCCGCGTCGTCCAGCAGGGCGCACCTGGGCGGAAGCCGGTAGATGATCATGCGTAGAGTGACGCTCATGGGGGAGCGGGCGGCAGGCGGTCGGACCAAGCGGCAGGTCATGGCGACGATGGGCACCAGGGCCCGGTCCGGGCTCCGGCACGTGCGCACCGACCTGCTCACGCTGCGGGCCGACCCGATGCCCGGCATGCGCGACGGCTGGCCGCCCTTGCTGCCGCACGTCCTGGTGGTGGCCTTCGCCGGCGCCCTGTTCTTCGGCGTCTTCAACAACTTCCAGAGCGACTTCCAACTCGACGGCAGCGTCTCCTCGGTGCTCTCCGCGTTCCTGGCGGTGGCCCTCGCGGGAGCACTGAACCGCCCCGCGCTGTGCTGGTGGATCATCACGGCCACCACCGTCGTCGGCGCGCTGGTGGCGGGCGGCCCGGCACAGGACAACGCGACGTCGCCGTGGACCGGCTTCGGGCTGGTCGTGCACGCCGTGGCGCTCTTCCTGCTCGCGCTGCGGGTCCGGGTGCTGTCCCTGGCGGTCGCCGCCGGGGCGGCACTGGTGGCGGTCTTCGCCGTACGGACGGGGCCCGACGGCATCGACAGCCTGCCGCTGACCGTCCTGGCCGTCGCCGCGTTCGCCGGAGCGGCCCAGCGCCGCACCCGGCTGGCCCGCAACCGCCTCGTCGAGCAGGAGGGCGTGACGGCGGAGGAGCGGGCCCGCCGCACCCTCCTCGAAGAGCGCAGCCGCATCGCCCGCGAGCTGCACGACGTCGTCGCCCACCACATGTCCGTCATCTCCATCCAGGCCCAGGTCGCCCCGCACCTCACCACCGACCCGTCCCCGGAACTGCGGGAGAACCTGGCGGGGATACGGCAGAACGCCCTCGACGCGCTCACCGAACTCCGGCGCGTGCTGGGTGTGTTGAGGAACGGGGAGGGCGACGACGGGGCGGGCGGCGCCCGGCACGCCCCGCAGCCCACCCTGGACCAGCTCGGCGAACTCCTCGCGGGCGTCCGCTCCGCCGGGCTCACCGTCACCACCGAGATCACCGGCACGCCCCGCCCGTACTCGCCCGGTGTCGAGCTCTCCGCGTACCGCATCGTGCAGGAGGCCCTCAGCAACGCCATGCGGCACGCGCCGGGCGCCGCCGTCCACGTGGCCGTCGGACACCACGCGTCCGCCCTGTCGATACGGGTCGCCAACACCGCCCCGACCACCCGCGCCCCGCACCCGTTCTCCGGGGACGGGCACGGAGTGCTCGGCATGCGGGAGCGGGTCTCGATGCTGGGCGGCGAATTCTCCAACGGGTCCACGGTGGAAGGTGGTTACCTGGTCGTGGCCGTTCTGCCTCTTGCCGCCGACGTCCCCGGAAAGGGCTCCGCATGACCATCCGCGTGATGATCGCCGACGACCAGGTGATGGTCCGTCAGGGCTTTACGGTGCTGCTGAACGCCGAGCCCGGCATCGAGGTCGTCGGCCAGGCCGTCAACGGCCGCGAGGCGGTCGAGAAGGCGGCCGAACTCGGCCCCGACGTCGTGCTGATGGACATCCGGATGCCGGAGCTGGGCGGCATCGACGCCACCCGCATCCTCACCGAGCAGCCCGGCTCCACGGTGAAGGTCCTGGTCCTGACCACCTTCGACCTCGACGAGTACGTGTACGAGGCGCTGCGCGCCGGGGCCTCCGGGTTCCTCCTGAAGGACGCCTCCGCCGACGAACTCGCCCAGGCGGTGCGGGTGGTGGCGGGCGGCGACGCGCTCCTCGCGCCGAACATCACCAAGCGGCTGATCGCCGAGTTCTCGCGGGTCAGCGCGTCACCGAGGGCCCCGCTGAAGGAGCGGGTCGGTGACCTCACGGAACGGGAGACGGAGGTGCTCTCGCTGATCGCGCAGGGGCTGTCCAACGCGGAGATCGCGCGTCGGCTCGTCGTCGCCGAACAGACCGCGAAGACGCATGTCGGGCGGATTCTGGGCAAGCTCGGGCTGCGGGACCGTACGCAGGCGGCGGTCTTCGCGTACGAGACGGGGCTGGTGCGGCCGTCGGGGTATTGACCTGCCGGTCGGGGCGGGGGCTTGCTCGTGCCGCGCCCGGCACCCCTCTTGCCTGCGGCGCCCGCCCCAGCCCCGCCCCTTCACCTAAACTCGCGAGGCTGTTGGGTGGGGGGTGCTGTTCATGATGGGGCTACGCCCCTTGCCCCCTGCACGGCTGCGCCGCGCGTCCTCAAACGCCGGACGGGCTGAAGTGCCTGGCGCGGGGCTGAGTTGTTGGTGCATGAGGTGCCGACGCCCCGGGGCGCGGTGCTGTGTCGATGTGCGGCTTCGCCGCGTGGGCGCGACCAGCCACAACTCACCCGCACGCAACCGCTCACCCCATCACGCCGAAGGGCGCGAAGTACGGGACCGTCCGTACTCCGCGCCCTGGTTCGGCAAGCGCAGCAAAGCGCAACGTGCGAATGAGGCCGCGGTGGGGGCGATGAGCCGACCCGCGCTCCTTCTCTCAGGTCAAGAAGGAGAGACGCGCCGACCTTCACCACCGCACTGGCTCACCCACCACCGCGGGCCTCGTTCGTGTCCGTGCCGCCGACCACCCCTCATTCGGGCCGGCGGCACGGACAGCGGTCGGGGTCTGACCTCCCGTCAGGCCCCTTCCGCAGTCTGGGAATTACTTGTCGTCGCGCAGGCTGCGGACAGCCTCCTCGACGCGCTTGCCGTACTCGGCGTCCGCGGCGTGGAAGTGCGCGAGGTTCTTCTCGATCACGTCGTCGCGGGAGACCTGCGAGAGGCCACCGGCGATGTTCGCGATGAGACGGTCCTTCTCGTCGGACGACATCAGGCGGTAGAGCTCACCGGCCTGGAAGAAGTGGTCGTCCTTGACGTGCTCCTGGTAGGCGTAGGTGCCCGTCCAGCCGGAGAGCTCGGCCGGGGCGCCCAGCGGGGCGTCCGTCTGCGCGGGACCCGCGTACGAGTTGGGCTCGTAGTTCTTGTCGTGGCGCGAGCCGTAGCGGGTGGCGTAGAAGCCGTCCCGGCCGTAGTTGTCGGCGGGCGCGTTCTTCGGCGCGTTCACCGGCAGCTGGGTGTGGTTGACGCCCAGGCGGTAGCGGTGCGCGTCCGCGTAGGCGAACATGCGGCCCTGGAGCATCTTGTCCGGGGAGGCCGTGATGCCGGGAACGAAGTTGTTCGGCGAGAACGCGGCCTGCTCGACCTCGGCGAAGACGTTGTCCGGGTTGCGGTCGAGGACCAGACGGCCCACGCGCTGCAGCGGGTAGTCCGAGTGCGGCCACACCTTCGTCACGTCGAAGGGGTTGAAGCGGTAGTCCGCGGCCTCGGCGGCCGGCATGACCTGGACGTACAGGGTCCAGGACGGGTTGACGCCGCGCTCGATGGCCTGGAGCAGGTCCGTCTGGTGAGAGTTGGCGTCCTTGCCCGCGATCTCCGCGGCCTGGTCGGAGGAGAGCGACCGGATGCCCTGGTTCGTCTTGAAGTGGTACTTGACGAAGAAGGCCTCGCCCTCGGCGTTCGTCCACTGGTAGGTGTGCGAGCCGTAGCCGTTCATGTGACGGTACGAGGCGGGGATGCCGCGGTCGCCCATCAGCCAGGTGATCTGGTGCGTCGCCTCGGGGGCGTGCGCCCAGAAGTCCCAGACGTTGTCCGGCTCCTGCTTGCCCGTGAAGGGGTCGCGCTTCTGCGAGTGGATGAAGTCGGGGAACTTGATCGGGTCCTTGATGAAGAACACCGGGGTGTTGTTGCCGACGAGGTCGTAGTTGCCCTCTTCGGTGTAGAACTTCAGCGCGAAGCCGCGCGGGTCGCGGACCGCGTCCGCGCCACCGAGGTTGTCCGCGACGGTGGAGAAGCGGATGAACGTCTCGGTGCGCTTGCCGACCTCGGAGAGGAAGTTCGCGCGGGTGAAGCCGGTGACGTCGTCGGTGACCTCGAAGTAGCCGTAGGCACCGGAGCCGCGGGCGTGCACGACACGCTCCGGGATGCGCTCACGGTTGAATCGGGCGAGCTTCTCCAGCAGGTGCTGGTCCTGGAGGAGGAGCGGGCCACCGACACCGGCGGAGGCGGAATTCTGGTTGTCGGCGACCGGGGCGCCTGACTCGGTCGTGAGCACACGCTTCGACATGGTGACCTTGGGACCTTCCTGCGGGATCTGCTGGCGGCGTGAGGAGCGTAAGTACGCGGGGAACGCGACGTCAACAGTTTGTTGAAATTGAAGGTGGAGCACGTGTGAGACCCGGGCCGCGGCAGCGCCTGGGCGCGACAGGACAGGTGTCAGCGCTGCCGCAGCCCGGAGTATGGGGGCGGCTTCAGTGAAGAAGCCGCAGGTCAGGGGCTAGGCCCCGACGTTTCAGACCTGCTGGCCGGAGAGGCGCTCGACGGCGCGCAGCAGGGCCGAGTGGTCCAGGCCGCCGTCGCCCTGGGCGCGCAGCGAGGCGACCAGCTGGGCGACGACCGCGCCGACCGGGAGGGCCGCACCGACGTTGCGGGCGGCGTCGGTGACGATGCCCATGTCCTTGTGGTGCAGGTCGATCCGGAAGCCCGGCGCGAAGTCGCGGTTGAGGAAGTTGTCCTTCTTGCGGGTCAGGACGGTGGAACCGGCCAGACCGCCGTTGAGGACGTCCAGGGCGGCCTTGAGGTCGACGCCGGACTTCTCCAGGAAGACCACGGCCTCGGCGCACGCCTGGATGTTCACCGCGACGATGAGCTGGTTGGCGGCCTTCACCGTCTGGCCCGAGCCGTGCGGACCGCACAGCACGATGGTCTTGCCGAGGGCCTCCAGGATCGGCTTGGCGGAGTCGAAGTCCGCCTGCTCGCCGCCGACCATGATGGACAGTACGGCCTCGATCGCACCGGCCTCGCCGCCGGAGACCGGGGCGTCCAGGACGCGCAGGCCCTTCTCGGCAGCGGCCTTCGCCAGGTCCACCGAGGTCTGCGGGGTGATCGAGGACATGTCGACCAGCAGCGCGCCGGACTTCGCGTTCTCCAGGATGCCGTCCGCACCGTACGCGATGGCCTCGACCTGCGGGGAGGCGGGCACCATCGTGATGACGACGTCGGCGTCCTTGACGGCCTCGGCGATCGAGCCGGCACCCTTGCCGCCGGCCTTGACCAGGCGGTCGATCTTGTCCTGCTCCAGGGTGTAACCGGTGACGTCGTAACCGGCCTTCAGCAGGTTCTCGGACATGGGGGAGCCCATGATGCCGAGGCCGATGAAACCGATCTTGGGGAGGGTGCTCATGAGGGTACTGCCTCTCTCAAAACGCGTGTCAAGAAGTTCAGTTGACGCATCGACAGGAAACGCGGTCGACGCGTCGAGGCGTCACTTGGCGGCGCGGGCCGACTGGTCGAGCCAGTCGAAGGCCTCCGCGCTCGGCCGCTCGCCGGGCTTGTACTCCAGGCCGACCCAGCCCTCGTAACCGGCCTTCTTCAGGCGGTCGAGCAGGGCTTCCAGGCCGAGGTCGCCGGTGCCCGGCGCGCCGCGGCCCGGGTTGTCGGCGATCTGCACGTGGCCGGTCTTGTCGGCGTAGGCGTCGATGACCTGGTCGAGGTCTTCGCCGTTCATCGACAGGTGGTAGAGGTCGAGGAGGAACTTCGTGTTGCCGAGTCCCGTCGCCTGGTTGACCTTGTCGACGACCTCGATCGCGGAGGGCGCGCTCACCAGCGGGTAGAGCGGCGACTCCGGCTTGTTGAGGGCCTCGATCAGGAGGATCGCACCGACGCGGTCGGCGGCGCGGGCGGCGAGGACCAGGTTCTCCAGTGCCAGGGTGTCCTGGATCTGGGCGTCCACGCCCTCCACCCGGTTGCCGTAGAGCGCGTTCAGCGCCTTGCAGCCGACCGAGGCGGCGAAGTCGGCCGCCACCTCGATGTTGGCGCGGAAGCGGTCGGACTCCTCGCCGGGTACGGAGAGCGCACCGCGGTCCGGACCGGGCAGCTGCCCGGCGTAGAAGTTCAGGCCCACCAGCTGGGTGCCGGCGTCGTCGAGCGCCTTCTTCAGGGCGTCGAGCTCCGACTGGTCGGGGGTCGGGGTCTCGATCCAGGGCCACCACAGCTCGACCGCGGTGAAGCCGGCCGCGGCGGCTGCCGCCGGGCGCTCCAGGAGCGGGAGTTCCGTGAAGAGGATCGAGAGGTTCACATCGAAGCGGTGGTCCGAGTAGCCCATGGGGTGTTCGGCGCTCCTTCCGTATTGCGGAAGTTGTTTTCTGCTTGATGGAAGGTTGCAACCGGTCCCGAGGACTTGTCAAGAGGGGCTGCCGGATTTCGTGCTGCTCGCAGTAGGTTGTGCGCGTGCGATTGAGAGTGGAGTTCACGACCGAGCCCTTCGATCTCGACGAGGCGCCGCCGCATGCGGTGGCTGCTCGTGAGGTGATCCAGGTGGCCGAGCTGGACGCCGTCGACGTGGGTCCCTTCGGCAATACGGCGGAGGGGGGCGCCGACGCCGTGCTCACCGCCGTGGACGCGCTGCTGCGCAAGTCCCTCGCCGCCGGAGCCACCCGCGTCTCGTTGCAGGTCAATGTGATCGACGAGCAGGCCGAGAACGGGGAGGCCGACAAGTGACGGCAGACAGCGGGCCCGGGGATCACCCTCTGGTCACGGCGGTCAAACCGCTGGTCGACGCGATGGGTGCGGAAATGCTGGAGCCCGCGATGGCCGAGAGGGACGACGTGGTCCTCGCCTGGGAGGGCGAGGACGTCGTCGCGGTCCGTCTCCCGCAGCTCTCCGACTCCCTCGACCACATCCTGCTCGCGCTGGAGCGACGGCACGGCATGCCGCTGGCCGAGCTGGACCGCAAGGCCAAGCAGTCGGTCGTACGGACCCTGGAGGCGCGGGGCGCCTTCTCCGTGCGGCACGGGGTGGAGACGGTGGCCGGCGCACTGGGCGTCTCCCGCTTCACCGTTTACAACTACCTGAACCGGGAGAATGCCGCCAAAGCGGACTAGTCTCCCGACCCGGAACGTCTCGGAACCTCTCGGGCGGGCCTCAATTCCCGCCGTACGGGCCCCATTTGATCGATCATTTTGAGTCGCCGCCGTCCCCGCTTGGGGGCGGCGGCTTTTGTCTTCGCGAACTTTCAACAAACTGTTGACGTCAACTTGTTGAGGGCGTTAGCTATGCGCAGCCCGTCCAGCACAAGGCCACGGAGGCTCCCGTGACTTCGGTCCAGACACCGGGCCTTACCCGGTTCAACCACCTCTCCGAGAGTGCGGCCCAGGCCGAACTCCACGAGGTGTGTGCCAGCTCGGCGTGGGGGAGCAAGCTCATCGCTCAGCGCCCGTACGCCTCTGCCGAGGAACTGTTTCTCGCCAGTGACGCCGCCCTCGCGGAACTCACTGCCGAGGACCTTGCCGAGGCGATGGCGGGACACCCGCCGATCGGTCGCCCCAAGCCCGGAGACCCGACCTCCTCCCGCGAGCAGCGTGGAATGGCCGGCGCCTCCGAGGAACTCAAGGCGGAGATGCTCGAACTGAACCTGGCGTACCAGGAGAAGTTCGGACATGTCTTCCTGATCTGCGCGACCGGCGCCACCGGAGAACAGATGCGCGACGCGGTGCGTGAGCGGAGCGGCAACTCGCCCGAGACGGAGCGGGAAATCGTCCGCACCGAACTGGGCAAGATCAACCGCATCCGGCTGACCCGCCTCGTGGAATCCCCCGCGGATTCAGGAGAAGAGAACTGAGATGAGTACCGCAACCACCGCCTCGGTGTCCACGCACATCCTGGACACCAGCATCGGCCGCCCCGCCGAGGGCGTCGCCATCACGCTCACCGCCCGCAGCGGCAGTGACGCCCAGTGGGTGACGCTCGGCGGTTCGAAGACCGACGCGGACGGGCGTTGCAAGGACCTCCCGGCCCTGCCGGAAGGGACGACCCACGTCCGGCTCGACTTCGAGACCGAGACCTACTTCGCCAGCAAGAGCAAGAGCAAGACCGAAGCCGAGGCTCAGCAGGACGCCCCCCGCGTAAGGGACAGCGGCGCGTTCTTCCCGGAAGTGGCGATCACCTTCGCCGTCGTACCGGGCGAACACTTCCACGTACCGCTGCTGCTCAACCCGTTCGGCTACTCCGTATACCGAGGGAGCTAGCACTGATGCCCACCATTCTCGGCCAGAACCAGTACGGCAAAGCAGAGAACCGCGTCGTCAAGATCACGCGGGACGGCGACACCCACCACATCAAGGACCTGAACGTCTCGGTCGCCCTCTCCGGCGACATGTCCGACGTTCACCTCTCCGGCTCGAACGCCAACGTCCTGCCGACGGACACCACCAAGAACACGGTGTACGCGTTCGCCAAGGAGTACGGCATAGAGTCCGCCGAGCAGTTCGGCATCCACCTCGCGCGTCACTTCGTGAACTCGCAGGAGCCGATCAAGAAGGCGCGCATCCGGATCGAGGAGTACGCCTGGGAGCGCATCGCGACCTCGGACAACAACTCCAAGTTCATCGGCTCCGACGAGGTGAACCACTCCTTCGCCCGCAAGGGCCAGGAGCTGCGCATCACCCAGATCACCTACGACGGTGAGAACTGGGAGATCATCTCGGGCCTCAAGGACCTCACGGTCATGAACTCCACCAACTCGGAGTTCTGGGGCTACGTCAAGGACAAGTACACGACGCTGAAGGAGGCCTACGACCGCATCCTGTGCACCGACGTGTCGGCCGCCTGGCGTTACAACTGGACCAGCGACGACCAGCGGATGCCCAACTGGGAGAAGTCGTACGACCAGGCCAAGAAGCACATCCTCCAGGCCTTCGCCGAGACGTACTCCCTCTCGCTCCAGCAGACGCTGTACCAGATGGGTTCGCGGGTCATCAACAGCCGGAGCGAGATCGACGAGATCCGCTTCTCGCTGCCCAACAACCACCACTTCCTGGTCGACCTCGAACCGTTCGGTCTGAAGAACGACAACGAGGTCTACTTCGCCGCCGACCGCCCGTACGGCCTGATCGAGGCCACCATCCTGCGGGACGGAGTCGAGCCGCAGATCCCGGTCGACATGACCAACCTCTGACGCGGTCGGTCTCACTCGACTACCTCTGACGCGGTCACGGCAGCGCCGTCCCCCAGCCCCGCCAGGCGGGGGACGGCGCCGCGGACCGGAGGGAACGAACATTCATGGCACAGCCAGCAAAGGGGCCGGCAGCAGAAGGCCCATGTTCTACCCAGCACAACGAGCCTCCCCAGGAGTCCACCGACCCCGGTGACTCGCCGTCCCTCGGAAAGCCGGTCGATCTCCTCGATCCCGTGCACCCGGTGGATGAGAAGCTCCCCGCCAAGCGGCTCGTCCCCGCCGCGCTCCAGCACATCGCCGCCATGTATGCCGGCGTCGTCACCCCTCCGCTCATCATCGGCCAGGCCGTCGGCCTGGACGCCGCCGGGATGACCCGGCTGATCGCCGCCAGCCTGCTGATCGCGGGCCTTGCCACGATCCTCCAGACGATCGGCGTCTCGAAGTTCGCCGGAAACCGGCTCCCCTTCGTCAACGCCGCGTCCTCGGCCGGCATCGCGCCCATGCTCGCGATCGCCGAGACCAGCGCCCCCGGTCATCAACTCCCCGCCATCTACGGTGCGGTGATGGTCGCCGGTGTCTTCTGTCTCGCCGTCGGCCCCTTCTTCGGCAAGCTCCTGCGCTTCTTCCCGCCGCTCGTCACCGGCGTCGTGATCACGCTCATCGGTGTGACGCTGATGCCCGTACCGGTCGCCTGGGCGCAGGGCGGCAACAAGGACGCCGCCGACTTCGGCGACATGAAGTACCTTGCGCTCGCCGCCTTCACGCTCGTCGTCATTCTTGTTATTCAGCGCTTCGGCACCGGCTTCATCAAGCAAGTCGCCCTGCTGCTCGGCATGTTGATCGGTACGCTCGCCGCGATCCCGTTCGGGCTCGCCGACTTCAGCGGGCTCAAGGAAGCCCCGATCGCCGCCCTGCCCACCCCCTTCGCCTTCGGCGCCCCCGAGTTCCAGCCCGCCGCGATCCTCTCGCTGTGCATCGTGATGCTGGTCCTGATGACCGAGTCCTCGGCCGGGATGCTCGCCCTCGGCAAGATCTGCGAACGCGACTGCAACGGCAAGACCATCACCCGCGGCCTGCGCACCGACGGCATCGCCACCCTGATCGGCCCCGTCTTCGGCGGCTTCCCGACCAGCGCCTTCGCGCAGAACGTCGGCGTCGTCACCCTGACCCGGGTGCGCAGCCGGTACGTCGTCGCCGTCGCCGGTGGCGCGCTGCTCTTCCTCGGCGTCTTCCCGGTGCTGGGCGCGGTGGTCTCCATGGTGCCGATGCCGGTACTCGGCGGCGCCGGGATCGTCCTCTTCGGCTCCATCGCGGTCAGTGGCATCCGTACCCTCTCCGAGGCCGGACTCGACGACAGCTCGAACATCATCCTCGTGGCGGTGGCACTCGGCGCGGGCATCATCCCGCTCGCGGCACCCACCTTCTACGCGGACTTCCCCGCCTGGGCACAGACCGTCCTCGGCTCCGGCATCAGCGCCGGCGCACTGGTCGCCGTCCTGCTCAACCTGTTCTTCCACCACCTCGGCACCCGCGCACGTCGCACTCCAGCGGCGTCCGTGGCACTCAAATCCTCCTAGGGTCCTGCCGTGCCCGCTCAAAACAGAGGTAAAGGAAGCACCCCCATGGCTGCACCGGCAGCAACAGCTTCGCGCACCGCCCTCTCACGCATCGTCATCGAGAACTGCGCGATCGCGACCGTCGACGCCAACGACACGGAATACGCGTCTGGTTACGTCGTCGTCGCGGGCAACCGGATCGAGTCCATCGGCGCGGGCACGGCGCCCGCAGGCCTGACGAACGTGGTCCGCCGCATCGACGGCACCGGACACCTCGTCACTCCCGGCCTGATCAACACGCACCACCACTTCTACCAGTGGATCACCCGGGGCCTGGCCACCGACCACAACCTGTTCAACTGGCTCGTCGCCCTCTACCCGACCTGGGCGCGGATCGACGAGCAGATGGTGACGGCGGCCGCCCGGGGCTCCCTGGCGATGATGGCCCGCGGCGGTGTCACCACCGCCATGGACCACCACTACGTCTTCCCGCAGGGGTCCGGCGACCTCTCCTCGGCGATCATCGGGGCCGCTCGCGGCATGGGGGTACGGTTCACCCTCGCCCGGGGTTCCATGGACCGCGGCGAGTCCGACGGGGGCCTCCCGCCGGACTTCGCGATCGAGACCCTGGACGGCGCGCTCGCCGCCACCGAGGCCACCGTCGACCAGCACCACGACGCGTCCTTCGACGCCATGACCCAGGTCGCCGTCGCCCCCTGCTCCCCGTTCTCCGTCTCCACCGAACTCATGCGTCAGGGTGCCGAGTTGGCCCGCCGCAAGGGCGTCCGGCTGCACACCCACGGCAGCGAGACGGTCGAGGAGGAGAAGTTCTGCCACGAGCTGTTCGGGATGGGGCCCACCGACTACTTCGAGTCGACGGGCTGGCTCGGCAGCGACGTGTGGATGGCGCACTGCGTCCACATGAACGACTCCGACATCGCCGCCTTCGCCCGCACGGGCACCGGCGTCGCCCACTGCCCCTCCTCCAACGCCCGCCTCGCCGCAGGCATCGCCCGCGTCCCCGACATGCTGAGGTCGGGCGTACCCGTCGGCCTCGGCGTCGACGGCACCGCCTCCAACGAGTCCGGCGAACTGCACACCGAGCTGCGCAACGCGCTGCTCATCAACCGCCTGCACACCGAACACCGCGAGCGGGCCCTGAGCGCCCGCCAGGCACTGCGCCTCGGCACCTTCGGAGGCGCCCAAGTCCTGGGCCGCGCAGACCAGATCGGCTCGCTCGAAGCCGGCAAGCTCGCGGACCTGGTGATGTGGAGGATCGACGGCCTCGGCCACTCCACCATCGCCGACCCGGTCACCGCCATCGTCTTCGGCGCGGCGGCACCGGTCACTCTGTCCCTGATCAACGGCGAACCCGTCGTCGAGGACAACCACCTGATCACGGTGGACGAGGAAGCCATCGCCCGCGAAGCGCGGGACGAGGCGCAGCGCCTGGCGCGGATCGCCGCGCAGCCCCGCTGACGCCGACCCCCTCGTACCACCTGTTGAAGATTCCGGCCGGGAGGGACGGCTCCCGGCCGGAACCGAGCAGCCGAGCGGGCTGCTCGGGAGCCGTTCCCGGGGGCGTGGCCCCCTTCATGGGACCACGCCCCCGGGGCGGTCCGGCACCACCGGGCGAACGGCACAACAGCTGCACCTTCCGCACCCCCCCCTGAGCACCACCAGCACTTGCACCGCGCACCACCTCCCCGAAGCACGTGCCAATTCCGGCACTGGAAAACGACAGGAGGACGCTGTGGCCGAGACGCCCAGGTTCACCGCGCAAGGCTCTTCGACGGACGGCACCGCCGAGGAGAGCAAGACCCCCACAACCACCCCCGTAGCCACGGAGAAGCACCCGGTCGACCAGGGGATGCCTCCCCTGAAGCTCGCCACGACCGGCCTCCAGCACGTCGCCGCCATGTACGCGGGCGTCGTCGCACCCCCGCTGATCGTCGGCGCCGCCGTGGGCCTGTCCGGCAAGGAACTCACCTTCCTCACCGGCGCCAGCCTCTTCATGGCGGGCCTCGCCACCCTCCTCCAGACGCTCGGCGTCTGGAAGATCGGCGCCCGTCTGCCCTTCGTCAACGGCGTCACCTTCGCCGGTGTGGCCCCGATGCTCGCGATAGCCGGCGGCCAGTCCAAGGAGGACGCGCTCCCGGTCATCTTCGGCGCGATCATCGTCGCCGGAGCGATCGGCTTCGTCGCCGCCCCGTTCTTCTCCAAGCTGGTCCGCTTCTTCCCGCCGGTCGTCACGGGTACGGTCATCACCCTGATCGGTGTGTCCCTCCTCCCGGTGGCGTTCGGCTGGGCGCAGGGCCCCAACCCCAAGGCGGCGGACTACGGTTCGACGACCTTCCTCTCCCTCGCGGGCATCACCCTGGTGATCGTCCTGCTGCTGCGCCGCTTCACCCGCGGCTTCGTCAAGCAGATCGCCGTACTCCTCGGCCTGGTCATCGGCACGATCATCGCGATCCCCTTCGGCGCCACCGACTTCAGCCCGATCAAGGAGGCGTCCGTCGTCGGCTTCCCGACGCCGTTCCACTTCGGGGCCCCGCAGTTCGTGGCCGCCGCGATCATCTCGATGTGCGTGGTCATGCTGGTCTCGATGACCGAGTCGACGGCCGACATGCTGGCCCTCGGTGAGATCGTCGAGCGTCCCGCCGACGAGAAGACCATCGCCGCAGGCCTGCGCGCCGACGCCCTCGGCTCGGCGGTCAGCCCGCTGTTCAACGGCTTCATGTGCAGCGCCTTCGCCCAGAACATCGGCCTGGTCGCGATGACCAAGATCCGCAGCCGGTTCGTGGTCGCGGCGGGCGGCGGCTTCCTGATCCTGATGGGCCTGTGTCCGATCGCCGCTTCGCTGATCGCGGTCGTGCCGCGCCCGGTGCTCGGCGGAGCGGGCATCGTGCTCTTCGGCTCGGTCGCCGCCAGCGGCATCCAGACCCTGGTCAAGGCGGGTCTGGAGAAGGACAACAACGTCCTGATCGTCGCCGTCTCGCTCGCGGTCGGCATCATCCCGATCGCCGCCCCGAAGTTCTACCACCACTTCCCGGAGACCGCGAAGATCATCCTGGACTCCGGCATCTCCACCGGCTGCCTCGCGGCCGTCGTCCTCAACCTCGTCTTCAACCACATCGGCAAGCGCGCCGACGACGACGAGGTCACGGCCCCCATGGAGCCGGGCGGGGAGATCTCCCACCGCAACGAGAAGCCCGCGGTGGCGGCCCACTGAAACACCGTCGCACACACGCGGTGCCGGTACGGAACTCCCGTACCGGCACCGCGCGTTGACGTACCGTCAGTCGACGCGGTAACCGTCCCCGTACACCTTCCACGTCAGCGGCGTCCGCAGGTCGAAGTTCCCCGCGCGCACGAAGTCACGCTGCGCCGTGTCGATCCGGCTGGTGTCCTCGTGCGCCGCCTCGCGCTTCATCGTCTTCCTCCGTACGTCGAGGAAGGCGTTCAGGTACGTCCCCTGGTCGCCGCCGCGCGCGGGCGACGCGGCCTTCTCCAGCGCCGCCCGCCGGATCGCGTCGAACCCGTCGGGGCCGCCCGCGCCGTGCATCACCATCGCGTCGTAGTACACGAACTGCCCCAGCGCCCCCAGCCCGTCCTGCTGCGCCCTGCGCACCGCCGGGTCGAAGTACACCCGGTCCCGCTCGTGGTCCTGCGCCTCACGGAAGTCCCGGTCGTCCGCCGCCTTCTCCCAGTCCCGTACGAAGGCGGAGCCGAGCCCGCGGTGCGAGTCGGACCCGTTGACCTTCCGCAGCGCCGGAAGGTACTTCTCCAGTACGTTGCCCGGCTTGGCGGAGCTGTAGTGCTCCACCAGCTCCAGCATGTCCCCGGTGCCCGAGCAGAACCCGATGATCCCGGCGGTGTACCCGCGGCCGTCCCCGATGTCCTCGATGTAGCGGTACTGCTTGCGCCACTCCAGCGAGGAGTTCTCCGCACTGGACACCAGCCGCATCGCGATCTCCTTGCGCGCCGGATCTCGCAGGCCCGCCGAGGCGCTCGTGGGGGAATCGTCCGCCTCGGGCGCGGCCGCCGCGGCGGCGGTGCCGGGGACGGCGGCGAGGGTCAGGCCCAGCAGGGCGCGGACGGTGTTCTGGACTCGACGGGTGACGGACAACGGAACCTCCAGTGCAGGTCAGGGTACGGAAACAAGCGGCCGGACCCCCCTTCGACGGGAGCCCGGCCGGAACAGTTCCTTCATCTCACCCGGTACGTGTCTCCGTAAACCTTCCACACCAGCGGTGTGCGGAGTGTGAGGTTCCCCTCGCGGACGAACACCCGCTGCGCCGTCTCGACGCGGCTGGTGTCCCGGTGCGCGGGCTCCTTCTTCATCGCCGCCACGCGGGCGTCCAGGAAGGCGTTCAGATACGCCTTCTCGCCCCCGCCCTCGACCGGCGGCGCCGCCCGTTTGCGGGCCTGCTCGCGCAGCGTACGGAAACCGTCGCCGCCCATGCTGTCGTCGTACCCGTGCATGACCAGCGCGTCGAAGTACACGAACTGGCCCAGTGCCCCGAGCCCGTCCGCCGTGCCCAGCTTCACCGCCGGGTCGAAGTAGGCCTTGTCCCGCTCGGTGTCCTGGGCCGCGCGGAAGAGGGGATCGGTGTCGGCGGCGTGCTGCCACGCCTGCACGAAGGGCTTCCCCAGGCCCTCGTGCGAGTCGCTCCCCTTGACCTTGCGCAGCGCGGGCAGGTACTTCCGCAGCCCGTTGTCGGGCCGGGCCGTGCCGTAACGCTCCACGACCTTCTCCATGTCGCCGGTGCCCGAGCAGAAGCCGACCATGCCGCCGGTGTAGCCACGCCCGTCGCCGATGTCCTGGATGTAGCGGTACTGTCCGCGCCAGTCCAGCGAGGAGTTCTCGGCGCTCGATATGAGCCGCATCGCCAGCACCTTCTTCGCCGGATCGTCGAGGCCGGTGTCCCCCTGCTGCCTCCCGGGCTTCTTCCCGGACCCCGGACGTGCCGTCGCCCCGCTCTCCCCACCCCCTTCGGGAGCATCACCCCCCGTGATACTCACGCACCCCAGCAGAACCATTACCAGGACCAGCACCGCCAGCCCCACCCCACGCATAACGGACGTCACCCGACGACTCTGCCATCCCCGGAGCCCCTGTAACGTCGGATGCATGGAAGATCACTCCGTCGTCGATGTGGGCGACGTACGCATGGCGTACCGCTCCTGGGGCGACCAGCACGGCGCACCCGTCATCCTGCTCCACGGAATCGGAAGTTCCGCTGTGAGCTGGGAAAAGACCGGGCAGGCGCTCGGCGAGGAATGGCGGGTGTACGCGCTCGACCTGCGCGGTCACGGCGAGAGCGACTGGCCCGACGAGTACGACCTCGACCTGATGAAGGAGGACGTCCTCGGCTTCATCGAGGAGTCCAAGATCGACCGCGCGGGCGTGGTCGGCCACGGCATGGGCGGCGTCGTCGCCTACCTCCTGGCCCAGGACCACCCGGACCGGGTGGAGCGCCTCGTGCTGGAGGAGACGCCGGCCCCCTTCGACGGTGCGGCGGACCTGCTGCCCGCCTCCGGGCCCGTCGACTACGACGAGAACGCGGTCCCGGAGATCCAGGCCCAGCTCGCCTCCCCGCCGGAGGAGTGGCTGGAGCGCCTCGGCGAGATCGTCGCCCCCACGCTCATCGTCACGAGCGGCCCGGAGAGCGACATGGACGCCAGTGACGTCCCCGAGATGGCCGACCGCATCCCGGACTGCGCGCAGATCACGCTGCCGGGCGGCCACTGGATCCACGAGCGGAACGCGCAGCAGTTCGCGGACAAGGTGAGCGACTTCTTCAGCAGCTGAGACCCGGACGGTCAGCGGCGTTCAGCCGTTGTGGTGCAACTCCCGCTCCCGTACCGGGCGTTCCGCGTCGGCGGTCTTGTCCGTCGGCTCCGTCGGCGCGGAACGCGTCAGCCACAGGCCGGTGAACACGGCGGTGGCCACCGTGACGGCCCCCGCCACGACGAAGGCACGGGTGAGACCGCTCTCGAAGGAGGCGCCGCCGGACTGACCGGTGCGGACGATCGCGCCGAGCACCGCCACCCCGAGCACCGCGCCGATCTGCCGGGTGGTGCTGCTGATGCCCGAGGCGAGGCCGCCCTCCTGCGGGCCGACCGCCAGGACGGCGGCGCCGGTGAGCGGGGACAGGGTCAGGGCGAAGCCGATGCCGGTGACGACCAGTCGCCACCACACGTTCCCGTAACCGGTGTCGGCGTGCACCGCCCCCAGCGTCAGCAGCCCCAGCCCCGCCAGGGCCAGTCCGGCGGTGACCACGACACGGAAGCCGTACCGCGCGGCGGCCCGGCCCGCGAACGGGCTGACGACCACCATCGCGAGCGTGGAGGGCAGCGTCTGCAGCCCGGCGGCCAGCAGCGAGCTGCCCTGGACGTACACGAAGAACTGGGAGAAGAAGAACGACGACCCCATGAGGGCGAAACCCACCACGACCATCGCCGTGTTGGACACGCTGAACAACCGCTCCCGGAACAGCCGCAGCGGCAGCATCGGCGCGGGCCGCCGCCTCTCGACGGCGACGAAGACGGCGAGGACGACCGCCCCGACGGCGAAGCTGCCGAGGATCACCGGCGAGGTCCAGCCCTGGGCGCCGCCCTCGATCAGTCCGTACGTCAGCACCCCGACCCCCAGCACGGACAGCACCGTCCCGGGCACGTCGATGGCCGGGGCGCCCGGGTTGCGGGACTCCGCCAGGGCGCGCGCACCGGCCACCAGCAGGACCACGCCGACGGGCAGGTTGACCAGGAAGATGGCCGGCCAGCCGAAGGAGTCGGCCAGCACCCCGCCGGCCACGGGCCCGGCGGCCAGCCCGATGCCGCTGAGCCCGGCCCACAGCCCGATCGCCTTCACCCGTTCCTGCGCCACGGGATACGCGCTGACCAGCAGGGCCAGTGAAGCGGGGCTCAGCAGTGCGGCGCCGATGCCCTGGAGCGCCCGCCCGGCCACCAGCCAGCCGACCGACGGCGCGACGGCGCACAGCCCCGACGCGACGGTGAACACCGCGACGCCGGTCAGGAACACGCGCTTGCGGCCGAAGCGGTCGGCGAAGACGCCGCCGGACAGCAGCAGCATGGCGACCAGCAGGACGTACGCGTCGACGATCCATTGCAGACCGGTCAGTTGGGTGTGCAGTCGCTGCTGCATGTCGGGCAGGGCCGCGCCGACGATGGTGTTGTCGAGCAGCACCATGAACTGACCGAGGCAGGTCACTGCCAGCAGGGCTGTCCGGTTGGTTCGGCTTCCTCCGGCCACAGGTGGTGCACCCACGACGACTCCCCTCTAAAAGCAGTCAACGACTGCGTTAGCGAGGACTGTAGGGCGGCGCACCCCACAAACGCAAGCGCCAACTGCGTTAAGGTGCGGGCATGGACGAACGACAGACGACGCGACGACCCGGCGGGCGCAGCGCCCGCGTCCTCGCGGCGGTGCACCAGGCCGTCACCGAGCTGGTGGGCGAGCGCGGCTACGGCAGCTTCACGGTCGGGGAGGTCGCGGCCCGCGCGGGCGTCGCGGACACGAGCGTCTACCGCCGGTGGGGAAGCCTGGAGGCACTGCTCGCGGACGTGGTGCTCACCCGCCTCAACGCGCGGTCGCCGATGCCCGACACCGGGAGCCTGGAGGGCGACCTGCGGGCGTACGCGGCCCAGGTGGCCCGCGAGATCACCGGCCCCGAAGGCCTGGCGCTGCTGCGGCTGGCCGTGGCCCTGTCCGGCAAGGGGCAACCGGGACTGAAGGAGCGGGACGCCCTGCTCGAGGAGCGCAGGCGACAGGTGCAGGCCATGCTCGACCGGGCCGGCGCCCGGGGTGAGAACGCACCGGACGCGCTCGGCGTGCTGGACCACGTGATGGCCCCGATGTACATCCGCGTGCTGTTCGGGGCGGGGCCGCTGACGCCGGAGTACGTCGACGGACTGGTCGACCGCCTGCTGTGACCGGGCGGGCCCGTCGGGCCCGCCCGGTCAGGGCCTGCGCCGGGTCAGGGCCTGCGTCGGGCCCGCACCTCGGCACCCCGGATGCCGTGGAAGAGCCCGGCGAGCACCAGGCAGCCGCCGACGGCCATGAGGACCACTCCGACCTTGGGCAGCGTGACGACCGGGACCTCGACTCCACCGGCGAACAGCTTGAGGGCCAGTCCGGCGAGGAAGGTGACGAGGCCCTCGGTCAACTGCTTGGCAGCACGATTCACGGCGACTTCCTTGGGTTGGGGGAGGTTCCCAGCCTAGGAAGGGGACGGCGCACGATCGTCGTCCACGGGGACGAGCGGGCACTGCATCCTTCGGCCGACCCCGGGCCCGTGCCGCACGGCCCGGACGAGGTCGTCCGGAGCCGCGGTCTCGCACGGCGGTCTTCAGGACGCGGACACGGGGGCGGGGGCGTCGTCCCGTACCGCCGCAGAGGGCCGGTCCGTACGGCTGCGGAGCAGGGCGGCAGCCAGGACCAGACCGACGACGACGATCAACGCGCCCGTGCCGAAGGCGAGTTGGTAGCCGGAGTTGAGGGTCTCCCGGGTGGTGGCACCCAGGTCCGCCGTGCGGCCCGCCGCCAGCGAGGTCAGCGCCGCGAGGCCGAAGGAACCACCCACCACCTGCGTGGTGTTGAAGAGGCCGGAGGCCAGGCCCGCGTCCTCGGGGCGGGCGTCCGACATGGCCAGCCCGGTGAGGGCGGGCATCCCGATGCCGAAGCCGACGGACAGCAGCAGGATCGCCGGGAGGACGTCGGTGGCGTACGCGCCGTCCGCGGGGGCCCGGCCGAACAGGGCCAGGCCCGCGACGATCGACACCAGGCCGCCCAGCAGGACCGTGCGCGGCCCGAAGCGGGTGGTCAGGCGGGTGGAGAGGCCCAGCATCAGGGTGCCGATGACCAGCGGGGCGGGGAGGAAGGCGAGGCCGGTCGTCAGGCTCTCGTAGCCGAGGACCTGCTGGAGGTAGAGGGCGCCGATGTACTGGAAGGCGTACATGCCCGCGATCATCGCGATCTGGACCAGGTTCGCGCCGGTGAGGGTGCGGGAGCGGAAGACGCGCAGGCGGACGAGAGGTTCGGCGGCCCGCCTCTGGCGGAGGGTGAAGGCGGCGAGCAGGGCCACGGCGACGGCGCCCAGGAGGAGGGTGCGGGCCGAGCTCCAGCCGTGTTCGGCGGTCTGGACGAGGGTGTAGACGCCCAGCATGAGGGCCGCCGTGACGAGCGCCGCACCCAGGTAGTCCGCGCCCTTGCCGAGGCCCGCGCCCCGGTCGGCGGCCAGTACCCGCCAGGCGGCGACGACGGAGACGAGCCCGATGGGGAGGTTGATCAGGAAGATCCAGTGCCAGGAGAGCGCGCTGGTCAGCGCCCCGCCGAGGAAGGTGCCGAGCGCACCGCCCGCAGCCCCCGTGGCGCTGAACACCGCGATGGCCTTCGCCCGCTCCCGGCCCTCCGGGAAGAGCGCGACCAGCATGCCGAGCACGACGGCGGTCGTCATCGCCCCGCCGACGCCCTGGAGCGCACGGGCCGCGATCAGCAGGGCCGGGGTGGTCGCCACCCCGCAGAAGAGCGAGGCGAGGGTGAAGACGGCCAGGCCCGCCGTGAACATCCGCTTGCGCCCGATCAGGTCGCCGAGCCGCCCGGCGAGCAGCAGCAGACCGCCGAAGGGGATCAGATACGCGTTGACGACCCAGGCGAGACCGGCGGGGGAGAAGCCGAGGTCGCTCTGGATGGCGGGCATCGCGACCGTGACGATGTTGCCGTCGAGGATCGTCATCAGGGTTCCCGCGCAGAGGATGATCAACGCGGTCCAACGGGAGCGGTCCGCGGGCGACTTCAAGGTGGGTGTGTTGGACCCTGACATGGTGTCTGACCTCCATAGGTGCACTTCTTGTAACGGAGGAGATCGTGCGTGACCATGAGGGTCCGTCGTAAGGAGGCACTTCCATGTCACCCAGGAACACCGGTGTTACCTCGCAGGTCGTCAACGCGGAGGCGTGCCCTGTCCGCGAAGTTCTTGACAGGGTGGTGGGGAAGTGGAGCGTTCCGATCCTCATTGCCGCAGCTCACGGCCCCATCCGCTTCACCGAACTGGAGCGCTCGATCGACGGCATCAGCCGCCGGATGCTCACCCTGACCCTGCGCAACCTGGAGCGGGACGGGATGCTGAGGCGGACCGTCCACCCGACCGTCCCGCCGAAGGTGGAGTACGAACTCACGCCGGTCGCCCAAGAACTCCACTCCTCCCTGCTCGCGCTGACCGGTTGGGCGGAGCGGCACCGGGTGACGGTGGCCCAGTCACGGGCCGCGTACGACGAGGAGCACGGGGTGGCGGCCTGACGCCGCAGGGGGGATGCGTACACGTGACGGCGCAGTGCTCGATGTGTACACGTAACGCCCTACCCCTTGTCCGGGGCTCCTGCGCGTGGCATACAGGTCTGGACCAATAGTCCCTCAGAGGAGAGGTCCGGCTGTGCAACGCCCCACCGTTCGCACCGTGTTGACCTGTATGGCGCTGCTGCTCGCGGGGGCCACCGCCTGCAGCGGCGCCAAGGCTCAGCCCGCCCGCGACACCGCCGCCCCGGCCGTCCCCGCAGGAGTCACCGCGCAGTCGGGCAGCGCGCACTCCGTGCACGTCATGTGGAGCGCCTCCACGGACGACCGGGGCGTCGCGGGCTACGACGTCTACGCCCAGGGCAAGAAGGTCAAGTCCCTCCCGGCGCGGACCACCATGGTCGACGTCGACCGGCTGGCCCCCGCGACCTCCTACTCCTTCACGGTACGAGCCCGGGACGCGGCCGGAAACCTCTCCGCGCCGAGCGCCGCCGTCACCGCGCAGACCCGCGCCGCCGCCCCCGACGACCGGACGCCCCCGAGCACGCCAACACGCCTCACCGGAAAGGTCGTTGACGGCACGTCGGTCCAGCTGTCCTGGAGGCGGGCCACGGACACCGGCGGCGCCGTCACCGCGTACGACATCTACCAGGAGGACTCCCGCATCCACAGCGTGCACGGCACCGAGACCGGCACCCGCGTCACGGGGCTGCGCCCCGGCACCGTCTACACCTTCACCGTGCGGGCCCGCGACGCCGCCGAGAACTCCTCGAAGGACAGCAACGCCCTCGACCTGACCACCGCCAGCGCCCCGGGCGGCCGGGCCTCCACCGCCCCCACCGGGCTGACGGCCACCGCCCACGCCGACGGGGTCGAGCGCACGATCCGGCTCCGCTGGACCCAGCCCCGTACCGGCGGCGAAGTCGAGGAGTACCAGCTGTACTTGAACGGCAAGCCGGCCACCACCATCGCCTGGGGCGCCCCGCCGCCGCCCGGCCCGGTGACGTACAGCTTCACCGTCTCGGAGCCCCCGGGCACCCGCTACACCGTGAAGCTGCGGGCGAAGCTGCCGGACGGGAAGTGGGGCGACTTCTCGGCGCAGCGGACGGTGGTGGGGGTGGGCTGAGGGTGGAGCGGCCGGGTCGCCCCTTCGCCCCCGGCCGGTGCGGGCGAAGGTCCCGGTGGGTGGCACAGTGGCCCGATGGACGTGAGCGTGGATGTGGCGGGGGACGGGACCGGCGAGGAGCCCGAGGAGCTGCTCACCGTGGCCGAACGGGTCGACCGGGTGTGGGGTGTGGTCCTGGAGGGTGAGGTCAACTCCCGTTTCGCGGAGCCCGGTTGGAGCTACCAGGAGGAAGTGGGGCGGGGCTGCCCCACCTGTGACGCCCCGCTGCACTCCTTGCGCCGCCCGTACGAGTCCGGGGGCCGCCAGTACCGGTACGTGGCGGTCGTCTGCCCGCAGTGCCCCGCCGCGTACACCCTGGAGGACCTCGGGGTGAAGACGTACGACAAGCTCGCCAGGAGGACGCGGGCGGCCGGGACCGCGAGGACGGCCAGGGTGCGCAGGCGGAAGGCCGAAGGGGGCGTGGTCGGGCCCCCGGAGCCGGTGCCCGGGCCCGAGCGGCGCGCCCCGCGCCCCGAATGGCCCGACGATCTTGTGCCGCCCGCCGACCCCGAGGCCCGGCGGCTGCTGTGGTGCAAGGCCGCCGATCCCGGCTGGCGGCCGGAGCCCGCCGCGCTGGCCGCCGCCGACGACGTACGCGTGATCATGCCGGAGGGGACGCCGTACGACGCGCTGCGCGCCGCGCTGGACGCGCTGGCCGTGCCGCACCGCAGTGTCCGGCACTGGCAGGAGTCCGAGCAGGTCGCCACCGTCAACGACCTGGGAGGGAGCACCGACCTCGTCGCGTACGCCGCCGCCGGGGCCAGTCCCGCCGCCGGGCCCGCGGCCTTCGCGGCCCGGGACGCCTTCGCGCTCCAGTGGGACGCGCTGGAGCCCGTCGAGGAGGAGACCGCGTACGTCCCGGTGGCCGACCTCGTGCCCGAGGCGTGGGTCCCGCTGCTGCCGCACCCCACCTTCAACCCGGCCCAGGCCGCCGCCGTGCCCGTGGTCCTCGGGGAGCGCGAGCACACCGTCGTCGTCGCCCCGACCGGTGCGGGCAAGACCCCCATCGGCATGGTCGCCGCCCTGCACGCGTACGCCCAGGGCCGCAAGTCCGCCTGGCTGGTCCCGCAGCGCTCGCTCACCGACGAACTCGACCGCGACCTGGCGGCCTGGCGGCGTGCCGGGCTCCACGTGGTGCGCCTGACGGGGGAGTTCGCGGTCGACGCGGAGGCGATCCGGACGGCCGACGTGTGGGTGGCGACCACCGAGAAGTTCGAGGCGATCTGCCGGGCGGGGTCGCTGCGCGCCGCGCTCGCCGAGGTCGGCTGTCTGATCGTCGACGAGATCCACCTGCTGGGCGACCCCACGCGCGGGCCCGTCCTGGAGGCGCTGCTGGCGCGCGTACGGGAGGACGCCGAGCAGGTCCGTATCGTCGGCCTCTCGGCGACCGTCGCCAACGCGGACGAGGTCGCCGCCTGGCTCGGGGCGCGGCTGGTCCGGATCGCCTGGCGGCCCACCCGGCTGACCTGGCAGCTTCCCGTCCTGCCGCCGACCGAGGACAGCTGGACGGCCCGGGGCGCGGCACGCACCGCCGAGGCGGTGCGGCTCACCCGCGCGGTCACCGAGGACGACGGCAGCACGCTTGTCTTCTGCGGCAGCAAGCGGGGCGTGCGGATGACCGCCCTCGCGCTGGCCGGGGACCGTGGCGTGCCCGTCCAGGGCGCGGACGTGGACGACGAGGACGAGGTCGAGCGGCTCACCACCAAGGCGGGCGTACGGCTGCACTACCGCGACTGGCCCTACAAGCGGGACGCCGAACAGGCCTTCCGGTCGCGTGCGGCGGACGTCCTGGTCGCCACGTCCACGGTCGCCGCCGGGGTCAACCTGCCCGCGCGTGCCGTCGTCGTGCGCGACACCCAGATCGGCCTCGACCGGGTCGAAGTCTCCATGGTCCAGCAGATGTTCGGGCGTGCGGGGCGGGTCGGCGCGGGGGAGCGGGAGGGGTGGGCGTTCCTCCTCGCGGAGGGGCCGGAGCGGGCGCAGTGGCAGGCGCGGCTGGCCGCCGGGTACACGGTCACCTCCCGGATCAGGGACGTCCTGCCCGACCACGTCCTCGCGGAGGCGGTGCAGGGGAGCATCAACTCGCTGCGTGAGGCGGAGAGTTGGTGGACGCGCACGCTCGCCTTCCACCAGGGGCACGAGAGCTTCGACCCGCTGTACGACGCGGTGGGCTTCCTCGTCACCGGGGGTTTCCTGCGCCGCACGGCGGGCGAGAACGGGGACGACCTGCTGGAGCCGACCCCGACCGGCATGCTCACCAGCCGGTTCATGGTGTCGGCCGACCTGGCGGACGGCGTACGGACGGCACTCGGCGCGGCGCTGGTGCCGGGGTCGGCCGACGAGGCGGAGGACGTACTGATCGCGGTGCTCGCGGCGACACTGCCGACGCTGGAGCAGGCGCCGTTCACGGAGCGGGCGAAGAAGGCGCTCATGGGGGTGCTGCGGAACCGGGGCCTGCGCGGCGAGGAGGACGGGGACCTCCCGGAGGGCGAACCCAAGCCGGTGGCAGGGGACTTGGCGCGGGCCGTGCTGCTGCTCGTCGCGAACAACCCGAAGCTGTTCCGCACCCGCAGCGGGTACGTCCTGGGCGTTCCGCTGGGCAGCATGGCCCCGATCCTGGAGGAGTCCCAGCGCTACCTGGCGTGGCTCGGCGCGCAGGGCGAACTCGGCACCGTGCACCCGTGGGCGGCGGTCGTGGCGTCCGACCTGGCACAGCGGGTGCGGTGGCGGGCGCTCGGCCCGGAACGCGGGTCGGGGCGGCTGTTGTGGATGTGCGAGCAGATGGCGACCGCGCCGCACGCGCAGCGCGTGGTGCCGCAGATGTGGCGGGCGGCGCGGGAGCGGGAGATCGGCGCACCGGACTGGCGGGGGACGCGGGCCCCGACGGGCTGCGCGCTGTCGCAGGACCGGTATCTGGCGCTGCTCGCGGACCGGTCGACGGGATCGATGCTGGAGCTGGAGACCTCGGGCGTACGGGCCGAGGTCCCGCCGGGGGCGGTGGTGCGGGTCTGGGACGGCGCGGCCGTGCTGGCGCAGGTGCCGGACGGGGCGGAGCCGGTGGCGTACCCGACGCCGGCCGGCACGGACGCGTCGGCGGGGCGACGGGGGGCCGTGGTGTTCACGCGGGGCGACTACTGGGGCGGAGGGTGGTCGAGGGCGTACAACGGGGCGGGGTGAGGGGGCCGGACCGGACGGGCGTCGTACGGGAGTGAGGGGGCCGGACGGGCGAGTGCGGGGGTGAGGGGGCCGGACGGGCGAGTGCGGGGCGGCCTCGGCCCCGTCCGGCGCCTGCGGGGTGGCCCTAGGCCCTGGCCGGGTTCGGGGTCTGCCTGGGCCTGGTCCCGCTTGCTTGGTGGCCTCTGGCCTCGTCCGCGTGGGGTGTTTGCGGGGTCCGGCCTCGGCCCCGTCCGGCGCCTGCGGGGTGGCCTTCGGCCCTGGCGGGGTTCGGGGTCTATCGGGGCCTGGCCCCGCCTGCCTGGAGGCCTCCGGCCTCGTCCGCGTTCGGCGTTTGCGGCGCCCCGGCCTTCTGGTGTCTGCGGGGTTGCCGCTGGCCCTGGTCGGGTCCGGCGTCTGCCAGGGCCTGGCCCTGCTTGCCTGGCGGCCTCCGGTCTCCGGTCTCCGGTCTCGTTCGCGTTCGGCGTCTGGGGTGCCCCGGCCTTCTGGTGTCTGCGGGGTTGCCGCTGGCCCTGGTCGGGTCCGGCGTCTGCCAGGGCCTGGCCCTGCCTGCCTGGCGGCCTCCGGTCTCGTCCGTGGTCGGCGTTTGCGGGGCCCCGGCCCCGGCCGTCTGCGGGGTGGTCCTCGGCCCTGGTCGGGTCCGGCCCGTTTGCCTAATGGCCTCCGGTCTCGTCCGCGGTCGGCGGCTGCGGCGACCACGGCCCCGCCCGCCCCACGCCCGCTGGCCGCGGCGGCCCCGTCAGTAGCCGACGGTGATCCGCTCCCGGGTGAACGTGCCCTGTTCCACGGTGTCCACGACCGCCGCCGCGAAGTCGCCCACCGAGATCCGGCTCTCGCCCTCGGCGTCGGTGATCGGGGTGTCCCGGGCCTCGGCCCGGAAGGTGCCGGTCTTCGGTCCCGGGACCAGGTGCATGGGCGGCGGGCTGACGTACGTCCACTCGACCGGCGTCGGCGTGGCGCGCAGCAGGTCGAGGGCCTCGGTCTGGTCCCGTGCCGTCTCCAGGTACGCGGCGGGGAAGCCGGGGGCGTCCACGAACCGTTCGCCCGGTGCGTACTCCAGAGAGCCGCCGCCGCCCAGGAACACCAGCCGGGTGACCCCGGCCCCGGGCAGCGCCTCCAGCAGCGCCTGCGCGCTTCTCGCCACCAGGCGGTCCGGACCCTTGACGCCGACCACCACCGCGTCGTGCCCGGCGACGGCCGCCGCCAGGGCTGCGGGGTCGGTGACATCGGTGGTGGCCCGGCCGAGCGGCGTGACCCGGTGCCCGCGTGCGGACGCCTCCGCCGCGACGGCGCTCCCGAGGTTTCCGCCGGCTCCGACGATCGCGATCTTCATGGTGGTCCTCTTCCTGGTTGCGGCGGGCCGTGCGGACGAGTCGAGGAATGCGGCGATCAGCGGGGCCATCTCGGGGAGCTTCTCCTCCAGCGCGAAGTGGCCGGTGTCGAACACGTGCACCTGGGCATCGGGCAGGTCGCGCAGGTAGGCGTGCGCCCCGGCCTCGGGGAAGAACGCGTCGTTGCGGCCCCACAGCACCAGGGCGGGCGGTCGGTGCTCACGGAGCCACTGCTGCCAGAGCGGGTAGCGGTCGATGTTGGAGTGGTAGTCGAGGGCCAGCGCGACCTGGGCCTCCTTGCGGCCCGGCAGGTCGAGGAAGTGCTGGTCCAGGGTCCAGCCGTCGGGGGCGACCAGGGCGGCGTCGCCGGTCCCTCCCTCGTACTGGCCCCGGGTGACCGGCAGGGTCAGGATCTCGCGGACGCGTTCCTCGGCGCCCGGTACGCCCGGCCGGTTCGCGGTCATCCCCCGGGCCAGGTCCGAGAGGCCCTCGGTGTAGGCGTTGGCGTTCTGCACGATCAGCCCGTTGATCCACTCGGGGTGCCGGACGGCCAGCCGCATGCCGACCGGGCCCCCGAAGTCGAAGGTGTAGAGGGTGAATCCGTCGGTGCCGAGCCCCAGGGCCTCGACGAAGCCCTCCATGACGTCGGCCAGGTTCTCGAAGGAGTACGTGAAGTCCTCGGGGGCCTCGGTGTGGCCGAAGCCGGGATAGTCGGGGGCGATCAGGTGGTAGCGGGTGCCGAGGGTGTCGATCAGCCGCCGGAACTGGTGCGAGGCGGACGGGAAGCCGTGCAGCAGGAGCAGGGTGGGCGCGTCGGCGGGACCCGCCTCCCGGTAGAAGACCCGGACCCGGTCCACTTCCACGAACCGGTGGACGGTCCGCGCGACATCGATGCCCGCTGGGGTGTGCCTCGTCATGTCACATGCTCCCTGGTTGTGTTGATGCATTAGTTATAGCGGCCGGATCCCTAATGGGTCAATGGGTTGGAGTAGCATTAGATCCATGAGTGACAAGCTGCCCCTGGTCGGTGAGCCCCTTCCGCTGGACCTGATCAACACCCTCGCGAACGGCCCTGCGGGAGAAGTCGATCTGCTGGATTCCACCGAGGGGTTCCACCCCTGGCTGGACGCCCAGGCGGGACGCCTCGCCCGGCCGGCCCCCGCCCCGGGCGAGATCGACCTCGACGCGCTGCGCGCCCTGCGCGGGCGGATCGGGGCGGCGGTCGACTGCGCCCGCGAGGGCGTGGAGCCGCCCGCGCAGGCTCTGCGGGCGCTCACCCGGGCCCAGCTCGCCGGCCCCCTGCACCGTGAACTCACCTGGGCCGACGGGAGTGTCACCGCCGCCCGGGTGCGTACCGGAAGCGCCACCGACGTCCTGCTCGCCGAACTGGCCGACGCCACCGTCGACCTGCTGACCGACCCGGTGTCGCTCGGCAGGGTGCGGCGCTGCGAGGGCCCGGGGTGCAGGCTGCTGTTCCTCGCGGTGAACCCCAGGCGCCGCTGGTGCTCACCGGTGCTGTGCGGAAACCGGGTGCGGGTCGGCCGGTACTACCAGCGGCACAAGGAGGACGCGGGCTGAGCATGCGAGCGGGCAGGGGTGCCCGCCCGGTGTCACGCGTGCGCCGAGTGCCGGGCGGGGCGGCTCAGGCGCGCCCCAACTCCCGTCCGCCGAAGGCCCCGACCTTGTCCGCCCGGCTCCAGAACGCGTCCAGGTCGCCGTCCCGCATCCCCGCCCAGTCCGGCGTCTCCTGCACCAGCACGCGCCCCAGCGTGCGCCCCAGGTCGACCATGGTGCGGCCGACGGGGGAGCGCTGCGCGTCGTACGCGGCGAAGGCGTCGGCGGGGGAGGCGGCGGACCGCAGCGCCTCCTGGAGGGCGGTCGCGTCCTGGAGGGCCTTCACCGCGCCCGCGCCGGTGTGCGGGCGGGCGACCGTGGCGGCGTCGCCGACGAGGGCGAGCCGGTCGGTGGCGTAGTGCGGGGCGGTGAAGTCGTACAGCGGCTGTACGAAGCGCTCCTCCACCGGGGTCGCCTCGATCAACGAGGCGAAGAACGGCGGGAGTTGGTGTTCGGTGATCCCGGCGAGCCGCTCGGCGAGGTCGTCGGTGAGTGCCCGCTGCCCGTCCGGCGGCAGTACGTGTCCGGCGGGCGGGGTGGTGTAGAAGACCCAGTTGACGCGGTGGCCGCCGGAGTCGTCGGGGATGCGGTAGATGACGATGTGCCCGCCGTCGAAGACGACGTACGCGCAGTCGTCGGCGGGCCACAGGTGGGCGTCCGGCAGCTCCGCCTCCGCGTACGCGCCGCGCCACGCGAGGCACCCCGAGTACTCCGGTTCGGTCCCGGGGCAGGCGGCGCCCCGCACCACCGACCGGTAACCGTCCGCCCCCACCACGGCGTCGAACGACTCCCCCTCCAACTCCACGCCCCGGCTGGTGAGTTGGATCTCCTTGACAGTGACTCCGGGCCGGAACTCCACCGACTCGGGAACCCGGTCCCGCAGCTCCCGCCACAGCGAACCCCAGCTGTACGTCCGGAACCCGAAGGGCATCACGGAGAGCGTCCGCCCGAGCGGGGAGGGCGCGGAGTCGTCCTTGACGTACCAGGTCCGCTGCGCGAGCGGTACGTACGGCATCCGCGCGTCCAGGAACCCGGCGGCCTCCAACTCCCGGTACCGCTCCCCGTGCACGGCCAGCCCGACCCCGCGCGCGGCGAGCTGCCCGTCGGTCCGCTCGAAGACGGTGACGGACGCGGCCCCGGCCCGCTGGGCGGCGAGGGCGGCGGCGCATCCGGCGATGCTGGAGCCGATGACGGCGAGACGCGTGGTGGGGATCATGTGCCCATTGTGGCAGCCGAGTTGCCCCTTCCAGGGGCGCGGGGAACAGCGCGAGCAACCAAAAACTCAAGCCGCGCGGCGAGCGCTCTAGGTGAAGGGGCGGGACCGGGGCGAATCCCGGGGGTCCGGGGGCAGCGCCCCCGGCACGAACAGCAACCACACCCCCACCCACAACGGCCCGCGGCCACCCCCGCACTGTCGGATGCGGGCGCGGCCACGGGCCGTCAGGGCGCGAGGGGTGACCTCAGCCCACGAGCTGCTCGTACGCAGGCAGCGTCAGGAAGTCCGCGTAGTCCGCATCCAGCGAGACCGTCAGCAGCAGGTCGTGCGCCTGCTGCCACTTCCCGGCCGCGAACGCCTCCTCGCCGATCTCCTCACGGATCTTCCCGAGCTCCTCCGCCGCGATCTTCCGCGTCAGCTCGGCGGTCGCCTTCTCGCCGTTCTCGAAGACGACACCGGCGTTGATCCACTGCCAGATCTGCGAGCGGGAGATCTCGGCGGTGGCCGCGTCCTCCATCAGGTTGAAGATGGCGACGGCGCCCAGGCCGCGCAGCCACGCCTCGATGTAGCGCGTACCGACCTGAACGGCGGAGACGAGCCCGGCGTAGGTCGGCTTCGCGTCCAGCGAGTCGATCGCGATCAGGTCACCGGCGGCGACGGACACGTCCTCGCGCAGCCGCTCCTTCTGGTTCGGCCTGTCGCCGAGGACGGCGTCGAAGGAGGCCATGGCGATCGGCACCAGGTCCGGGTGCGCGACCCAGGAGCCGTCGAAGCCGTCGCCGGCCTCGCGGTCCTTGTCCGCCTTGACCTTCTCGAAGGCGACCTTGTTGACCTCGGCGTCGCGGCGCGAGGGGATGAACGCCGCCATGCCGCCGATCGCGTGCGCACCGCGCTTGTGGCAGGTGCGCACCAGCAGCTCGGTGTACGCCCGCATGAACGGGGCGGTCATCGTCACCGCGTTGCGGTCCGGCAGGACGAACTTGGCGCCGCCGTCACGGAAGTTCTTCACGATCGAGAAGAGGTAGTCCCAGCGGCCCGCGTTCAGGCCCGCCGCGTGGTCGCGCAGCTCGTAGAGGATCTCCTCCATCTCGTACGCCGCCGTGATCGTCTCGATCAGGACGGTCGCGCGGACGGTACCCTGCGGGATGCCGACGTAGTCCTGGGCGAAGACAAAGATCTCGTTCCAGAGGCGCGCCTCCAGGTGCGACTCCGTCTTCGGCAGGTAGAAGTACGGGCCCTTGCCGAGCTCGATGAGGCGCTTGGCGTTGTGGAAGAAGTACAGGCCGAAGTCGACCAGCGCGCCCGGGACGACGTTGCCGTCGGCGTCGCGCAGGTGACGCTCCTCCAGGTGCCAGCCGCGCGGCCGCATGACCACGGTCGCCAGCTCGGAGTTGTCCTTCAGGGCGTACGACTTGCCCGACTTCGGGTCCGTGAAGTCGATGTTGCGGGTGTACGCGTCGATCAGGTTGCGCTGGCCGAGGATCACGTTCTCCCAGGTGGGAGCCGAGGCGTCCTCGAAGTCGGCGAGCCAGACCTTGGCGCCCGAGTTCAGGGCGTTGATGGTCATCTTCTGGTCGGTCGGACCGGTGATCTCCACCCGGCGGTCGTTCAGCGCGGCCGGGGCCGGGGCGACCTTCCAGGAGTCGTCCTCGCGGATCGCGGCGGTCTCCGGCAGGAAGTCCAGCGAGGAGGTGCGGGCGATCTCCGCGCGGCGCTCGGCGCGGCGGGCCAGCAGCTCGTTGCGGCGGGGGGTGAACCGCTGGTGGAGCTCGGCCACGAACGCGAGGGCGGCGTCGGTCAGAACCTCGTCCTGCCTCGGCAGGGGCTCGGCGTCGACGATGGCCAGCGGGGACGGCGCTGGTGCGGACATGAGCTGTCACTCCTTCGCGGGCGGTGCCTTCGCGTCCGCCGGGCAGTCGCCACGGCACGGGGTGCCGAGGGTGCCGAGATACGGGCGCAGGCGCCGTTTGATGTGATTCGGTCGAACAGGCGCTTCTGAACAGTGGATATTAGTTTCCTCATGGTGGAAGTTCAATGGTTTGTTGATGTCGAGATTCTTCGGGGCGACAGAACGTGGCCCTGAGTGCCGTGCCGCTCACGGCAAGTGGAGGTCACGCCTCCAGGTGCGCGAGATCCTCCGGCAGGTCGATGTCGTACGCCCGTGCCACGTCCCCGCACTCGACGAGCGTCAGCTCCGCAGCGTGCTCCTTCAGATAGGCGCGTGCCCCGCGATCACCGGTCGCAGTCCTCGCGATGTCCGCCCACCGGTCGGCGCGGAAGAGGACGGGGTGCCCGCGCTCCCCGTCGTACGAGGCGGCCGCCAGCCCCGTCGCGCCGCCCGCCGCCAGCACCCGGGCGACGGCGGCGGGCCCGATGCCGGGCTGGTCGACGAGAGAGGTCAGGGCGGCCCCGTAACCCTCCTCGTCGGAGAGGCGGTGCAGGCCCGCGCGGAGCGAGGAGCCCATGCCCTGCTCCCACGCGGGGTTCTCGATCAGTACGCACCCGGGCAGTTCGGCGCGCCGGCGCACCTCGTCGGCGGCGGCGCCCAGGACGACGTACACCCGGTGGCAACCGCCCTCCCGCAGCACCCGTACCGCGTGCTCGACCAGGGGGCGGCCGCGGAAGCCGAGGAGGGCCTTGGGGTGGCCGCCCAGGCGGCGGCCCCCGCCCGCGGCGAGGAGGAGACCGGCGACGGGTGCCTGCGGGGTGTGTGTCATGGGCCCCTGCATACCAGCCCGCCGACCGGCGACGGAGGCTCAGTCCTGGAAGGACCCGTCCCGGCGGCGCTCGTGGCGGCGCATCACATGCCCGCACTGCGGACAGTTCCGCAGGAACACCGGCTTCACCAGCCAGGAGAACGTGACCGCGTACATCACGCCCCGCGCGGTGCGGCCCACCAGGCTCTTCGTGCACGTACGGCAGTCGCGGCAACCGTCCGCCATGACCACTCCTTCCGCAGGGCGCGCACCCGCTGTGCACGCTCTGCCTTCACGGTAGATCCGTGCAGGTCAGCAGGGGTGCGAGCGACCCCTGCTGTACCAGGACCGGGGCAGGGTCACAGCGGAAACGTGACGGCCCTCCGCTCAACCCCGCAGCCCGGATTACGGTCCGTACGCTGGCGCGCACGCGGTGAGAGCGTTAACGTGCCGTCGCCCGGGATCGTTCGCTGGAGAACGACCCCCGAGAAGCAGCACGACGGCGTGCGAGGGGGAGAGCTTTGTTGCGAAGCGTTGAGGAGCGGTGCGTGACCGGCGCGGACAGCGACCCGAGGGTGGCGCGGCTCCATACGGTCGTGTCCCGGCTCCGGCGCGAACTCGCCGCGCATCCCGCCGAGTTGTCGGACCGGGCGATCGCCGAGGACGAGTTGGCGGCGCTCGCCGCGATGCTGCTCAGCGGCTCGCCGGACGTCCTGCGGTTACGCCGCTCGCTGCTGCTGATCGCCGGGGCGATCGGCTCGGTGAGCGCACTGGCCCCGGCCGTCGGCCTGGTCCGCGAGGCCGTCGAAACCTTCGGCGACGGCTGGGCGGGCATCTAAGGGGCGCGGAGGGGAGGAACCCGGCACAAGGTGCCGCCCCTACCGAGCCCCACCTGCGCCCAATGGTCCCCTAGAACGTCCCCCCGACCTTCTCCACCTCCCCCTCGGCCAGCAGGTCGAAGACCCGCACGACCTCGTCCACGGACACCCCGTCCCGCGTCTCCGGCGCCGCCGTCCCCTCCTCCTCGACGTTCTCCCAGAGCAGCAGCCCACCCGCATACGCCGTCAGCGACCACCCGCTCTCGTGCGTCAGCGACACCTCCGGATTGACCGCCTCGGGGTCCGCGAGTCCGTCCACGATCAGGGTGCGCCGCGCCGCCGCGTCGGGCTCGTCCACCGCGTTGCCGTGGACGTCGTACATGAAGTAGGTCATGGCTCCACTATGGAGGACGCACCGGGAACGGACCGCACGGGGCTCTCCCGCGTCCTCCCAGGTCAGCGCCTGATCAGCCGCCGCGCCGTGGCCGCCGCCACCGCCGAGGTCCGCGAGTCGACGCCCAGCTTCGCGTAGATGTGCACCAGGTGGGACTTCACCGTGGCCTGGCTGAGGAAGAGCGCCTTGCTGATCTGCTGGTTGGACAGGCCCTCGCCGACCAGCTGGAGGACCTCCAGCTCCCGCTTCGTCAACGCCTCCGCGGGCGTCCGCATCCGGTCCATCAGGCGGTGCGCGACCGCCGGGGCGAGCGCCGACTGACCGGCCGCCGCCGTGCGGACCGCCGCCGCCAGCTCCTCCGGCGGAGCGTCCTTGAGCAGGTACCCGGCCGCCCCGGCCTCGACCGCCGCCAGGATGTCCGCGTCCGTGTCGTACGTCGTCAGCACCAGCACCCGGGGCGCGCCGGGGCGGGCCGCGATCTCCGCCGTCGCCTCCGAGCCGTGCATCCGGCCGGTGCCGAACTGGAGGTCCATCAGGACGACGTCGATCCCGCCCGCCGCCGCCAGCTCCACCGCGCGTTCCGCCGTGGACGCCTCCTGGACGACCACGAAGTCGGCCTCCGTGTCGAGCACCGCGCGCAGTCCGGCCCGTACGACGGGATGGTCGTCGGCCAGCAGCAGCCGGATGGGGGAGGGCGTGCTCACGGGGCGACTCCAGCGAGGGGCGGGGACACGGGCAGGGGGAGGGTGATCGCGACGGCCGTGCCCTGCCCGGGCGCGGACTCCACGCTCAGCGTGCCGCCCAGCGAACGCGCCCGCGCCCGCATCGCGGGCAGCCCGAAGCCGCCGTCCGAGGCATCCGCCACGGGACTGCGGCGCACCGCGCCCGGGTCGAAGCCGATGCCGTCGTCGACGATGTCGAGGGAGACCGAGGTCTCCATGAAGCTGAGCGTGATCTCGGTGCGGTCCGCCTTCGCGTGCCGGACCGTGTTCGCGAGGGCCGACTGTGCGATGCGCAGCAGGGCCACCTCGTACGGTGTGGGCAGCTCGACCGGTGTCCCGCTGACCCCGAACTGCACGGCGGGCCCGCCGGGGGCGGGGGTGCAGAGGCGTTCCAGGGCGGCGGCCAGCGACCCGTGCTCCAGGTCGGGCGGGCTGAGGGCCCGTACGAAACGGCGTGCTTCGGCGAGGTTGTCCTGCGCGGCCTCGCGCGCCTGTTGGATGTGCGCGAGGGCCGGGTCGTCGGGCGGCAGGGCGCGCTCGGCGGCCCGCAGCAGGAGCTGGATGCTGGACAGGCCCTGGGCGAGGGTGTCGTGGATCTCGCGGGCGAGGCGTTCGCGTTCGGCGAGGGTGCCGGCGGCGCGCTCGGCCTCCGCCAGTTCCGCACGCGTGGAGAGCAGTTCGTCGATCAGCTCGCGCCGCCGCTCGCTCTCCCGGTAGAGGGCCTGGTACCCGAGGACGGTCGCCACCGCGACCGCGCCGCCCAGCAGCGGCCCTATGAACGTGCCCGCCGTGACCTGCTGCCCGTGCAGCACGAAGCTGGCGATGGCCGCGGCGGCGGTGGCCGCCACCGCCGCCAGCCCCCAGCGCATCGGGAGCAGGTGCAGCTGGAGGAAGTAGAGGGGGAAGGCCGCCCACAGGCCGTCGGGGGACAGGGCGAGCAGCAGCAGCCACGACGCGCACAGTGCCGCCAGCCACCAGGCGGCGGCACGCGGCGAGCGGCCGACGGAGGGGCTCAGCGTCCCGGCGACGTACACGACGGCCATCAGTACGGCCGACGCGACGACCGCAACGGCGTGCGCACCCCCAGCACTCCCCGTACTCCCCGTACTCCCAGCACCCCCCGCGGCGACCGCCTTGAGCGCGGCGAGCGCGAGCAGCCCGGCCAGGAGTGCGTGCAGACAGAGCCGCAGCACCCGCAGGACGGGCGTGAGGGGGAGGGAGGTCGAGGGCGAGGGGAGCGCATCCATGGTTCGTACCAGCCTAAAGGGGACGTCTTCGCGGCGTATCAACCAAAGGATTGATGCCGGTGCGATCCCGCGCCCGATGTTTTCCCCCGGGTCGGCGACCAGCCTGGTGACCATGTTCGTCGCATGGAGAGACCTCCGGTTCGCCAAGGGCCGATTCGCCCTCATGGGCACGGTCGTGGTCCTGATCACCCTGCTCGTCGGTCTGCTGTCCGGGCTGACCGCGGGGCTGGCCAGGGACAACACCGTGGCCGTCACCTCACTGCCCGCCGATCGGCTGGCCTTCGCCGCCCCGCCCGACGGGCAGGAGGTGTCGTTCACGAACTCCTCGGTGGGGGAGAGCGCCTGGCGCGACTGGGCGAAGCGGCCCGGCGTCACGAGCGCCGAGCCGATCGGCATCCGTACCGTCAACGGCTGGGCGGGAGACCGCACGGTGGCCGTCGCCGCCTTCGGCGTCGAACCCTCCGCGAAGATCGCCCCGGCCGCCCGGGACCTGGGCCCCGGCACGGTGGTGCTCTCCGAGAAGGCCGCCGAGGAGCTGAACATCGGCGTCGGGGACACGGTGCGCCTCGGCGAGGTCGAGGAGACGGTCGCCGCCGTCGAGGGCGGCGCGATGTTCAGCCACCAGCCGGTGGTGTGGACCTCGCTGGACGACTGGCAGAAGCTCGGCCACAACGGCACGTCCATGGAGGAGCAGGCGACCGTCGTCGCGCTCACCGGCTCGGCCGACTGGGCGGCGGGCGACGAGGCCACCAAGACGCGGTCCGTGCCGCTGGGCGACTCCCTCGCCGCCCTCGCCTCCTATCAGGCGGAGAACGGCTCCCTGCAACTCATGCGCGGCTTCCTCTTCGCCATCTCGGCGCTCGTCGTCGGGGCCTTCTTCACCGTCTGGACCATCCAGCGCAGCGGCGACATCGCCGTACTGAAGGCACTGGGCGCCTCCACCCCGTACCTGCTGAAGGACGCGCTCGGCCAGGCCGTCGTCATGCTGACACTGGGCACCCTGCTCGGTACGGCGCTGGCGACGCTGCTGGGCGTGCTGATCGGCGGCGCCGTCCCCTTCGTACTGGAAGCGGCGACCCTGCTCGTCCCGGCCTTCGTGATGATCGCGCTCGGCATCGTCGGCGCCGCCCTGTCCATCCGGCGCATCACCGCCGTCGACCCCCTCACCGCGCTCGGGAGCGCCCGATGACCCTCACCCTGCACGACGTCACCCTCACCTACCCGGACGGCGACACGTCCCGGCTGACCGCGCTGGACGCGGTGACACTGGAGGTCGCGGGCGGTGAACTCGCCGCCGTGGTCGGCCCGTCGGGCTCCGGCAAGTCCAGCCTGCTCGCGGTCGCGGCGACGCTGGTGACACCGGACTCGGGCAGCGTCGTCGTCGACGGTACGCCGACGGGGACGCTGAGCCGCGCCGAGAAGGCGGAGCTGCGGCGGGACCGGATCGGGATCGTCTTCCAGCAGCCGAACCTGCTCGCCTCGCTCACGGCGGCGGAGCAACTCCAGGTGATGGCCCACCTGTCGGGCCGCAAGCCGCGCGAAGTGCGCGACCGGGCACGGGAGTTGCTGGCCGCGGTGGGCCTCGCCGACAAGGCGGACCGACGCCCGCACCAGCTCTCCGGCGGACAGCGGCAGCGGATCAACATCGCGCGGGCGCTGATGAACGAGCCCGCGGTGATGCTCGTGGACGAACCGACCAGCGCCCTCGACCACGAACGGGGCGCGGCGGTGCTGGACCTCCTGGCCGGGCTGACGCGGGAGCGCGGAGTGGCGACGGTGCTGGTCACGCACGACCGGTCGCACCTGGAGGTGGCGGACCGGGTGGTGCGGATGGCGGACGGACGCCTGGGGGCGATGAGCCCGACGGGGGTGTGACGGATGAGCCCGTCGGGGGTGTGACAAAGGGGGCTGCGGGGTCTCCCCGCAGCCCCCTTCGCGACGTGCTCAGCCCTGCGCCGGACCCGTGTTGGCCAGCGCCACCGAGAGGTCCTGGGCGACCTCCTGGAGGATCGGGACGATCCGCTCGGTGGCCGCCTCGGTGACCCGGCCGGCCGGACCGGAGATCGAAACGGCGGCGGCGGTGGGGGAGTTGGGGACGGACACCGCCAGGCAGCGCACCCCGATCTCCTGCTCGTTGTCGTCCACCGCGTACCCCACCCGGCGCACCTGCTCCAGCGCCTCCAGGAAGCCGTCCGGGGTGGTGATGGTCTTCTCGGTGGCGGCCGGCATGCCGGTGCGGGCGAGCAGCGCCCGTACCTCCTCCGCCGGGGTGTGCGCGAGGAGCGCCTTGCCGACGCCCGTCGAGTGCGGCAGCACCCGGCGGCCCACCTCGGTGAACATCCGCATCGAGTGCTTCGACGGCACCTGCGCCACGTACACGATCTCGTCGCCGTCGAGCAGCGCCATGTTCGCGGTCTCGCCGGTCTCCTCGACCAGGCGGGCCAGATACGGCCGGGCCCAGGTCCCCAGCAGGCGGGACGCGCTCTCGCCGAGCCGGATCAGGCGCGGGCCCAGCGAATAGCGCCGGTTGGGCTGCTGACGTACGTAACCGCAGGCGACGAGCGTGCGCATCAGACGGTGGATGGTCGGCAACGGCAGGCCGCTGCTCGCGGACAGTTCGCTCAGGCCGACCTCACCGCCCGCGTCGGCCATACGCTCAAGGAGGTCGAAGGCGCGCTCCAGGGACTGCACGCCGCCAGTCGCGGCGGCAGGCTTGGAAGCGTCGGTGGTGCTGGCGCTGGACGTCGGCACGGAGCGGTCCTTTCGGGGCTGGCAGGCAAGGCAGCAGACTACCTGTGGTGGTCCCGGAAGCCCCTCTAGGCAGGAGCTACATTCTACAAAGCGGAAGTCTAATTCCATTCTGTGGAAACATCCAAGGTTGGTGTCGGTGATCACATCCCGGCCCGCCCCACCCGGGGACCCCTTGACGGCTCCCCGCCCCGGAGAAAGACTCCGCTTCAACAGAACGTTGAAGTAAGGAGACGTGAGTGACTGAGTCGGCCGTGCCCAACACCACCGTGGACCTGGTGCTGCGCTCCTCGCGCGTCGTCACCCCCGAGGGCACCCGCCCCGCCTCGGTCGCCGTCGCCGGCGGGAAGATCGTCGAGGTGCTCCCGTACGACGCCTACGGGCCCCGGGGCGAGCAGATCCCCGAGGGCACCCGCTTCGAGGACCTCGGCGAGCAGGCCCTGCTGCCCGGCCTCGTCGACACCCACGTCCACGTGAACGACCCGGGCCGCACCGCCTGGGAGGGCTTCTGGACCGCCACCCGCGCCGCGGCGGCCGGTGGCATCACCACCCTCCTGGACATGCCGCTGAACTCGCTGCCGCCGACCACCACGGTCGAGAACTTCGAGGTCAAGAAGGACGTCGCCCGTCCCAAGGCGCACGTCGACACCGGCTTCTGGGGCGGTGCGATCCCCTCCAACGTCGCGGACCTCAAGCCCTTGCACGAGGCGGGCGTCTTCGGCTTCAAGTGCTTCCTGTCGCCGTCCGGCGTCGAGGAGTTCCCCGAGCTCGACCAGGACCAGCTGGCCCGCTCCATGGCGGAGATCGCCGGGCTCGGCGGCCTGCTCATCGTGCACGCCGAGGACCCGCACCACCTGGCCGCGGCCCCGCAGAAGTCCGGAGAGAAGTACGCCGACTTCCTTGCCTCCCGGCCGCGCGACGCCGAGAACACCGCCATCGAGGGCCTCATCGCGCTCGCCAAGCGCCTCGACGCCCGCGTGCACGTCCTGCACCTCTCCTCCTCCGACGCGCTGCCGCTGATCGCGGCGGGCAAGGCCGAGGGCGTCAAGGTCACCGTCGAGTCCTGCCCGCACTTCCTCACCCTCACCGCCGAGGAGGTCCCGGACGGGGCGACGGAGTTCAAGTGCTGCCCGCCGATCCGCGAGTCCGAGAACCAGGACGTCCTGTGGCAGGGCCTGGCCGACGGCACGATCGACTGCATCGTCTCCGACCACTCGCCGTGCACCACCGACCTCAAGACCCCGGACTTCGCGTCCGCCTGGGGCGGCATCTCCTCCCTCCAGCTGGGCCTGCCCGCCATCTGGACCGAGGCGCGCAAGCGCGGCCACTCGCTCGACGACGTCGTCCGCTGGATGTCGGCCGCACCCGCGCAGCTCGCCGGTCTGACCCAGAAGGGCGCCATCGAGGCGGGCCGCGACGCCGACTTCGCGGTCCTCGCCCCCGAGGAGACCTTCACGGTCGACCCGGCGCACCTCTTCCACCGCAACCAGGTCACGGCGTACGCGGGCAAGACCCTGCACGGCGTCGTCAAGCAGACCTGGCTGCGCGGAACGCGCATCAACGAAGAAGGCACCCTCACCGAGCCCGCCGGCCGCCTGCTCGAAAGGAACAACTGACCATGACGGGGATACCCTCCTTCACCGGTGACGCCAGCCCCTACGGCGGCGGCGACCCGTACGCCGACTACCGCACGGCCGTCTTCCCGTTCACGCACTACGCCGACCTGGCCGACCGCCGCCTCGGCGCGGGCGTGATCGCCGCGAACGACGAGTTCTTCGCCGAGCGCGAGAACCTGCTCCTGCCCGAGCCCGCCCACTTCGACCCCGAGCACTTCGGGCACAAGGGCAAGATCATGGACGGCTGGGAGACCCGCCGCCGCCGCGGCGTCTCGGCCGAACAGCCGCACCCGACCGAGGACGACCACGACTGGGCGCTCGTCCGCCTCGGCGCGCCCGGTGTCGTACGCGGCATCGTCGTCGACACCGCCCACTTCCGCGGCAACTACCCGCAGGCCGTCTCCGTCGAGGGCACCTCGGTGCCGGGTTCCCCGTCCCCCGAAGACCTGCTCTCCGGCGACGTGAAGTGGACGACGCTCGTACCCCGCACGGCGGTCGGCGGCCACGCGGCCAACGGCTTCGAGGTCACCGTCGAGCAGCGCTTCACGCACCTGCGCGTCAACCAGCACCCCGACGGCGGCATCGCCCGCCTGCGGGTCTACGGCGAGGTCGTCCCCGACCCGGCGTGGCTGACCACGCTGGGCACCTTCGACCTGGTGGCCCTGGAGAACGGCGGCCGCGTCGAGGACGCCTCCGACCGCTTCTACTCGCCCGCCACCAACACCATCCAGCCGGGCCGCTCCCGCAAGATGGACGACGGCTGGGAAACCCGGCGCCGCCGCGACAAGGGCAACGACTGGATCAGCTACCACCTGGTCGAGCAGGCCGAGATCCGCGCCGTCGAGATCGACACCGCCTACCTCAAGGGCAACTCGGCGGGCTGGGCGGCCCTTTCGGTGCGCGACGGCGAGGCGGGGGAGTGGACCGAGATCCTGCCGCGCACGCGCCTCCAGCCCGACACCAACCACCGCTTCGTGCTGGCCTCCGCCCCGGCGGCCACCGAGGTGCGGGTCGACATCTACCCCGACGGCGGCATCTCCCGGCTGCGCCTCTTCGGCTCGCTCACCGAGTCCGGTGCGGCGTCGCTGGCCGCCCGGCACCATGAACTCGGCGGCTGATCACCGCAGTTGACGGTACGAGGAGGGGCCTCCGGTGCTCGGCGCCGGGGGCCCCTTCCCCGTACCCCTGCTCAGGCGGTGGGACGGCCCCGCCAGTCCAGGCACACGATCATCGCGTCGTCCTCCGCCATGACCTCGCCCCGGTGGCCCGCCAGTTCGTGCAGTACCGCGCGTGGGACCTGCGGCGGGGGCAGCAGACGGGTGGCCTGGATGGCGCGGGCGAGCGCCTTCTCGCTGTAGCGCTCACCGGCGGGGGAGGCCACGTCGTACACCCCGTCGCTGACGAACAGCAGCCGGTCGCCCGGCCGTACCTGCCAGGTCTGCGAGGTGTAGACGGAGTCCTCGAACATGCCGAGCGGCAGCTGTCCGTCCATCTCGATCGCCTCCACCGCGCCGTCCCGCAGTCGCCACACGCGCGGCGAGCCCGCGTCGACGACCTCCACGTTCCCGGTCGGGAGGTGGAAGCGCAGCAGCAGTACGGAGACGTGCAGGGCGCCCCGGTGCTGGCCGTAGATTGCCTGGTCGGCCATGCAGGCCTGGTCGGTGAGGCCCAGGCCCGCCCGGCGGGCGTTGCGCAGGGCGTTGATGGCGAGGCTGGTGAGCAGGGCGGCGTCGATGCCCTCGCCCATGCCGTTGGTGAGGGCGAGGGTGAGGTGGTCGGCCGAGGTCGACCAGTCGAAGTTGTCGCCGTGGATCGCGTACGCGGGCTCCAACTGCGCCCCGAGTTCGTACTCCGCGCGGGCGCAGGAACGTCCCGGCAGCAGTTCCCACTGGATCTCGGCCGCCAGCGTCAGCCGCTCGGCCCTGCGCGCCTGGAGGTAGAGGTCGGTGTCGCGCTCGGCGACCACGATCTGGTGACCCAACGCCTCGGCGACGTCCGCCAGTTCCTCCAGCACGTCCGCGTCGTAGCGGTCCTTCGGCAGGGTGACGGACAGCACCCCCAGCCGGTCCCCGCGCACCGTCACCGGCAGGTGCGCCGTCACCGAATCGGGGACGGGGCCCTCGCACGGATAGGGCTCCTGCGCACCGAAGGCCCGTCCCGGCGCGCCTGTGTGCGCGGAAACGGGCTCGAAGGTATGGGGGAGCGCTCCGACCGGTTGCAGTATCGTCATGGCGTAGTCGGCCATGAGCAGGTCGGCCTCAAGAGAACCGTAGAGGTCCGCGAGGACCTCGCGCACCGCGTCGAGCAGTGCATGGGGGTCGGCGGTCCGCAAGGTGCGTTCCACGGACGCGAGTCTGTCCAACGTCGGAGATTCACTTTCTCGAAGGATGTACGGGGAGGGCAAGCGTGGACCTCCAGGGCTCACACCGTCGCGGCCCGCAGTGTCCGGGTCCGCAGTGTCCGGGCGAGGACACTTCGGCGACCGCGGGTGCGGTGGAGGCGGTCGCCGTCCCGGCATCGGCCCCGGCTGCCGCCGAGGCCGTCGCGGGCGCCGCCTGCGAGGTGATCGCACTGCTGGAAGTGCTGTGGGAGCGGGGCCGGGACGCGGTCTCCCCCGCACCCGTGTCGTCTTCGCAGCTGCGGGTCATGCACATTCTGGAGCGGGCCGAGGGCATCAACCTGCGCACCCTCGGCGAGGTGCTGGGCGCCGCCCCGCCGTCGGTCAGCAGGCTCTGCGACCGGCTGGAGGCGCTCGGATACGTGAAGCGCTCGGCCAGTACGGTCAGCCGCCGCGAGGTCGAGCTGCGGCTCACCGCGCCGGGGCGCAGCTACCTGAGCGACCTGCGGGCACGGCGGGAGGAGGCGCTGGTGGCGGCCGTCGCCGCGATGCCGGCGGCGGCGCGGGAGGCGCTCATCCACGGGCTCGACGAGTTCCGGGCGGCGGTGGAGACGGGCATCGTGGGGCGCACCTGGCCGCTGGCCGACCGGGCCCAGGCACCGGGCGCGAACCCGGACGGGGCCGCGCGGACCGCGTAGCGCGGTGCGCGGACGGGTGCGGTGCGCGGTGCGGCGCAGACGGTCGCGGAGGGCGGGGGAACCGCCTCCGGGGACACCGCTTTTGTTCATCACGGCTCCTGCCTTTCCCGACTGCTGCGGGCTTCCGCCCGGTGACAACCCGGCTAGCCGGTCCGCGCGCGCATCGTATCCGGTGTGTGGAACCCGTGCATACGAAGGTGCGCAACGTCCCGATATGGGCGGACAGTTCGGGATTCATTGTGAAGGTCCTGTGGGCTCCGCTTGCCATCCGACTGCCGAACGCGAGACGGTTGCCGTGCGGCAACAATTGTCGTCGCGCCACGATATCCCGATAGCTCGGAGAGGGTGACAGGAGCCGCACGGCCATGGCCGTCGTGGGCTTCGTCTTCCGTTGTGACTTCCTTCCCTCGCTCCACCGACCGCCCCGCCGAGGGCGCATCCTCCGTCGCCGTTCCCGGTGCGGCGCAGGTGCACGCCCTGGTGGAGAGCGGACTCGGCGCCGTTGTGATGCTGGACGGAGCCGGGCTGGTCCGTCTGCTCAACGAATCGGCGCGCGACCTCTTCCCGCTGCTGCGCGAGGCGTCGACGCTGAGCGAACCCCTGGTGCCCGACTGGCTGGCCGATGCCCAGGGCGGCCTGCTGCCGCAGGCCCAGGGAGTCGTCGGAGCACGGGAGGTGACGGCCCGCCGGATGCCGCTGCCCGAGGGGTACGCGGCCTGGCTGCTGGACGACGTCACCCTGGAGGTCGTCTGGCAGCGCCGCTGGCAGGAGGAGCGGGAGCGCGCCGAGTTCCTCGCCCGGGCGTCGGCCCGGCTGCTCACCTCCCTGAACTGGCACAAGTCGGTGCAGGCGGCGGCGGAGCTGGCCAGCGAGCGGATGGCCGACGCCGCGGTCGTGGTGGCGGGGACGGGGGCGCGCCGCATGTGGTTCACCTCCGCCGTCGACGGGCGGGTCACCGACGAGCGCATCCTGAGCGAGGACGTCGCCGAGGTCCCCGGCCTGGCCGACGCCCTCGCCGGGTTCCCGCCGCTGCCCGCGCGCTGGCTGGCCCCCGAACTCGCCCCCGACTGGCTGATCCCGGACGGCTTCGGGCCGCTGGGCTCGGTCGTCGTCACCCCGATGCCGGGCAACGGGGTGCCCGCCGGGGCGCTGATCCTGCTGCGCCGCACCCGTACACCGGTCTTCAACGAGGACGAGGAGGTGTTCGCCCGCGTCTTCGCCGCCCGCGCCGGGGCCGCCGTGTCGGCCGCCGCCCTGTACGCGGAGAAGGCCGAGACCACGGCCGTCCTCCAGCGCTCCCTGCTGCCCCCGGTGCTGCGCCGCTCCAGCGGCCTGGACCTGGCCGCCACCTACCGCGCGTCGCGGGCCACCGACCTGATCGGCGGCGACTTCTACGACGTCCATCCGGGGGCCGACCCGGGCGACGAGACCTTCCTCGTCCTGGGCGACGTCTGCGGCAAGGGCGCCAAGGCCGCCGTCCTCACCGGCAAGATCCGCAACACCCTCTCGGCGCTGCGCCACCTGGAGAGCGACCACGGCCGTCTGCTGGGGCTCCTCAACGCCACGCTCCTGGAGGACACCGACAGCCGCTTCGCCACCATGGTGCTGGCCGGGGCCACCCCGCTGGCCCACGGCGACGTCGCCCTGCGGCTGACCGCCGCGGGACACCCGCAGCCGCTGGTCCTGCGCGCCGACGGGACGATCGAGGAGATCCCCACCGGCGGCACCCTCATCGGCGCCCTCCCGGAGATCACCACCCGCACCTGTCGCACCGTGCTGCGCGCGGGGGACCTCTGCCTGCTCTACTCCGACGGCGTCACGGAGGCCAGGGGCGGGCCGGACGGACGGGAGATGCTGGGCGAGGAGCGACTGCGGGCCGCCCTCGCGGAGTGCGCGCGCATGCCGGTGGAGGCGGTCATCGAACGGGTCGAGAGCCTCACCACCCAGTGGCTCGGCACCCGGGAGCACGACGACATCGCCCTCCTCGGCATCGCCGCCCCGCGCGGCACCCACCTGAGCATGGTCAACGGCACCGGCCGCGGCCGCTTCACCGGCTGAGCCGGATCACGGAGTGGCACCGGTGGACCGACCCGAGCGCACCCCGCGCCCCCGGCACCCGTCACGGGACGCCGGCCCACCCCCGTTCCGGGGCGCCGGCCCACCCCCGTTCCGGGGCGCCGGCCCACCCCCGTCGTGGGGCGGGCGGACCGGGGACCTGCCGGGGGCCGAGCACGTGGCCCGGCTCCGGCACCGTCCGCAGCCGGTGGCCCCCGGCCGCGCCGCGGCCCCCGTGCGGGCTGCGGCTGCGGTGCGGGCCGCCCCTGCGATGCGGGCTGCTTCTGCGGTGCGGGCTGCGGCTTCCGTGCGGATGGCAGCCGCCGTCCGTGCCGTGGACCCCGGCCGCGCCGCGGCCCCCGTGCGGGCTGCGGCTGCGGTGTGGGCCGCCCCCGCGGTGCCGGCCGCGGCTGCCGTCCGTGCCGTGGACCCCCTGCGGGCCGTGGACTCCGCCCGCGTCGGGCCCGGCGTGCCGGGTACCCGTGTCGTACGGTCCCGGCCGTCTGCCCCGCAGGTCGACCCGTGCCCCGAACCCCACCCCTGCCCACCACCCCGGGCCCGCGTTGCGGCCCCGAACACGGAAAGCGCCTTCCGATCATGATGAGCGGCAATCCCCTCGACGTCACCGCCCGGCAGACCGAGAACCGGGCCACCGGCGTCCGGGAGACGGTCCTGGAGTTCAGCGGCGACTGCGACTTCGTCACCGCCGAACTGCTGCGCGCGGCCGTCCTGGACGTCCTGCCGGACCTGCCCCGGGGCTCCGAACTGACCCTCGACCTGAGCGGGGTCGGTCTGTTCGACTCCTCGGGCCTGTCCGCGCTCATCATGGCCCACCGCCACACCACCCGGGCCGGCGTCGCCCTGGCCCTCCGGGGGGCCGGAGACCACCTCCTGCGCATCCTCGACATCACCGGTGTCGCCGCCCACTTCGCGGCCACCCGCGCCGCGGTCGCGGCCGAGGCGGAGCGGGAGCCCCGACCCTCGGCCGCCTCCGCCGACTAGGCAGGACGCCCCGCCTCCGCCAGGACGCTGGGCCGCCCCGCCTCCGCTAGGCCGCGTGGCCGCCGTCGATGACCAGTTCCGCGCCGGTCAGGTACGCGCCCTCGTCGCCCGCCAGGAAGGAGACCAGGGACGCCACCTCGTCCGGGCGGCCGAACCTGCCGATCGCCGTGTTCGCCCGCTGCGGCTCGGCGAACGGACCGTCAGCCGGGTTCATGTCCGTGTCGACCGCGCCCGGGTGGATCAGGTTGACCGTGATGCCCCGGTCGCCGACCTCCCTCGCGAGGGCCTTGGTCAGCCCGGTCAGGGCCGACTTGCTCATCGCGTAGAGACTGCCGCCGGGCCCGCCCGCGTACCGGGTGAGCGCCGAGCCGGTGGAGATGATCCGGCCGCCGTCCTCCAGCACGGAAGCCGCCGCCTGGGAGGCCAGGAACACCGCTCGTACGTTGACCGCCAGGACCCGGTCCACGTCCGCGAGCGTCAGCGACTCGACGGGGCCCAGCACACCGATGCCCGCGTTGTTGACCAGGACGTCCAGCCGCCCGAAGGCGTCGGCGACGGTCGCCACCGCGGAGGTGACCGACTCCGGGTCCGCCGCGTCCATCCGTACCGCGAGGGCCCGCCGGCCCACGGCCTCGATCGTGCGCACCACGTCCTGTGCCGCCTGCTCCCCCTCCACGTAAGTGATCGCCACATCGGTCCCGTCCTGGGCCAGCCGCTGGGCGATGGCCGCCCCCATGCCCCGGCTGCCGCCCGTGACGAGTGCGGTCCTGTTGCTGGTCGTCGACATCGTGTCGTCCTTTTCCTCGTGTGTCGCAGGCCCGAAGAGCTGCTTGCGAGTTCAAGGAAACGTCCCGGCCGCTTCCTGCGCTGGCGCCCTTCGGACACCGACTCCACCCCCTCTCCCTTTCGCCCGTCTGCCTGTACTCGGGGCCGCCCCCGGCCGTCCTCCGGTTGCCGCTGACCGGACAACGGGTGATCATCACTCAGGGTTCCCGACGATTACGGAGAGTTGACACATGGTCGGTCGAAGGCTCGTCGCCGCCGTGCTCGCCGCCCTGTGCGCCGCTTCGGCCACCGCCTGTTCGGGGGCGGGCCAAGACCCGTACGGATCCCGCCTGCTGCACGGCCCGGGACACGGCGTCCCCGCCCAGGACCGCCCGCTCGGCACCGGCACCCCTCCGTTCGGGCAGCAGACCCTGGACCCCGCCGTGCGCGGCAAGAAGATCCTGGTCGTCGGCGACTCCTGGGCGGCGAGCATCGGGACCGGCATGGCCGCCGTCGCCTCCCGTGCGAACACCGTCGTCAACGCGGGCCTCGGGGGCTGCGGCATCATGCAGGCCGCCACGCCCGGAGCCTCGCCGGAATGCCGCGACTGGCAGGAGAACTGGGCCCGGTACGTGGCCGAGCACCGCCCCGACGCCGTACTCCTCATGACCGCCCAGTGGGACCTGGCCCCGCAGCGGATCGACGACTCCCCGCGACTCCGCGACGCGGTCGACCCCCTCTACCGCAAGCTGTTCGCCGACAACCTGGCCCACGGCACCCGCATCCTCTCCGCGGGCGGAGCCAGGGTCTTCCTCATGAACTCCAAGGCCACGGCCAACCCCACCTACCGCGACCGGGCCCTCGTGCTCAACGAGGCGATCTACGCGGCCGCCGCCCGCCAGGCCCGCTTCGGCGGCGGCCTGCTCGACCTGCGCGCCCAGCTCTGCAACGACGACGGCTGCCCGCCGGGCACCGACGGCAAGCCCGTCTACGACGAGACCGGCCACCCCGCCCCCGCCGTCCGCGACCGCCTCGCCACCTGGGCCCTCAACACGATGTTCGCCCCGCAGCCGACGCCCGGGGCGGCTGCGGCGGGGACCCGGACCGGCCGGGCGACCGCACAACAGCCCGCCCCGGCATCCGCCCCCGCCGCCGCCCCGCACCACTGACCCGCCCCCACGGACCCGCCCGGTGACCGGAAAGCGGAACCCCGCCCTCGACAGCCTCCGGGCCTGTGCCGTCCTCGGGGTCATCGCCTTCCACCACCAGTGGGGCCTGCCCGGCGGCTTCCTCGGCGTCGACCTCTTCTTCGTCCTCTCCGGCTTCGTCATCACCCGCCTGCTGCTCCGCGAGCACGCCACGACGGGACGCGTCCGGCTGGGCCGGTTCTGGCTCCGCCGCGCCAAACGCCTCCTGCCCGCCCTGCTCGCCGTCCTCATCGGCGTCCACCTGTGGCTGGCGGACGACGAGTTCCCCGCCCTGCGCACCACCACCGACGGCCAGACCCTCGCGGCACTCGCCGACGTCGCCAACTGGTACGCCCTCCACGGACACGTCGACTACTGGTCCGTCGGCCGGGACGCCGCCCCGCTCGCCCACCTGTGGTCCCTCTCGGTCGAGGAGCAGTTCTACCTGCTCTGGCCGCCCGTCCTCGTCCTCCTCCTGCTCATCGCGAACACGCGGTGGCCGACGGCCCTGCGGGGACCGTGGGCGGCCACCGCGTTCTGCGTGGCGGGGGCCTGCGTCTCGTACGTCCTGGCCGTCGTGCTCTTCGACCCGGCCGCCCCGGACCGCTCCTACCTCGGTACGGACACCCGCTCGGGCGCGCTGCTCCTCGGCGCGGCCGTCGCACTCGCCCCGCACCGCCTGCCGCGCCGGGCCGCCCCGGCGCTCGGCGCGGCGGCCGCGCTGGGACTGGCCGCCATCTGGGGCGTCGCCCGGCTCGGGCAGGCGGCGCTCCCGCACTGGCAGTTGCCCCTCGCCGGGTGCGCGGCCGCGCTGCTGATCGCCGCGCTCGACCGGCCGACGGCGCTGCACCGGGCGCTGGACCGGGGGCCGCTGCGGGCCCTCCCCGCGCTCGGCAGGGTCAGCTACAGCCTCTACCTCTGGCACTGGCCGGTCTGGGTGTTCCTCACCCTGGAGAGCCCCGAAATCCTGGGGGGCTCCGGAATCCTGGGCAGTCCCGGGCTGACGCTCGCCGTGCGCGGGGCCCTCGCGTTCGCCCTGTCGCTCGCGCTGGCCTGCGTGATGTACAAGGCGGTCGAGAAGCCCCTGCGGTACACGGTCCTCAGGCCGCTGGTCCTGCTGTCCTGGCTGGCCGTCGCCTCCCTGTCGCTGGTCGCGTACACCCTGGTCACAGCCCCGGCGACGGTCCAACGGGAGTCCGGCGGACCCCTTGTCAGCGGACCCGGGTAGAGCCGTCCACCTGCCGGAATCCCCTCCCGGGAAGAGCCGTCGCCCGGTACGGTGAGCGCTCCGCGTGCGAGCCGCCGAAGTCTCCACACCACACCGCCCGTTGGAGACCTCGCCGTGGCCGCCGCACCCTCCGCCGTCCTCGCCCCCGCGCCCGCCCGCGCGGCCCGGTTCGCCGATCTGCCCGTACTGGGCGTGGCGGTGGTCTGGGGCGCCAGCTACCTCGCCGCCAAGGGGATCACCACCGCACAGACCGTCGTCGCGGTGCTGGTGCTCCGGTTCGCGATCGTGCTGCCCGTGCTCGCGGTCGCGGGCCGCAAGAAGCTGCGGGCGCTCAGCGCGGCACAGTGGCGGGGCGCGACGCTGCTCGGCCTCGTTCTCAGCGGGATCTTCCTGCTGGAGACCTACGGCGTCGTGCACACCTCGGCGACCAACGCGGGGCTCATCATCAGCCTCACGATGATCTTCACACCGCTCGCCGAGGCCGCCGTCACCCGGGCCGCGCCGTCCCGGGGCTTCCTGGCCGCCGCGGGGCTCTCCGTGCTGGGCGTGGTGCTGCTGACGCAGGGCGGCGGCTTCACCGCCCCCTCGCTCGGCGACCTCCTGATGCTGCTGGCGGCCCTGGCCCGTACCGCGCACGTGCTGTTCATGGCCCGGATCAAGGCGGTCCAGGACGCCGACGCACTGTCCCTGACCACCGTCCAGCTGGGGGCGGCGGTGGCGGTGTTCGCGGTGCTGGCCGCCGTGCCCGGGACCGGGGCCCCGCCGTGGAGCGTCGCCGCCGGGTTCGGGGCGGGGGAGTGGGCGGGGCTGCTGTTCCTGTCCGTGTTCTGCACACTGTTCGCGTTCGCCGTGCAGATGTGGGCGGTACGCAGGACCTCGCCGTCCCGGGTGAGCCTGCTGCTCGGTACGGAACCGCTCTGGGCGGCGGCCGTCGGCATCGCGGTGGGCGGCGAACGGCTCGGCGCACTCGGCCTGTTGGGCGGCGTCCTGGTGCTGGCGGGCACGGCGTGGGGACGGCGGGCGGCAGGCCAGGACCGTACCGTATGAAGGCGCGGGGGCTCCCCGGCTGCTCCCGTCGCTCCCCGGGATCCTCAGTCGCTTCCCGGGGTCTTCCGCGTGACGACGTTCGGGTCCCGGTCACCGGCACCGCTCTTGCCGCCGCTCCGCCCGACGCGCTCCGACGCGATCATCAGTGCGACGCCGACCACCGCGATCACGATGTTCGCGTAGACCTCGTAGCCCTCGAACCAGCCCAGCTTCTCCACGAACTGCCACAGCTTGAACCAGTCGAACCACTCGTGGAGGAGTCCTGCCACGCCCCACAGCGTCAGGAGGAAACCGACGACCTCGAAGATTTTCTTCATGGCCACCATGCTGGTCCGTCGGATCTTCCCTGCGCCATCGTTCTCCGGGCTGTCCGCCACCGCCCTGCCCTCGTCCAAAGTCGCCGACCGGACGACTTTGGTAGCTGCCTGCCCCGGACGGCGGCCCGCCCCGTCCCCGCCTGCGTAGTTTTGTACGCATGAGCGAACAGGAGTACCGGTGGCTGCTGCCGTCGGCGATGGGCGGACCCGAGCTGCCGGAAGGACCGGCCGAGGACGGCGCGCCGGGCCCGGGTCCCGGCCCGGGCCCGGACGCCCGCACCGCCCGACGTCCGCGCCGGACCCTGCGGGACTGGATCGTCGACGTCCTGATGTTCGTTCTCGCCGCGTTCTTCGGGCTCGTGACGGTCGGGGAGATGGCGGGCCACGCGGACTCCGAGGTCCTGCTGGCCTTCGACCAGGTCGCCGGTGCGCTCGCCTGCTGCGCCCTGTGGCTGCGCAGGCGCTGGCCGGTGGGCGTGGCGGTCGGTCTCATCCTGCTCTCCGTCGGCGCGCCCCTCGCCTCGGGGGCCATGATCGCCGCCCTGTTCGGCGTCACCGTGCACCGGCCGTTCAGGGTTGCGGGCCCGGTGGCCGGTGTCGCGCTGGCCGCGGGGCTGCTGCAGTCTTGGCTGCGCCCCGAGCCGGGTACGTCCTTCCGGCTGGCCGTCGTCCTCACCCTGGTGATCACGTTGCTGGTCGTCGGCTGGGGCATGTTCGTCCGGGCCCGGCGCCAGCTCGTCCTCTCGCTGCGCGAGCGCACCGTACGCGCCGAGGCCGAGGCCGCTCTCCGCGCCGAGCAGGCCCAGCGGCTCGCCCGCGAGGCCATCGCCCGCGAGATGCACGACGTCCTGGCCCACCGGCTGACCCTGCTCAGCGTGCACGCCGGAGCCCTGGAGTTCCGGCCCGACGCCCCGCCCGCCCAGGTCGCCCGCGCCGCCGGAGTCATCCGCGACAGCGCCCACGAAGCCCTCCAGGACCTCCGCGAGATCATCGGGGTCCTGCGCAGCCCGGGCACCGGCGACGACGACCGCCCGCAGCCCACCCTCGCCACCCTCGACGCCCTGGTCGCCGAGTCCCGCGAGGCCGGTGCGAAGGTCACCCTCGACAACCGCGTCGCCGACCCCGCAGCGGTCCCCGCCGCCGTGGGCCGCACCGTCTACCGCATCGCCCAGGAAGCCCTCACCAACGCCCGCAAACACGCCCCCGGGGCCGAGGTCGCCGTCACCGTCACCGGCAGTGCGGGCGACGGCCTCACCGTCACCGTCCACAACCCCGCCCCCGACGGCGACGTACCCACGGTGCCGGGCTCCGGCCAGGGACTCATCGGCCTCACCGAGCGCGCCCAACTCGCCGGAGGCCGCCTCGACCACGGACCCGAACCCGACGGAGGGTTCCGGATCACCGCCTGGCTACCGTGGGCACCATGACGACCGACCGTCCGGCTACGGTGGGCACCGCGACGACCCGTCCGCCGGTTGCCGTGAGGACCATGACGACCGACCCGCCGGCTGTCGTGGGGACCATGACGACCGACCCGCTCCGATCGCCGGGAGCGCTGCGACTGCCGGGAGCACCATGACCAGCGCCACCCCCATCCGGCTCCTCCTCGTCGACGACGACCCGCTCGTCCGCGCCGGGCTGACCTTCATGCTCGGCGGCGCCGACGACATCGAGATCGTCGGCGAGGCCTCCGACGGTTCCCAAGTGCCCCAGGCCGTCGCGGACCTGAAGCCCGACGTCGTCCTGATGGACATCCGGATGCCGGTCGTCGACGGTCTCACCGCGACCGAGGCGGTACGCGCACGGCCCGACGCCCCCGAGGTCGTCGTCCTCACCACCTTCCACGCCGACGAACAGGTGTTGCGCGCCCTGCGCGTCGGCGCCGCCGGGTTCGTCCTCAAGGACACCCCGCCCGCCGAGATCGTCGCAGCGGTACGACGCGTGGCCGCGGGCGACCCGGTGCTGTCCCCGGCCGTCACCCAGCAACTCATCGCGCACGTCGCCCAAAGCGGCGGCACGGTGGACCGCAAGGGCCGGGCCCGGACCCGGCTGGACCTGCTCGCCGAACGCGAACGCGAGGTCGCCGTCGCCGTCGGCCGAGGCTGCTCCAACGCCGAGATCGCCGCCGAGCTGTACATGAGCGTCCCCACGGTGAAGACCCACGTCTCCCGCATCCTCGCCAAACTCGACCTGAACAACCGGGTCCAGATCGCCCTGCTCGCCCACGACGCCGGACTCCTGGACTCCCCGGAGGGCTGACACGGACTCAACGGGTCGGCGACGTAGGCTGAACCGGAGGCCGGACCGAGGGGCGGGCCCGGCTCGACGGAAAGGCTCACCATGGCGATCGTGGATCTGCGGGACGAGACCAAGGCCTTCACGGCGAACCCGTATCCGTACTACGAAAAGCTGCGCGAGGCCGGGCCCGTGCACCACGTCCGCACCGCCGACGTGGACGAGATGTGGCTGGTCGTCGGGTACGAGGAGGGCCGCAAGGCCCTCGCCGACCCCCGGCTCGCCAAGAACTGGCGCACCTCCGACCTCTGGGACCCGGAACAGCACTCCGCCATGGGCAGCAACATGCTGGAGACGGACCCGCCGCAGCACACCCGGCTGCGCAAGCTGGTGACGCGCGAGTTCACCGGCCGACGCGTCGAGGGGATGCGCCCGCGCGTGCAGCAGATCACCGACGGCCTCATCGACTCCCTGCTGGCGAAGGGGAGTTCGGGAGGGCAGACCGACCTGATCGACGCGCTGGCCTTCCCCCTGCCGATGACCGTCATCTGCGAACTCCTCGGCGTCCCCGACCTGGACCGCGACCGCTTCCGCGCCTGGTCCAACGAGGTCGTCGCACCGACCGGCACCGAGGCGAGCATTGCCGCCGTCGGCGAGATGGGCGCCTACCTCGTCGAGCTGATCGAGGACAAGCGCTGCTCACCCGGCGACGACCTGATGAGCGACCTCATCAAGGCCCGTGACGAGGACGGCGACCGGCTGTCGCCCGACGAACTCGTCGGCATGGCCTTCCTGCTGCTCGTCGCCGGACACGAGACCACCGTCAACCTGATCTCCAACGGCGTCCGCGCCCTGCTCTCCCACCCCGACCAACTCGCCGACCTCCGGGCCGACTTCGACGGCCTGATCGACGGCGCGGTGGAGGAGATGCTGCGCTACGAGGGCCCCGTGGAGAACGCCACCTTCCGCTTCACCTGCGAACCCCTGGAGCTGGCCGGAGTGCCGATCCCCGCGGGCAAGCCCGTCCTGGTCTGCCTGGCCTCCGGGGACCGCGACCCCGCCCGCTACCCGGACCCCGACCGCTTCGACATCCGCCGCGCCCCGCAGGGCCACCTCGCCTTCGGGCACGGCATCCACTTCTGCCTGGGCGCCCCGCTGGCCCGCCTGGAGGGCCGCATCGCGATCCGTACGCTGCTGGAGCGCTGCCCGGACCTGGCCCTCGCCTCCGGCGCGGACACGCTGGACTGGCTGCCCGGACTGCTCATAAGGGGTGTCCGCAAGCTGCCGGTACGGTGGTGACGCATGAGCGAGACCTTCGACCTGACCCTGGCTCAGAAGACCCTGGAGGCACAGCCGTTCAGTGTCCTCCTCGGTGCCCGCATCACCGCCTTCGGTGACGGTGAAGCCGTCCTCGAACTGGACGCCCGGGACGACCTGCGCCAGCAGAACGGCTTCCTGCACGGCGGTGTCCTCGCCTACGCCGCCGACAACGCCCTCACCTTCGCCGCCGGTTCCGCCCTCGGCCCCGCCGTCCTCACCGGCGGCTTCTCCATCCAGTACATCCGCCCCGCCACCGGCCCCACCCTGATCGCCCGCGCCGCCACGGTCCACGGCGGGCGACGTCAGGCGGTGTGCCGGTGCGAGCTGTACGTGGCGGACGCGGCCGGCGCCGAGACCCTGTGCGCGGTGGCGCAGGGCACGGTCTTCACCGTGCAGCCGGAGGAAGCACGCCCAGAAACCCGGCCACCGCGTCCCTGAACCCGGCCGGGTCCTCCGCCCACGGCAGATGCCCCGCCGTCCGCAGTACGACGCGGGTGGCGTCCGGCAGCACGTCGGCCAGCGAGTCCACGGCCGCCCCGGGCCGGATGTCGCGCGCCCCGTCGACGATCAGCGTCGGTACGGTCAACGCGGCGCACTCCGCACGGAGTTGCGCGAGATCCTGGGCGCGCAGTTCGGTGTTCAGCGCCTTGTTCGCCGCGAAGTTGACGCCCCGCCAGGGGGTGGCCATCCGCTCGGCGAGCGCCCGGGCGCGGGTGCGGTCCGGGTCGGCGAAGTCCGCGGACCACTGGAGCACGCACATCTCCCGCTCCTCGGCGGGCGCGAGAGATTCACGCTCCCCCAACTCCCGCCACCTGGCGAGCCCTTCGCCGATGCCCTCACGCAGGTTCCGCTCGTAGTCGGGCTTCCATGTGGAGTCCGCGTCGATGCCCGTCCCCGACACGTACACCAGTGCAGCGACCCGCTCCGGACGCCGCAGCGCGTAGTGCAACGCCAGTCGTGCACCCCAGGAGTGGCCCACCAGGACCATCCGCTCCAGTCCGAAGTGCCCGCGCACGGCGTCGAGATCGGCGACGCTCCGCTCCACCGTGTACGGTCCCGACCGCTCCGACCTGCCGCACCCGCGCTGGTCCCACCGGTGCACGGAAGGCGCCCCCGCCCAGTGCAGCAGGGCCGCCACGTCCTCCAGGGTGTCCCAGAGCCCGGGCCCGCCGTGGCACAGGACGGCACCCGGCACGGCTCCGCCCGCGCCCTGTTCCGGGGTGCTCTCCGTGCGGGCCGCCCAGATCCGTACACCGTCGTCCGTCTTCACGTACTCCCGCTGTGCGTCCATGGAAGCCGAGGTTAGACGGCTCCGCCCCGGGCCGTCGTGCGGAAGCCCAACGGGCTCTCGCCGGTGCGTTGTTGGAAGAACTTCCCGAAGTTCGCCGCGTCCCGGAAGCCCAGCAGGGCCGCCACCCGGGACGCGCTGTGGTCGCTGTGCGCGAGCAGTCGCTTGGCCTCCAGTACCACCCGCCGGTCGATGAACTCCTTCGCGCCCACCCCGGCCGCCGACAGCGTCGCCCGCGACAGGGTGCGCGGGGCGTACCCCAGCTCCCGGGCGTAGTCGTCGACGCGCCGCGTGCGCGCGAAGTCCCGCTCCACGGCGGCCCGGAAGCGCAGGAAGGCGTCCGGGGTGTCGCGGGCTGCCGACGGTTCCCCGGTGTGCGCGAGGCGCAGCAGCAGGACGGCCAGGAGGTGGCGGAGTACGGAAAGGTGGGCGTCCAGCGGGAGTTCGGGGTCCGTGGCCGCGTCCGGCAGCCCCCGGTCCGTCCCCGCCTCCCGCAACGCCCGGTACTCCGCGTGCAGTTGCCCCAGAGCGCGCCCGGCGGCCTCGTCGCCCGCCGCCGTTGGCCGTCGCACCGTCGGCCCGAAGGGATCGTCGAGGCGGGCCGCCGCGCTGGTCGCCGGGTCGGGGAAGCCCGCCTCGAACAGCACCAGCGTGCCCTGTGCCCCGTGCAGGTCGTCCCAGCGGTGCACCTGCCCCGGCCGCACCCACAGCCACTCGCCCGGCAGCACCCGGTAGGAGGCGAAGTCGACCATCAGCGGGAGCGCGCCGCCCTCCAGTCGCAGGAGGTGGTGGAAGTCGGGGCGGTGGGTCGCCGAGATCGAGTCGGCGCAGGCGTTCTCCCGCAGCGCGGCCAGGGTCAGCACCTCCACCCCGGCCGGGGCGCCGCCGGGGGCGCTGAACCGGACCTCGGGGATGCCGGGAGTGCCCGAGAAGCCCGGCTGTCGCTTTTTCACCACCATGTGTCCGGAGCGTACCCGGCATTCGGGGCCTTCACCTCCTATGTTGGAAGAGCGACAAAAGACCACCGGGTCCGCAACCCGGAAATTCACCATCCTTGAAAGCCCCCGGAAGGATCCCTCCCATGGCCAAGATCGCCCTCTTCGGAGCCACCGGCACCATCGGCAGCCGCATCCTGCGCGAAGCCCTCGACCGCGGCCACCACGTCACCGCCGTCGTCCGCGACCCCGCGAAGCTCACCGGCGAGACCCACCAGAATCTCAGCGTCGTCGTCGGTGACGTCCTCGACCCGGCCTCCGTCACCGAGGCCGCCAAGGGACAGGACGTGCTGGTGGGTGCGGTCGGCGGCGGTCAGGGCGACGGCCCCGGCCACCTCGCGACCGTCGAGCCGTCGGCGAAGGCCCTGGTGGGCGGCGTCCGCACGCTGGGCGACGAGGCCCCGCGACTGATCATGGTCGGCGGCGCGGGCTCGCTGCGCACCCCTGACGGCAAGCAGGTCTGGGACGCCGAGGGCCTCCCGGAGTTCGTCCTGCAGATCATGCACGCGCACGGCGACGCCCTCGACTTCCTGCGCACCGTGACCGACGTCCGCTGGACCAGCCTGAGCCCCGCCGCCACCATCGAGCCCGGCGAGCGCACCGGCGCCTACCGCACCGACACCGACAGCCTGGTCCTGGACGCCGAGGGCACCAGCCGCATCAGCGCCGAGGACTACGCGGTCGCGCTGATCGACGAGATCGAGCGCCCGCAGCACGTCGGCGAGCGGTTCACCGTCGGCTACTGAACAGGGCCGGGGCGAAGCCGAACAGGGCCGGGGCCAAGCCGCAGAAGGTCCGGGCGAAGCCGAACGGGGCCGGGGCCCAGCGCGGGCTCACCGCCCCGGCACCTCCGCCAGCCCCACCGCCCGCCCCTCCCGCCGCGACACCTCGCACGCCTCCGCCACCCGCAGCGCCTCCAGCGCCTCGCGCCCGTCGCACGGGTTGGGCCGCAGCCCCCGTACGACGTCGAGGAAGGCGTCCAGTTCCGCCTCGTACGCGGGCGCGAACCGCTCCAGGAACCCGGACCACGGTTTCGCCGGGGCGGGCGGGCCCGACGGCTCGGCGGAGGTGAGCGGGGTGCGGTCGTCCAGGCCGACCGCCACCTGGTCGATCTCACCGGCCAGTTCCATGCGTACGTCATAACCGGCGCCGTTGCAGCGGGTCGCGGTCGCCGTGGCGAGCGTCCCGTCGTCCAGCGTCAGCACGACGGCGGCCGTCGCCACGTCGTCCGCCGCCGCGAACATCCCGGGACCGGCCGCCGACCCGACCGCGTACACCCGCACCACCTCGCGCCCGGTCACCCACCGCAGGATGTCGAAGTCGTGCACCAGGCAGTCCCGGTAGAGGCCCCCGGAGAGCGGGAGATACGCGGCGGGCGGCAGGGCCGCGTCGGAGGAGACGGTACGGATCGTGTGCAGCCGCCCCAGCTCCCCGGCGCGCACCCGCGCCCGCGCCACCCCGTACCCGGCGTCGAAGCGGCGCATGAAGCCGAGTTGGAGCACCGTGCCCGCGGCCTCCACCTGGCGCAGCGCCTCCAGCGTGCCCGGCAGGTCCACCGCGATCGGCTTCTCGCAGAACACCGGCAGCCCGGCCCGCGCCGCCCGCCCGATCAGCTCCGCGTGCGCGGCCGTCGCCGAAGCGATCACCAGCGCGTCGAGGCCCGCCGTCAACAGGTCCTCCGCGGGGGTGAATTCGGCGCCCACCCGCGCGGCCACCTCCGCCGCCCGTCCCGCGTCCGCGTCCGCCAGCACCAGCGAACCCACCGACGGGTGCCGGGACAGCACCTCGGCGTGGAAGGAACCGATGCGGCCCGTGCCCATGAGTCCGATACGCATGCCGCCCAGCCGACAACAGCCCCCGGTCCCTGTCAAGGACTTTGTCCTGACAACAGGACCTGTGAACAACGGGACTTGGTGACGCGCCGACGCCCCGGGGCTACGCTCACCCCCGTGCCGAAACCAGCGACCGACCCCACCGTCGCCCTCCGACTCGGTGTGGACCGTTCCAGCCCGGTCCCGCTCTACTTCCAGCTCTCCCAGCAGCTCGAAGCCGCCATCGAGAAGGGCAGGCTCTCGCCCGGCAGCCGCCTGGGCAACGAGGTCGAGCTCGCCGCCCGCCTCGGCCTGTCCCGCCCCACCGTCCGCCAGGCCATCCAGTCCCTCGTCGACAAGGGGCTCCTGGTGCGGCGCAGAGGAGTGGGCACCCAGGTCGTGCACAGCCAGGTCAGACGCCCGCTCGCGCTCAGCAGCCTGTACGACGACCTGGAGGCGGCCGGGCAGCGCCCCACCACGCTCGTCCTGCACAACACCGTCGAGCCCGCCGCCCCGGCCGTCGCCGCCGCCCTGGGCGTCCCCGAGGGCGCCGAGGTGCACCGCATCGACCGCCTGCGCTCGGCCCACGGCGAGCCCATGGCGTACCTCCGCAACCACCTCCCCCTCGGCCTGCTGCCCCTCGACAGCGCCGAGCTGGAGGCCACGGGCCTGTACCGCGTGATGCGGGCCGCCGGGATCAGCCTGCACAGTGCCCGCCAGTCCGTCGGCGCGCGGGCGGCGGGGGCGGCCGAGGGCAAGCTCCTCGGGGAGGACACGGGCGCACCGCTGCTCACCATGGAGCGGCGCACCTTCGACGGCACGGGGCGCGCGGTCGAGTTCGGCTCGCACCTCTACCGGGCGTCCCGGTACGCCTTCGACTTCCAGCTGCTCGTACGGACGTGACGTGTGCACCTGGCGAATGTCCGGACAAACCATTGACGCCGTCGCACACCCCCCGTTAGAACACCCCCAGCCGCAACCGGGCGGCGGGGGACACGAGGCGGACCCACGATGCGTACCACTCGTACCACGCGGAAATCGACATTCCTGGCCGCAGCGGGCCTGACGGCAGCGGCCCTCGTCCTCAGCGGATGCAGCGGCTCCGGCGGCAAGGGCTCCGAGGAGAAACCGACCCAGGCCCAGGGCGCGGGCGGAAAGGCCGCCGACACCCCCCGCATCAAGATCGCGATGATCACCCACTCCGGCGAGGGCGACACCTTCTGGGACATCGTGCAGAGCGGCGCCAAGGCCGCCGCCGCCAAGGACAACGTCGAGTTCCTCTACTCCGCCAACAAGGAGGGCAAGGAGCAGGCCTCCCTCGTCGAGGCGGCCATCGACCAGAAGGTCCAGGGCATCGTCGTCACCCTCGCCAAGCCCGAGGCGGTCGGCGCCGCCGTGAAGAAAGCCGTCGCGGCAGGCATCCCCGTCGTCACCATCAACTCCGGCGGCCGGCACTCCCAGGCCCTCGGCGCGCTCAGCCACATCGGCCAGGACGAGGCCGTCGCCGGTGAGGGCGTCGGCGAGGAGCTCAACACGCGCGGCCGCAAGAAGGCCCTGTGCGTCATCCACGAACAGGGCAACGTCTCCCTGGAAGAGCGCTGCGCGGGCGTGAAGAAGACCTTCAAGGGCAGCGTCGAGAACCTCAACGTCGAGGGCACCAACATGCCCGCCACCACCTCCTCCATCGAGGCCAAGCTCCAGGCGGCCAAGGACATCGACGCCGTCGTCACCCTCGGCGCACCGTTCGCGGACGCAACGGTGAAGGCCAAGGAGGGAGCGGGCAGCACGGCCGAGGTCGACACCTTCGACCTGAACGCGGCCGTCGTGAAGAGCCTGAAGGCGAAGGCGGTCGGCTTCGCCGTCGACCAGCAGCCGTACCTCCAGGGCTACCTCGCCATCGACGAAATCTGGCTGAATCGCACCAACGGGAACGTCCTCGGCGGCGGCAAGCCGGTCCTCACCGGACCCGCCATCGTCACCGAGAAGGACGTACCCGCGCTGGAGAAATACACCGCCCGCGGCACCCGATGACGTACCCGCCGACCACACGACGGACCCCCATGCCGGATACTTGGGCGGCCGGGGTCTGGCTCAATACCCCCCGGCCGCACCCAGGAGTACAGCGAGAAGGGCACGACGTCGTGGCAAGGGTTCGGACAGGGGTACGCGCACTGGGCGCCGTGCTGGCGGCGGTGCTCGGGGCTTCCCTCACCGGTTGCAGCAGCACAGGCGGCAAGCGGGCCGAGGAGCGTGCGGCCGCGGCCGCCGCCCAGGGCAAGGCCGCGGTGAACACCCCTCGGTGGACCTTCGCCATGGTCACCCACTCGGGTGCGGGCGACACGTTCTGGGACATCGTGCAGAACGGGGCCAAGCAGGCCGCCGCCAAGGACAACATCGACTTCCTCTACGCGAACAACGCGGAGGCCCAGCAGCAGGCCCAGCTGGTCGACACGTACATCGACAAGAAGGTCGACGGGCTGATCGTCACGCTCGCCAAGCCGGACGCCATGAAGGATGTCCTGACAAAGGCGAAGAAGGCCGGGATCCCGGTGGTGACCATCAACTCCGGCACCGAGGCGTCCAAGGCCTTCGGCGCGCTCACCCACATCGGCCAGGACGAGACCATCGCCGGTGAGGCGGTCGGCGAGGAGCTGACCAAGCGCTCGAAGAAGAAGGCCCTGTGCGTGCTGCACGAGCGCGGCAACGTCGGCCACGAGCAGCGCTGCGAGGGCGTCAAGAAGTCCTTCCAGGGGACGGTCGAGAACCTCTACGTCGACGGCACCAACATGCCCGACGTCCAGGCGTCCATCGAGGCCAAGCTCCAGACCGCCAAGGACATCGACTCCGTGGTCACCCTCGGCGCTCCCTTCGCCGACGCCGCCGTGCAGGCCAAGCAGCAGGCCGGCAGCCGGGCCGAGATCGACACCTTCGACCTCAACGCCAAGGTCGCCGACTCCCTCGACGCGGGCACGCTCGGCTTCGCCGTCGACCAGCAGCCGTACCTCCAGGGCTACGAGGCCGTGGACCTGCTCTGGCTCTACCGCTACAACGCGGACATGCTCGGCGGCGGCAAGCCCGTCCTGACCGGCCCGCAGATCATCACCAAGGACGACGCGGCCGAGCTGAAGGCGTACACGAAGCGGGGGACCCGATGACAGCACCAGCACCGGCACCAGCACCGGCACCGGCACCCGGTACGAAGACCGACGAGCGCCTCGTCCACACCTCGCCCCTGCGCAAGCTGATGGGCCGCCCCGAGCTCGGCTCGATCGTCGGCGCGATCGCGGTGTTCCTGTTCTTCTCGATCGCCGCCGACAGCTTCCTGCGCGCCTCCAGCTTCGGCACCGTCCTGTACGCGGCCTCCACCATCGGCATCATGGCCGTCCCCGTCGCCCTCCTGATGATCGGCGGCGAGTTCGACCTGTCGGCCGGCGTCATGGTGACCAGCTCCGCGCTGATCTCCTCGATGTTCAGCTACCAGATGACCGCCAACGTCTGGGTGGGCGTCTTCGTGTCGCTGCTGGTCACGCTGCTGATCGGGGTCTTCAACGGCTTCATGCTGACCCGCACCAAACTCCCGAGCTTCATCATCACGCTCGGTACGTTCCTGATGCTGACCGGCCTGAACCTCGGCCTCACCAAGCTCATCAGCGGCACCGTTTCCACCAAGGGCATCGGCGACATGGAGGGCTTCGCGTCCGCCAAGGCCGTCTTCGCCTCGCAGATCACCATCGGCTCGGTGAACCTCAAGGTCACCATCCTGTGGTGGTTCGTGCTGATCGCCCTGGCCACCTGGATCCTGCTGCGCACCCGCGCCGGAAACTGGATCTTCGCGGTCGGCGGCGAGAAGGACGCGGCCCGCGCCACCGGCGTCCCGGTCAACAAGACCCGCATCGGCCTCTACATGGGCGTCGCCTTCGCCGCCTGGGTCTCCGGCCAGCACCTGCTGTTCAGTTACGACGTCGTGCAGTCCGGCGAGGGCGTCGGCAACGAGCTGACGTACATCATCGCGGCCGTCATCGGCGGCTGCCTGATCACCGGCGGCTACGGCTCCGCGATCGGCTCGGCGGTCGGCGCGTTCATCTTCGGCATGACGAGCAAGGGCATCGTCTACGCGGAGTGGAACCCGGACTGGTTCAAGTTCTTCCTCGGAGCCATGCTCCTTCTGGCCACCCTGCTCAACGCATGGGTACGCAAGCGCGCGGAGGCACGGTCATGAGCACAGCAGTCGCGTCCGGAACCCCCCTCGTCCAGCTCGACGACGTCTCGAAGTTCTACGGCAACATCAAGGCCCTGGAGGGCGTCTCGCTGGAGGTCCACGCGGGCGAGATCACCTGCGTCCTGGGCGACAACGGCGCGGGCAAGTCCACCCTCATCAAGATCATCGCCGGGCTGCACCAGCACGACGCGGGCACCTTCCGCATCGAGGGCGAGGAGACCACCCTGGTCAACCCGCGCGACGCCCTCGACCGGGGCATCGCCACCGTCTTCCAGGACCTCGCCGTCGTCCCGCTGATGCCCGTCTGGCGGAACTTCTTCCTCGGCTCCGAGCCCACCAAGGGCCGCGGCCCCTTCCGCCGCCTCGACGTCGCGCACATGCGCGAGACCACCCGCTCCGAGCTGCTGCGGATGGGCATCGACCTGCGCGACGTCGACCAGCCCATCGGCACCCTCTCCGGCGGCGAGCGCCAGTGCGTGGCCATCGCCCGCGCGGTGCACTTCGGCGCGAAGGTCCTCGTCCTGGACGAGCCGACGGCCGCGCTCGGCGTCAAGCAGTCCGGCGTCGTCCTGAAGTACGTCGCCGCCGCGCGCGACGCGGGCCTGGGTGTCGTGCTCATCACACACAACCCGCACCACGCCTACCTCGTCGGCGACCGCTTCGTCCTCCTCAAGCGCGGCGCCATGTCCGGCAGCAGCACGAAGCAGGACACCACCCTGGACGAGCTGACCCGGCAGATGGCCGGCGGCAGCGAACTCGACGAGCTCAGCCACGAACTGGAGCGGGCCCCGGCCCCTGCCCGGATCGGTGGCCACCCGGTCGACCCGGAGGGCGACAAGCCCGCGCCGTAACCCCCGCCGCACCGTCCGGGGGCCCGGCGCAACCCCCCGCGCCGAGCCCCCGGACGACGCTTCCCCCGGCCCCCGCACGCCCGCCCGGACAGGTTCCTTATGCCCATGGATGGCAGAATCGGCGGCGGCGGGCGCCGTCCGCCGCCGGTGCATCGGCCCAGCCCCGAGCCCCCGGCCCCCCGACACCCCGCAGGGACGATCCCCCTCGTGCGTTCCCCCCGCCCCGCCCGGACGCCCCACGCGGAAGGCTCCCGATCATGAGCAGCAGCTACCGCGACTTCGCGAACCGAGGCACCGCCCGCGCCACCGTCCTGCGCACCGTCGGCCCCCGCGAGCGCCGCTCCCACCTGACCGCCCCGCGCGTGCCCACCGTCGGCATCGACATCGGCGGTACGAAGGTGATGGCGGGCGTCGTGGACGCCGACGGCACCATCCTGGAGACCCTGCGCACCGAGACGCCGGACAAGTCCAAGAGCCCCAAGGTCGTCGAGGACACCATCGTCGAACTGGTCCTGGACCTCTCCGACCGGCACGACGTCCACGCGGTCGGCATCGGCGCGGCCGGCTGGGTCGACGCGGACCGCAACAAGGTCCTCTTCGCCCCGCACCTCGCCTGGCGCAACGAGCCCCTGCGCGACGCCGTCTCCTCGCGCCTCGCGGTCCCCGTCCTGGTCGACAACGACGCCAACACCGCCGCCTGGGCGGAGTGGCGCTTCGGCGCCGGACGCGGCGAGGACCACCTCGTCATGATCACCCTCGGCACCGGCATCGGCGGGGCCATCCTCGAAGACGGCCAGGTCAAGCGGGGCGAGTACGGGGTGGCGGGCGAGTTCGGCCATATGCAGGTCGTCCCCGGCGGCCACCGCTGCCCGTGCGGCAACCGGGGCTGCTGGGAGCAGTACAGCTCCGGCAACGCTCTGGTCCGCGAGGCCCGCGAGCTGGCCGCCGCCGACTCCCCGGTCGCGTACCACCTCATCGAGCGCGTCGGCGGGAACATCCCCGAGATCACCGGGCCCCTCATCACCGAGCTGGCCCGTGAGGGCGACGCCATGTGCGTCGAGCTGCTCCAGGACATCGGCCAGTGGCTCGGCGTCGGCATCGCCAACCTGGCCGCCGCCCTCGACCCCTCCTGCTTCGTCATCGGAGGCGGCGTCAGCGCCGCCGACGACCTCCTGATCGGCCCCGCCCGGGACGCCTTCCGCCGCCACCTCACCGGCCGCGGCTACCGTCCCGAGGCGCGCATCGCCAAGGCGCAGCTGGGCCCCGAGGCCGGCATGGTCGGGGCCGCCGACCTGGCCCGCCTGGTCGCCCGCCGCTTCCGGCGCGCCAACCGGCGCCGGGTGGAGCGTCACGAGCGGTACGAGCGCTACGCCCAGGCCCTGCGCACGGCCACCGCACCGGCCGCCGCCGTCGCGCCGGGCGGCCCGGACCGTACCGTGGAGGGGACGACCACCGCCCCGGACACCGTCGACCGGACGGCCCCCGACACCACCGCCCCCCGCTCCGACCGCGCCGAGAACGCCCAGGGAACCACCGAATGACGTCAGCGATCCCGCGCCAGAGCCCCTCCCAGGACGCCCCCCACGGCACCGGGCGCGGCGGCAAGAAGGACAAGCACGGCAAGAAGGCCAAGCCGCCGGAGAGCCGCCGCCACGTCATCGTGCGCCGCAGCCTCACCCTGGCCATCATCGTGATGCTCATCGGCATCCCGGCCGGATACCTCCTGGTCTCCGCGGAGCAGAGCCGCCAGGGCGGTGTGAACAAGGAGCGCGAGGCCGCCAACGCCGGACTCACCGTCGGCTGGCCCTCCCAGGTGCAGCGGCGCATCTACCACCTGCCCATCCCGCTGATGGCGCAGAACCTCGCCTACTACGAGACCAACAACTGGAAGACCAACCGGCTCTACGCACGGTTCGCCACCACCCCCGCCGACCTGGACACCTTCCTCAAGGACATGGGCACCTCCACCGCCGCCCTGAAGGAGGGCGAGGTGACCATCAAGCCGCACGACCGCTCCACCGTCGGCTGGGTCTTCACCCCGCGCCGCAAGTGGTCGGGCCTGGTCTACGCGCAGAAGGACCCGCTGCCCACCGTCGACATCACCGTCGACCGCACCGTCCCGCAGCGCCCCTGGGTCTACGCGGTCTCCACCGCGACCCCCTGACCCCCGGCCCCGCCGCGGCCGACCCAGGTCACCCGGGACCCCCTCCTGACCACGGGCACGGGGGATGGCAGCCTGATCGGGTGAGTGAGACGACGAACGCAACCGTGCATCCCCACCCATCCCTGCAATACCGCTTCGACGGCCCTGACGACGCACCGGTCCTGGTGCTCGGCCCGTCCCTCGGTACGACATGGCACAAGTCGGCTTAGCCGTCCAGAGGCGTCCATCCAGTCCAGTGCAGCCGTGTATGTCCAGTTTCGGTCTGTGCGGCAGGTGAGTGTCCATGGGGTTCGTGACAGCCGAGTGACATGCGTGACATGAGAAAGCCCCGCCGGTGCTGCGCTGGCGGGGCTTCGTTGTACGGCTGCTCAGGGCCGTTCGGTGCCTGTCCTGGGGGCCGTATTGTACTCCGGCTCGCCGCTCTCAAGGACGCGGAGGAGCGAAGCAGTGACGACGCGGGCGGTACGGCCGATCATCAGCACGCGGCAGGGGAACTCCCCGCGGCGTACGAGGTCGTAGCCCTTGGATCTCGACATGCCGAACACTCGCGCTGCGTCCTCGACGCTTCCCGTTCCACTCCAGGTGGCCCGTATGTGCGCGGGGTTATGGAGGGGGGTGTGCGCAGTGCTGGGAGGGCTGTGCATTTTCGGTTCGTCAGTACCTTTCAGACGGCGCTGCTGGCAGGAGCCCCAGATGGGAGTCACGGCGAGGGCCTGCACGACAGCTGTTATTCGGGGGAACGCGTGCACCACCTAGTGCTTTTGGTGCGTGAGCAGGAAAGAGCGGTGGAGCAGCAATGATCCGAAGGATTGCCGGTTTGGCCAACCGGCAATGCGGCGCTATATTCCCCCCTTCACAGGAATCCTTCTGCGGATCCATAGCAAGGGTGACGCCGTGAGATTGACGCCAAGTCAGCCGGTGAAGGGGTCATGCACCCAGCTCCTCGTTCATCCCGGGCGCTGCAGGGAGCCTTTTCGAACCTCACGTTGACGCGTGGTGAAGGGCGAGGACGGCCTTCACGATGTCGGTGATGCGGTCAGGGCAGCAGCGGAGCTTCTGAAGGAGCCGCCAGCCCTTCAGGACGTGGCCTGTTCGCCGACCTGGGTGTTTCAGCCTGCTCCTGCCCGCTGTTGGACATGCGTTGGTCAAGTGACCATTCGTCTGGCTTGTAGCCGGGAAGCGGTGTGAGGACGAGGTGCCGACGCCGATGCTAATCGTCGGCAGCACATGACAAACGAGGCTCGGCCCTCCCAGCAGGGAAGCCGAGCCTCGTTTTGTCATGCCCTCTGGCTGCTGCGTCCGCGCCGGCAAGCGGTGGGGATGTGTCAGGAACCTGCCCTGCCTCGGAGTTCCACAGTCGGTTCCTCTGCAACAGGAGGGCGGAGCGGAAATAACGCGAGCCCCCTTGGCGTTGTGAGGTCGGTTGTCGAGGAAGGGAAGGTGTGTCGGAGCTGAGGCTGTTCCGTACGGACACTTTGAATGGCGGCATGGCTGAGGTCGTGCCGCGTCTTGCTGCAGTCGAGGCAGATGTGCAGGGCCTGGTCGAGGCACACATGGAGACGATGCTGGGCGTCCGGTTCCTGGCGAGCGAGTACAGCACCGGCCCGGTGCACGGCGGGCGGATCGACTCGCTCGGTCTCGACGAGAACGGGGCGCCGGTCGTCGTGGAGTTCAAGCGCGGCACGGACGCGGGCGTCATCCACCAGGGCCTGTTCTACCTCGCGTGGCTGATGGACCACCGTGCCGAGTTCGAGCGCCTGGTCCGCGACCGGCTCGGGGCCACGGCGGCGGCGCAGGTGCTCTGGAGTGCACCGCGGGTGATCTGCATCGCCGGTGACTTCACCCGCTACGACGTGCACGCGGTGCGCGAGCACCGGCGCAGTATCGACCTGGTCCGCTACCGCTACTTCGGATCCGATCACATCGCGCTGGAGGAGGTCGCCTCGGTGACCGGAAGCACGGCCCCCAGGCCCCGCCTGCGGGCCACCGGGGCGGCTCAGCGCCGTACGGCGCCCACGGCGATGGGGGAGCTGGCCCAGGCCCTGGACGAGGTGCTGCTGGGCTTTGGTGGCGGGGTGACGCGGGTCCAGCGCAAGCAGTACGCCGCCTACCAGCGGGTGCAGAACTTCGCCTGCGTCTGCCCGCCCCAGCAGACCAAACTCCTCGTCTACCTGAAGGCCGACCCCCGCCAGGTCGACCTGGTTCCGGGTTACACACGCGATGTCACGACTATCGGCCACCACGGCACGGGCGACCTGGAACTGCAGCTCCGGTCGGAAGCGGACCTGGAACGCGCCCAGGACCTGCTGCGGCTGAGCTACGCCGCTGCCTAGCTCACGGTGGGGACCGGCACCGCCTGTGGCTATCCGGCTTCGGCCTTTTACACGCTGTCCCAGTAGTGGGTGAACTGTTCTTCGGTCAGGCGTCGGACGGCGTACCCGGCGCACTTGCTGCACCAGCCCGAGCCCGACCAGGAGCCGCTCCCTGGGTCCTGCTGGTAGAGCGGCACGAACTCCTCCAGGGCGAGGAGTCCGTGGCCGGAGCCCAGGTACTTCGCCGTGGATGCACAGGCCGTGGGACTTGAACTGGCCCCGAGAGCGGCCGTGCGGGTCGGTGGCGTACACCTGCAGGTCCGCGAGCGGTCCGAGTGGCTGGTTGCCCACGCTGTAGCCGGTATGGCCGTGCGGGTCCATGACGACGGACCGGCCGCGGTTGCTACGGAGGAACACTCACAGAGCAAATCGATTTCCGGCGGCGACGTGCGAGGCCCGCTGGTGCAGACCGTCGTTGTAGTCGTAGTCGCCCCCTCTGCTGCCGGGGCGATGAACGCGGTCGGCGTCGGGTTCGGCGTCTAGCCAGTGGGCCGGGACGGGTTGCCGCCTGGCTGACGCGGGAGGAGTTCGCGCAGGAATGTGTCCCGCTATGCAACTTCCACCGCCGGCTCGTCGCAAGGGAGGCAGTGCCGCCCACCCGGGCTTCATGGTTGCGTTACTGTGCGAGGTGGGTCGGTCCGGGGGAAGGAAACGTCGAGGCCGGTCTAAGGCCGGTCGAATAGGGAGAATCCGATGGTCGAGATTCGACTCTGCTTCCCGCACGCTCAGCGGAAGGTCGAGATGCCTGGAGTTCCTCGGTGCGGAGATGAGCTGCTATGGCGGGAAACCTCCTTCACTGTTTCTCGGGTGTCATGGGCTGTCGATCCGTGGGGGGAAGAAGGCAACGTGTACGTGTACCTCGAACCCGGTGAGGAAGCTGCCTACGACCTCATGGAGAGGGAACGCGTGCACGATGCGGCCAAGCTAGACCTGGCGCACGCAAAGTCCCTAGGGAAGACGGGGCGAATCGTGCTGGTGCATCCGGGACCTAGAGTCGTCAACTGTCCCGGTGCGGATCTGTCAGTGATGGCGGGTTCAGGGAGGCGGCCTGCGTTCCTGACAAGAAATCAGCACCCGGAAATCGACGAGTTCTTTGATTCCACGTACGACCCGAACAGTCAGAAGAATCCTTATTCTGAAACGATCTTCGCTTTTCCCGTCGGGCAGTATCAGGTTCCCGACGAGGCGGAAAGTGAAATTTTCGACGTGCTGGTCGACGATGTCGCGATGATCCGAGAGGCCATCGCAGAGCGGGAGCGGTCGTAATTCTCAGAGGGGTCAAGGTCGCTCTAAGTGGCTGGCCATGGCTATCGTGATCTTCATGCGGCCGGTGTGATCGCGATATCCAAGTCGGTATGGAGGTTCTGGCTCACCGGGTTCCCTGTTCGACAGGTTATTGACCGCCTCGCGACACGAGGGTGCGGAAGCGGCGAACAAGGGTGACCCATCGAGCCCTCTACGGGAGGACCGATCTGCTAGCCCGCAGGGTCCGCGATGGGGCGTTCTAGCGGTGTGGGTTGAGGGCCTTGAGCCGGGTGGTGAAGTGTGGGTCGGGGCTTGGGGGAGCAGTGGTGGCCAGTGGTGAGGTCAAGGTATCCCCAGCCTCCTCCAGGGTCTCGGTCAGAACGAGTCCGGGGGCGACGAAGATTTTCTGCACCGAACCCGGAGTGCCGGATGTGGAAGAAGGCCAACAGGGCCCGCGGGGGATTGGTTCGGGAAGTCGGTCCCTTGGGTCCCTTGGTTTCGCGAGAGGGACTCTCTGCACGGGGCGCTGCCTTGCGGCCGGGCGCTTAGCGGTGCGTACGGGGTGCCGGGGGAGGGGGGACGGTGCTGGACGGCGGGAGCACGGTGCCCTGCTTGTGGGCGGGCGCGGGCGGCTGAGACGTGCGGGTGTGGTGGTCGGCGCGGAAGTGCACGGGGGTTGTGAGTTGGGGCAGGCTGGGGTCGCTGGCGAGCTTCTCGGTGAGGGCGCTGAGGATTTCCGTGGGGGTGGTTCGGGAGGCGGTGAGTGTCCAGGTGGGGTAGTGGATGCTCTCGCCGCCCCACAGGGTCCAGATGTCGGCATCGAGGTGCCAGCTGGTGGAGCGGTTGAGCTGGAGGCCCGTTGCGCCGGGGATTTCCCAAGTGCGGTGGTGCTCGTCCGCAGTGTGTTCCCATCCGGCGTGCAGGAGGGGGGAGGTGATGTCGCGGACGGTCTCCTCGGAGGGTGGCCGGGGGCCGAGGTCGTTGTCGGCGAGGGTGGCGAGCACGGTGCGCAGGATCGGCTCGGGGGTGTCGGTGGAGAGGGAGAGGCGCCAGGTGCGGTCGGAGACGGGGCTTTCGTAGGCGGCGATGGTCCAGGCGGTGTCGCCCCGGGTGGTTTCGTGTTCGCGTTCGATGCGCAGGGTCTGTTCGTCGTGGACGAGGTGGGTGGTGAGGTCGGACCAGGTGCGCCACTTCGACCACGCGTCGTGCGTGTTGAGGAACTCGTCGAGTACGTCGTCGTGGTTGCCCGGGTGGGCCGCGTAGGCGGGCGCGGCCTCCGGGGCCGGTGCCGGAAGGAGGGCCGGGGGAAGCAGGAGGGCTTCCGCGAGGGCCGCTGCTGTTGCCTTTTCGGTGCTGGTGAGTGGGGCAGGACCGGGCCGGACGGCGTCCTTGTAGAGGCGTAGGAATTCCGTCAGCGCCTCGCGGGGGGTCTCGTAGGTCGTGGAGACGGTACGCAGATGGTTCTGGCCGTGGAGGTGGATGCTCTCGCCGTCGCGGTAGGTTCCGGCGGCAACGGTGGTCCATCCGTCGTCGGCGTGGGCGTGGATGATGAGGCGGCCGTCACGGATGTCGTCGTGGATCTTCTGGGCGTCGGCGGAGACCTCTCGTATTTCCTCGCGGTCCAGCCAGTGCATGGGATGGCCGTGCCAGGTCCATTCGGTATCGATGTCCTCCTGCAGTTCGGAGGTGATCGTCACGCGGAGGTTCTCACCGCGGAGTGCTCGGGCGGCCCGGCTGGCGTAGTGGCTCTCCTCGCTGTCGATGCGGGCCAGGACCATCGTCTGCGCGGCGGCGGCCACGAAGCCGTACTGGTAGAGGATGGCGCGGGCGAGGCTGGTGTCGGCGCTGGTGGGATCGATGAGGGTGGCGATCACCGCGCTGGAGTGCGTGGGGTGCTTGCTGAGGAGGATGTGGGCTGTTGGGGCGTCTGAGGCCATGCGCTGCTCGATTCGTGGCTGGTGGGCTAGTTGAGGTGGTGGCGTCGTGTGAAGGCCGCGGGGTCAGTGGAGGGGGGAGGGGTCCCAGGCCCGGACGGCTGAGTCCGCCGGCGTGGACGGGTGGCACGGCCGAGCAGGGTGAGACCGAGGGCGCCAAGGACGGCCAGGGCGATCACTTTGACGGGAGCGGGCAGCTGGGTGTGGAGCAGGACCACGGCGAGGGGCACGAGTGCGCAGGCGAACGCGATGCGCTGCCGACGCGGGGCATGGAGGGGGGTGTGCAGAGGGAGTCTCCCGGGAGGGGTAGGTCATCGGGCGGTGCGGGCGGTGGGCGGCCGTGCCGGGCGGGCGACGGGAGCGCGTGCCGTGGCAGGGCCGGGCGGCGGGGGTGGGTGGTGCAGGTGTTGCCAGCGGCGGTGGGCGGCCGTGACGGGGGCGAGGGCGCGGCGGCTGCCGATCAGGAGCTGGTGCACGGTGTTGACCGGGTCATTCGCGTACACGCGGATGTGGTGGGCGGCGAGGCGCGCGGAACGCAGCAGGGACTGCTGGAGGATCTGTTCCGCGCAGTAGACGGGGTCGTCGGGGCTGGGCTGCACCAGGGCCAGCACCGTCTGCGGGGTGACACGGCCGGTGAGGAGACCCTGGTGTTCGGCCTCGCCGAGCACGGTGATGGGGTCGAGGGGATCGCCCCGGTGGACCATGGCGGTCAGGCACCGGTACAGCCCGCCGTGCAGCGGGATCGCGAAGTCCTCGGGTCGCAGCGCTCGCAGGGCGAGGAGCGCGTCGGGCAGGCGGACGAGTCCCGCCAACAGGCCCTGCTCGTCGGCGAGTTCCTGCTCGGAGGGTGTGTCCTGGGGTGCCTCCGGGAGGGGGGTGCGCGGTGCGGTGCCGGTCGGGGAGCCGATCTGCTGTTGCAGGGCATCCACGTGCAGCAGCAGGCGTGCGCACTGCTCCGCGACGGTGGTGGCCGGGGCGGGCAGGCGGGTGTCGGCAGCTGTGTGGGCGAGCTGGTCGGCTTGGGCGTGCAGGCTGCGGCGGGCGTGTCCGGTCTGGATCATCCGTGCGTACGCGGTGGCGTGGGCGGGCGCGGGGCAGGAACTGACGAGCCGGTGGAGGTAGGGCAGGGTCAGACCGCGGGCCTGTGCCGTGGCGGTGGTGAACACCTGATTGATCCAGTGCAGGCTCGGCAGCAACGGCGGCGACTCCCCTGCCTGCTCCGGTACTTGGGGGGCGAGTTGCTGGATTGCGGCGAAGAGGCTGCCGTGCACGTGGGTGGTGAAGTGCTCGGGGGTGAGGCGGATGCCGGGGGCGAGCGCGGGTTGGATGAGGAGGGCGCCGAGCAGTGCCTGCTCGGCGAAGTCCACCGGCTGCGGGGGCGTTCCGGCGTACGGGAGATCGTCGTCCCGCCGGGGGCGGCTGTGGGGGCGTGCGGACATCAGGCCGCCAGGGTGAAGTCGTCGGTGGTCAAGGTTTTGTCCAGGAGCGGGGCCAGCAGGTGCAGGGCCAGGCGCGGGGGGACCGCGTTGCCGATCTGGCTGAACTGCTGGCCCTTGTTCCCGGCCCACGGGTAGGTGGCGGGGAAGGTCTGCAGGGTGCCGGCCTCGGCGGCGGTGATCCGGATGGGAGCCGGCGGTGTGACCGGGTCTTGGTCCGGCAGTGCGGGGGCGGGCTCGGCGATCCAGACGCACTCGTTCGCGCGGTGTCCGAAGAACAGGGTGCCGGCGGGCTCGTGGCTGCGGCGGGTGGTGGCGTTCGCCTGGTTGTTGCTGCGCAGGGCCCAGGCCCACCGGTGTGCCTCGGCGGTGAAGGTGGGCGCCGGGCTCGTGGCGGGACGGTTGTCGCGGGTGCCGTGCCGGGCGGCCCAGCCGGCCCCCTCCCGCCGCGACTGCAGCACGACTCCGGTGGGGCGGGGCGCCCAGGTGCCGCGGTCGCGGGCATCCGACAGCGTCTTGCGGGAGCCCGAGGGGAAGGGTTCAGGCCCGCCTCCGGGGCCTCCGCCCGCGCACACCGTGGGGGTGGGCCGGTCGGTGGCGCCCCAGCCGAGGGCTTCGGCCATGGACACCCAGCGGGCGCGGCCCGGCCCGAACAGGCTCTCCGGCTCGGCCACCTTCGCGTGGGTGGGCGGCGGCGGGGCGGCGGTGCGAGTGCGGGAGGCGAGCAGGATCGCCCGCCTTCTCGTCTGCGGCACGCCGTAATCCGCCGCGTTGAGGATGCCCGTCCACACCGAGAATCCCCAGGAGCGCAGGATGGACGCGTACTGCTTCCACAGTGCGAGAACGTCGGGGACCTCCTCCATTGCCACCCACTGCGGTCCGCCCGCCGCGTGCAGGGCGTGCAGGTAGCGCATCGGCTCGGCGGCGAGCAGGCTCCGCGGATCACGGCAGGAGGACAGGAGCCGATCCCGGGTGTCGCGGCCCGAGGCCAGGTCGGCGACCGCCTGGTGGACCAAGGGCTGGTCGAGGAGGCCGAGTCGCTTGCCGGCCGTCGACCATGCCTGACAGGGCGGGCTCGCTATGAACCCGCCGACGCGCCCGACAAACGGGCGGGTGGGGTACATCGCCACGTCGGTACGCACTGTCAACTGTCCCGCCGCGGCACGGGTCTTGCACGCCCACTCGTCCCACTCCAGGCCCACGTCCCGGATCCCCAGGGCGGCCAGAGCGCAGCTCCAGCCGCCGGGCCCGGCGAACAGGTCCAGGATCAAGAAGCGAGTCCGAAGTCTGCCTGGAGGGGCTCGGCTTCACCGCGGCACGCCCACGGGGAGCAGCCGTCGAGCACGCCGTGCTCCAGCTCGTCCGCGTCGGTGCCGCCGGACAACGGGGTTTGGAGGGCGGCGCGCTCGGCAGCGGTCACGTGATCGATCGGCGCCTCGCTGAGCGGGACGCGGGAGCGGTGCAAGAACGCCTCGCCCAGCAGTGCGTTCCCGTTCGCGTTGGCGCGCGCGTTCCCCTGGCGGATCGCGGCGTCGAAGGCGATGACGTCCTGCCATTCGTCCGGACTGGTATCGCGGATATGTCTCCACTGCGCATTTCCGTGAAATGGACACCCGAGGCAACTGGATTTCGGTGTGTCGGCGAGACCGCGTGACGTCAGGTAGGTGACGCAGTCGGCCCGTGACCAGTTCATATCCGTGATCAGCGGGTGCCGGTTGCGCATGTACTTCACGTCGGCGTCTTTTGCCCGGTGGAATTCATCGGTGGAGATACCGACCCACTGCTCGACGTAGACATCCTTGGGTATACGGGCAGGGTAGGGGTATCCCAGAAGATCGCGGACAGCCTTCTTGATTGGTTTGATCTTGTATTCGCCGGTGCATTGACGCCTGGTCATGCCCGGTTTGCCGTCCTTGTTGAGGATGTAGAGCGGCATGGATGCGAAACGGTGCTCAGGGTCGAGTGCATCGTTTCTGATGTTTCCGGTGGAGACGCGGAGTACGGGAATACCTGCCGGGGCGGCGATTTCCCGCTCCAGGCGGTCCAAGTGGTCATAGACGGCCTGGGGCTCCCATCCCGTGTCGGCGAATATTGCGTAGTCGACCTTGGGGAGAGTTCCCTCGGCGGAAAGGGCGAGCATGGCGCTGGACTGGATTCCGGCGCCCAGGGAAATTGCCCGGAAGCGCGGAGAGGCGGCAGAGGACGAAATGGCGGTTCCTGATGTCGGAGGAGGCTGGGTCAGTGGCGGGGGCTGGTCGCGGGCGCGGGAATGGACCGCAGGGGGTGGCCCGGCACGGGAGCGGTGGGTGCGGGCGGGAGGTGTGCCAGGGTGCGCTGGCCGAGATCGGTGGTGGTCAGGGGCTGGCCGAACGCGAGCGGGGTGCGGGTGTCCCGTGTCGCGAGGCCGTTCCTGGCGAGCGCTTCGTAGGTGGTCAGCAGGATTTCCCTGCCGCCCGGTGCGCTGATGTACCTGCGTCCGCCCGCGGTTTGCCGCAGGGTGGCCTGTCCCTGCGCGATCGTATGAAGCGCCGCGTGCTGGTACGAGGTGAGGGACCGGCCGATGTCGGCGGCCGGTGTGGAGACGGCGAGGTGCAGCGGTACGCGCGCGGGCTGCGGTTGGTGGGTGGCGAGCCGGGCGGCGATGCGGCATCCCTCGGCGCAGTCCTCCAGGCTGTCGAGAGCCTTCTCGACCGATGCGTCATAGGGCTGCGCGGTGTCCTGGCGCGTGGAAGGTGGAGTGGCGGGCTGGCGCTGTGCCGCACTCCGCATGACCTGGGCAGCTGCGGCGTTGGCGAGGTCGGTGCTGACGGATGCCGAGCGGGTCACGGCGGTGCCAAGGGTCATGAGAGCGACGGGGCTGACGGGGACGGAGCCAGGGTGCGATGCGGGGTTGCTGAGGTTGAACAGCAGGTGCAGGGCGTCATTGGTCAGGTCGTGGGCGTCGGCGAGGAGGCGGCGCAGGCCGGGCAGGTACTCCGCGGCGTCTGCGGGCGGGAGGTCGTCGAGGCGGATGTACAGGGTGTCGAAGCGGTCGGCGAGCGCGTGCAGAGGCTCGCTTTCGCCGGGGGGCAGGGGCATGGCGTGGCGGGTTCTGTGCGGGCCGGGTCAGCGGCGGGGGACGGCAGGTCCGGGGGCCGGGGAGGCGGCGGGCGTTGCGGAGAGGAGGCGCGCGGCCGTCGGCGCGGCGCTGGTCGGGCGGCTGGCCAGTCCGGCGAGGTGGGCGCGGCCGGTGTCGGTCAGGTGGAGGCGGTCCTGTTCGAGCCAGTCGTACGCGCGGGGGATGGGAACCGACTCGATCAGCCCCTGTGCGGCGAGTCCACGAAGGGTCTTGATGGCCACCGGGACGCGGGATTCGACGGACGGCGACTTCTGGGGGTCATTCAGCGCGACGTGTCCGCAGGCGACCGCTGACAGCGCGTCGTTCTCCGTCGTGGACAGGGGCAGGGCCTGCGTGCTGAGGTCCTGGATCCCGCGGGCACGCAGTTCGTGGGCGACGGCGGCGGCGCACGTGGTGAGGTCCTCGGCGGCGAGGCGGGTGAGAGCGCGGGCCCCGGTGATCGCGGTGCTGTGGGTGGCCGGTGCGCCGGTTTCCAGCGTGCGCTGGAGACCGTCGAGTTGAGCGGCGGCCATCTCGGTGAGGTGAGTGAGCTGGCGTAGACGGGCGGTGCAGTCGCGGACGAGGGGCCGGTGGCGGGGGAGGGCGGCGGTGATCTCGTGGAGCAGGTCGCGGGTCAGCCGCACGAGGCGCTCGGCGGAGGTGCGGGGGGCGGTCAGCTGGGATGCGCTGGAGGGGGTGTTCAGGCGGTGGTCGGCGAGCAGGTCGTGGTGGCGGGCGAAGTCACCGGCCAGGGCCAGGATGCGGTCAGGCAGGCTCGGCGGCGGTGCCACGTCGAACAGCTGCTTATCGTCAGAGGCGGTGTCCAAGGGGCTCCGTTTCAGGGCGGTGGTCAGCGGCGGTGGCCGGCCGTGGGCGGCGGGAGGCAGGGGACGGGCGTGGGGCCGGTGGCGGGCTGACGGGCTGGCGTCGGGTGCAGGCGTGGCATGCCGAAGTCGATGCCGACGCGTTGCCCGGCCAGGTGCAGGTCGGTGTCGACGTCCAGCACGGTGCCCAGAACCGCTGCCGGGCGCAGGTAGGGCAGTTGGAGGGCGAGGCCGGGGGCGGTGAGGGTGAAACCGTGGCGTTCGAGGACCTCGCGCCCGTCGGGATGGCGGGCCACCGCAGTGGCCACGACGCCGGTCAGGTCCACAAAGACGTCGGGCAGCGGCCCCGCCCGGCGGTATGCGGGAGTGGCCAGGTTCACGATGTTCGGGGAGAGAGCCAGCAGCCCCTGATAGGCGGCGAGGAGCGCCTCGTTCCGTGCGGTGCCGCCGTCCTCCGGCGCTGCCCTCGGGGGAGTCAGCTGGTAGACGATGCGGTCCTGGAATACCGCCGGGACGAATCCCGCGTCGGTGAGCAGGGGATGTGCGCGCGGGCGGAGCGATTCGCTGACGACGGCGAAGGGGATGCCCTCGTCGGTGGTGGACCCCAGGACCGCATCCAGCTCGTCGAAGAGGGCGAACGCTGGGAGCGTGTCCGTGCCGTGGGATGCCCGCAGGGCCCCGGTCGGGACACCGGCGTCGATGGAAGCTGCGGCACCCATTTCGTCCAGGTCGTCAACCGCGGCCAGGACCGCAGCGACCCGCTGCTCTTCCGGCATCTGCGGCGGCAGTTGAAAGACGGTCCGCCCGTCGAGGACGGCCAGGGTGAAGTGGTTGTCGGTGAGGGCAGCGGGCAGGTCGAAAGCGGGGGCCGTCCGCTGGATGTAGGGAACGAGCATGGCGGTGGTCCGGTCGGGGATGAGGCTGAAGGTGACGAAGGCCAGGCCCGCCGGGTCACGGATCTCGATGGTGCGCGTGGTGCCCCGCAGGTCCACCGAGGCGAACCCCATGCGGTGCAGATCGAGCAGGATCTGCTCGTCAACGGCGTCGTACGCGTCGTCGACGGATATCCCGTCCGGCAGAACGGCGAGGTGCTGTCCCTGATACATGCGTGAGGTGAAACCCGCATCGTGCAGGGCGCGTTGGACGTCACCGCGCCGGGCGACGTGTGGGGCGAGCAACAGGAAGAAGTGGCCCTGCCGGCCGTCAGGGGTGCAGGCGATGGTCACGTCGAAATGGTCGGGCAGAGCCAAGAGCGTCTCCTGCAGGGGAAGTTGGTGCGATTCGTGTGGAGGGAATTCAGATCGGCCGCAGGGGGAGCGACGCCGTATGGTGCAGGGGGGCTTACCCGGACCTTGGGCCTCGGGCCGGGGTGGGGGGATCAGCGAGAGCGGCTGGCAGTGGCCGCCGGTCGCGGGGCGGCGGGTTGTGTGGTGGTCAGGGTGGTGGGCTGTGGCCGCGCGAAGGAGGCGGCGAGGTCGCGGCGCCCGTCTGCGCTGAGGTGGACGCGTTCGTGGCGGTCCCAGTCCGGGCAGTCCGCGCGCATCACCAGGCCGCGGCTTTCCAGTGCGCGGATGGTGCTGATGCTGACGCGGATGTCCTCGCGGCGCAGGTAGGGGCCGTCGTTGGTGAGTGACACATCCCCTTGGGCCACCGCGCGCAGCGTGGTGTGCTGCGCGGGGGACAGGGCAGGGGGCCGGTACGCGGACACGACCCCCCGGTTCCGGCGTTCGATGACGTATCGCTCGGCGGTTGCCAGGGCGTCCGGGGCGCCAAGGGCGGTGAGGCTGGCGACGAGGGTGAAGCGGCGGCCGGCTTCCCGGCGGGCCTCCTGCTCGGACAGGACCGCCAGGAAGTCGTCGCCGAGTTCCAGCGGAAGCCCTGCGCGGGTGGTCTCCAGGATGTCGAAGGCGTCGAGGAGGTGGTCTGCTGCATCGGTGGCGAGCTGGGCGAGCTGGCGCACCCGCGCGTACACCGCGCGGATCTCGGGACTGTGGTACATCGGCTGGGCGTTGAGCGTGTCCACGATGCGTAGGGCTGCTCGGGCCAGGCGCTGAGCTGTGTCCGTCTGCGTGGTCAGCTGGGTGGTGAAGGGTGCCCCGCGGAGCTGGTGGCTGTCGTTGAAGCGGGTGAAGTCCCCTGCCAGGGCAAGGAGTTGCTCGGCGGGCTCCAGAGGGTCGGTGTTCTCGGTCAGGGGTGGCTCCAGGGCGGGAGGGGGCGGGGTCAGCGGTGCCGGCCGGGGTGGGAGAGCTGGGCGAGGGCGTGCTGGATGTGCGGATTGATCGCGGCGTTGTGGACGGGTGTGATCAGGGAGCTGTGCTCGAACCGTGTGCTGAGGGGGACGTCGGCGAAGGTCCGCTCCACCGCCAGGGACGAGGCCAGGTGGGAGAAGTAGTTGCCGACGAGTTCCTTGGGGGTGTCCTGCGTGAAGGTGGCCAGCGGCGCGTTCTCGAAGTAGAGGTGCTCCACCCGCCAGGCGACGCGCTGGTCGGGCGCGTGCTCCAGTCGGCAGTACAGATCGGGTGAGGTGAGGGTGCCGTCTTCGGCCGACCACCCGTTCAGGCGGGCGAGCTGGTCCAGGGACATGTCCGTGATCGGAATGCGCTCGGCGTGCCGCCGGTCGCCGTGCAGCTGAGGCAGCGCCTGGGTGACGGCGGCGACCGCTTCCAGGGGGGACTGCCGGCTGAACGTCATCTCCCAGTGGGGCTCGTGGTGGGCCACCGTGACCTGCTGGCCGAGCGGGTGCAGCGGGGTGAAGTCGACGAACAGGGTGCCGTCGGGGCTGTCGATCGTGACGTGTCCGGCGGCGGGGTCGTGCTCGTACTTCCAGCCGAACAGGTGGATGAGCGGGCCGATCACGTCGGCGACCCGGTCCCCGGCACCGGCCATGTACCGCGGGGAGACCATCACCCGGGCATCAGGGGCGAACTGGGTCATCGGCGCACCGCCGGGATCCCGGCGGGCTGCGGAACAGGGCGCGGCACCCCCAGGATGGAGGGCGGTGCCGTGGCGGGAACGAGGGGGTCGGCCAGCAGATTGCGCACGGCCACGCTGCGTCCGCGTGCCAGCAGCGAGGTGTAGGCCCGCTCGACAGCTGCCAGGGGCTGTCCGATGTCCCGGGGGAGCAGGTACGTGCGCTCGCGCCAGGAGTGGTTGACGTCGACCTCGCGGAAGGCGCACTGCAGCAGGGTTTCCCGCACGACCGGGTCGAGCACGGTGGCCGCGATGAGGCCGTGCGGGGTGTGCTGGAACCGCACATCATGCTGGAACTGGCCGCCCAGCAGGGGTGTGTTCATCAGGTACACCGCGTGCGTCCCGGCCTCGATAAGCGCGCCGTAGGCGTCCGCGACCACGTCGTCACGGGTGTTCGTGGGGGTGGTGAAGGTCAGCGCCGTGGCTGCCGGGATCATGTGGTGGCGGAGCAGGACGGGGACGGCGTGCGCAGCGCGGGGGTGCACGGTGATCAGCGGTGTGCCGTCGAGGTCGCTGCCGAACAGGACGCCGAACCCCTTCGACAGGGATTCACCCAGCCCGCCTGTGCCGGGGCGCGGTAGATCGGTGGCCCGCGTGCGCAGGGTGAGCACGTCGGCGCGGCCTCGCTGCCACGCGGCGACGTCGTCATTGGCCGCCCCCTCGGGTACGAGCTGGCCGGTCGCGCCCTGGGCGTAGGCGTGTTGGGTGCTGGTCTGCTCGCGGTCGCCGTCCCAGGTTTCCCAGGGCCACATGTTCGGGAGCGCGTAGTGGCCGTCCCAGTTCGGTGTCACGGTGTGGGCGAAGGCGGTCCCTGAGTACCCCGGGTCCGCGAGGAAGTGGAGGTGGTGGCCGTGCCATTCGGCACGCAGGCCACTGGGGTCCGCGTTCACCTCCGCAGCGATCTGCTGGGCGGTTTCCCGGGAGACGGTGAGCGTGTCGTACCCGCTCAGCGTCCCGGCGTTCGAGAGGGCGAGGTACGGGCCGAGGGTGCTGCCCTCGGCGGTGACGAGGTGGAGGTGAGGCAGAGGAGGCTCGTTTCGTGGGATGTGGTGCGGTGCGCCAGGTCACGCCGCGGTGGTCGGGTGCCGTGCGAGGCCCAGGGCACCGGGCTGCGGGCTAGCGGAGACGACGCACCGACGGTGCCCGTGGGCGGGCGCTGGTGGTGGGAGGGCTGGTGCGGAGCGGGGCCGCGCGGGGCGGCAGGGAGGGGAGCATCCGGGTCCCTGGCATGTCCGCCAGCGCCGGCGGGATTTCCGTTGCCAGGCGTTCCGCGGGCATGGGGCCGGAGATGTTCGCGAAGAAGCGCCGGACGAGCCCCTCGGGTACGGCAGCGTCGAAGGCGGCCCGCCATGCGGCGGCAGCCTCCTTGGGCGCCGACGTCTCGACGAACCAGCACCCGTCGCGTTCCCCCCGGGCATACAGGAGGGTGCAGCGGAGCCCGGGGGAGGTGAACCGCTCGCCTTTGGCACTGGCGGACGCCGTCCAGCCCCGGGCTGCGGCGAGCTGGCCGGGGGAGTCCTCGTGGAGGAGGCCCAGCCGTTCCAGGTGCCGTGCGTCGCCGGTGAGGAGCGGCAGGAGCTGGAGGGTGGCGGCGACCGCCTCGATGGGCGTGTGCTGGCCGAAGACGGCTTCCCAGGAGTCGGCCTCCTCATCCGTGCTGCGGTGCGCGATCGTCCACCAGCGGTCCTCGTCCTGCGTCGGGTCGAAGGTGACCGTCAGCGCCCGGTGGGGGCTGTACAGGGTGATGCGTCCTGCGCTGTGCACCCGTTTGACGGACCAGCCGAAGTCGTGAAGGAGGGGATGGAGCGCCCACGCGAGCCGGGACAGTCCGCCGCCGGCCAGATACCGGGGTGCGACCAGCACACGGTCGTCACGGGCGGGTTGCGTCATCGGCGCGTGTGCTCGCCGCCGGCAGGCCGGACTCCGGCCACGGGAGGCGCCGGAGCGATTCCGGTGGAGCGGGACGGCTGGTGGGCGTCCGGGGCGGCGGGTGTCGGTGGGGCGTGCAGGAGGAGGCGGGCTTCCGTCAGGGCGGCGTGCGCGTTGCTGAGGTGGACGCCCAGGGCGCGGTGCTGGCCGAGGGCGGCGACCTGCTGCGGGAGGGTGTCCTGTGCGCTGGTGGCCAGGGTGACGACCTGTTCGAGGGCCTGGCAGTGGTGGGCGACGGCCCGCCCGAGGTGGGTGGCCGCCTGGGCGAGGACGGCGGCGGGCGGCAAGCCGAAGGCGTTCGGGGTGAGCTGGTACTCGACGGCGGCGGCCAGCTGCGCGGTGACGTGGCTCAGGAGCGCGGTGTGCCGACTGGCGTGGAAGACCCCGGTGGGGTCGGCGGTGATCTTGTGCTCGTGCATGTCAGCGGTGACGGCGTCCACGGCCTGACGCGGCAGCATGTCTTCCAGATCGACGGGTTCGTACAGAGGCAGAGTCACTCCGGGAGTTCAGGGCCAGGTGCCTGCCACAGCAGGCGGGCGACCTGGTCATTGCGATGATCGGTACGGGGCCGGGCGGCGGTGTGCCAACCGCGGCGGGCAGGGCGCCGGGCGATCAGACGCCATCCGGCGCCGCGCAGCGACGCGCCGCCCTCGCTCTCCTGGGTGTAGGTGACCAGGCGCCGGTACCCAAGAGCCTTGGCCGCCCGCCAGGACGCTCCGAGCAGCAGGGAATTGGCGTTGCGGACGCCGTCGGTGGCGATCCGGGTGACTTCGAGCGTGGCGCCGTCGTCGAGGTGGCGTGCCACCGGGCGTCCGACGACCGCCACCGCCCGCAGGACCCCCGTGTCGTCAGCAGCACCCACCGCGAAGACCTGCCCGGCCGACGGCGGGTGGTGGCGGTGCCAGGCGCGCACGAAGTCCTTCGCCGCCCGCGAACGGACCGGCACCACGTGCAGACGGTTCTCGCTCACGCGGCCTTCCCGAAGTCGGCCTGTCCCAACGGCTGCTTGGCCAGCGCGCGCTCCGTGATGGCCTGGGCCGCGCGCGCGGACGCGGCTGCCACTTCGTCGGCGCCGGGCTCGGCGTACCAGGGACGCAGATCGACCATGGCGGCGCGCAGTCCGGTGGCGAAGCAGATCGCGGTGCCCTTCGGCAGGGCGCGGATCGCGTCGGCCGGAAGGATGCGCTCCTGGCGCATGGACACCGAGGTGCTCTTCCCCGATTCCGAGTGCGAGGTGGACGTGGTGGCCACATCGTGATCGCCGATCAGCCGGGACAGTTTGTCGGCGAAGTCGGGGTCGTCGATGCCGGAACCGATGATTTTGATGGTGGACGCGCTCCACATGCTGTCCATTCCCGCATCACCCCACGTTTTCTGTCCCTGCCGGTACGACTGGAGGATGGTCATGGGGATGATGCCGCGCGACCCCAAGTGTGAATACAGATCCGGGAGATCGGAGATTTTGCAGACGTTCGCGGCTTCATCGAGGATGGCCAGCATGGGCGGATCGAGACGCCCACCGGCGCGTTCTGCCTGCGCAGTTGCGGCCCGCATGACCGCGTCGGCGCACGCTGCGATCAAGGCGCTCGCTCCACCTCCGCCGTCCTTCGACAAGAGGAACAGGGCGTCGGTACTGGTGACGAATTCGGCGGGCTGGAATTCGTCGACGCCCTTCTGCGGGGTCACCCAGGCGGCGATATCTGCGTTCAGCAGGGCTGACGCGTACTGGCGTGCCGTCTCGTAGATTCCGTCTCTTGTCTCCGGCGGCCCCTCAACTGTTCCCTTCAACTGAGCTGCTACGGAATGGAATTGGTGGTCCCGAAGTACGTCGAGCGGGGCGCGGTCGGCGGGAAAGGCCAACCATGCCATCACGTCGGTGATCGGCCGCTCGTCGAGGGCGGCGGCCAGCAGCAACTGGGCGAGGATGTTGCTGCCTGCCTTCGACCAGAAGTCGCCCGACTGCGAGGCGTCCACAGACGCGGCGAGGAAGTGCGAGGCAAGCCGGTTCGCCCCGTCGAGGGTCTTCGCGGTGGCCAGCGGGTTCCACCACATGGTCCGGTCGGCATGCGCGATCTGCTGCGGGTCCATGGTCCACGTCCGGCCCTTCTGTGCGCGGGCGTCCAGGCAGGCGGTGAAGGCGTCGTTGGCGGCCTTGTTGGAGGTGAGTAGGACAGGTCCTGGGGCAGCCAGGATCGACGGGATGGCCAGCGAGGTCGTCTTGCCGGACCGCGGTGCCATGATCGCCACGCACACGTCCTCGTACCCCATGCGGAGTTCGGTTTTCGTTCCCTGCAGGTTGCCGATCAGGATGCCGGTGTCGGCGGGCGCGAGGGCCTTGGCGTCTTTCAGGCTCGGTCGCAGCGAGCGGGCCTTCGCGGTGGTCGCCTTGATGAGCAGCGGCTGGATGTCCCCGCGCTTCGCCATGCCAGAGATACGTTTCTTCCTTCCGCCTCCGGCGTTTCTGCGCCGGGCCCAGAGCAGGCCGACGACGAGGGCGAGCGCGGCCAGGAGAACGGCAGGGGCGATACGTGTGGCGATGAGCAGGAGGGTGGATCCGGTGGCCGGCCAGAGCTGATCAGGATGGAGAAGCGACTGGGTCGGCTGGTACGCGGCGGTGGGGGTGTCGGTCAGCCAGGCGGCGAGGTTTCCGCCGAGCCAGGCGAGATGGGCCAAGGGGACGGCGATGGCAACAACGCCGAGCAGCGCTTTGAAGGCGAAGTCGGTGCCATCGGTGGAGGGCGTGCGGGTCAAGGGCTTCCAGGGGGAGAGGGCATGGGTCAGCGCGTGCGCCGTCGTGGCGGTGGTGGCTGCTGAGGGGCTGGCGGTCCCGGGGATGTGGTCGAGCGTGCGGCCAGTGCCGTCATGCGGCGCTCCAGCGGCAGGTGGATCTCGGGCTCGGTGACGTGCCGGGTGCGGGTCGTGAGGTGCTGGCGTACGACGAAGGGGATGTCGCTGGGGTCGCGGGGCAGTGGTTCGGTGTCGGCGACCGCCTGGAGGAAGGCGTTGACGAGCGGCAGCGGGGTGCTGCGTGTCAGGTACGCCTCCCAGACCTGGCCTTCGGGGTCCCCGTTGACGGCGGTCTCGACGTTCAAGGCGCTGTAACCGACTTCGACGTCGGTGTACCCGTCGGGGGAGGTGAGACCGTCGTGCTGGCCGGAGCTTCCCCACCCGGCTTCGGACAGGAGGTCGTACGGGTGGAGGTCCCGTCCTGGCGGTGCAGGCTGTGGGTCGGTCAGTGCGTCGGTCAGCGCGGCGAGGATTTCCACCGGCGTGCGGGAACCGGCGCTGACGGACCAGGCGGGACGGCCTGGGGTGGCGGCGTGCCAGATGTCCCACCACCGGGTGTCGGGGTGGGGATTGAGCCGCACCTGGGCCTGCTGGTCGGGGCTGGTCAGCAGCACCGAAGGCGTCAGCGGGTCACGTGAGGCTGTCCAGCCGTACACCTGGTGGAGGGGCATGGAGAGCCAGCGGATATCGCCGATGCCGGCCAGCGCGCGCGGTGCCACGAGCTTCTGGGTGAACGATTCTTCCGGTGTCATTCAGCGCCCCTGTCGGTGGGCACTCGGTCGGGACAGCGGCAGAGCCACGGTGCGTGCCGGGGGAGACGTACTGGCCCGCGAAGGCGAGCAGATGTCGAACAGCGCCTGCCCGTGGTCGGCCCAGGTGGTCAGCGGTCTCCAGCTCCTTGCGTGCCTTCGGGCCAGCGAGTGCTGGCGCTCGGGGCCGCCCCTGGGCCACGGCGGATCCGCAGTGGCCCACTCCACTGTCCAGTCGTCGAGGGCGTCGTCGAGACGTACGAGGGCCTTGTCGAGCTTCGTGAGCTGGGGCGTCCAGTGGCTCTCGATCTGCGCTGGGGGAAGGGAGCGCACCTTGTGCTTGGCCGAGCGCAGCATGTGACCGACCTGGGCTTCGATGTTCAGGAAGGACTTCCATGCCGCTGCGTTACGGGCATCTCTCACCTGGGCGAACACGGTGCGGTCGTGAGGGCGGCCCCGGGCGTCGCTGTGGGCCGTGGCGTAGGAGTTCCACTCGGTGCGGATCTGCTTGATCTCGTACATGTACGAGTTGAGGGCGACCCAGCGGGGCGGCGGTTGCTCGTGCCAGGGGTGGGCGAGTGGTTGGGGATTGAAGGTCGGCACGGGAGAGGGCTTTCAGCGAGGGGGATCGTGACAGGTCCTACCAGGGCGGAGGCAGTCCAGCGCGGTGCGTCCCGTACTGGTCGGGTCTGTCCGGCACTTCCGGGGCGCCGCAGCTGGTTATGCCACCCCGGGAGTGCGGTGGTCAGCGGCGAGCCGTCTTGGCCGCATGCACGGTCGCGGCGACCGGCGCCCGCGTGAGCACCGCAGCGGTACGGCGGGATGCGGTGTGGATCTCCCTGACGATGTAGCCGTGGCTGAGCCAGTCTTCGAGGTAGGTCCAGGCTTCGGCGTGGTATTCGGCCAGGGTGTCCTCGTAGGCGGGGGTGCCAGGGCTGGCGTCGGCGGGTAGGGCGTCGACGGTCTTCAGCCACTCGTCGTGCAGCTCGTCGAGATGCTCCAGGGCGTCGCTCAGAGTGTCGAGTTGCCAGGTCCAGCGGTTCTGTACCGCGTGTCGGGGAAGGTCGGCCAACCGCGTTCTCGTGGTGGCGAGGAGACGGTGGGCACCCTGGTGGACGGTCTCGAACGCTGCGGCCGTCTCGGCGTCGCGGCGGCTGGCGCGAAGCCCGTAGGCGTCCTGGTCGTGCGGCCAGCCGTCGGGGTCGGTGTGCTCGTCCGAGTACGCGTCCCAGGAGTCGAGGATCCGCCGACTTTCCCGCAGGTAGCGGTCGAGGTGGTGGAGCTGGGTGCGGTGGGGGTCAAGGGAGGGCGGAATGGAGGTGTCTCTTTCGCGGAAGGTGAGGGGCTGTCCAGGACGGGCGAGTCAGCCGCGTGACCTGGTGACCGGGGCTGCAGTCGGCGAGGCGACCGCCTTCGGCGGCGGGGCCAGCACCGAGGGGGCCGTCTGGGCGGCGGAGTGAATGTCGAGGAGGGCGTGGCCGTGGCGGGCCCAGTCGTAGAGGTAGCCCCCGGACTCGAAGTGGTGCTCGGCGAGGGCGGCCTCGTACCAGGACGTGCCAGGGCCTGCGTTCGGGCCCAGACGCTGCCGGGTCTGATGCCACTCGGCGGCGAGTCCGTCCAGAGAGGTAAGGGCGGTGCGCAGGCTGCCGAGCTTCCACACCCATCCCTCGTGTACGGAGCGGGCAGGGAGCGTCACCAGTTGCTTTTCCGCGACGGCAAGCAGGTAGTGCGCGCCCGCGCGCAGCGGCTGAAAGGCTCTTTCGGTCTCGGCGTCGCGGCGGCTGGCCCGGAGCCCGTAGGCATGCCCGTCGAGCGGCCACCCCTTCTCGTTGACCCGATTGGCGAAGTAGATATTCCAGGCGGCGAGGATCTTCTCGCTGTCGTTCAGGTAGCGGGTGAGCCTGTCGAGCAGCTCACGGTGGTGGGCAGCGGGTGCGGAGATCGCGGATTCCTCTGTGTGCAACGTGGAGTTCGGTCACGTCAGCGGCGTGAAGGTGCGGTGCTGCGCGGCGGCGGGGCGGGCGCTTTGGTGGCCAGTCGCTGCTGACGGCGGGCGGCGGCACGTGCCTGCGCGCGGAGCGCTTCGACACGCTTGGTGTGCGCATCGACGACCTGATCCGGCGAGAGCGGGCTCTGCTCCTGCGTGATGTTGGTCCAGAAGGTGCCGGTGCGCTCGTACATGCCGCGCTGTAGGGGCGTTGGGTCGACGAACGCGGTAATGAACGCGGACACCAGGTGCTGCGGGGTGTTGTCGAAGCGGGCGTGCCAGATCTGTTGGCCCCGTGCTTCGCCGTAGCCCTCTTCATGGACGATCAGGCGCCACTCCGTCTGTCCGTATCGGGGATCCGTCTCCGTGATGAGGTGACATCGGCCGTCGGAGCTGTGCGCGGTGCTGGGCGAGTCGCGCAACCACCCAGCGGCTTCCAGCACAGGGAAGGGGTCCGGAAGGGGATCGGACGGAGGGAAGGCGAGGCTGTCGGTGAGGCTGCTGAGGATCTCGGCGGGCACGAGGGCACCGAATTCGGCGTACCAGCCTGGCTGGGTCTCGGTGGACTCGGCCCGCAGCCGCCACCAAGCGGTGGAGGTGCCGGGCTGCGGGTCGAACTGGAGGCGGTGGCGCAGGTCGGGACTGCGGAGCACGATCTCGGAGCTCAGCGGATCGGTGGCGAGATCCCATCCGGCGGCGGCGAGCCCGTGGGTGACATGGCGGGCATCGCCTGGGCCCGCGAGGTCCCTCGGGCTCGTATCGAACGGGATCTGCCAGGCGTGCTTCGCTGCGAACTGGTCGAGCTGACGGTCGCTTACCGGCACCTGCAGTGCTCCGTCGGGACGCACGCCGGAGCGGCCAGCAGGGTCCGGATGCCGTCCAGGGTGTAGTGAAGGGCGTACTGGTCGGTCTGCTCCCACGCGGCGTTCCGCAGCGCCTCGGTGTGATCGTAGAGGCGGTAGGGGCACGGGGTGTCCGGGTGGGCGCGGATGATCCTGGAGAGCGTGCGGAGGATGTCCCCGAGCTGGGTGGGGACGCCGGTGTCCTCGTGGAGCAGGGGTTCGGCCAGGGCGAGCGCGTGCAGGGGGTCGGGGGTGCCGCGAAGGTACGCGGTGAACCGGGACAGGGTCTCGGTGACGGCTCGGATATCGGCGGGGGACAGGTCGGACACGAGGTTCCTTCGGCTATGCGGTGAAGTCAGCGGTGGGCGGTACGGGCGTAACTGGTGGTGAGCCGTGGGTCGGTCGTACCGGGCTTCCGAGGGCGCCAGTTGCGGGCCCAGGTGAGGGCGCGGGCGGCGTCGACGCGTCGCTGTTGCCAGGCGCTCAGCTGGGAGGGGAGGACGGAGACGGAGGTGGTGCGGATCTGCGGACTCTGTGGGACACGTCCGCGGGGGCGCATTACCGGCTCAGGGCTGGCGAGCGCGGTGGAAACGGCCTGGACCAGGTGCATCGGCGTGGTGGTGGAGAAGGTGGCGCTCCAGCTGTTGCCGTTCTGGTCCCCGGCTCCGGCACACCACATGGCCTGGCCGTCGGGTTCCTGGCGGAACTGCATCCACGCGGTTCCGTCGGGACTGGCGGCGGTGGAGTGCTTGGCCCCCGGGACGGTACGCCACTTCTGCTCCTGCAGCGGCGCCCAGACGTTCGGGGCATGTGCGGATCGGGGTTGCGTGAGGGCATCGGTCAGACCGGCGACGATCTCCACGGGTGTCTGCGTGCCCAGTGCTGCGACCCATTCGGGCTGGTGTGCGGTGGCCTTGCTGTGGATGGTCCAGCCGCCCGGGTGGGAGACGGGGTCGTAGGAGACTCGGATGTTGCGGTCGGGGCTGTGCAGGACCATGCGGTCCCGCTTGGACTTGTCCGTCCACCCGGAGGCGCGCAGGAACTCCGCGACGTGTCGCACGTCGCCGCCGCCGGCGAGGCTGCGCGGCTCTACGAGGTAGTGCTGTTGCGCCTGCTCGGCGGGCCCCCATCCTTGCCATTGCTTCTTGCTCATCGGCGCCGCCGTACGACGAGCGGAGCGGGGGCGGGCTGGACGGCTGCGGTGCTGATCGGCCGTGCGCCAGCCGCTGCAATGGCTTCGCGGTGGTCGTCGAGGTCGCCGCCGATGGCGTCGAGCTCGTTCGCGGCGCGGCCGAGGGCGAGCCAGACCTCCGGTGGGAACGCGCCGCGTTCGGCTTCACGCTGGGCGAAGGTGCTGCTGGTGCCGACGAGTTGAGCGACGCCGGTCAGAACACCAGCTTTGGGGTCCAGTACGCGGGCGATGACCTGGGTGGCCTGCCGTGCGGGAAGGTCCGCGAGATGGGCTGAGAGCTGGCCGAGGTGACGGGATATCTCGTCGACCAGCCAGAACGGATAGGGGTACGGGTGAGGCATGTTCCTCCGGAACAGGGCGGCATCAGAGGGGGGTCTTGCCGGTTCGCCTGGCCTCGTCGAGAACGCTTTCCGGCCGTGCACCGGCCAGGAGAATGGGTCGGCTGGGGTTGGTGGGGATGCAGGCCCGCAGATAGCGGCGGAACAGCGCGGTGGCGAGGCGAGGGGGGAGGTGACGGGAGATTGAGGGGGGCGTGGGGGGTGTTACGGGTTTCTCCAGGCGGTGGTCGGCTGGGGCGCGAGGCGAATCGGCAAGAGAACGGCTTACGGGCGGCTACCGATCGCCCCGGTCAGGGCGATGCGATGGGTGCCTTCGAGGTGGGTGGCGAGTGCCATGTGGCGCCGGCGGGCGGGGCGTTGTGTCCAGGCGTCAGCGTGTGCGCGCGGGAGCTGCCGGTGCCGGGGCTGCGGGAGCAGGTGATGTCCCCGGACGCACGGTTCGAGCGGCGGCGTGCTGAACGGCTGTGGAGATGCCCAGCGTGCTGAGCTGCCGGCTGGTCTTGTCGACGGCGCGGCTCAGGGCGCTGGGGTCGCCGCCACCCAGACGGAAGGAACGATTCTTCTCGTCCTTGGTGAACCCGTTGGCCTGCAGCACGGTCGCGATCGTCGGACTGGACGTGGTTGCGGCGAGCCCGCCGTCGGCCTGCCAGGCCAGCACCAGGCGCTCCGAGGGGGCGGGGGTGCTGTCGGTGGCCTGGTCTTGGGCGTTGACGCGGGCCTGGGCGAGTGAGGCGTCGTAGCGGGCCAGCAGGTCGAGGGAGACCGTTTCGGCACCCAGGAATGGGTCCGGGTCGAGGGCGATTCCGTTGGGTTCATGCAGTCCGCGGAACGCCTCGGCCGGAAGACGCGGGGCTACGGCGGCGATGAGGAAGCCGTCCTGGGCGTCGTGTCGATCCAGAACGACGAGCTGGGCGCCGTCGTCCCGTGTGAGGACGGACGCGTGCAGCAGAGGGTGCTCGGCGAGGGACTCGGCCACCAGGTCCAGGTCCCAGATGCGGTCGGCGAGGTCGGCGAGCTCGTCCTTGTGGCGCGGCGGGTGGTAGGTGCTGCTCCAGGCGCCGGGCAGTTCGCCGGCGAGGACGTCGGCGAACGAGGCGAGGCGTTCGGGGTCGTAGGCGGGGTCGTGGTTGTACAAGGATTCCTTTGCGGGCGTGGGGTTCAGCGGCGCATACCGGTGGCGGCAGGGGGAGGAGCCGGGACGGTGCGCGGTGGGGGCGGGCAGGCGCATACCGCGGAGGCTTCGCGTTCCGTGGTCGGTACCTGTTGGGTGCAAACGCTGCGGCCGGGGTGCGGGGCGTGCTGGTCGGCGAGCGCGTTGCGGGTGCGGGCGAGGCCCGTCAGGACGGCGTGCAGCGGCTCGTTCACGAGATGGCGCAGGTGAGCGGCCGTGTTGTCGCTGATCGCGCCTTCGTGGAAGTCCGCGGTCGCGGTGAGGACCGCTTCGATTCCGGCGAGGATGCCGTCGTGGGAGGCGGTCAGCTCGGTAAGTACGTCTGCCGCGTCCTGGGTGGTGGTGGTTTCGCGGATCCTGTCGGCGAGGTGGCTGACTTGCGCGCCAAGCGGCAGGTAGTGGGGGATTCGGCGATCTGTATCGAAGTCGCTGTCGCAGTCGACGTGGTAGCCGACGGCGCGCAGGCGGGCCACGGCGTCGGTGGCGAGGCGCACTTCCTCGGCTTCGTCGAGGCCGACGGGGGCACGGTGGTAGGAGTCGTGGACGCGGACGACGGGCACGAATCCACTGCGTTGAAGGATGCTGTGTGCTTCCGGATCACCGCCGCGAGCGAGGACCTCGCCCGAGTGGGGTTCGCGGCGGATGTCCAGGAGGCGGTCGGCGAGGGGCACGAAGGAGAGGCTCCTAGAGGGTCTGCCGTCCGTGGCGTGCGGTGTTCGGCGGGGCGGCGGCGACATCGTGCCGAGGGACACCGGTACGTGGACGGGGTGCGGCGATCAGGTGGGCGGTGGCGTCCAAGTCCCGCTGGACGCCGTGGAGACGACGGGCGATCATCTCCAGTCGGTGGGCGAGGTCGGGGCCGGCGGCCTCTGGCTGACGCGCGAGGCGATGTGCGGTGTGCTCGACGAATCCGCGCGTGGTGGCGAGCGGTCCGGATTTCTCGTCGGACAGCTGCGACAGGATCACAGCGAGGTGTGCCGCCACGTTCGGGGCGTGCTGGACCGTGGTCTGCTGCTCGGGCGTGATTACGGGGGAGATGAGGCGGAGGTCGCTCTCGATGCGGCGGGCCTCGGCTGCGATCCGTGCGGGAAGGTCATGGGGTTGCTGGTGCCAACGGCCGTCCATTCGGATGGCGTTGGCGATCAGGTCCAGGCGTCCCGGCTGGCCCTGCAGGGCAATCCACCGGCAGCCGAGGTCATCCCCGGGAATCTCGAAGTCAGCTGAACGGGCGAGGCGTTGGGCGATCTCGGCCCACTCGGGAACGCTGAGGACACGGTCGTCGGGGTGCAGGCGGACGCCGAGGTGAAGGATGGCCCGTCGGTCTCCACGGGAGCTGGTGATGGAAGGGTGCATGACGAGCGGAGCGTCGAGGTGTTCAGCCCACTGGGCAGATGTCCGGGGTGCCTCCCTGTCGTCCAACGGGAGCCAGTCCGGCCGTGACCAGTGGGCGACGATCGTGTCGTCGGTGGTCAGACCCTCTTGGTGGGAGACCGGGCGGCCCAGTGCGGCTTCGACGGGGGCCTGGGCGGCCATCCTCCGCTCGTGGACGCGAGGGATCACCGGCCGCCCCGCGCGTCGTTGACGTGCACCAACTGACCGAGGTGCGTGATGGCGTACCACTCGCAGTCGATGAACTCGTTGCGGGTGGTCACCTTCGGCAGGAGGTAGTCCTCCATGGCCCGCAGGTGGATCAGACAGTCCGCGCAGCGACGCGAAAGGTGGATGAGGTAGCGGGGGTGCGCGGTGATGAACGACTGCGCGCCACCGGTCGCGTCGCGCAGCCGCCATCCGTCTTCGTCGGTTGCCGTGTGCCAGGACGGCGCGACCACGCGCATCGCGTCACCCCAGAGTTCCCCGCCGGCTGCGCCCTTGAGGACGACCACCTGGTCACCGGTCTCGAAGTGCTCGTGAGTGATGTCCCGGGCCGGGGTGATCGGGTCGGGTATCGGCAGGGCGGCCGGCGTGTTCGGTGGCAGGCACGGCTGGGACATGGGGATTCCTTCCACAGGGCGGTGGTGGTGGGAGGAACAATGGTCCGGAGGATCGCCGGTTTGGCTAACCGGCGATCACCGGTTATGTTCCGCCCCGCCGCTACCGGAACGGGTTCTCCGTTCCCCGGTCTGCTTCACCTGCGGCATCGAGGAGTTCGGGCAGGTCAGAGCCCTCCGCGTCGCGCTGGTCGATCCACCACCCGGCGCGGGTGATCGTGCGCGCCTTCTCTTCCAGTTCCGCCCAGTCGGTCTCGTCCCAAGTCCCTTCGACGACGAGTTCGGTGTGGGCGGCGGCGATCAACTGGTGGCGGGAGCGCTCGCCCCACTCCAGGGCCCGTTCGGGGCCTTCGAGTGCGGGCATGTCGAACTTCTCGGCCCACTCGGTGGCGGCCTGCTGCTCCTCGGCGCGTTTGGTGGCCAGCCATGCCTCTTTGGACTCGGTGTCGGAGTCGCGGGCGGCCTTCCAGCAGTCGGTGCAGTCGCGGCCTTCGAGCCAGCGGGCGAATCCAGCGCGCCGGTCGGCGGGACGATTGGACAGGTTGTGCGTTACTTCGTGTCCACAGCTGTGGATGATCTTCCAGGCCGTGCGTGCCCGCGGGTAATTCCGTTTAACGGGCGTTGCGTTCGAGGTCGGGCGGTTGTTCTGCGGCTTCAATTCGAGAGTCTCTCTGTAGGGCTGAGGGGTGGTGGCCTGCATCGTTGCGGGGCTTCGTGCATTGGATGCACGATTCACGCGGCGGACGGAGGTGGTCGGGGTGCTTGGTGGCGGTTCTGGGGACGCTTCCGCGCGGCTGGTGCTGCTGCGGGGTGTGTCTCTGCTGCGTCCGGAGGACGCGGTCTTCGAGGCGATGCTGGAGGGGTGGACACGTCAGCAGCGCGGCGGACGGCGTCTGCAGGCCAAGACGATCGGTGAACGGCTCAGGGTGGTGGAGCGGTTCTCGGCGTTCGTGAACGCTTACCCGTGGCAGTGGACTGCGTCGGATCTCGACGACTGGATGACGCATCTCATCGGTGTCGTGCGGCGGGCCGAGTCGACGATCCGCAGTTATCAGGGCGCGATCCGGCTGTTCTGCGACTACGTCACCTCGCCGCACTACCAGTGGCCCGCCGAGTGCGAAGAGCGCTTCGGGACGCACCCGGTGCAGATCTGCCACGAGTGGAACACCGTGGCGCACCTGGTGGAGTGTGAGGCCCGGCCGGGGCGTCGGCCGATGACGCGGGCCGAACTCCAGATGTTCTTCGACTACGCCGACGACCAGGTCGAGCGGGCGGTGCGACTGGGCCGCAAGGGCGCGCTGGCGGCGTACCGGGACGCGACAGTCTTCAAGGTCATGTACGGGTGGGGCTGCCGCTGCACGGAGACGTCGCGCCTGGACACCGTCGACTTTCATCGCAACTCATCGGCACCGGAGTTGGGGGAGTTCGGCTCCCTGCATGTGCGGTACGGGAAGCGCACGAAGGGTTCGCCGTGGCGGCGGCGCACGACCTTGTCGGTGATGCCCTGGGCGGTGGAGTCAGTGGCCGACTACGTGACGAATGTCCGGCCACGGTACGCGGGGGCGGCGGAGCATCCGGCGTTGTGGCTGACCGAGCGGGGCGGGCGGCTGCAGCCCCGAGAGATCGAGGATCGGTTCGCTTCCTACCGTGATGCGCTGGGCCTGGATGGGGATCTGGTGCCGCACTGCCTGCGGCACAGCCACGTCACGCACCAGATCGAGGACGGGGCCGACCCGGCGTTCGTGCAGCGTCAGGTCGGTCACCGCTACGCGTCGACCACGGCCCTGTACACCGGGGTGAGCGGGGACTTCATGAACGCGATGATGCGACGGATGCTGGACCGGGCCCTGAGCCCGGTGCGCTAGCGGGCGACGACGGGGAGAGGGGACACGGTGCGGAAGTTGGACTACCGGTGGCATCTGCGCGAGGTGATGGCGATGCGGGGCATGTTCGCCACCACTGACTTGCGTCCTCTGCTGGCCGAGCGGGGGATCGACTTGTCGCCGTCGCAGGTCTACCGGCTGGTGACGGAGCGGCCCGAGCGGTTGAACCTGGCGGTGCTGATGGCCTTGATGGACATCCTGGGCTGCCGGATGGAGGAACTGATCGAGCCGGTGGCCGTACAGGCGCCTGCTGCCCGCCGCGCTGCCGGGCAGGAGGGTGCGGGCCGGCCTGGTGGGGCGGGGGTGGGGGAGTTCCGTCCCCGGCGGGCGCGTGTTCTGCCGCCGCCCGAGGACGGGCCGGCGAAGTAGGTGACTGAGGTGGAGCTGCCGCGGTGGCAGTCGGATCCCGTGGCGGTCGTGGCCGAGGTGGTCGCTGCGGTCGATCCCTCCTGCATGACGGAAGCGGTGACGGGTGTGGTGGAGCGGGTGTTCCGTCAGCGTCCGCAGCGACGCGAACTCGCCCGACTGGTGGAGGGCGACCCGTACGTGTTGACCTCAGGTCTGCCGCAGGTGCCGCGGCTCGTGGAGCGGCTGATCCGGGCCCTGGTCGAGAGTGGTGCCACGGGGCTCGTGCTCCCTAGTTGCGCCGGGTGCGGGCGCCAGCGACGTCTTACGGCGACGTCCCCCAACGGGCGGATCTGCGGGTCGTGTTACAACCGCGGCCGGATCGAGGACCGTCGCTGTGTCGAGTGCGGCCGGCGCGACTTCTGCGGCCGGGACCGAGAGGGGCGTCCGCGGTGTCGCAAGCACCTGCCCGACCAGGACGTCGACCCGATCCGTGAGATCACAGAGTTGCTCGCACCATCCACGGGCCTGCAGCGTGCCGTGCTGGAGGACGCGGTGAGGCAGGCGGAGCGGAGCCGGGCTGGGCAACTGCGCCTGTGGTGGGCGCTGTCGGACCGCCCTGACCTGCTGACGGGTGCGGGCGCCCACGGCCCGCAGTCGGTCTCCGCCCTGTCGAAGATCCTGGTCGACCGCGGTGCGAGGGGCGTCGTCGTTCCACTCTGCCCCTGGTGCAACGCCAGCACCAACCTAGTCAGCCTGCGCGAAGGAATCCGCTGCTGCTCACACTGCTGGACGAAGAGCCGGACGGCCCGATGCGCCCGCTGTCGCCGGGACCGGCCCATCGGCGGCCACGACGGTGAGGGCCGGGCGGTGTGTGTCTCCTGCCGTCAGACGGACCCGCTGCATCACCGGCGCTGTGACGGCTGCGGCGAGATCCGCATCCGCCGCCAGCGCACCGACGGCGGCGGGCTGTGCCCGGCCTGTTGTACCAACCCCTATGCCCTGTGCGCGACCTGCGGGGCCTGGCGGCCGTGCTGGTTCGCCTCGACCGCGACGCCGCGCTGCCAGCCGTGCACGGCCAGGGCCCGCCGCCAGGATGTGTGCGTGCGCTGCGGCCAGCTGCGCCGGGTCAACAACCGCACCGCGGACGGGGAACCCCTGTGTGCGACCTGCGGCACCCCACCTTCACCGTGCGACGGCTGCGGGAAGACCTACCGGATCTCCGCGCTCCTTCCCGGTGACCGTCGCCTGTGCCAGACCTGCTGGACCAAGCACCCCAGCGCGAAGAAGCCCTGCGCGCGCTGCGGAGCTGTCGTCCGACTCTTCCACCGGGGCATGTGCCCGAACTGCGCGCGCGACCGGAGCCTGCGCGAAGTCTTCGACGGTTCCGACGGCCAGGTGCGGCCCGAACTGAAGGGCGTCATCGACAGGCTCCGCACGCTCGATGCCCGCACCGTCCTGCGGTGGGTGCACAAGACCCCAGCCCGCCGCGCTGCCTTCCGGGCACTCGCAACCGCGACCGGCCCGGTGACACACCAGGGCCTGGACGCCGTAGCCGATGGACAGGTGGCCGACCATCTGCGCGCACTTCTCGTCGCGCACGGCGTCCTGGCCGTCCGCGACGAACACCTCGCCAAGATCGAGCGGTGGCTGCCGAAGGTGCTGGGCCGTGTTCCCGACGCAGGGGAGAGGCGGATCGTCGAAACGTGGGCCCGCTGGCAGCCGTTGCGCCGCCTGCACCGACAGGAGGCGCACACCAGCCCTGGGCAAGCCTGCGGACTCCGCCAGGAAATCCGCTCCGTCGTGCGTCTGCTGGAGTGGCTGCCCTCCCAGGGCAGCACTCTCGCCACGTGCACGCAGGATCACATCGACGCCTACCTGGCTTCGGGCCCGGTCGAGCGCCTGCGGATCCGGTCCTTCCTGCACTGGACCAGCCGCCACCAGCACACCCGAGCCCTGACGGCCCCCTTCTACACCAGCTCGCTCGCCACCGACATCATCGCCGCCGACACACGCTGGCGACTGGTACACCGGCTCGTGAACGAGCCCGACATCGCAGTCCGCGACCGCACGGCCGGACTGCTCCTGCTGCTATTCGCACAGCCCCCGTCCCGGATCTGCGCACTCACCCGCGACGACGTCCTCGACGACGGCGCCACGCTGCGACTGCGCCTGGGCACACACCCGGTGGAGATCCCGCCGCCGCTGGACGCGATGCTCCGCGAGCTGGTGCGCCATCCGGTCGGCAAGGCCCATCGCCTTGAACCTGGCCCGAGCCGTTGGCTGTTCCCCGGGTCCCGGGCCGGCCGGCCGATGGAGCCGGTCAGCCTCTCTCGCAGGCTCAAGACGCTTGGCATCCGGCCCCGGCCCACCCGGAACGCCTCACTCATGGACCTCGCCGCTGAGCTTCCCGCGTTCGTCTTCAGCCGTCTGCTCGGCTTTTGCGAGCAGACGGCAGCGAACTGGATGGCCGAGAGCGGTGGCGAAGACGCGTCCTATGCCGCCCACCGTGCACGCCGTGCGGGCAGCGCCCGCCCGGCGAGCCAGAGCGATGCGACACCGGCACCGAGCGCGCCATGACGCGGAGGCTCCGCGTATCCGGACGCTTCCGGTCGCGGCGTTGGCGGAGGTGGGCAGGGTGACGACGAGCGCCAGCGCGCCCAGGGCGGCGGCGAGGGAGGTACGGAAACGCATGAGGCATCCTTTTTCGGAGGGATGGATTCCTCCCCCAGGCTGTCCCACGCCGCCAGCGACTCAAGGCGGAGGGCCGTGTGCTGTCACCCTTTCGTGAACGCCGAAACCTTCCCCCGGCGGCCATGTGGGGGACCCCATGCCACTCCCTGCCCACTGATCTACCTGGAGATATGGCACGGGCACTGAGCGTCGCCTGATTGATCCCCGAGGCCGGGCCCGCGGGGACGCGTGGCTTGAGGGCCCTTCCGCTGGGTTCCCGTAGTTGTCACCAGAATGGGCGAATCCTGCCGGATTTCCCGTGAACGCCCTGCTGTTGGTGTGGGATAGGCGCCAGCTAACGATCAAGGAAGTGATCGTCGGTGACAACGCACAGATCAGGGAGCAGAGTCATGAACGGTGCACCTCAGGCCATTCTCTACAGCGGCACCAACTTCACCGGCGAGAGTTGTGAGCTGCCGATGGACCACCAGACGTATTCCCTGTCGGCGACGGGCCTGGACAAGATCGCCTCCATCAAGATGCCCAGGGAGATCCCGGGGATTTCGTGGAGGGTGACGCTCTACACCAGCCGCCCGACGCAGCAGGTCGACACCGAAGGCGACAACACGCTGGGGAGGTGGACGGAGGATGTCTCCGACACCGGCGAGTTCGCAGGCGCCGTCTGCGTGATGGGGGACGCCCCGTCGTCTGGCCCGGACCTCAGGGAAGGAATGAGGTCCGGGGTGGGCCTCATGGGGGGCTTCCGGGGGGGAGTCGGGCGGCGCGAGGAGCGGGAGATCCTCGAAACGATCGGCTGAGGCCGCCTCTGGTCAGCGGTTGAACCAGAAACAAGATCAGCGGGACTCACCCGTCGGCCTCGTCCCCGTCCAGTTCCGGCGTGTCCGGGTCGCACAGTGGGCGAAGGGCGCCGGCGGCCGGGGCGGAGGCGGTGAAGCTGTAGCGGCCGAGCAGGTTCAGGTTGTCGGCTCCTCGGCGTACGCCCCGTACGCCTCGGCCTGCTCATCACTCAGGAATTCCACCGGCATAAGCCGGACCGTAGCCAGCCCCGGGCCGGGCTCAGAGGAATTCCACCGACCCTCAGCGGCGAAGTGGATTGTGCTAGACGGCCATCATCGTCCTCACCGATAACCGCTGTACCGATGTTCCCCCGAGGCCGGACGAGCGTTGTGGCGGGCTTAGTGGCCTTCACGGTCGCCCCGTGCCTACCGTCAGCGACTGTGTGCGGCGGACCCGGCATCCTGTAGGTCCTGCCGGTACTCGAAGAATGAGAGCGCGCAGGCAGTGCACCCACTGCCTGCGCGCGGAGTGCGTGTCAGATTCGGCGGTATGCTTCGCTGGCCGCCAGGAAATGCCTGATCTGTCCCGGGGTGAAGTGGGTGACACAGCCGTCGTCGCTGTCATCCATGTAGTTGTGGATCGGGTCCCACCCTTCATCGCTAAGGCAAGTGTCGCGTCCCTCGGGGCAGCCGGCCGAGGCGTATGCCTCGGCAGCGGTGTCGGCCACGTAGTCTCCGCCCTCGCATCCGCCGTGGAAGGTGTCTTGCAGGCCCACCCAGTGGCCGACCTCGTGAATCGCCCTCTTGCCGAATGGGTGGCCGGGGTACCAGCCATGGGGAACGGTGGTCCAGTCGATGACCACACCATCCTTCGTCGGCTCATCCTTGTAGTCCCAGGGGAAGGACGCGTACCCGGGCATACCGATGGACCCCACCGAGTAGATGTTCAGGTCGGCTGCCCCACCCTTGTGCAGGGCTTTGGTCATCGCGGCGTGTTGCGGAGACTCGGGGGCCGCATTGTTGAACCAGTCGGCATTCGTCGTGCGCTCGATACCGTCCAGCGTGAACGAGAGACCCGAGTCCTTGAACCCCTCGTTGAGCTCGTCGATCTGCATCTGGACTCTCTCGTCCTCGATGTCGCCACCCAGAACCGAATCATCCTTCTTGATCATGTGCCAGGTCACCTTGATCGGCGTTTTGGCCTCGGATCGAGAGACCGTGGAACGCTTGGCGCGCGTGATCGCCCGAAGCGCCCTCGCCTCATCGGCCGCACTGGCAGGAACCGCCGTGTCAGTCTTCGCAGGCCGCTCCGGAACGACGCAGCCCGCTCTTCCCGCGACGGCCACTGCGGCGGGCGCGAGAGCCGAAGACGCCGCTGTCAGCACAAGAGCCAGCGCCGCGGGCAACATGCGGCGGCTGAGGGAACTAGGCATACGCAACTCCTCATACGTCCATGATCATTTTCCGGTACGCACGATTAGTAGCGGACTCGCCAGCTCAGATCTCGGTCACACCGACCGGACATCACGCGGGGGAGGGACAGGCTTCACCCGTATGGCTCACGCCACCAGGACCCGTAGCGGTCGAGCAAAGTAACCGTCGGGAAATTCCTCTCTTGAAACGCGGCAAGGCGTATCCCGTTCCGCGTCGTACGGCCTGACCTTCGTCGAGCGTGGCCAACTCGACGATATCCAACTCGGCGGCATCTTCGTTGCCGGCTTGAGCGCCTCGACAATGGTCGCCGACGGCTGTCCTCCTGACCGCCACGACACCATCGGCACTCTCGTCTGCCTCTCGGGGATGGCCGCGATGATGTACGTCGCTCGCAGTAACTGACTCTCCAAACGCAGGCCATTCCTCAGGTACTGATAGCCGGACTTACCAACAACTGCCACGTGGTTGTTCCTGCTTTCTGTCTTCTGTGTTGTCTCAGCGGGTCCTGCGGATGGCGTCTGTGGCTGCCGTGGCGATGGCGGCGGGAGCGCTGGAGGGCTTGGGCAGGTGCAGCAAGGTGGTCCCCGGCAAGTGACGGGAACCCTTGGTAAGGGTGAGCTGGAGTACAGCGCAGCCGGCGGCCGTGAGCCGCTTGACGCGGGAGACCGCCTGAGCGGTTTCGTCGCTGTCGTACTGGGCGTCGGTGACGATCACGAGGAGGCGGCCGGTGCCGGGGCGGCTGAGGTCGAGGCCGTGGTCGAGTGCGTCGAGGGCATCGCCGAGATTGTGGCTGGCGCCGTTGGCATCGAACGTCGTTACGAGCGTGGGTGCTCGGTGGGTGGGCCGGGTCAGTGCGGTGAGGTGCTCGTCGAATGCGACGACGGCAGCACGGGAGTCGGGGTCGGTCAGGGCTGCTGCGCGTGCCACGATCCAGGCAGCGGACGCGACGGGCGCGCAGGCGGCATACATGGAGCCGGAGACGTCGACGGCGATCCCCACACGCAGCGGTGGGGTGGGGGAGTTCCGGCGGCGGGTGTGGGTGAACGGCTCCGCAGTGGGGACCGAACCGGCGGCGCGCTGCGCGTCGCGGGCGAGGGCACGACCCATGTTGAGGCGGCCGGGCGGTGTGGGGCTGGTGGTGCGCTCCTCGGTCCGCTCGCGGTAGGCGGCGGCACGCAGGGCGCGGCTCAGGCGGGCGGCGGCACTGTGCTCGGCGGCGGTGGGCTTGCGGGTGCCGGTGACCGGGTTCTCGCGGGGCGCTGGTTTCCCGTCGGAGGTGACGGTGGTTCCACGGGTGTTGAAGACCGACTTGGCGGTGGCTGCGGCTTTGCGTCGCTGGCTGGCCCGCTGGGCGCGGTCCTGCGCCTGCGCCTTGGACTGCGCGGCCAGGGCAGTGTCCGCTGCGGACTGTGCCGCGCGGTCGGCGGCATCGGTGGCTGCCGTGCTGTCCATGACGATGCCCACGGCGCCGGACAGCAGATCGGACAGGTTCTCCGGCACGGGCCGGGCCGGGGTCGCGATGTCCAGAGCGTCGCACCATGCTTGACCGTGCGCGAGCATGGTCGTGGCGTCGTGGTCGGCGCACTGGTGGGCTGCGGTCCAGATGCGGGTGAGGGTGGCCAGCAGGTCGGCGCCCAGCACCTTTGCGCACAGATCGGCGACGGCCCGGGTCTCACCGGCGTCCAGGATGCCGACGTCGCGGCGGCCGAGGATCAGGGCGGCCGTGGCGGCGGCGTGCTCGATGCCTTGGACGGTGGGGTGGGCGATGTCGGGCATGACCAGCGTTCGGGCACTGGTGCGCAGGTACGTGCGGTCCGTGGGCCGCCTGCTCAGGTGCGTGCCCTCGACCCGGCTCTCCTCCAGCAGGAGCGCGGCCTCGACAACGCGGGGGTTCGCTCCGGCAGGCTCCGTCCAGACGGAGTGGGCCGCGTGCGCGGCCTCGTGGACGAGCACACCCCAGGCGGCGGGATACCGCTCCTCGTCACCCACGATCCGCGGGTGGATCTCGTGGGGCTTCAGCGGGGCGAAGAGGCCGGCGTCGAACTCGACCTCGCTCAGCGCAGGGAAATAGGCGGCCGATGCGCCGCTGCGCGTGCCGGGTCGGCAGGTGACGAGGAGGTCCTGGCGGCCGGAGAGGGCGACCAGCCGGTCGCCGAGTTCGGCTCCCACGCGCAGCCACGCCGCGGGGGAGGAGCGGGGTTGCGCGGGCGGGGCGCCGTCGTCGTCCCAGCGCGCGAGGTCGGCATCGTCCGGCGTGGTGCCGGGGGACTGGACGTGGCGGTGGGCGCTCATCGCGAGCGGCCCGGGTGCGAGGAGCCGGTGCTGACCGGGCGTTGCCGGAGGGCCGAGGCGGAAAGCTGCTTGCCGAGGGTCAGGGGAGCGGCCTTCGTGACGCCGACAGTCTTTTTGACGGCGTCGACGACGGCCTGGCGATCCTCCTCAGGGGCGATGCCGACGAGGTTGGCGAGCGCGGCATTGGTGCCGAGGACGGCCTCAGTTTTCTGGTAGCTGAGCAGCTCCCGCAATTGGGGGGCCCAGCCCAGCTCGCCGAGTTCGACCTGGCGGGCAAGGTGTCGGGCGACCCGGACCACCCGGGCGTCGATCTTCAGCGCCAGGGCGAGGTCGTAGTCCGTGCCGATCTGGATCTGCACGCTGAACCGGCTCGACAGCGCGTCCGTCAGAATTGCTCCGTGGACGCCGGGGTTGTGGCCCGCGACCACGTAGAAGCCCGGCTCGGCCTTGATGGTCTCGCCCTTGTGGGCCTTGACCTGGATCTGCCTGCGCCCATCCATCGCGGGGTACAGCGCCGCCAGGACCTTCGGTGAGATCAAGGTGGCGTCGTCGATCAGCAGGGCGCGGCCCTCGGTCATCGCGGTGACCAGCGGACCGTACTGGAAGACATAACCTCCGCTGTCGGCCTGCGTGTACTCGCCGATCAGGTCGCCGACCGTGGTGTCGCCGTCACCGGCGACGGTGAGCAGGTCCGGGAACGCCGCTTCCACCAACGACGTTTTGCCGGTGCCCGGAGGGCCGTAAAGCAGCACCGGCACATCAGCGTCCCGCAAGCGATTCAACGCCTCGACGTCGGGCAGATCGGCAAGTTCCCGGGGGTGGTACATCTGGCCCCCTGCGCGGCGGATCGGCCCGGTCTGCCGGGGCGTGGCTGCTGCGGCAATGGTCGTGCGGGCCCGGGCCGCCTGGGCACGGGGAGCGTGGGTACCCGGGGGGCTGATCACAGCGGTCTGCGCGGCCGTGGCAGTTCTGGCGTTCGCGCCGAACCGCGGCTGTACGGTTCCGCCTTGGTCGGCCTCGCCGCGTTGCACCAGGGTGAGGGCGGCGTTGCGGACGGCGCCGTGGGAGTGGCCCAGCTGGCGGGCCATGTCCCCGATGGTGAGCGTGTCCGTCGGCCGGTCAGCCAGCAGTCGGGCCACCTTGGCCCGTAGTTCGCCGCCCTTGGTACGCGCTGGACTGGCAGGCGTTGCGGGTGTGGCCAAAAGCGAGGCCCCTTCAACAGATGTGGGTGCGGGCGGGGTTGGTGATGAGGCGGTGAGTCTGGCCGCTCTCGGAGCGGATCACCGGCTGTGCTGGCAGCGGCGGCCGGGCCAACCGGGGCGTACCGTCGGCGCTTACTGGCCGACCGAGGGCTCGGTCCGGGGGCACGGGGTGGCCGGCGACGAGCAGCTCTCTGGCTGCCGAGCAGGCCCGCGCGTCCGCTCCGTACCGGGTTCCGTCGCTTGGCAGGCGCAGCCTGGCGTCTCGTCGAAGCCGGACTGGAGCAGGATCCGCCGGGCGGCGGCGTTGTAGCCGGTGGTGGTGATCTCTCCGGTGATGCTGTGCCGGATCGACATGAACGGCTCTGCTGGTACTTCGGGCGTACCAACAACGGCCATAGGGAAACTCCTCAAGCAGGAAGGGGAAGGGGGGAAGGGCGTCAGGGGCAAACGGCATGACGGCCGGGAGCAGTGCGCCGGTGGCGCCCCCGACGGGGTGCGCTGTGGGCAGCGGCGAGCGCGCGACGGGCGGCAAGCAGGACGAGCAGGGTGGCGACGGCTCCGGCCGCCGGGAGCATGGCGCCGAGGACCGGCTCGGCGGACGCTTGACCGGCGAGCGCGGTGCCCGCGGCCTGGCCGATGCCGACTGCGGCGATCAGCCACGCGTACGCCTCGGTGAGTGAGTCGACCGGTGCGAGTACCTCGATGGCCAAGAACGAGCAGGTGATCACGACGGGCAGGAACAGCCCCGGCAGCAGGGGCAGAAGGCTCGCGGAGAGCGGTCCTTCTGTGAGTACCAGCGGCAGCCAGGCGAAGGTGAAGAGCGATGCTCCTAGGGTTAGTTGGGTCCGCAGGGAGCCCGGCCAGGCCCGGCGCCCGTAGAGGGCGCCGCCCAGAAGGCTGCCGACGGACAGTGCTGCCGGGATCATCCCCGACAGCAGGCTCATCCCCTGAGCGTCGGCCTCGGAGATGGCCCACACGTTCAACGCGCCCAGGGCGAACCCCGTGCCGGTGAGGGCCAGCAACAAGCTCGGCAGCCCTCGGTGGCGCAGCGGGCCGAGTATTCCGGCCGGGCGGCGATCGGGCTCAGGTCGCCACCGCCGGGATGGCCGCGCGGTCAGGACCAGGAGAGCACCGAACAGGCCCAGTCCGGTGGTTACCGCCATTGCGGTGGCGGGCCCGTACGCGGTGTGCAGCACGGCGACCAGCGGAGGGCCGACGATGAAGACCAGTCCTTGGCACCCGGTGTCCAGAGCGAGTGCTGCCCGCCGCTGGACGGGGTCGGGCAGGACCGAGCTCCACAGGGCTCGGAGGTTGGCTTCTAGAGGGGGCGTGCTGAATCCGGCGAGGGTCACGGCTGCCGCCGCGTACGCCTGCTGTGTCGCGGTGTCGATCAGGGGAAGCACCGACAGACAGGCCGTGGTAACCAGCACCGCCATGGTGGTGGCGGACGTCTGTCCGCGACGGTCGACGAGACGTCCCAGCAACGGCTGTCCGAGGGCGGCCGTCAGTCCGTACAGCGCACACAGCGTCCCGCCCTGCGCGAGGGTGCCCCCCTGGCCGGTGACGAGCAGCATGATCGCCACCGGAGCCATGCCCGTGGGCAGACGGCCGATCAGTGTGCCGACCAGCAGCCGGGCGACGTGGCGCTGGGTCAGTACCGGGCGGCGCCTGGGAACGGGCAAGGGCTGAGAGGACGACACGAGGACCTTTCGAAGTCGAAGCTGTGGGCAGGGCAAGGTGCGGCAGGAGCAGTGACCAGTGCCGAGCTGGTTCTTGGCGGTGAGCTACCGGTGGCGGGCGGGCGTCGAAGTGCGGGGCGGGGGAACGGCCGGGGTGGTGTTCACGGCAGGTTGCTCTCGGCTCCGCGTGTGCGGGATGCGGTACGGCGGCAGGACCGCGACGGTCTCTCCGAGCTCCTCGGCCGCCTCGTGCACTTCCTGGGTGAGGAAGTCGAGTTGTCGGCTGAGCGCGGTGAGCCGCCCGCCGATCTGCCGTCCCTGCACTGTTTCGAGAGCTGCCGCGAACTTGCCAGCGGTGCGCAGGAGTTCGTGGAGACGAACCATGGGGCCAGCCTCGTAGCCATGCTGGGCGACAGTGAGCAGGGTCTCGGACACGTCGCCCGCGGAACGGGCTTCGTGTATGTCACGGAGCAGCTCCTGCAACGTGGTCTCGGGCGCCTGCTCCGGGCGGTTGAAGCGGGAGGCATCCGGCTTAAACACGCCCGGCGGCACGGGAGGCGGTAGCGCCTGCCCGGCTGCGTACTCGTCGGCGTAGTGACCGAGCACGTGCCAGCCCGGCGCGTCCGGGTCGCCTGACAGAGCTACCACCGTGGAGTCGTCGTCCTCGTGGAGGTAGGCGAGCGTGATCGGCTTGCCGTCGGCTGCGTACCAGGACTCGATGAGCTCCAACTCGTCACGCCGTTGCGCGGCCTGCGCCCTGTCGGTCCAGTCCAGGAGCTCGTCGCCCGTCAACGGAACCCCCGGGCGACGGTGCTGTTCGGCGAGGTCGGCGGCGATGTAGCCGTGGTCCGCCCAGGCGGCGAGATGAGGCCACAGATCTTGGTGCTGCTCTCGCTCGGTGGCCGAGCCAGGAGCGGCAGGGTGGTCGAGAGCATGCCGGATCGTGGAGGCTGAGGAAGCGAGATCGTAGAGCACGCTGCGCCACCCGGAGGCGTGCCGGGCGGGAGTCCGCTCGTCGATCGCGAGATGTGCGGCCCCGAGCAGTTCCTCGGCGTGCGGGGCGAGGTGTGAGCGGTACTCCGCGATGGCCTCCCGTGCGCGGAGAGCGCGGGCCGTTGCGGCGGCTTCCGGGAGCACTGTGCGTCCATAGCGGTCGCGTGTGGCGTTCAGTGCCCTTTCGGCTCGGAGCGTGAGGACCGCCATCTTCAGCCGGAAGTTCCGCGCTCCGGTGGCGAGGTCGGACGGCGTGAGCGGGGGCGTGTCGGGGATCGGTGCTCCTGGGGGTCGGATTCAGCGATGAGGTCGGCGGCCTGGGGGCGGGCCCTGCGCGGTCATGGTTGGTGGGCGTGCTGGACCGGCGGGGGCGCTCTGTTCCGTGAGTTCGGCACGGAGGGTGGGGTCGAGCTGTACGGGGTATCGGGCAGCGGTGAGCATCTCGGCTGCCCACGAGGCGCGTTCGTTCTCGCAGCGGCGTCCCGTGCCGAAGGGAAGCCGGACCCACCAGCCGCTCAGGGACGGCTCGAACAGGAAGTCCGCGCGCCGCAGGATTTCCCCGGCGAAGGCATCGAAGCCGCCGAGGACCTCCACCTCGCCGCCAGGGCCTCGGACGATTCGAATCGGTTCGGCATCGGAGGTCATCGGCCGCGCCCAGCCGTTGTTGCCGACATGTGGACGGAGGGTGCGGCGGTGGGCTTCGGAGGGATCGGACGGGCGCGGGGCGGGGATGTCGTCAGGGCCGGTCCGCGCTGCGGCGAGCGGTTCGCTGCTGCCTGCGCGCTACGGGCGCGGCTCTCCCTCGGCTGGCCGTGGAGGGCCGGCCCGGGAGCGGCGAGGTCCGCGTCGGTGTGCACGGCGTAGCCCAGGCCGCGCAGGTCCTGGGCGGCCTGCAGCGCTCTGCGGATGCCGTCACGTTCGGGTTCGGTGAGGCGGTAGAGCCCGGTTTCACCGGGGACCGGCTGGAACTGTTCACGGACGAGAAGCCAGTCGGCCAGGTGGCTGGACACGGTGGGTGTGAAGGCGGCGACGATGCCGTGGTTCTTGTGGGTGCCGAAGACGAAGTGGGTGCCAGGGTCCAAGCAGGGGTCTCCTCAGATGGTGTTGATGCAGGTCAGCGACGAGATGCGGGGCGGGCCACAGGCAGCGCGCGAGGAGTCGCTGTGACCGGGAGGGCAAGGCGGAGCTGAGGGGCCGAATGGTGGACCTGTCGTAGGAAGGCGTCGGTGTGCGTGAGCCAGGTCTCGATGGCTGGCCACGTTCTTGCGATGCGTTCCTCGCGTGCGAGGTCCTGTCCGTCCCCCAACTCCAACCGAAATCCAGAGAGTTGTGCAAGTGCGTAGGTGATCCGGCCGAGCGGCACCGTGTCCTGGGGCCAGGGGCTGCTCGCGGGGCGGCACGAGCGGGCCAGCGGATCCACGTGGTCGATGACGTCCTGGAAGATGCGCCAAGCGCGATCCTGGAATTCTGTGAACTCGGTGTCCGAGAGCGGGGCGGGCAGCGAAGTGGCGTCGCTGTTCCTTTCCGACTCGGCCATGGAATTCCAGGCGCCGTACTCGTCGCGTATGTGGGTGAGTGCGGTAGCGACGGCGTCGGTGCGCCGGGCATGAAGGGCACGGTGGTAGCCGGGCAGATAGTGGTCGGCGATGGCCTTCGCCGAACGGCCGGGAAAGGGACCCACGGCGACGCTGCTCGGGGCATGCGGATCATCGTGGCCCCCGTTGAACGGACGCGAGGCGAGTGCGCCGACCAGGTAGCCGAACTCCTTGCCAGGGTGCTCGACGAGCAGCAGCGTCGTTCCTTCCGCCATGTCTGTGAGCGAGGCGGCGTACGCGATCCGCTCTGTCTGCGCGATGCGGCCGAGATCGCCGTTGTCCCACAGCCAGTGCACCAGGTCTTCCTGCCACACCGGGTGGGAGTAGACCTCGACCTCTGCTCTCCACCGGCCGGGCAGCCGCTCGGCGATGTCGCGGGCGGCATCGCCGATGTAGCGCCGACTGTTGGTGCTGACGCTGGTGCGGTGACGCGCCGCGCACTCTACGAGATTGGCCAAGGCGCTGCGGGAGACATCCGGGTCGCGCCCAGGCACGTGGTAGGTACCGTCCTGGCGCGAACGGAATCCGGCCTCGCGCAGCGCGGTGGCGGCCCAGGGGTGCTGAGGACCGGAGGAGATGGCCACGACGCCCGCATCCCGGCTGTACGACAGATCGATGTGTGCTTCAGCCACGGACCAGGACCTCGTGTGGGCACGCGACTTCGTGAGCTGTCAGTCCTGCCGGAATGCCGGCGCCCGATCCTGGCGAACGGCGGTGTGGTCGGTGGGTAATGGGCAATCGATCCTTCGTGCGGGGCTCGGTGGCGCTGAGCTATCAATGGTCGCGAGGAACACCGGTTGGCCCAACCGGCGATGTCCGGCTATATTCCGGGCCGATTCGTCGCCGGGAGTGCGTCATCCTGTGCCGTCGCTGGCTCAGGTCGAGCTGTAGGGAACGCGACTTCATGAGCAGTGGCTTCTGCGGAAACGCTGGAATCCGCCTTTCGTGAGCAGTTCGGATACGGGTGATCATGAGCAATGTTGCCTGGTCGGGTTTGAGCCGGAGCCGCTGTCGGTAGCGAACTTCCGGTTGGGGGTAGCAGGGAGGGTGGGGCGTCCAAGGGCTCATCACCGGTCGGGAGTTGGGGTGAGCTTCAAGGGTCGCGACGATCGCCGGTTAGGCGAACCGGCGATCGTCGTCTACATTGCGCCCGCTCGGTTGGCGTGGCTGACAGGTTCTCGGCCATTGGTCTGGGCCGAGGTCGGCTGAGACGTGAGGTCCCGGTCTGGAGTCCTTCCGAAGTCGGGTGTTCTCCGCGCGCGCTGATCTTCGTTGTCTGCTCGCTCTCCGGTGGGCTCCTGCAATGGATTGGTGGCAGGGCAGACTGCTGGGCCGGTTAGGTCAGGGCGGATCGTTTCTGCGGTGACGGACCGTGCCGTACCAGCCCCACTGATCATCTTGGGCAGGCAGTGCTCCTTCGTTGCCGCGCTTACCCCGGACCGCAGCTAGTGGACCCAGATCTTGGGTCCGGCTCGGGCCCGCGGTCGACTGTCACGCGGTCTCGTCGGAGCGGGTGAACGGAGCGAAGGCGACATCGACGGCGGTGCGGGGGAGTTGGGTGATGACGCCGCGTTCGTTCTCGGTGAGGTCGATGACCGCTATCTCTTCTTGACGTGTTCCTTGCCGCGGCAGTTTGCCTCGCCGTGGTGCGGGGGAGGCCAAGATCACTGCGCCGCCGCAGCCAGGAACTGACAAGGGCGGCACATAAGAGCGAACCGGAGAGGCAGGACCTGATGGGACTCATCCTTCAAAGCGCCGATGCTCGGATGCACGCTGTCGTTGGGGCGTTCATGAAGGAGATCAGCAAGATCCCCACCGGTCGAATTCATCCAGGTCTTCTGGACGGGGTTCATGTGGGCACCGCTCCCCTGAAGACGAGTGCTCGGATCAGCGTCACGGGCTCCCGGACGCTCAAGGTCACCGTGTGGGAATCCAGCTCCCAGGCGGGGGCGGAGAAGGCGATCGAGGAGGCTGATCTGGGGGTGACCGTGACCAGCGAGGGCAAGGACATCCTTGTTCGGTTGCCGGAGATGACCGAGCAAGTCCGGGCAACCTACGCTGCGAAGATCGCTGATGCAGCGAAGAAGGGCCGCGAGGCCGTGCAGGCTGCGGGCCGTGAAGCCGCCGATGATCTGGATGCCCAGCGCAAGGCAAAGGTGCTGAGTGAGGACGATGCCCGTCACGAGCGAGAGCGAGTCCAGAAGGCGATCGAGGCCCGCATTGGGGAGATCGATGCGGCGGAAGCCGACAAGCTCAAGAGGTTGCAGTCGTCCTAGGTCGGGCGAACCGCCGGTCAGCTTGCTCCTTAAGGTCCGCGACGATCATCGTGACCTCAAGGAACCAGCTCAGGTCTAACCCTGCGCTATTCGGCGACATCGCTGTCAGGGTGCCGCTGGAACCCTCTGTTGGAGGTTCAGGTCAGCACGTAACTGTGTGCTGGCCTGAGCACTGGTCACATTGGCACCAACGCCCAGGCCACTCCCTGGCTACTTGATCGACTTCAGCCGGCCCAGGGTCTCGTGGAAGTCCTGGAGAGCCGCGGCGAGCTGGGTCGCGTCTGCCACTGCCTCGGGGTGGAGGAGGCCGCCCACCCGCCCGTCCTGGCGAAGCGTGAGCGCCCCGGATTCCCAATGGGCCACCGGCCGCACTACTTCCGCGAGAAGGCGTGCGGCCACCGCGTCGCGCGTCAGCGAGCAGCAAGCGGGCCAGCTCCAGGCGGCTCTCGTAGACGACCTGGCCGCCCGTCGTCGCCGAGGCGTAGTCGCCCGAGTAGTGCGCCATGCCGTGTACCGAACGGACCCGGCGCCACGGGGCCGATTCGTCGAAGTCTTCCAAGCGCAGCAGGTTGAAGGGGACTTCGCGAGTCGGCCCGTCGGTGTACCGAATCGATGCCGTAGGAGTGTTGTGCTTGCTACGGCTCGTCCTCGGATGCTGTACGGCCATAGTTGAACGATGCGGAAGGAACGCGCCGCCCAAACCGGAAGCCCCGTTAACAGCCGACAACTGACAACTACCGAGCGTTACTGATGCCCATGATCACGCGGAAATGTCCAAACGGTGTCCATGATCACGTGGAAGTGTCCACGGAATTGCGGAACCTGATATGTAGGTCGTTTTGTCAAGTGGGCAGGGGGAGTTGGGCTCGCTGGGCGGGCCGGGGGTGGTGCTGTGGGACCGGCGGGAGGCCGGGGTGCGTGTCGTGCGACGACGCGCGGTCAGCCTGATATCCGCGGGTTGGTTACCGCATGACCGGGTGTTCGTCGGGGACAGGGCCTCCGGTCTACAACCGAGCGTGGCCCGCCAGGGGCTGCTCATAGGTTCCGCGGGCATCGTCCCTCGCGCTGACACGTTCCGGTCTCCCGCCGGCCGTTCTGTGGACCCCGTGGGGTCAGTCCTCCATCATCGCCAGGCTCCAGCACCAGCCCGCCAGTTCGCGGGCGACGGCCACGGCCGCGACGTTGGTGTTCTTCTTCCGGTCGAGAAAGGCTTGCCACCGGTGGTGGAGCCGCCGGTTGCCGAGATCGGCCCGCTGTCGCACCGGCGCGGGCGCCAGTTCCATCCGGCGGCGCAAGCTCGCCCCCGGCCCGCGGTAGGGCCGGTAGTGCTGCCACGACGCCTCCACCAGGAGCCGCCGTGCGTGCGTATTGCCGGTCTTGGTGATCGGCCCCTGGCAACGGTTGGGGCCCGAGGAGTGCTCGCTGGGCACCAGCCCGAGGTAGGCGCCGATCGTCGCGCCGGTGAACCGGTGCCAGTCACCGACCTCGACGGCCAGAGCGAATGCGGTCAGCGTGCTGACGCCGCGCAGGCAGGCCAGTCGGTGCACCACCGGAGCCCATTCGGGGCGGGCAGCCGCAGCACCGATGCGCTGGTCGAAGCGGTCACGCATCGCCTCCAGGGTGAGAACCTCGTCCATCCCTTCATCGAAGGTGAACTGGGTGTCCGGGCCGTCGAACCGCTGCTTGGACAGCCACTCGTGGTGCAGGCAGGTCCAGCCCGTCCCGCCGCGCCAGACCCGGCCCTGCCGCAGCAGCAGCTTGGAGATCCGGTTGCGGGCGCGGGCCAGGTCGCGGCGGACATCGTCCCGGCCCCGCACCAGATCGCGGGCGGTCTCCTCGGAGGGCGTCGGCACCCGCACCGCCGGGAGTTCGTCCATCCGCAGCAGCTTGGCCAGCCGCTTTGCGTCCCGCTTATCTGTTTTGATCCGGTCGCCGGCCGGCCGCTCCATCTTCGACGGGGCTGCCACCACACAGCGGATGCCGACCTCGTCCAGAGCCCGGGCCAGCACGAATCCGGTCGGTCCGGCCTCGTAGGCAACGGCGGTCGGCTGGGGCAGCCCGGCCACCCACACCATCACGTTGTGCGTCTCGGCATCGAGACGCTTGCTGAAGATCTCGCCCGTCTCACCGTCCAGTGCCCAGGCCGTCGTAGAACGGGCATGAACATCCAGACCGACCGACGTGCGCTCGGAGAACATCCGGTGCCTCCCGGTGTATGCGGCTGTACCCGCTCCACCGTGTCGGCCGGAGGCCAACGGAAGTCAACCTCTCCCCAGAACATCAGCGTTCAGAACCGACGGCGGCCACGGTTTTGGATGCTTCATACGGTCTACACGAGCGCCATGGCGAAGTACGGCACGCAGGCTCCGCCCGTACTGCCAGGCGTGTTCGCGGGCGGCCGTCTCCAATTGGTCGTACGAGCTCTGCCGGGTCATCTGGCCTTCGTGCTTGCGATAGCGGTAGACCGGGAGCGGGAGCAGTACCCCCGGTGCCAGGCTGGTGACTCCTACGGCGGCCATGTAGTCCTCGCCCTGGACCAGGCCGCCCATCGGGGCGGCCCGGACGAGGTCGGTACGCGCGAGAATCGTCGTGGGCCCGATCGGGATGGTGTCGGTGGGCCTCTTCCAGTACGTCCACACGTCGCCGGCCTCGTGCCGTCCAGGCGGCGTCGGGCAGCGCCACAGGGCGGTCGATCCGTCCGGGTGCAGGTCCTCACTCCACCCCGCGCACCAGCCGACCCCGGTCGATTCCAGGACGCTGAGCCGCATGGACATGGCCTCGTCGGAAAATACGTCGTCATCGTCCGCCCAGTTCACGAAGGCGGTGCGCACGTCGTTCAAGGCCAGATTCCTGGCGCAGGCGGCACCCACCGCGCGAGGCAGGGCCAGGGTGCGTACCCGGGGGTCGTCGGCGAGCGGGGCGGGCAGGCGGGCCGGGTCGGCGCCGTCGAGGGCGATCACGGCTTCCCACGGAACGGACTGGCGGGTGAGGCTGGCGTGCATGGCGGTCAGGTAGTCCAGCCGGTCTGCGCGCAGGCGGGTGGCGATGACGACTGTGATCGGTGGGGTGGTGCGCGAGGACAGGGCGGATCTCCGGGGAAGAGGGCTGGGGTTAGCGGTGAGCGGAGGTGCGTGGAGTGGCGGCCGTGGCGGTAGGGGCTGCTGCGGGGGTGGTGCTCGGTGGGGTGGTCCGTCTGGAGGTGACGACCGGGGCGAACTGGGGGGAGGCCCACAGGGCCGGATGGTCGCTGAAGACGGTGTGCGGTGCCGTACGCCAGCTGACGACCGGGCCTCTGTCCGCGTAGTCCACGCTGATCGTTTCGATTCCATGCGGGTGCAGGACGTACCCCCACTTCATGTCCTGTGCCACCGCGGTGGCGTCGTTGACCACCATCCGTACCGGCGGCGAACCATCCAGGGTCTTCAGGTGGTCGAGGCTGCGGCTGGGCCACTGTTCTCCGCCGGTCAGCGCGGCCACGAGGGCGGGCGGAGCGTCGTCGAGAAGGTCGGTGCCGAGTTCGTCCCAGCCCACGGAGACGTCGTCGACGAGATGACGGGTCATGGCCTCCAGGTCGGCTTTGAACCGGTAGTTGAAGGCGGAAAGCAGCAGGGGAAGTTGGTGGCTGGGGACGCCGTCGAAGTGAACGTAGATCCCGTCGTAGCCGGTTTCCGTGGGGCGAGCGATGAACGAGTGCGTTGACAAGGGTCTCCAGAATCTTCCCGGCTATCGGCGGGAGTCGGGGGCCAGTAGAAGCACCAGCGGCAGGGGATCTCCGGGAAGGACGACATGCTCGGAGTCCCGCCGGGCTCGCCGGCGCGGATCGTTGTTCGTGGCGCTGCCACGGCGGGCGGCGACGATCTGCTCGGCGTGGCGGTCCGCGGGCTGGTACAGCTCGAAGTCGGGGTACTGCATGGTCGGCCTCTAGACCGATTCGCTCGGGCCGACGGGCTTCGCGTCCGTGCGGCGGCAGCCGTATCCCAGAAGGCTGGACGACCCGGAGCCGGTGGGAACCGCAGCGGCATCAGAGCAGGTGAAGCGGTAGTTAAAGCCCGGGGCCGGGGTGGTGCCAAGCCACGCGCGGTCCTGCATCTCCGGCACGATGCGGTATCCCGGAGCGGTCACTGCGTCGTTCTGGGCATGGGTGTGGGCGAAGACGACGAAGGTGCCCGTGGTGGTTTTCAGTGCGTACGAGCCGGTGAACTCGGGCGGCACGGCGGAGAACTTGGTGGTGCCGCGCGTGCCGAACTTTCGGGCCGCCTCGTTGTGGATCTTGATCTGCTGCTGCGAGGAGGCGGTGGGGGCGAGCACCTTCTGTCCGGACAGGCCGCCGGTGACGAAGTTGTCGACGACTGCGGCGCGGAGCTGGTCGACCGGAGTCGCGAGGGACTTCGATGTGGCGTCGACCGCGGTGGCGTAGCCGTCCTTGTCCCGCACGATCGTCGGGAGCTGGTGAGGATCGGCGAGGTCGACGGTGGAGACCATTTCCCACTGCTTCGTCGTCGTGTTCTCGGCCATGACGAGGACTCGGGCGTACTGCTGCTGGTTGCCGCCCCGGGTGATCGCGGCGAACCAGCGGGGTTTTCCGGAACCGAGGCGAGGGATGAACAGGTCGGTTTCCGACAGGCGGTACGACCACGGAATGTAGGCGCGGCGTTCACCTATCGGCAGTGCTGCCTGCCCCTTGTGGTCGGCCTTCGACATGGCTTCCCGGGGACCGCCTTCGACGCTGCCGAGGAGGTTCAGGTCCTGGGTGGCGTTGGCCGTGTTGTTGACCTTCGAATAGTTGGCGATGGCGTCACGGGCCTGGGCCGGGCTGAGTGCCGGGGCCAGGGGCGGTGCGGCCGTGATGGTAGGCGTGCTCTTCTGGGCGACGGGAGCGCCGTGGTCGCTGGTTCCGCAGGAGGACAGGGCGAGAGCCATGCCGACTGCTGCGGTGGTCGCGGACAGGAAGCGGGGAATGGGAAAGGGCTGGATCGGGTGGCTCCGGTGAGAGGTAGGGGGGAGAGGTCAGCGTGCCGGGCCCCTGGGCGCGGACAGCAGGTGAGGTCCGGGGTGCGCGGCAGCGGGGGTGGCCGACGGGGTCGGTGACATGCGCCGGGCCGGGGCCGACGCAGTGAGCCGCTCGGCATCGCGGTGCAGCTGGCCGGACGCTTCGGTGAGGTAGCCGCGGGCGCTGTCGAGACGGTCGTCGAGGACTTCGCGCGCAGACCGTACGGCCTCTGCCCGGTCGGGCGTTCGAGGGTGGCCGGCGATCTCCTGGAGGAAGCCGACTTGGGTCAGCACTTCGCCGAGATCCGCCAGAGCGAGACCCAACGGCGTCGCCGCGCGGGTCAGAGACCCGATCCGGCGCCGGGCAAGGGTGTCGGGGTTCGTCGTGCGGCTGTGCCGGACGTTCTGGAGGGCAATCTCGGCGAGCAGTTTCGTCAGGGAGTGAAGGTGCTCCTCCAGGTCGTACGAGATGTCCCGGCGGGTTTGGCGGAGGTCGGGGCGCGGCAGGTCGTCTGCCGCGCCGTAGAGACGGTCGGCCACCGAGCGCAGGTACATGCGCTCGACGAGGCCGGGGGAAGCAGCGGGTGGCTGCGGCGTGGTCACCGGGTCCTCGTTGACGGACGCGTGGGGGCTCCGGGGAGGACGGGGGGTCGGCCGCTCGGGGAGACGAGGCTGGCGGTGTTGCCCCGGGGGCGCATGGCGGGGGTGGTTCGGGGCGGCAGGGCCTGAATCCTGTCGACGGTGAAGTGCAGGTTCTCGCCGACCTCGCGCAGGGCGGCTGCGGCGTCGTCGAGGTCGTAGTGCAGGTCGTACTCCTCGTCACCGAGTTCCTTGACCTTCTCGGCGGCCGACTCGAAGAATTCGGCGAGCCTTTCGAGGAGTCCGTCGGTGGGTTCCAGGACCTGGTCGACGAGGCCGGCGGCGTGCTCGGGGGAAGCGGATTCCTTGAGCTTGTCCGTGAGATCCAGGACGTCGCGGCCGTAGCGGTAGTGGGTTGTCGGGTCGGTGGGGGTGTTGGCGTGCAGGTAGTCGGGGGTGGGTGAGGGCAGCGGGATCTCCGTTGGCGTGAGGACTTCGCAGCGGAGCTACCGGGTGATGGCGGCGCCGCGCCTGTGTGGGGTTATGGAGTGGGGCGGTTGGGCCGAGGGCGGGATACCCCGGGCGCGTGAGTCGGCAGCCGCCGGAGGCGATACGCGGAGGTTGACGCCGATCCCGCGCTGGGCAAGGTGTTCGGTTACCGCCAACAGGCGCAGGGCCTGGCCCACGTCGCCGTATTCCGCGGCCAGGAGGAAGGCACCCTCGTGGTGGTTGAAGTCGTGGGCGTAGAGCGTGTGGCGAGCTGCCTCTGGGACCGTCGCGGACGGGGCACCGAGTGCCCCGTCCGCGTACCGAGTCAGGGTGAGGACCTGGGACACCTTCGGTGGCGTCGGACGTGGCACCGGATCAGCCATGAGCAGTGCGTTGTCGTGGACAGTGGCCAGCGCCTTTTGGTAGCGGGGCAGGAGGCGGCGTGCAACGGTGGCGGCGGCGCGGGCCGGCGAGTTGGCCACCTTGATCCCGTTGGGCTCTTCCACCCCGTCGAAGTGATGAGGCTTGACGTCGTCATCGGGCAGGAGGGGCACCACGAGGAACTGGTCGAGATGAGTGGGGCGGTCGATGACGCACAGGCTCTGTCCGTCGGGACCGTGGAGCAGAGCGTCGTGGCGGACGACGAAGGTACTGAGGGCCCATTGGGCGTGCCCGGCATCCCAGATCTCGCTGGCGAGGGGGAACTGGTCGCTGTAGGCGGCATGGTGGTGGTATTCGCTGGTCCAGGTGCCGGGCAGGCGTGCGGCCAGTGCAGCGGCGAATGTGGCGAGGCGGGTGCGAGGCGGGGGCATGGACTCCGGGGGCTTGTACGCGAGGCAGGAGGGGCGCTATCGGCCGCGCTCAGGGCGCGTGGTGCGCGTAGAGGCGGCAGGTGCCTGGGAGGGTTCCGTGCCGAGCTGGGGCGGGCGGGGTGAGGCGGCCTCTGCGGGCCGGGCGACCTGCCGGTACATGTGGATTGCTTCGTCGAGATGTTCGACGGCGTCGGCATGTCGGGCTGCCAGGATGTCGATCTGTGTCGCCGAGTTCTGCAGCACACCGAGGGAGTTGATGACCGATGTTCCGTTGGCGAGGCGTGTGAGGTTGTCGGCGGAATGCCGCGCTTCATCGACGAGTCGTTCGTGCAGGTGGTCCAGGGCCCGGGCGGACCGTACGACGAAGTTGGCGAGGACGTCCTCGGTGCTGTCGTCCGGGTGCAGGCCCCAGAGCTGGCGGGGGGTGATGCCCAGGTCCTTGAGCAGCTTTCGCGAGCCGACGGCGGTGGGTGCGAGGTTGTTGGTCCGGTTGGCTGAGGCGGGGGACGGCGATGGCCGGCTGTCTTCACGAGCCATGCGACGGAGTGTTCCTGTCGCTGGCGGCCATGGCGTAGAGGCATCCGGCGAAGGCAAGGACGAGGGGCGCGAGGGCTGACATCCACGTGACGGCTACGTCGTCAGGCTGCCACACGGCGCCTGGACTTTGGCGTGTGCCCAGGTGGCCGAGCACGAGCACCGTCACTCCGCGTGTGACGACGGCGATGAATGCCAAGACCCATGCGGTGGATGCGGTGTTCTCGTCGGCGTGCAGCCGTACGGCGGTGTAGAGGGCGAAGGCGATGAATCCGTCGAGGACGACCAAGAACAAATAGGGGAGCGGAGTGGGTGCGTGTGTCGTGGCCGGGAGCTGCTGCAGCAGGTTGAAGGCGAGCAGGTAGGCAAATGCGAGCGCCATGAACCAGGCTGCCGGGGCGCTCCTGTACACGGAGTGCGGAGTTATGTTCGACGGTGCCGACGCGGCAGGCGGTCGGGTGGGGTGGGGTATGAGGGCTTCCTAGGTCGGTGCCTGACGGGAGAGTGAGCAGCCGCCCGCGCTGCGGTATTCAGTGGCGCTTCAGAATTCGTGAACTCGGCGTCTTTTCAGTGCATGCGCGCGTCTGTGTCGAAGAGCGCCAGCTCGCGGGCGTGTAGCTGGTGTTGCACGATGAAGCTCCGTCCTGCGACCTTCCAGAGGCCGCGCCCGCGGTTGAGGTGGGCGATGGCGTCCATCTCGACGGAGGTCAGGCCGAGCAGCGAGGCGGCGGCCTGGAGCTGGTCGGATTCCTGCCGGTAGATGATGCGTGTGGAGCAGTCGGCGAGGAGACCCTCGGCGAGCGCGCGTCCCTGTGACCCTGCGTCGCCTGCGGTGAGCAGGTCGGAGAGCCTGTGGATCACCATCAGGTTGGCGATGCCGAGGCCGCGGGACAGTTTCCACTGGGCCTGCATCCGTTGCAGGAGCCCGGGGTGGCGCATCAATCTCCACGCCTCGTCGTAGACGATCCACCGTCGGCCGCCGCCGGGGTCGCTGAGGGCGGACTCCATCCACGCGGAGGCGCAGGTCATGGCGAGTACGAGCGCGGTGTCGTCGGCGGAACCGCCCAGCCGTGACAGGTCGATGGTGAGCATCGGGGCGGTGGGATCGAAGCGGACGGTGGAGGGCGCGTCGAACATCCCGGCCAGGTCACCGTGTACCAAACGGCGTACCGCGTGGGCGAGGTCACGGGCTGCCTCCCCGAGCCGCCCCGACATCATCCCGGCGGCGTGGTCGAGGGCGTCGGGGTTGTTGAGAGCGGTGGCGATGTCACCGAGGAGCGGGGTCTGGCCGGTGGCGGCGGCGTGGGTGACCACCGCGTCGAGGGCGACGTCGAGAGCGGTGTGCTCCATCGGCAGCAGGTCCCGGCCGAGTACGGTCCGGGCCAACGAGGCGAGCAACAAGAGCCGCCGCTTACGGATCTCTCCGTCCCAGTCGCCCTCGGCGACGCTTGGAGGGCGGGGGGCGGCGTCCAGGGGGTTGAGCTTGCCGGGCAGCCCGGGACCGAGAGCGACGGACGTGCCTCCCAGCGCCTGCGCGACGGCCGTCCATTCCCCCTTGGGGTCGCACGGGACGTACACGCGGTAGCCGAACGCGACCGAGCGCAGGGCGAAGCTCTTGGCCAGCGCGCTCTTCCCCTGGCCGATCACACCGGCCAGCAGCAGGTTCGGGTTGGTGAACCCTTCGACGCGGCCGTACAAGGTGAACGGGTCGAAGGTGAAAGATCCTTCGGCGTGCACGTCCTTGCCGATGTAGATGCCCTCGGCGCCGAGTCCGCCTTCGGCGAGGAAGGGATACGCCCCGGCGGCCACGGCGGTCGTCATCCGGTGGGCGGGCAGCTTCAGGCGGCTTCCGCGTGCGGAGGCCGGTCCGGGGCGCCCGCTCGCTGGGTAGAGGGGAGCAGGCATCTCGTCCGAGGTGAGAGTGCCCGGCTCGTGTGCGGTCGCTTCACTTCGCGCCTTGGCGACGGCCTCGGCGAGCTGACGGCGAGCCGCTCTGCGGCTGGCCCGGTCGGTGCCGTGCGGGGTGAAAAGAGGTGATGCGGAGGCGCGGCGGGCGCGGCGGGCGGGCCGGCTGGTCATGAGGTTGCCTCGGTTCGGTTCGTGTTCATCGCAGGCAGCCCGTGACGGGCGGGCGGAGGTCCGTCGGCGTGGTCTTGCGACGGATGCTGTGCCCGGCGGCGAGGTGGCGCTGGCAGATGGTCAGAACCTGCGGGCCGTCGGGCAACCGGTCCGGATCGCATTCGCTCGTGCCGGAGGCCGGCAGCAGGTGGAAGGCGGAGTGGACTTCTGTGGCGGCCTGCCAGAGGCGGGTGTGGGCCGTGCCCAGATGTCGTCCGGCTGCGGGATGCGGCGGCCGGGTGGCCTCGGCGAGCTGGTCGAGCAGGAGGTGCAGCCCGGTGAGGTGGGTGTGCAGAGTGTCGAGGTGGACCCGGTCCACCGGGCGGGGGGCGAGCGGGGGCCCGGCAGCGACGGCTGCCGTGTGGTGGCGCAGTCCGGCGGTGGCGGCGCGCAGGTAGGGGTATGCCGGGTCGGCGGTGGAGGGAGAGGACAAGGGCGGTGGTGAGTCCTTCCTGCCGGGGTGGCAGAAGAGCGGCGGGGGGCTCAGCGGGAGCGTCCGGGAGTGGACGGTGGCGGATTCGGTGGCGGGGCGCTGGGCCTGCTGCGGGGGGCGGGGCGGACGGAGACGAGCCGGGCTTGTTCGTCGCGTAGATCCGTGCCCGCGTTGGACGGGCCCGCCCCGGCGTAGCTCCTCTCCAGGGACACCTGCGGGTCAACTCCGTAGTGACCCAGGGGGTATTCCTCGCGCAGCCACCCCTGGTAGGAGGGCAGGGTCTGGAGAACGCGAACCGCATCCGGGACGTCGGTGGCGTTGACGATGAACAGGCGCCAGTCATCCTCTACGGCGTGGCTGGAGCTGGAGACCAGGACCGTGTGGGCCCGCAGGGGAGGGTCCGCGACGAGCTGCTCCAGGCGCGGGACGAGGGTGTCCAGGTGGTCGCTGGCTTCGATGGCCGTTTCCCGGCGGGCCTCCTCGTAGTCGGCTATTTTCTCCCAGATCGGTTCGCCGTCGGCGTCGCGGTAGCGGTCGAGCTGTTCCTGGTGGCGTTGCTGCATCTCCCGAAGCGGGGGGAGCAGTGCCAGCAGGTCGTCGAAGAGCGGAGAGGGCGTCGGTGTCGGCTCGGGGGTCACAGGGCGGTCCTTGCGAGGGGAAGTGCAGCGAGGGCGAACGCTTCGGGTTGCTGGAAGACCAGGCGGCGCAGGTCGACGCCGGCGGTGACAGCGGCGGTTTCGATGTGTGCGCAGGCGGAGTCGAGGAGGGCGTCGGTCTCGGCGGTGACGGTGACCAGGCCGGTCAGGGCGACGTCGGCGTGGCCGGCGATGAGCTGCCGTTCACGGTTCTTGACGTCGGCGTACTCGACGGAGTCTTCTTCGCTGTCGACCTGTCCGCGGCGGGAGCGCTCGTTGGCGTCGGCGACGATCGCGGCCTTCTTCCGCTGGACGTCCCGCAGGGCGGATTCGAGTCTCTGCGGTGCGTAGATGAGGGAGAGGCTGCGGCGCACGCCGGCGGTGTACATCATGCCGTGCAGGAATCCGGCACCCATTTCGACCCGTGGCCAGTTCTCTATCCAATAGGTGACGTGGCGGGCAGTGTCGGTGCCCAGACGGTCGTACTCCTCGACCTGAACGACCGGACCGGCGGCTGCGGGGTCTGCTTCGGCGCGGCCGGACTCGGACCACTGCTGAAGTGCACCGAGCGCCTTGGGGTCGTAGGCAGTGCGAAGGGCAGCAGCGATCTCCCTGCTGGTCAGCCACCCGGTCACGGTCAGCCCGGCGTTTCGGGCGGCCTGGGAGATGGCAGCAGTGGTCTGTTCCATGACGGTGAAGGCACCGGGCAATCCACCGCCGGCCTGTGCGATCAGGCGCTTGGCGGCCCGCAGGTCGAGGGCGATGGCCAGGTACGTCTCGTGGGGGGCTGCGGCAGGCCCGGCGGAGGCGACCAGTTCGGCGTAAATCTCTCCGGCGACCGGGGTCTGGGGCTGGCCGTGCTGGGCCCAGTGCCGGGTGAGGGTGTCGCCGGAGTCGGGAACGGTGCGTTCCAGGACCTGCACGGTGGCGACGTGTCCGCTGCGGGCGATGCCCGCGAGCGCACGGCCCCAGCTGTTGACGTGGTGGTTCTGGACTGCCGGATCGAGCAGGGCGAAGGCCCGGCTGGTGACGCGGGCGACGGCGGTCAGGGTCTGGTGGTGCGGGTCGTGAACGGCGGCGGCGCCGTTCACGGAGTCGCCCGGGGTGACGACCGAGAGAGAGGCCGCAGTGCCGGGCAGGTGGAGGAGGCCGTCCTGGCGGGGCCGGCTGACCGGGCGGGCGAGCCAGAGGGTCTGGCCGGAGCGACGGCGCTGGGCATACCGCAGGACGATCGGCGCCCAGTCGATCAGGGAGCGGCCGTGCCGACGGATCGCGACCAGGGCAACGACCGCTGCCCACAAGGGGGTCAGGACCAGCGAGCCGAGCAGGCCGGTGGTGAGGACGGTCAGCAGCAGCAGCGCGAGAGCGGCCGAGACGAGGAGGAGTTGGGCAAGGGAGAGGCCGAGGATGATGCCACGGCGCGACCGATACGGAAACTTGACCGTGACCGGGGCGACGGAAAGAGCAGACAAAGGGCTGGTCCTGGTGGCGCGGTGAGGGCCCGGGGGCGGGAGGCTTCGAGTGCTTCCCGTCCCCAGGGAACGGACAGGGGATCAGGGCCCGGACGGGGGCGGCGGCGGGGCTGCCGAGCTGGTCCCGGTGGGCCGGGAACTGGCGGACGGCGGGGCGCCCTGCGGCGGAGGCGGTGTGCTCGGCGGAGTGGACTGCCATCCGCCGGACGGACCGGCTGCGGTGCTTTCCCCGGATCCGCTGGATCCCGGACTGCCGCCCACCTGGCCGCTCGTGTCGTCGGACGCGCGCATCGGTGGCGGCTGAACAGCCTTCGAGACGCTGTCCTTCACAGATGCCGCGTCGGGCAAGGAGCCCATGCCGCTGTCCTGCGAGCTCTCCTTCTCGTCGCCTCCGCCGCCCGGTGCGACGTCGCCGGGGAAGCCTCCGCCGGGGGACGCATCCGGGCCTTGCGGGGCGGCGCTTCCTGCTCCGGCCCCGGCTCCGGCACCACTGGAGGCTGCTGCCATCGCAGCCGAAGCGGCCTTCTTGGCAGCGCGCTCGGCATGCTGCTTGACGATCGTCGCTCCTGCACCGCCAGCGCGGTGCAGGGACTCGCCGTCGCTGCCTTCAGAGGCCCAGTGGACGAATTTGAAGGTGGCGTACGGGCAGATCAGGACCAGGACCAGGACGACGATTCCGGCGAGGACGTCGGCGAAGGCGGCCAGGCCCTTGTCGGGGTCGGCCTTACCCATGGCGGCGATACCGAGGACGAAGATGATCGTCATCAGGAGCTTGCTGGCCACCAGGGTGGCGGTGGCTTCGATCCAGCCCCGGCGCCACCGGCGTGCGGCTTCCCAGCCTCCACCGGCCCCGGCGAACACGGCCAGAGTGACCATGACCAGGATGCCGATCTTGCGGACCAGCATCACGCACCACCACAGGATGGCGCCGACGGCCGCACCGAGGGCACACAGGACCATTACCAGCCAGCCGAGTTGGTTGAGCAGGGTCAGCTGGTCGATCTTGATGATGCGGCGTACTGCCGATGAGATGTTCAAGTGCGCGGCCTTCAGCAGGCCGGCGGAGAGGGCGTCGACCACCTCGATGGCGACGGTGGTGAGCGCGACGGCGGCGAACGCGAAGATCACGCCGCTGGCGGTTCCGGTGAAGGCTTGGGACAGCGCCTGGCCGTCGCGGCGGATGGCGGCCCGCAGTAGCTGGGCGCAGAACGTGGCCACCAGCAGCACGAGACCGATCGGCAGAATGAGCCGGTAATTGTCGATGAACCAAACCGCGTTGAGGTCGACGCTGGTGGTGGAGTCGACCGCTTCGGCGGCGAGGTCGGCTGCGGTGGCGGCGACTTCACCGGCACTCTTCGCCAGCCAGTCGCCTATCGCCTTGCCCGGGTCGGAGGCGAAGTCAACGGCTTCGCCGACCGAGCAGAGAGCGCTCGCGACGGGGAGATCGCAGAACCCCATGGGGTGTTACCTCCTTTCGGTCAGGGCGCGACGCGTGGGGCGATAGCGACGAGCGAACAGTCGTGGGAAGGCCGGCACTGCACGGCGAGGGTGGTGGAGCGGTCCTCCGCCCCCTGGCCGCCCTTGGCCCAGGCGATGGTCTGCTTGCCGGTGACCGTGACGGCGTAGATGTACGCCTTGGTGATCGCCGCAGGGTCCTCGGCGAGAGCCTGCTTGAACGCGGCCGGGTAGTGAGCCCGAGTGGCCGTGGCAGTCGCGTTCTGCTGCTGGTCTCTCATCCGGGCCCACAGGGCAGGGGTGGGCATCTGGGCGGAGACCGAAGGCCAGTCGCCGTACTGGCTGTCGGTCGTCATCCACGCCTGCATCCCGGCGAGTTGCTGCTCGTGGGTGGTGCTGCGGGTGTCGTAGGTCCAGAGCATCTCGGCAGCGGCCTGGGCGAACTGGAGAGGGTCCGAGATCCGCGGGGGGCGGGGCACGGAACCCGTCTTGCCGGTCGTGCCCGGCTCGGCGGGGAACGTGCTGGCGGGGGACGCGGGGGGAAGGCTGCCGTTGCCGGAGGACGGGGCGGGCTGGGTGTCGCGGCCGGTGAAGAGCGCGACGGCTCCTGCGAGGACCAGCAGAAGCGCCAGTACCCCCGCGAGCACGGCAATGCGGCGCTTCGACGACCAGCCGATCCCGTAGCCCGATAGGGAGAGGAATCGTTTCTTCATTGGACCTGCGCCCCGAGGACCGAGAAGAAGCTCACGATGCCGTTCGCGGCACCCAGGCCAAGGGCGGCCATGGCGGCAACTTGGGCGCCCTTCTTGCCGTTGGCCTCCGCCTGGTGGCCACCGGTGTGGTGGCCCCAGGCCCAGACACCGAGACTCACGGCCAGGGCGCCGACGACGGCGATGAGGGCGAACATGTTGATCGAGTTGACGACGTTCTTGAGGACGGTGAGGCCGGGGAGACCGCCGGGCTGGGGGGAGATTCCCGGGTCGTAGGCGAGTTGGATGAGGTGGTCGGCAAGGGGGAGCATGGGTATGGCGAGGCTCCTTGTCTGCGCAGGCCGAAAGGCCCGGCAGGCGGGGAAGAGGAGGGGGAGCGCGAGGCGCGAGGGGCGTTAGAGGACGCGGCGCACGGCGAGGACGGTCCAGTCCTTCAGCGGCGTGATGCGCACCGGTTTCGTGGTGCGCGGGGCCTCGATGACGAGACCCTGGCCGAGGTACATGCCGACGTGCTCGGGGCGGGCGGCAGTACCGCGGGAGAAGATCAGGTCCCCAGGCTGCAGCGCCTTCGGGGAGACGGCCTTGCCCTCGTTGACCTGCGTATACGTGGTACGCGTGAGGGGGACGCCGGCCTTGGCGTACGCCTGCTGCATCAGGCTGCTGCAGTCGCAGCGGCCCATCGGGTCAGGTCCGTGGGGGTTGGTGCAGTGTCCGCCCCACTGGTACAGCGTGCCGAGCTGCAGCATGGCCCAGGAGATGGCCGTGCGGGCTCTGGGGTCGGCATCCTTGGGGATCTTGTAGCCCTTCGGGATGGCCCCTTCGGGGATCTTCCCGAAGGAGGAACCGTCGTCCGCAGTCCCGCAGTTGGCTGCCGGGGGAGCGGGCTTGGTGCCCGTGTCGGTGTTCCCCTTGTCGGCGCCGGGGAAGGACGCGGCGATGGCCTTCTGCAGTGCGGTCGCGAGCGGCTCCCACTGCGCGTAGGCGTTGGGGTGACCCGACTTCTGCACGGCCTGGGCGGCCTGGGTGACGGTCATCTGTTGCCAGCCGCTCACCTTGAGCAGCGCCTTGTAGAACGTCTCCGAGGCGTGGAGGGGGTCGCGGATCTGATCGGCGGTGCCCCAGCCCTGCGACGGGCGCTGCTGGAACAGGCCGAGCGAGTCGCGGTCCCCGGAGGACAGGTTGCGCAGCCGTGATTCCTGCAGGGCGGTGGCCAGTGCCACGATCTGCCCCCGGCGTGGGACGGCGAGGCTGATGCCGGTGGCCACGATGGTTCGTGCGTGCGGGACTTGCTGGGCAGGCAGGTCCAGGCCCTCGATCCGTACGGTCGAGGCGTTGCCGCCGTCGAGGATCTTGTTGACCTGCTCGGTGACGGTGTCCGTGTCCAGGGCGGGCAGGCACGGGTTAAGGGCACCGACGCCGGGGACGGTTTCGCTGGCCGACGTCATCATCAGGGCAGGGCCGGCCAGCATCAGGGGCAGCAGCACAACGACGCCGAGGCCGGCGGCGAGAGCCTTCAACCGGTGCGGGCTGCTCGCGCCGCAGCGGATTCGGGCAGGGGTAGATATCGAGACGTCATGAACGTGGTCCTTCGGGAAGCGGTGTCCGGCGTGATGGGCACGGGGGCGGCGGGTAAAAGGGCTATGACGCGGACGAGTTGCTTCTCGTCGGCGGGCGGAGCCGTGTGCTGCCGGGCAGGCAGGAACCCCTGGAATGAGGGGGTGGGGAGGCCGGCGGCGATGTGCGCCGCGGCAGGTTCAAAACAGTAGGCCCGGATCGCCGGTCAGCCAAAAAGCCGGAGCGAAGGGTCGGAATCCGTCCCCTTGACCCGCGCTTCTTGGTTGACCGGCGATCCGGGCCTAAAGTTCTGGGACTCCCCTCGCCTTTCCCCGCTCTGTGGTCTGGGCTTCTGCATGCCCAATAGCGACCCTGCGGGGATATCTCTGCGCGACGGGCACTTCCTCCCGCACATTCCCACCCGATTCGGGGTACCTCTTTGCCTTTTTCCCTTCACCACGGCGACGCCCTCAGCGTTCTCGCCACCCTGCCGGACGCCTGCGTTGATTCCGTGATCACCGATCCGCCGTACAACAGCGGGGGCAGGACGGCGAAGGAGCGAACCTCCAAGACGGCGCGTCAGAAGTACACCTCCGCCGACGCCCAGCACGAGCTGCCGGACTTCACCGGCGAGAACATGGACCAGCGGTCGTACGGCTTCTGGCTGACGCAGATCATGACCGAGGCCCACCGGACCACGAGGACCGGCGGCACCGCGCTGCTGTACACCGACTGGCGACAGATGCCGACGACGACGGACGCTTTGCAGGCCGCCGGCTGGCTGTGGCGTGGCGTGCTGGCCTGGCACAAACCGCAGGCCAGGCCCCAGAAGGGCCGCTTCACCCAGAACTGTGAATTCATCATCTGGGGCTCGAAGGGGGCCATCGACGGCTCCCGCAACCCGGTTTACCTGCCCGGCCTTTACTCCGCATCGCAGCCCTCGGGCAAGAACCGCCAGCACATCACACAGAAGCCCGTCGAGGTGATGCGCGAGCTCGTCAAGATCGCCCCGGAAGGCGGGACGGTACTGGACTTCTGTGCCGGTTCCGGCTCCACGGGCGTCGCCGCACTGCTGGAGGGCCGTGACTTCATCGGCGTGGAAAAGACGGAGCATTACGCCTCCGTCGCAGCCGACCGGCTGAGTGAAACCGTCCGGAAGACCCTTTCCCAGGACGACGTCACCTTGACCGCTTGAACCCTCCGAGCACACCCCCGGTGCCCGTGTCCATTCGGCGACGCGGATGCCGGGTGTCACGTCGGGGGAATGTGCTTCGCTTTCCCATGCCTCTAGGAGATCCACCTGTCCATGCCCGAAAACACTGATTCCCAGGGGGAGTTGGAGCCGATCCGAATTCCGGACTCCGACCTGGAGGATATCGAGGCCCGCGTCCGGAGGCTGATGGAGCAGTCCGAGCAACAGGCCCAGCAGCTGGACCACCTTGCTGCCGCACCGCTTCCGGCCCCGGAGCTTTCACCGTCTCCGTTCGCGGCCTTTGGCATGCCGCCCGGGTTCGGCGGCCCGGCCCCAGCTGCACCGCCCGAACCGCGACCAATCCTGGAACTGGAGGGCGAGGAGTTCGAGGACGAGATCGACTCGCTCACCGACTGGGTCGATGACTTCCTGCTGCCGACCTACGGCACCGAGGTCACCACGGCATCCCCCTGGTGCCTGCAGTGGCAGGAACACCCCGACGTGCTGGCCTGGGTCCACGCGCTGTGGCTCGCCTACCAGCAGCACAAGGACCCCGAGGCGGGCTTGAGTGGCATGTTCGTGTGGCACCGGGACTTCCTCACGCACGCCATCGCCGCCATCCGATCCCCAGGGGGACCGTTGTCGGCCTGTATGACCTCGCCGGACCGCCCCGCCCACCGGGTGCTGCCGGGACCGCAGCGCTCGGCCCGTACGGAGAAGACGAACACGACCCCGAACGCGGAGCCCGGAGCCGGTGAGTCGGCCTCGTGAACGCAGGGCAAGAGCCGGCATTCGGGCTCTCCTTCGATCCGCGAGCCCTGACCGATCTCCTCCAGGCATCCAGTGACATCCGCGACCTGGCGCTCAGCCTGCTCCAGGACGTCGTCAACGCCAACCGGTTCGGCACCAAGCTGACCGGAGACCTCGCGGGCTACCGGAAACTTCAGGTCGACTCCCGGGCCCAGTGGCGGATCGTCTACGCCGTGCGGCCCGCGCCCATGACGTCCACGCACCGGAGCGAAGTCCATGTAGTGGCTGTCCGGCCCCGGGCCAAGAACGATGTCTACGACACCGTGGGCGCCCGGCTGGGCATGGCCCGCCGACCGCTCAGCGCAAGGACCCACGCTGCCCGGTCCCAGTCCCCGCAGCTCATCTCCCGCGCGTCCGTGCCCAAGCCCGGCCCGCGGACCGCGCCCGCGTCCAGCCTGCTTCGGCCTCCCCACGGCGCAGAGCAGTACCACCGTGCCCGCTGAAGCAAGGAGTTCTCCATGCCCTCTGCCCCTGATACGGGGCCGACCAGGCCCGCCGTGTCCCCGCTCGACCACCGCGTCGAAGCCGCGACCGGCCACACGGTCGACCTGCTCTGGTCCTACCGAGACCGCGGTGTCCTGGACGAAGCGCACGCCCTTCTGGTCGACCGGCACCGCAAGTTGGCGCAGGCCCAGACCGGCGTGATCTTCTACCGCACGTTGCTCCACCGGCTCAGCAGCGGCGAATTCGACATCGACTCCGCACTGTTCGAGCGGATCGACCGCACCGTCGACCAGCTGGAGGAGGCGGCGAACGCCCGCGACGATGCCGCAGCGCGCGTGCTGCAGGCACTGGAGCCGATCGAATCCGCGGAACTCAGTGCACTGCCCGGTGGCCGTGAGCCGCTGCCGGCCGCCGACCGGGCAGCGCTGCTGGCCATTGCGGGCGGCGCCAAGCTCCACGAGCACCTTCTGACCAACCGCCGGTCCGTGGCCACCGCCTCCGGCACCCGCATCCCGCACGACCACCTGGAACGCCTCGAAGCCTCCGGGCTGGTCACACGGGACACAAGCCATGCGGTGCACGCCGGGCAGCCGGTTGCTCTCACCGACACGGGCCGTGCGGCCCTGGTCAGCAGCCAGCGTCCGAGCACGACCGCAACACCGTCAATGCCGCCGCCCGGGACGTGGCCCGCCACCGCCCGGGGCCGTCGTTGACCGCTCCTTCCCGACAGATGATGGAAACCCGCCCTTGCCCCAACCTGAATTTGACCTTCGTCTCGACGGCTTCGACGCCGCCGACGCGCGCACCGAGGAAGCCTTCGGGCACGCGATTGGGAGCAGCCTCGGCGAACTTACGCCGCTTGCCCAGCACCACTCCGAGGACGGCACCCACAGCTACTACGTCCTGCATGACGGTTCCGTCACCTGGGGAATCCCTGGATCGCCACAGCTCGTGGCACTTCATCTGCAACGTGATCTTCAGGCCCGGACGTACTCGTTCTTGCACGCGGTGATGCCTCTGCCGGTGATGGCGCAGTCCTGGCTCGTCCGCCGCGGGTGCCCGCAGGACGCCATCGGCCTGGTGCCCGGCCTTAGCGCAGCGGCGGACGAAGCAACTCGCACGCTGGAACAGCAACTGCTGAGCAACGGGAGGGACTTCGTTCCCATGGACAGCTACACCCATGACGCCGAGCCGATGTCCACGCTCGTGGTCCTGCGCGCCCGTGATCCGCGCAACCCTGTTCCGTACCGCGTACTGCACGAGGAACTGAACTCCAAGACGTGGACCCACACCCTGCGTGAAGGCGGGTTTGCCACCGCCGAGGAAGCCTTCGAATGGTACGCAGACTGCCTCGGCGGAGAGGCTGGCCCGCTGCCACCGGTCACGGTGACCGCCCCCACTACCCGGCCCGCCAAATCGGCGGCACCCTCCGTCGCGCCGCGCACTGTGCGCCGAAGCCGGTGACCGCCAATTGTGCGGCGCGGGGCGGAACATAACCGAGGAACGCCGGTTGGCCAAACCGGCGAATCCGCGGACTCTTAAACAGCCGTCGGGCCCACACCCGGCCCGGCTTCTGGCATTCCCCCTTTCCTTGTCTGGAGGCTAATTCCGCATGCCCTTCGTCCGCGTGGTGCTCTCGTCCGTGCTGTTCGGTCTCCTCGCTCTACCGATCGTCGCCGCGACGGTCGCGGTCCTGGCGCTGGCCACCGCCCCGACCGTCCGGTTCTGAGGGCAGCCACCCCACAGGGCTGCGACACCAGCCCTGCGGACAAGCAGTTCCAACCTCAGCGCCACCACTCCACGACGGCAGCATCGCGATGCCGCGTGCGCGCAGACCTGAGCCGGGCTCCAGCAGAGCCCTTCTCTGTAAAGGACTTGCAGCCGGTCCTTTGGTCCTCCCTTATTCCGCATCAGACAGGATGGAGTTCTCCGTGTACGACGCGCTAGAAGACGTCGTTGGCGTCCTCACCGAACAAATCGAGCGCCGCTTTTCCATGGGTATGGCGGAACTCAAGATGACGGTTGCCGCGGCCCCGGACGCCAACTCCGAGGCCACATCCTTCGTGAGGTGGCACGACCTCCTCACGGAATCTCAGACCGCCCTCGGGAAGGCAGAGGACGACCTCCTCGCCTCACTGGAGACACAGCCCAGCGAAGTTGACGATCCGACGTTGGCACTCGCCTTCCGCGTCAATGACGCCGTCGCAGCCAGGGACGCTCGGGCCATGGTCATCCGTTGGATGCTCGATCCCACCGCCGTCGGCTTGCAGGGGCGCGATGCCGCGCGTCGTACGCTGCTCAGCGGTGCCGGACGCCGGGGCCCGGCCGTACCCACCAGCCCGCCAGCGGCACGTCCTGTGACGGCACCAGCCACCGGCCGAGGAGCCAGCCGGTGAGCGTCCGCGACAAGCCGTGCACCCAGGATCATCGCCTCCAAGTGGTTTTCAGCGCCCCGGTCGTCGAGCTGTACGAGAGGGCCGTCGGCACTGACGCCCCGGTAGCCCTGGCCCGAGCGTTGGAGCTGCGCTCGTTCCTCGCTCTGGCCGAGGAGCACGTCGACGGCATCCGCGCGCGCATCCACCAGGCCATGGAACCCGAGCGTGACATGGACGAGCTGGACGCAGACGACCTACGGATGGACGCCCGCTGGTTGGAGGCGGCACTCGGCGCCCGCGACAGCTGCCGCACGGCCCTGGACGACCTGCTGCGCACCATGCCGAAGCAAGGCGAGCAGGTACGCCTGGCGCCTCCGCCACGGCAGACGATCACGGTCACCCCCGCCCCTGTCCGTACCGAACCGGAACCACAGCGCGCAGGGATCTCCCGCACCCGCCGACCCTGAAGGTTCCGCCGATTGACCCAACAGCCGCTTGATTCCACTGAGGTTGCCGGCCGGATCGAAGACCTCTACGGGGCCCCGCTGGCCGACCTGCAGGCCCACGCTCAGAACGGCCCTCCCGGGATGCTCGCCGCGCTCCTGGGGATCCACAGCCAGCTGGCCTTCGCCGAGCAGAGCATCGCTTTCCACCGCGAGCGGCTCCTGCACCTCGTTCACCCAGACCGGCAGTTCACCTCGCACGATGCGCCGCACGTCGTGGACTGTGCCCGCCGCTTGGCCGAGGGCATCGCGGTCCACGCCGCCCAGTCCCAGACGGCCGCAGCGGTACTGCAGAGCCTCGTCCGCACGTCAGCACCCGCACCCACCACTGCCTCCGCCGTGCCCTCCCCGCCCGTGACAGCGGCACACACCTCACCGAGCCGCTGACCCGAGCGCCCTCGGCCCCAACCCACCCAGGAGTTCTGCACCTTGGCCACCACCGGACTGCCCCCTGCCACCGACGCCGACGTCGCCCGGGTCACCGAAGCACTCGCCATGATCACCCCGCGATGGAACGTACGGGTCCTGCTGGCCCTGGCCGGCAAGCCCCTGCGCTACACCGAAGTCGCCACCCGACTGCCCTGGCTGCACAGCGGTCAGCTGCATCCCCGGCTGCGCGCGGTGTGCGACAGCGGCCTGGCCGAACGCATCGAACACGGCCCCCGGCACGTCACCTACGGCCTGACCGACCGTGGCACCGCACTCCTGCCGGTGCTTCCCCTGGTCGTCACCTGGGCCGAGAAATTCCTGGAGAAGCCGGACCGTCCGCTGCCGGCGATCGAGCAGATCGAGGACAGCCTCACCCTGCTCACCCGTCGGCACGCCACCGCGATCCTGTGGACCCTCAAAAGCCGGGGCGAAACCAGCGGCAAGGCTTTGGCAAGCGTGGTCATGCCCGGCGTCGAGGGAACCCACATCTACTCACCCCTGCGCCAGCTCGTCGACGACCGCCTCGTCGACACCAACGGAACCGGCCAGCCCTACCGCCTCTCGGCGGCCGGGCACGCCTTGGGAGACGTCTTCGGAGCCCTCTCGGCCTGGGCGAGCGGACAGACCTTCTCCGAGGCGACCCCCCACCCGCTCTGGAAGCCGGGCCCGAACAACCAGGACACCACGCGGCAGAACTGGGCCAGCCACCCCTCGCGCAAACCCATAGCTCCGCCCGCGACCACCCCGGCACGAGCCGCCCAGCCCGTTCGCCCTGTGTGGCAGAAGCGCTCCCTCTTCTCCGACACCGTCCCGGCCCAGCCGACGACCGCTTCCGCCGGAGGCGCGCGGCGATGATCCTCTCCGACCGCTTCGTACGGGCCCAAGGCGCCTGCCGTGCTCTGTCCACCGCTAGCCTGGTCCGGCTGATCACTGAGATCGACGACAACGGAACCATCCCGCCCCGCGGGCTGGCCAGTGCCCTTCCCGACCTCACCCCGCATCACGTTCGCCGGGCCACCGAGCGCGCCCGCGACCTCGGCCTGGTCCGCGTCCGTGCCGGCCAGGGGCTGTCACTCACCGAGTCCGGACTGCACGTCGCCGAGCTGTACGACGCGATTTCCCGCTGGGCCCGCCGCTTCGCCTACCCGGCCCCGACCTGCGACTTCGCAGGGCGCATCCGTCACACTCTCGCCCTGCTGTCCGCTCCACAGGTCCTCAGCGTCCTCACGAAGGCCCAACCTGCCTCCGGTCACCTGCCGGTGAGCGAGGAGGCCACCAGAGCCCTCGCCGAGGTATGGACCCTTCTGGACCAGTGGCTGCGGGTCTACGAGCCGACTCTCCCGTTCGCTGACGTTGAGCTTGCCGCGTGACGCCCCGCCGCAGCGCGCGGCACGCGCGCCGCCGCACGCCGAGCCTGCTGCGCGGCGTCTACCTTCCCCGCACAGCGGACGGGATTGCCTTCGCGGTCACCACGTACGGCATTCCGCTTCTGGTCCTGGCCACCACCGGATCGGCAGGCTTGACGGGCTTGGCGTTCGCGCTGGAATGGGTACCGCGCATCGGCGCCTTCACCGTGGCCGGCACGCTCGTCGACCGCTACGGGACGGCCCGCATCTTCCGGGCTGCCTGCCTTGCGCGGGCCGTGCTCGTGCTCGCCGCCGCCGCCGTCCTGACGAGCCTCGACAACCACACCCTGGCCGCTACGGCGACGGTGATGTGCCTCGCCGCACTGACCGGGGTCCTCACCGAGTTCAGCTACATCGCGGTCGAGACGGAGGGCGGCGAAGCCAGCAGGGGAGCGGGGGAGCGTGCGCACCGGGTGCAGTCGGTCCTGCTGGGGATCGACCAGAGCGCCATGCTCGCGGGCCCTGCGGTCTCCGGGCTGCTCGTCGAGTACGGCGGACCCGCCCTCATGCTCGGCTGCCTCGCAGCGTTCTCCCTCCTTGCCGCGCTTCTCGGCCTCCCACGGTCCGCGGCCCCGGCCACTGAGGTGCAGAAGAAGGGGCTCAGGACCGGCTGGTCGACCCTGCGGTCGCTGCCAGCCCTGTCCTGGCTGATCGGCGGGCTGCTCGTCTCCAACGGAGCGGTAGCCCTCCTCCAAGCAGCAATGCCGGTAATCGTCGTCAGCGAGCTAGGACATTCCAGCGCGGACGCCGGGCTCATCTGGTCCGCCGCGGCGGTCGCTTCACTCCTGGCCGTCACGGCCTCCCGCATGGCGATCGACCGGTGGGGGCTGTGGCCCGTCGGCGCGGTCGCCGCCGCGGTCGCGGCGGGAGCCACCCTCGCCGTCTCCCAAGCGGAGACATACCGCACCTATCTCGTCCTGATCGCCGTCCTGATGGCCGGCGAGGGCGGCCTCACCGTGGTCCTGCGCACCTTGCGCTCCCACCTCATCCCGTCCGCCGTGTTCGGCAGCACGCTCGCCGTCTCCGTCCTCGTGCTGCTGCTGCCCTTCCCCGCCGCCGGCCTCCTGGTCGCCGCCGTCCCACCCGCCCAGCTGGGGCACATCATCGCCGGCGCTGCAGTCCTGCAGGCAGTCGGCCTCGCCGCCGCCTTCGCCCGCCTGCGGACACTCCCCGCACTGTCCGCCGCCCGCGCCTGACCTCCACGAGAGGACCCCCGAAGCCCATGTCCGCGTCCCCCCAGGACCACACCCCCGGCCTCGGCCGCACGCGCCATCGCCACCGGTCCACCACCATCAGCGAACAGTTCCACGCCTTCGACGCCCAACACCCCCGCGTGTACCGGACCTTGGAGCGCCTGGTGGCCCAGCGCCTGGCCGCCGGAGCTCAGCGGATCGGCACCAAGGCGTTGTTCGAGGCCCTGCGCTGGCGCCTTCCGCACGGTGTCGAGGGCCTCAACAACAACTTCACCGCGCTGTACGCGCGACGGCTGCTCACCGACCACCCGGAATGGGCCTCCGCGATCGAGGTCCGGCGCCGTCGAAGCGCGTGAAGCCGACCACCCCGAACCCCCTACCCGCCTGACCTTCTGAGGAGCACCACCTTGTCCACTCGCCCGACGATCATGATCGTTTCCTCCGCCGACCCTGAGTCCGAGGCGTACAGGGGGTATTGCCTGGAGCACGTCGCTGCTTTCTATGACGTCGTCCTCATCAGCGGTGCAGAGCCCACGTGGGAAGCCCGGTTCATCACCGATCACGCTCTTGCCGACCCGGTCGATGAAGTTGCACTCGCAGCGGCGGGCCAGGCCCTCTCCGCCCGCCACCAGTTGTCCGGCGTCATGACGTGGTTCGAGGACTATCTGGTCCCCGTCGCCCGACTGGCCCGGCTGCTTGGCCTGCCCACCAGCGACCCGACCTCGATGCAGGCCGCCCGCAACAAGGCAGTCGGCCGACGCCTGTTCGCCCAGCACCAGGTGCCCTCCGCGGAGTCGATATCCGTCAGCACTCTTCAGGAGGCCACGCTCGCGGCCGAGACGATCGGGTACCCCGTCGTACTGAAGCCCGCCGCCCACGCGGCCAGCATCGGCGTCATCCGCGTCGACAGCGCGGACGACCTGCCGGACGGCTACTCCTTCGCCGCCGCAGGCGCCAGCCATGGAGTCGAGAGCCAGCAGGTCCTGGTCGAGGAGTATTTGGCGGGCCCGGAGATCTCGGTCGAGTGCGCGACCTACCAGGGCCGGACGTTGGTGGTCGCCGTCACCCGTAAATCCCTCGGCCCGGAGCCGCACTTCGAGGAGATCGCGCACAGCGTCGACGCGGCCGACCCACTGCTCGCCACCGTCGCGCCCGTCGCCGCTGCCGCCGTTGCAGCGCTCGGCATCACCGACGGAATCCAGCACGTGGAAATGCGGCTCGTCGACGGCCAGCCGCGCATGATCGAGCTGAACGGCCGCGTGGGAGGCGACTTGATCGGCCTCCTCGTGCACCGGGCCACCGGTATCTCGCTGCCCCGCGCCGCCGCCGACATCGCCTGCGGCACAGCCCCCGACCTCACCCCGGACCGCGCGGAGGCCGCAGCGATAGAATTGCTCTACCCGGACACCAGCGGCACGCTCGTCGCCCGTCACTTCCCGGGCCGGGCCGCCGACCGGGCCCCCTGGCTGGACCGGCTTCACTGGCAGCGCCAGGTGGGCGACCAGCTGCTGCTCCCGCAGGACGGCGGGGACCTGGACAGCTCCCGCATTGGCTTTGCGATCACGACCGGACCCACCGCAGCGGTCGCACGGTTCCGTGCCGACGAGGTGGCCCGCGCGCTCGTCATCGACGTCGAACCCACCGCTCAGCCGGTAGCCACGGTGGCCGTGTGAAGGCGGCCACCACGCACGCCGAGGCGCCGGGTGTGATCGACGGAGACGTGTACGTCTCCCCGCGGTACCTGGCGGGCACCACCGGGTCCGGCGATGTCGCGCTCGATCCGCTGCTGGCCCTTGGTTGGGACCTCCAGCACGACGACCTCGGCAACGTCTACGTCCACTCGCCCGAGCGCCGTATCCGACTCGGGTATCTTCCCGAAGGCGAGGACGACGGGCTCTGGCGCATCAACGCCTACAAAGACCCGTTCGGGGCACCGACCTGGGGCGTGTGCTTCAACGACATGTGTCCCACGGAGTTTGTCGCCGCCTTCACCACCGCCCTCGCCGAGGCGTACGCAGACGGCCCGGGCGCCTACCTCGCAGGCCCGGTGCCCGGACACGCGGACCGAGACCCGTTTCTCGCGGTGGAACCGCTCATCAACAGCAACTGGCAGGTCGGCCATCCCCGTTGGGGCGTCTTTACGGCCCAGCCCGCCGACGGGCTCGCGGGGCTGGAGTTCACCTCCGGTCAGCTCGACCCGGCCGGCGAACTGGACAGCCGCGACGCCCGCTGGCAGCTGTGGGCCGGCACGTCCATAGATCGCCCGGCCTGGTACGCCACCGCGAGCACGGACACCCCCGTGGCCCTGCTCAAGGCGCTCACCCAGTGTGTGGCCGACCCCGCACCCCTCCCGCGCTGGCGAAGCGCGACGTTCAGCTACGTCAAGGGCCTGGCCGAGCTGACCCCGATCCTTCCGCCCAGCCCACCGGTCCCGACTCCGCTGGAAATTCAACGGGCCTCCGCACGCCGACCGGCAGCCCTGACGACCTCCAGCGTCCCGCGCTGGAGCACCGCCAGCCGTCCCGCCCTGCCCGGCCCCCGCCGCTAACCGGTTCGCATTCGACAGGAGGCTCCTTGTCGTCCCTACAGGCCCCCGAGTTCTTCGCGGAACTCTGCTTCCCCTTCCCCGACAGCACGGTCGTGGGCAACACCTATTACGCCGTCCCCGTCCCCGGTTCACCGTTGCGGCTGCGGATCGACTTCTCCCGAACCATCTACGAGAACACTTACGGCGGCCTGCGCCTTGCAGTAGTCCACCCGGAACGAGGTGAGATCGATGCCGTGGTACTCAGCTTCCTAGGCCACGGAACCTTCCACCGCCGCGACGAGGCGCACAACACCCGCCCAGGTTCCAAGCAGTACGGCACCTTCGACACCTACCACCGCCCCGGCCACCCGCCCTGGGAGGGTGCCGTCACCGGCGGGTTGCGCGACGCCATCGAGCAGTACGCCGCCATCTGGTTCCCCGGCGCATGGCCGGCCCGCCCGGTGGTCCGGACCGCATCCAAGGTCCCCACTCCGCCAGCTGCCCGCAGCGGTGGCCCTACGCGATGAACCTCAGTCCGTGTCCCCCGGCGCTCCGCGCGGGCTTACAGCAATCCCCTCCTTGGGCTTGACCCCACGCAGACCGTGAAGGTTCTCCCCCGCTAAGCCTCGCCGAGTGCAGTTCTGGCCGCACTCGTTGACCTAACTTTTCCCCTAGACACAGGAGCCCTCCGCTCGTGCACATCCGCATGCCCCGTGGTGCCGTCCGAACCGCCGTACTCGCTGCCGTGGTGACCGGCACACTCACCTGGCCAGCGACTGCCTCCGCCCAGTCGACGGAGCCGCCGCCCAACCGCACCTCCAGCACGGCTCCCGAACCAGAGCCGGGCAGTATCACCATCTCCAAGAAGGACCCCGCCGGAGACGTTCTCCCAGGAGCCGCATTCTTGCTCCGTGATGCCACCGGCAAGGAAGCAGGGAAGGGCACCACCGACGCCCAGGGAACGCTCACCCTCACCGGCCTCACCCCGGGCATCTACCGCCTGACGGAGACCGCGTCCGGCAGCCCGCTCCACGACACCGTCGCTGACCAGGACGTCATCGTCACCCCCGGACAGAGCAGCCGCCTGACGATCATCGACCCGTTCAAGCCGGGAGACGTGATCGTGAAGAAGCGCGACAGGAAGACAGGAACCCCTCTGGCCGGGGCCGTCATCAACGTCGTACCGACGAACGGAAAGGGCGACACGATCACCCTGACCACCGGCCAGGACGGCACCGCCAAGGGAAGCCTCCCTGTTTCCTCCCGCACCGGCAACACGTACACGGCCACCGAGACCAAGGCGCCTGCCGGCTACCAGCTCGACGCCAAGCCGGTCACCATCACCCTCAAGCCGGGCTCGTCCGTCGTCGCCGCCTTCGCCGACACGGCCAAGGAAAGGCCGACGACGCCGACACCCACGCCTGAGCCCACCAAGCCCGGCACAATCCCGCCGGTCAAGCCCCCGACCCCGACCACGGAAACTCCCGGCACTCCCGCCCCGGCCACACCCACACCGGCCTCCAAAGAGTCCGTGCCGCCCGAGAACCACCCCACGCCGGAGGGAGCGCTCGCCCGCACAGGCGCAGATGGCACCGTGTGGATCGTCGGTGGTGCCGGACTCCTGCTCGCCGCAGGAGGCGGAGCGGTGATAGCCGCACGCCGTCGCACCAACAGCGACCCCTTCTCTGTCAAGTAGAGCGTGTTGAGCGCGAACTGCTCTCTCTGACCTGATCCACCAACTAGAGCGTGTCTCTTCGGTCGGACGGACCAGGGAC